>CAZLLO010000031.1:0-1734 GCA_964560525.1 uncultured Candidatus Saccharibacteria bacterium | reverse complement strand
CGATGAATCCTAAGTAGTTCATTTTCAAAATGGTATTTGCCTCTTGATTTTTTAGTTATAGACATAGCTATATAACACTTGTTAATTATTTCCCGCTCGCAAACTTGGAAGTTTACACTTAAGCCTTTCTACGTTCACCAAAAAAGAATAGTCCAGAAAAGAAAAAGCTTCAAAATATGTTTGTATTGCTAAACAATTTTTTCCATTTAGGACCGATTTGAAAGACCAAAAACTGACAATACCGCTATCAAAGCCATCAATAATCCAATTAATGAGACTGAAAAAGCACCAAAGGAAGTAAAGAAAATCGCTGAAATCGGTGGTAAAGTTAACGTAAATAAGTTTATCACTATACTATTTATGCCAAAGATTTTTCCTCGATTCTCCGGATTAACTAAATCACAAATCAACGACGTTGAAGCAATCGCCATAGCTCCACCACCTAAACCGATAAGAAAATTAGAAACAGTGATTAGAAACACATTTTGAGAAATAGGTAAAACACAAAGACCAATACTCATCAATATTATACCAATAAGTATTATCTTCTTTCTACCGATCTTATCAGATGCTCTTCCTAAAAAGATCGATAAGCCACTAGTTCCAAAACTAATCAATGCGACTGCAAAACTAATCCACCCCAATTCTACATTTAGAATATGCAATACTGTTGGAGAAAGGGATAAAGCAATTGAGACTCCTCCAACGGATAATGAACCAATTAGAAATGCAAAGAAAAGATCGCGCTTAGCATTCGGACCTGTAAATATTTGGGTTTTTTTGTCCTTTATGGGGCAATCAATATTTGACTCAGTGTCATTTTTATTAAGAATTTGCGCTATAGTTTTTGTATCTTTTCTAACTCCGAATAATAAGAAACCTGAAAGAGCAATAAAAGGTATGCAGAGAAAAAGAATTATGTCGTAATAGTTAAAGCCAGATAAAAAAGACGTTCCTGTACATGCGCTGGTAATAATTGCAATAAGCAAAGGAGCCATCATAGCTCCAATAAATCCTCCTGTATTTAAGTATCCTAGACTTTGACCTCTCTTGTTAGGATACATATCCATAATAGCAGCTCTATTTAGTACTATAAAACCCGTGCTAAATCCAAAAATTACTATGCCAACCCAAAACAGCCATTCCAAGACAAAAAAACGTGAAATAAACATCAAGAATAAACCAATGAGGCCAATAGTAGCCCCCAGTATGAGCGTTTTTTTCCTACCGACACTATCAGCAAGTCTTCCTGCGGGATAATTTGCAGGCAAATCAGCACTTAAAATCAAAGAGGTTGCTAAACTTCCAAGAGCAATTGACTTAGTTAAGTCATAGATAATAATAGGCGTAATAACAAGAATAAATTGCGTAATACATGAGATTAAAATGTTATTTCCAACGAGAAAGAACGTATTCCGTATTATATCAGCTTGAATATGGTTATTGCCAATGGAATCAATCTCTTTTTGGTCAGGCAGGCATTAATCCCCAGTTAGCCTTTGATCTCTAAATTATTAACTTGTTGATTTGATACTTCAAGGGTTACTATTAGCCTCTTGGACATGTTTGGATTGAACTTTATAGAGAATACTATTGTTAGGGTCTCCATCTATAAAAGGCCAAATTAATGGATTAGCCACATCTTTTTCATAGCAAATCATTTCATAAGAAATGATACTTGAAATCTTCTTAATTTGTGAGATAATCTCTTTTATGTCATTGAAATCTTTATAA
>CAZLLO010000030.1:0-1744 GCA_964560525.1 uncultured Candidatus Saccharibacteria bacterium | reverse complement strand
CTACATAATTCATTCAATCAAATATGAAAGGTAAAATCGAAATTATTGTTGAGGGACATCTTGATAAGAAATGGATGGACTGGTTTGATGGAATAGTAATAAGTTATGATGGTATAAATACCAGGTTTTCCGGAAATATTAAAGATGAAGCTCATCTGCACGGAATACTGAACCAAATAAGAGATTTAAATCTAAAACTTATTTCAATTAATCCTGAAGAAAGCAAAAATTAATGATGAAGGTTATTTAATCTAGTAAGTTATGAAAATAGAAACAATTAAAAAGAAAGGTTTTGCATTATCAATTATGACTTTCCCGGTAATGCTGCTCACAGGATTTTTAATGCACCCAAATCTTCTGAAGCTTGAAGCGCTTCAAACAGTTGAGCAATTGGTTGTAAGGTTTCACAAGCAGCCTGTATATCACATCGGTCATTTAATCGTAATGTTTGCGGTACCCGTTATCATTATTGGATTGGTTAGTATAATGAATGTGTTGCAGGGCGAAGGTAAAAGGTTAGGATTTTGGGGAGGGATTATGGGAGTATTTGGAGCATTTATCCTGGCTGTTGATAAAGGAGCTTTATGTTTGGTACTTTCGGCATTTGACACATTACCAGAAGCTCAATTTCAGGAATTCGTTCCTTTTCTCAATGTCATTGTAAATAAAGCAGGTTTACTCTGGGTGGTTTGGTTGTTGCCATTATTACCCATCGGCGCTTCAATACAGGCATTCGGTCTGATGAAAGAAAAATTCATTAGTACATGGCAAGGGATTTGCATTGTTGCAGGCCTTTACTCCTGAACAATCCGGATATCGAACTAATAAGCTCTGTTGGCGCTTTGCTGATGTGTGCAGGATATGTTCCATGGGGGGTAAGAATCCTTCATGGCAGGATGAAATGCTTCTCAACAGCCTGTCCTATATATGACACTAAAAAGGACAAAGATTTTAAATGTCTGAAACCATGTGGATAGTTACCTGGATGGTGTATGCCATAGTATTTATGAAAAGAAAATTGAAAAAAGATGCTCATTTACACGGGATATTAAATACAATCCGTGATTTGAACTTAACACTTGTATCAGTTAATCCAGCTGAAAATTAGACTTAAAAAAAGAATTTCTATTAAAAACCATGAATTATGAAAAAGTTAATCTTTACAACGCTGACGATTGTTATGTTTTCAGCAATGGCACTTTGCCAGACAGAAAACAAAGATGCTGATTTCAAACGGCATTCAATAGGAAGTTCACTTTTCCTCCTGGGAAATATTGGAGATTCGGCCAGATACATTCAATTGAACTATGGGTACAGGCTCACACAAAAGGATAACATCATTGTTGAGGCTATCACCTGGACGTATTATGAGCCATTGGGAACGTATGGATCTTCCGAGGAATATTACCCGGGTAAAGTGAGAGCGTCTGGAATTGGATTGGGCTATCAGCGATTCCTGTGGAAGAACTTATTTACTACAATTGAACCAACTTTTTTTCTTCAACAATTCTATGATACGGATAACAATAAGATCCAGAAGGGTTTTCAGTTGTATCTTCAGTTTATAACAGGCTACCGCTTTGAGTTTTTTAAGAAACGTTTGTTCGTAGAACCTGCTATTGCACTCAAATACTGGCCTGTAAACACCAATTTTCCTGAATCCTTTGCATCTGTTGAAAACGGGGTACAGAAATACAAATTTGAACCAGCCCTGAATTTTGGGTTTAGATTCTGATTTGTCCTT
>CAZLLO010000029.1:1326-1817 GCA_964560525.1 uncultured Candidatus Saccharibacteria bacterium | reverse complement strand
TACTAATTTTACTGATGACGTCAGCTGCTTTTCTAGTACAACCCGTTGATGCACAAACAGTTGTTCCCCCAAGCGTAACTCCAACAAATGTTAGAGATGGGGGTTCAATTGCTCTTCCTACAGGCGTAACTCCCGACTTAGAAGTAGAACCAACAGTTTATCTTAGCTTTTCACCAAACCCAATTGGAATCGACCAACCATTACTAGTAAACTTATGGATGCAACCCCCAACACACGTAAGCCGACAACTCAAAGGATTCATCGTAACATTCACAAAACCAGACGGAACACAAGATGTAATCAGCCCAATAGACTCATACAAAGGAGACGGAACAGCATGGTTTGAATACATACCCGACCAAACCGGAACATGGACAGTTAAACTAGATTGGCCAGGCGGATACTACCCACCAGGAAACTATTCAGTAGACGCAGGAACCTTCGTTGGCGCCCAAACCGTAAGCTTCACCAAATCAACATACTACAAACCA
>CAZLLO010000029.1:0-1316 GCA_964560525.1 uncultured Candidatus Saccharibacteria bacterium | reverse complement strand
TCCACCAACGAACAACCACTTGTAGTCCAAGAAAACTGGGTATCATCATGGCCAGCATCACCATTACCTAATGATTACTGGACAAGACCCATATCACCTGAAAACAGAGAATGGTGGACAATCGCAGGCAACTACCCAGGCACAGGAATAGTTGGAAGCGGACCAAACTGGCCAGAAAACACAAACGCATACAGAAGCAACTACAACTTCCACCCATACGTCTTGGCACCTGAAACCGCCCACGTAGTCTGGAGAAGACAAGGATCAGTCTCTGGCCTCATCGGCGGACCTGAAGGACAAAAATCCTTAGCAGCAGGCGGCGGAAATCCAAGTCTCGTCTACGCAGGAAGATGCTATCAAACCCTAACAAAAGTCTTCAACGGCGTAATCACAAGCATATGGCAATGCTACGACTTACGCACAGGAGAAATCTACTGGGAACAACCAGTACCCTCAGCAGTCACACAAACAACCTTTGGACCAACAGTTCAACCCCCAGCAGCAGCACCAAACATGATTCTATACGAAGAAATCTGGACAGGAACCTCAGCACCAGGCACAGCAGCAAACATCGGAGGACTATCAGTATCACTACTATACGTAGGCAATGGACGATGGATAAAATTCGACCCATTCACAGGATCAGTTCTAGCAAACGTTTCAATAGCACCATTAACAACCGGAACATGCTTCATGAACAACCACTTCTTAACAGTACAAGACCTAGGCTCAAACCAAAGCGCAGCAAACAGATACCGCCTAATCAACTGGACCGTAACAGGACCAGTCGGCGCAGGATCAGCAGGATACCGAGTTAACTACGCCTTCACAGTAAACACAAACATAACCTGGCCATGGAGCAGCCTACCCGCAACAACAGACTACGAAGCAGGAATATCAATAATGGCTTCAGGAATATCCTCACCAATCACAGGAGTCACCGTCGGAACAAACATCACCGCAGTAAGCTTAACAACAGGCAATATACTATGGAGCAAACTATCAAACGGCCTAATGTACAGCGGATCATGCAACACAGCTGACCACGGAAAAGTAGCATTACTCATGGAAAAAGGAGTATACGAAGCATACGACCTGCAAACAGGCAATTTAGCATGGACAAGCCAAGCAATGGACTACCCATGGGGCGGATCTAGCTTCGGAGCTTATGCCGTACAATCAGCATATGGCTTACTATACAGAGAATCCTACGACGGCGTCTACGCATTCAACTGGAACGACGGAAAAATTGCGTGGCACTATAAAGCATTAACACCTTACGCTTTTGAAACACCATACGCAACCGGAAACGAAAC
>CAZLLO010000028.1:0-1993 GCA_964560525.1 uncultured Candidatus Saccharibacteria bacterium | reverse complement strand
AACCAAGCAGATTCACGGCGGTTTCAACGGACATGGCTGCGGCGACCGTCTTCTGAGACAGAACTTCGGCGGCTACACCCAGCAAATGAGAGACCCGGACAGCTGGGAAGGCTGGTACTGGGGAGCAAAGCATTTCTGGGGCGACGGCTGGATGGGCCAGTGCAAACAGGTCGGTCCTGAATATTCAGATATCGCAAAAAATACCGATATGCTTATTCTCTGGGGCCACGATCCCTGCACCCAGACCACCTGCTACTTCGGCGCTTTCCCCGGTCTTTTGTATTACTGGTTCCTGGATTGCGGCATCTTCCTGCTGCACATCTCACCGGACTTGAACTTCGCCGGACAGGCATTCAACCGTTTCGGCAAGGGCAAGTGGCTTCCCGTTCTGCCTAACACCGATGATGCATTGAACTTGGCTATTTCCTATGTATGGTTCACCGAAGACACCATCGACCATGATTATCTCGATACTCATACCGTCGGCTGGGAACAGTACAAATCATACGTACTGGGTGAAGAAGACGGCATTCCCAAGACACCTGCATGGGCGTCGGAAATCTGCTGTGTTGCCCCTTGGACGATCAAAGCATTTGCCAGAGAATGGGCCAGCAAACCCACCTCTACCGCACACCGCGAAGGCGGCCCGATGAGAGGTCCTTATTGCGCAGAACATGCCAGACTTGAAGCCTACAATATGGGATTACAAGGGCTCGGCAAACCGGGTCAGCATTCATATGCTACCCCGCACAACTCCCCCAGATGGGAAAGAAGATTCTCCTCGACTGCCGCAAACTGGTCGGGCGGTTTCCGTTTCTCCGGTTGGCCCGGGGCTGAAGACGACCAGATCAGGCAGCACATTTCAAGGTGTTTGGTTCACCAGGCCATCCTGTACGGTACTCCCGACCATCCCGTCAGCTGGTATGGCACTTCGCTGCTGGCCGCTCCGGTCGAAGACCAGTTCGAGAGATACTATTATCCCATTCCCGCAGACCAGGGCGGTTCCATCATACATATGATCTGGACCGACTCACCCTGCAATACTGCCTGCTGGAACAACGGCTTCTTAACCATCAAGGCATGGAGACAGCCGCAAATCGAAACCATCGTCGGTCAGCATATCTGGCTGGAGAACGATATGCTGTTATGCGATATTATTCTCCCGGTCTGCACCAAGCTTGAAAATGATGACCTGCGCGGCGTTGCCGACGAGTTCTCGTTTGCCTATATGGTTTACGAAAAACAGGCTATCCCCAGAGTCGGCGAATCCATGAGCGATATGGAAATCGTTGCTGAAATGGCCGACATCCTCGGCACCAAGGCTGAGTTCATGGACAACAGATTGACCGTAGCCGAATGGCTGCAGTACGGTTTCGAGAAATCCGGCGCTGCCGATGTTATATCCTTCGAAGACTGGAAGGAAAAGCAGTATGTTACGGCGCCTGCCGCAGAGGATTGGCAGGAAGACAAAGCCGGTCTTATCGACTTCTATAACGACCCGACCAGCGACCCGATCAGACTGCCTTCCGGCTTGTTGGAATATTATTCCGCAAGGCTTGCCGAACACTTCCCCGATGATAACGAGAGAAACCCGGTCGCCAAGTATGTTATCGGCGGCCCCGGCGGAAGCGGCGATGATGCCCAGGGCAAACATGATGTGGCAGCCGATATCGTAGGCTGGACCCACGACGAAAGCCTTTATGGCGAGAGATGCAAGACTTATCCGATACTCTGCCAGAACAACCATCCGAGATGGAGATTCCATGTACAGTTCGACGATGTATCCTGGTTCAGAGAAATCCCCACCGGCAAACAGACCGGCTACGATGGTTACCAGTATGAATCCGTCTGGCTGCATCCCGAGACCTGCGCACCCAGAGGCATCAAGCACGGCGATATCGTCAAGTTATATAACGAGCGCGGTATCGTACTTGCAATTGCCTATGTAACCGAGAAGGTTATCCCCGGCAACGCCAGGATCGACCATGGCGCA
>CAZLLO010000027.1:996-2003 GCA_964560525.1 uncultured Candidatus Saccharibacteria bacterium | reverse complement strand
ACAATGAATCAGGAAAGAATTTTCAAACGCTTGCTTGCAAAAGAAATTTTCAGGAGAGCATACATTGATGAAGCGATTGACATTACCGCTGATGAAAAATCAAGTGTTCACGGAGAGTTTGGAAACATTGGTGATGCACAAGTAAATTGGATTGACTACAAAGCACAAGTCATTCATTGGATTGCAAACAACAGAAATAAAATTGAAGAAACAGTTGATGCCTTGATAACGCCACAGTTGAGTTCAAAGCGAAATGATTTTATCAATTGGATTGCAGACACAACAACTTCTAACGGGTTGATTGAAAAAGCACAAAGTGTAATCAACAATGAAGAAATTGCAACAACTGATGTTTCAGAAAAATTAGCCGAAGGTGGAATTCTCCCAATGTTCGGAATGCCAACAACAATCAGGAATTTATATCATGGCATCAGCAAAAATCTTGAACCGCTTTCAATTGACAGGGCACAGTCAATGGCAATTTATGAGTTTGCACCGGGAGCACAGAAAACAAAAGACAAAGCGATTCATCAGGTAATTGGTTTCACAAGCGACATCATCAACACAAGAATAAACGGAAATGAAACTGTAACGAATGCAAGGAAGCAACCTTTTTCAATGAACCGTTGGTTTGTGCGATGCAGGGCTTGCGGATTTTTTGAAACTTATTCTGAGGATAGGAAAACAGAATTAGAAAATCAAAATCAGTTTGACAGTTGCCCGAATTGCGGAGAAATAAATCCTGACAAATATCAAAGACCGATTAAACTCAAATCACCAAGAGCATACAGAACAAACCTTTCTTCAGGTAGCGATTCAAAAGACGATTCTGAATTATTGCTTTCACGACCACCAATTTTTGCAGAGAAAGTAAATGACCCTGCAAACCCCGACCAACATCAGGTTGTAAGTAATGCTGACTTAATCATTAGTGACAAGGATGTTACTTGGAGAGTGAATACAAATTCTGATAGATATTTTACCGGACGGCTATACAATATAAATAA
>CAZLLO010000027.1:0-986 GCA_964560525.1 uncultured Candidatus Saccharibacteria bacterium | reverse complement strand
CCGATCCCCTTTCAATTCTGTAATTGGATTTTGGTTTAACGACCAGTGGTTGTTGAATGATTTAGCAGCGAACTCAAACGGAAATGGTTATTCAATTTTCATTCAGCCGAATTCCGCAGGAGTTGATGAGCAAATTGCTTTGGCGAGCAGTAAGAAAACGGAAATATTCAGAATAGCACCGGCAAGTGTTCCGTTGGAACTTGACTTGAATATGTTTTCAAGAGAAACAGATTTGCCACACATCAAAGCACAATCAAACGGAGTCCGTTCAGGATATTATTCAGCAGCGTTTCTTCTCCAAAGAATTTTAGCAGACAAACTTGATGTTGACCCAACTGAGATTGAAATTGCTGACATCTCAATGAAATCACTTAATGATGGAACAGAGAGAAGAATTGCGGAAATCATTTTAACAGATGAATTGCCTAACGGTTCAGGATTCGTAAGATATTTGTATAACAACTATCAAAACATTCTGGCTGAAACAATAAATCCACCTGATCCCAATAATTACTTGGGAAAAATTCATTCACATTCACATAATAACAGATGCAAGGATGCGTGTTATGATTGCCTAAAAGTTTATAGGAACATGAACTATCACAGTTTGCTTGATTGGAGATTAGGAGTTTCAATGATGCGTGTAATGAGTGATGTAACTTTTGTGTGTGGCACAGACGGAAATTTTAATCAGTATGTTGAGTTGAGAGATTGGCTTGCGTTTGCAACAGAGTTAAGAAACAGTTTTGCTCAAAGTTTTGGCTTCACACATTTAAGTTCGATAAATAGTTTGCCTGTAATCAAGTTTGGAATGAATCAGAAAAATGTAATCATGATTGTTCATCCGTTTTGGGATTTGAGAAATATAAGGGAAGCAAATTGGTTGGCAGAGGTAAAAGCAGAGATTGATGATTATGCCAGCAGCAGAAATGGAACGGTAAGCATCATTGACACATTCAACTTGCACCGGAGACCCGGATGGTGCT
>CAZLLO010000026.1:0-2182 GCA_964560525.1 uncultured Candidatus Saccharibacteria bacterium | reverse complement strand
AAGGATAAGATGATCATATTCGGACAGATATCTGACCTACTTTAAGTAATGATGCCAAAAAAGATAAAGCTTAATCTCAATATTAAGCCCCTATTAAACTACATATTAATAATCATTGTAACTGCACTTTTTCTTGCATCCATATTTATCGCACTTCCTCTCACCGAGAAATTCATTTCAAAAACAAATTACAACCTTAATACAAAAGATAAGGCATATTGGTCCCAAGAATTCATCGTTTCTACAGAAGATACAGACTCTAAATCTCTTAATGATTTACGTAATATCTTTTACAAACGGTTAAAAGGATTTGGAGTCGAAGAGATTTCAACATATATAGAAAATGAGAAAATTAGAATTAATGTAACTACAACTAAAGATAAAGACTTAGTAAAAGAATTAATTTCTAACAAATTCGATGTAAATATAGTAACAAGAAAAACAGATGTTAACTTTGATGATACTGAGAATCCATACGCTTACATGCTTGGTACAAATTACGATAGCACGGAGTGGTCAAGAGAAGATTTTAGGAATGTATATATAACCAAGCTTAGAACAAGTAATAGTGATTATGCAAACTTCGCAATTTTCAAATTATGGCCTACAGCAGAAGAGAAATTTAGTAATTTTCTTTTACAATATAATGGTCAATATATTGGTGTAGATATAGATGGGTTTGTAACACCATACACAGTTGATGCAACTAGTAAGGTTTTTGCAATACCAATCTCAACAGATGATGCCTTGCAGTTGAAAACAATGAGTCTGCTGTATAACTCAGGAGTAGTTAAAACCAATTTTAAGATAGATTCTCAAACAGATCTGAGTGTAAATGTTCCTAATGTTAACTATCTACAAATAACCGTAGGAGTACTTGTTGCTCTATTAACAATCTATGCATATCTACTAGCAACCAAATCCGTTTCAAAAGATATTCTTCTAAAGGCTTTCATTGCAACAATTCTTACGATTTCAATATACCTAGCTTTTCTTAAGATCTTCCAAATTCCAGTAGATACATTTATGCTCTCAATTGAGGCAATGCTAGCAATTATTGTAGCTATCGTCATTGCAGGAAATAATGACTCAGTATTTTACATTGAAATTTTCTTACTCTTAATACTTGCATGTGTCGTATTCCTTGGAAACGGGTTCATAAGTATAATCGCACAAGACATGTTAATACTTACTGCTTTGGCTAAGTTATGCCTAGTAATCTCCGGTTGGTATATTAATAAAGTTAAAAGAATATAATTATGGAAATAATCACAAATCTTTTGAATAACTGGACAACATATGAAAAAGTAAATACATTGATTCTTCTTTTAGTTGTACTAATTGCAATTCCAGGACTCGTATGGCTTTTTACCAAGCAAGCTAAATTAGCTCATGTCTCCTTTGATTCCTTAGTAATAACAGGACTCTTAACTTTAATTACTCTCTTAGTTTCCAATCAACTTTTCCATATAGCGATTACATATACATTTAAGCTCATTCCTCTTATTGTTTTCTTCGTAATTACTCTTTGTATTGGTACTACGACTGGATACTACATGCAGAAACATAAACATAAAGAATATAGTTCAGAGGCCATGAAATCAGAAGCGTTGAAAGATACTACTAACTTAACCGTATTTTGCATTCTTCTCTTCAGTAGCTTTGCAGTACTTACATCTTCAATATTGCTTCCAATATTACTCTCACTTGGACTATCACTTCTGGTAATATGGATTCATTACCTATTGCTAAACAAGCTTCTAAAATAGTATGAATCTCCGACCTCTCATTGTAATCGCAGGTCCTACCGCTACCGGAAAATCCGCGCTTGCCATTAAGCTAGCAAATGCAATCAACGGAGTAATCATAAATGCTGATTCAAGACAAATATACAAAGAAATGAACATCGGAACAGCAAGACCTTCCGAAAAGCAGATGAAACAGGTTCCTCACTTTCTCTACGGCTCTGTATCAGTAAAAGATAGCTACAATATGTATGAGTACCAAAAAGATGTATTTCAACTTCTAGAGACCATACCAAAGGAGCAGACACCCATATTAGTAGGAGGTACAGGATTGTATATAGACTCCGTGGTGTACAATTACAATTTGAGATCACAAAATGAAGTAGACGAAGAAAGAAGAATGAAATATTCCCAGTTTTCAGCAGAAGAATTACAAA
>CAZLLO010000025.1:0-2190 GCA_964560525.1 uncultured Candidatus Saccharibacteria bacterium | reverse complement strand
AACAAGGCTACTCAAAAAACATAACAATTCAAGCACTAAAACAGATCCCAAACATATTCATAATAACTGAAACCATCGGGGAATTCGACCTAATCGCAATAGCAGCAGTAAAAGATTACCCAAACCTAATCAAAATGGTTAACACAATAAAACAACTACCCAGCGTAGCAAACACAAAAATCAACCTAGTCACCGAAGCACAATTCCCAATAACAACAGAATTCAACAAACAACTAGACACAGAAACCCCAAAAGAAGAAATACTCAAATCTAAAAAACCCGCCAAAAACTAGAACGAAATAAAAAAAGGTTTCCACTTAACATTCAATTAAAAACTTTCACAAACTACCTAAAGCAATCCTAATTTCTAATCAATAGTTAAAACTCATAAAACTTACTAACCAAATTTTTCTATAGATATAACCAGAAGGATACTGCATTGCACAAAAACAACTTAAAATCAACCTCAGCCCTTATTTTACTACTAACTTGTCTCCTTCTAGCAGTTTCAACATCAACTCACGCTCAACAAAATGGCTATTCACACACATGTTATCAGAGCTCAACATTTTTACCAACCATTAATGGACAATGGGAAACAGAATGGAACAACGGCTTAACAACCCCATTTGGAACAAACGCCCAATTCACAGACCAATGGTACTTAGCCGCTAGCACCCCAAGTAGTATAGTATACTATTATCTTCTAGTCGAAACAATGGATAACACCAACGACACGGAAGACCTAATCCAAATATGCTTAAACGGCGCAATGACCACAAACACGTTACCTCAACCAACAGACTTTGCAATTAACTTTACAAGCAATAACGCCTGCACATGGTTTCAAGGAAACGGGTCACAATGGATCCAAATACCTACACCTTCATCATCCACCTTCCAATATAATATTTCATATGCTTCAACACCTACAAACAGCACGAATCATTTAACGCTTGAAATGAGTTTACTTAAAACTTCAACTGAACTTGGAGGTACACAAATTATTGGACCTGAATTCTGGATGCTAATTAAAACCTACGATGCAAACACAGCAGGCTATGGGCTTCAATCATGGCCACCAACTCCACCATCTAGCCCCGACAACCCAAACACATATGGAGACATAATCTACAGCATAGGTACAATTCCAACTCCTGTATCCACCCCGATATACAACGAAACACCCAATCCAACTCCAACCAAAACGTCAACTCCAAAACCAACCCAAACCCCCACCTCAACACCCACAGAAATCCCAGAACTCACACCAACACCAACTTCAACTCAACAACCCTCAGTACCACCACAAACAGAAAATGAATCATCATTCAACTCATGGGATATACTCTTTATAATATTGCTTTTCAGCGCCGAATCCGCAATCTTAGCAACTCACCGAATCAATAAGAAAAAAAGTATCGATTACCTAAAATAAAATTATTATCAACCTGTTTATTTCAATCTACTGAAAATTATCAAGCTTACAAATCAAACTAATAATAAAAACAAAAAAAAAAGAAAAAGGGAAAATTTTTTTTTACCGTTTTCTAAGCACAAGAAACGCCAAAACAACAATACCAATAATTATCAAAACAGCCAAAACCGCAAGAGTAGTCATCACTGAATTATTAACCGCATCAAGATTAACAGCCGTAGCAGTCGGCACCGGAGTTGCTCCTGCACCAACAATTATCGCAGTTGAAGCACCAGAACTACCATAAGAGTCATCTCCAGCAAAAGAAGCAACAATCGTATATGTCCCTTCAACTTCAGGCGCCCAAGCAAAATTAAACGTGCCATAATACGGATCAGAAACTGCAGTGCCAATATCAATAGCGTTAAAGTTCGGATCAATAGCCATCAACACCACAGGAACACCAGTCATCGTCACATTATGATAAACACCATCAAGCGGAAGCTGCATATGCAAATACTCCATCTGCGTTGACATCGAGTCCTCACTAACACACGGCGTACCCGGCTGAGCAGGTGACATATCCATCACAGTGCCAGAAATCATTATTTTCTCGCCCAAAGCAACCTGAGTCTGAGGTGCACTAACCGTAGTTGCAGTTTTACCCTTACCAAACGAGTAAACGTAGCCATCATCAGGATTACCATTCACCAGATACCCATCAGCAACAGCACCAGGAGACATCGCACCAGTAATATTCCAAATGCCAACAC
>CAZLLO010000024.1:0-2223 GCA_964560525.1 uncultured Candidatus Saccharibacteria bacterium | reverse complement strand
ACCATGATAGTTGTAGTCACATTGCTGTTGATTGCATCAAAGCTAACCGGCGTTGGTGTAGGAGATGCTGCAGATGCTGCTGCAACTGTTGCATGTGTTTCTGCCCAACTGCTACCGTATGAATCGTCACCCATGAATGTGGCAGTAATCGTGTAGTCGCCAACGATATCGGGGGTCCAAGTATAACTAAATGTACCGCTCATATCGCTTGTCACGTCAGCAATGTGTACATAATTGCCGTTAGGGTCAACTGCGTCGATAGAGACTGGAACACCTATAACATCATTTGGGATACTGTGTTGCATATGTAAGTATTCCATCCAATCAGCCATAGAACCTGCGGAAACGCATGCTGTTCCTTCCTGAGCAGAAGACATGTCCAAGACTGTACCAGAAATAATTGCACTAGTTCCAGAAGTAATAGCAATTTGAGGTGCTGAAATTGTTGTTTCACTTTGCCCTTTGCCGAAAACATACATATAGCCATCGTATGAGTTGCCAGCTGTTAAGTAACCGTCAGCTATTGCACCAGGATTCATAGAGCCAGTGATATTCCAGAGGCCTTCACCAGTTATTGCATCAATACAATGTAGTGACCACCCTCTAGCAATAGGTTGAGTGGCTGTGTGTTCAGTGTTATATGTATAGATTTTACCATCAGCAATTATTGCACCGCCATTAAATGAGTAGACACCTGTTCCGTTTTCATCAGTGTAAGGAGTCTCGTATTCATAAGGTGTAGGAGCAGTATATTTCCAAACGATCTCGCCAGTGTCCCAATCAAAAGCATAGACACCATCATAAGCCATTCTATAAAGCAAGCCATAAGCAGAAGAACATTCATAGGCACCGAAACTAGGTTGACTCCATGGATAATCCATCAGTTCGCTCTTCCACAGAACTTTTCCTGTGTATTGATCATAGCACATCCAGTATCCGTTCATCATTAGTACAGCAACTTTACCATGGTCAGCAACAGTAGTATAGGGACAATAGACGGTGTCATCCACTGTAATATTCCACAGTACGTTTCCTGTTTCAAGAGTCCAAGCGGTTATTGTTGTTCCAGTCCATGCTCCAGTTCTAGAATCCTGAATAAAGTAAGGCTGAACAGCGATGCCTGTCTCGAAATCAACAGCAAAAGGTAAACTAGTTCGGGCAACAGGGAAAGATACATTACTCATTATTCTTCCATTGAAGTTAGTTGTCGTTCCAGCCACGGTCCAGTTGATCAAGCGGTAAATTCCTGCGGTAGCGTTGATTGTCTGTATGCTTAGGCAATAGGGATCTTTGTAAAAACTGCTTGGAGCTTGGGATGATGTACCTGTTCCTGCGCCTGCAATAGCCATAGCTGTCACGTTTAAGGTAACTAGACCAGTCCATGGGTCAATCTTTATCAGTCTGCCATTGGTGACAGCGAAAAGAGTCACTGATTCGCTTAAGCTTTCGGTAGCGCCTGGAACAGATAGACTTGTGCTTGTACTGTATGAAATATATTGTGGCGTAACTCCTCCTGCTGATATTGGGATTTCATAGTATATTTCGCCTGTACGTAGATCATAGCATTGTGCAACATTGCCAACACCTTGTTTAGATACTGTCTGATAGCATCTTCCTGAGTAGATTACGCTAGGAGTGCTTCCACTACTTGTGAGTGATTTAATGCCTGCTGCTCCTCCTACGAGTCCTGATATAGTGGTTTGGCGCGTCCATACCACGTGTGCAGTGTTTGGTGCTTGAACATATGGAACGTAGTCATAGTTGCTGATGTAAGTGTTTGTATCTTCTGGCCATGTTGAGCCTCCGCCGACTATACCGCTGGCTGGATAGTTGCCTGCGATAGACCACCATTCTCTATTTTCAGGTGAAATTGGTCGTGTCCAGTAATCTGTCGGCAGTGGGGATGCTGGCCAAGATACGACTTGAGCTTCTTGGACAACTAAAATTTGTTCTTGAGTAGAGTCGGGTTCATAGTAGGTTGAGCCAATGTAGTTTCCGGAAGAATTTGTTACGATATAGCCGTTGTAGTATTGTCCCGCTGGATAGTATTCGCCAGGAAATTCAAACTTTAGTGTCCAGTTACCAGTCTGATCAGGTGTAAACTCGAACCACGCTGTTGAATCTGCACAGTATGAATCCATTGTTATTTCTTCTTCGTTTCCGTCGGGATCAGTGATAGTGATTTTATAATCTTGATGGAATCTGTGTACATTAGTGGCCGGA
>CAZLLO010000023.1:0-2336 GCA_964560525.1 uncultured Candidatus Saccharibacteria bacterium | reverse complement strand
CAGTTATCGTCTATTGCTTAAAGTAATATTCCCAAGCAGGAAGCTCTAAAGTAAATAATTTCTCAGGTTCGTTTTCAAAAAGTGTTCTCAACTCTTCTTTCTTCATCCATTTGATATCTTTGACTTCAGATTTCTGTGCTATCGCTTCCCCATTCTCTACTTCACAAAGAAAAATAAATCCTATCCATGGTTTCCCATTCTTCAACTGTTGTACATTACAAAATGGTCGATAACCAAATGACGCATCATTCTTCTTTGTTGAATAAATTCTTGTCTGAGAATCATCTTTAACGCATTTCAATATCAAACCTGTTTCTTCATGTACTTCTCTCTTTAATGCCTCATATACATTCTCATATCCATCATCTAATCTTCCTGCTGGAAATTCAAATGTTCCCGAATATACAGGATCTTTCTCTGGTTTCCATCGTGTTTGTATTAAAATTTCTATCTCACCTTCGTTTTCTCGTTCAATAATTGCACCAACAAATGGGATTCCCATTATTGTTTCAGAAAAATTGTTATTCATATTGGTTTTTATTAATAATACAATTCATCATCTCGGGGTGACTCGACTTGAACGAGCGACCTCTACGTCCCGAACGTAGCGTTCTAGCCAACTGAACTACACCCCGTAAGCATTTACATCTCATCTACAATCTCTATACCAAGTAGTTCAAGACCATTTTTCATCGTTAGCATTGAAGCTTGTACGATTGCTAACAAAGACGCTCTATCCTTTTCTGGAGCTTCTAATACAGGAACCTGTTGATAGAAATTGTTAAAAGATTGTGCTAAATCGAAGATATACTGGGATAATGTCGAAGGTGAGTAGTTTATGCCCGAAGTTAGCAGTATACTTCTTGTTTTGACAAGTCCATCTATTAAGTTCTTCACTGCGGAATTCTCGAGCATATCATTCTCAATATCTCCCCCGTTTTTCAATTCCTGGTTATTCTTTAGCAAAGATTTGCATCTTGCATACACATACAAAAGATATGGACCCGTATCACCATCAAAACTCAAAGCCTTGGTAGAATCAAACACAATATCACTACCCACTCCAACCTTAAGAAATGCATATTTAATAGCTGCAATCGCTATTCTGAGACTCTTCTCTTCAATGCCCTCGGTAACCCTACCATTCTCCTTCATCATCTCCATAGCCTGCTGTGCAGTAGTATCAATCAGCTCCTCTGCGCCTGCTGTACCCTTACGGCTAGACATCTTCTTACCATCAAGAGACTTAATCAATCCATGAGGAATATGTGTTGTCTTCTCTGCAAGCTCCTTATCTATCTTACTCAAAGCATCCAACACCACCTTGAAATATCCAGCTTGCTCTTTACCAGTAATGATAATTGATTCATCGTAGTCGATTAACTCACCCTTCTTAATGGCCAATCCCAAATCCTTAGCCTCATATGTTGGAATACCATATTTATTTACAAAAACCCTTGTATGCAATCCTTTTGATTCATCTCCCTCGTAAATTACCGCACCCGCATCCTTCTTAAACACCTTCTCCATATTCTTCATAACCATATCCAAACCAATACTGCTGGTTTCGCTTTCTAAGAAATAGTAATCAAATTTAGTACCTAATTTCTTGTATATGGTTTCAAAATATTCCATACACCACTCTTTTCCCTTTTCATATTGATCTTTCAAACCAATCTTCTCATACCCACTGAAGTCTTTTGCTCCTAGCTCAGGAACACACAAGGAGAAGATGTAATAGTTAATACCATCTATCTCTTCTTGAGCTTTTCCGTCTTCAAGTTCATCATAATACTTACTACCTAAGATATATGCCTCACCTAAATACTTAACCCTACTAGTTAAATCAAATTTCTCCAAGCCATCAAACACCATGCTCTCTTCCCACATTTTCTTTTGTAAACCCCACAATGTTTTAGCGACATGCAATCCAACATCACCCTGATATATGGCTCGCTTTACATCAGCCCCTAGGGCCTCCTGAAGACGTGCGTAGGACTCTCCAACTATGTTGGTATACAAATGCCCCACATGGAGTATTTTGAATGGATTAGGATCGGTATATTCGATTACAATCTTCTTACCCTTCTTAACATCAAGTTTGAAATAATCATCCTTCTGTTTAAGAATTTCTTTAACTTCGTTCATTAGGTATGAATTTGAAAGGTAGAAGTTGATGAATCCTGGTCCTGCTATTTCTACTTTCTCAATCTCTGTACCCTTTTCAAAGCTATCTACAATGATCTGTGCTACCTCTCTTGGAGATTGTTTTAATTCTCCAGCAAGCTGCATCGCAATATTTGAAGTATATTCACCATGTGTTGGATTGTCTGTAC
>CAZLLO010000022.1:0-2364 GCA_964560525.1 uncultured Candidatus Saccharibacteria bacterium | reverse complement strand
CAAGTAATAAACTTGCCTTTGTCGCTGGTGCACCTCAAAACTTACAAATAAACACTGCCTCAGACAAAATCGTAATACAACGACAAGATTCAACTGGCACTCCAATAACTGTTGGGTCCACAATAGTGAATCTTGGAAAAACTGCTGGAACATTCTATTCTGACGCAGCTTGTACTATTCCAATTACAACATCAGTTACTATCAACGCCCCTTCAAGTACATATGACTTCTACTACAAATGTCCAACTGTAGGAACACAAACATTGACAGCTCAAGCTACAGATTACCAAATCGCAACTGCAACATTCATAATCAGCACTCAAGCACCAACAACATACACGGTAACATACACAACAAACAATGACGCATATGGAACAATAACCCCCTCAGGAACAATCTCCAACTACGCTTATGGCGCACAAGTTACTATAACAGCGACACCAAAAGCAGGATACGTATTTGATTCATGGACACACAGTGGTAACATCAACGTTGCTTCTACAACAACAAGCTCTACAACTGCTACTATACTTGGCGACGGTATTATAACTGCCAACTTTAGAGCACAATCAACAGACAAACTAGTCTTCACGAGAGGCACAAACCAGTATATAGAATTTAACCAAGCATCATCCAGAATTACAGTGTCACGTCAAACATCTTCAGGTGTCGCTATAACATCTGGAACCACAGTTATCAATTTAGCATCAACCTCTAGCACTGGCAGGTTCTACTCAACTTCATCAAGCAGTACCCCAATTACTCAGGTGACAATAACAAGCGGAAACACAGCAGACTTCTACTATCGTGACTCTAGCGCTGGGACACCAACAATAACTGCATCCGCAACAAACTTTGCATCAGCTCAAACAACATTCACCGTTAACACACGTTGCACTGGATATGAAGGAACAAACTGGCTATACGGTTGGACAGTTGGAAGCCAACCACCCTGGTACCGCGGCGTAGGTGTAGGTGTTGACAATACAGACTGTGCAATGTCAGATTCAACAGATTACCTTGGAGGAAACGACGGAGCATTCACCTGTAATTCACTAGACACAAGAAACGTAAACACGATAACCATTACATTCCAATACAAACTAGTAAACACAGACTCAGACACAGACTTCGTAATTGCCTATACAACAGACTCAAATCCAGATCTCATGGAGAGTTATTTCAACCACCATGACTTTAACTACTTTACCACTTTAGGAACAACACAAAACGACGGACAATGGCACACATACACAACAACATTCACAAGAACAAGCAACCCGAGTGTATTTGACACAATGACAAACATGTTCTGGTTCCGCTTCGAAAGCAACCTTAACCAACATCAGGGCGCTGGATTACACGAATACGTATATGTGGACAATGTCGTAATCTCATTGACCTAAACTAAAAAACCCATTTTCCTTTTTTTAATCTAACCGATAAGAAATCAAAAAGGTTGAATTAGAATGAAAAAAAATATCGCGTTAATAATTGCATTTTCTTTAATGATTCTCGTTCCACTGGTAACTGCACAATCAATAGTTCCTGGAGTATCAATAGGTGAAAAATTCGATTATAGCTATAATATCATTTGGACCTCAACAAATCCAACTGCAACCCTTCCAAGTGAACTAGTGGATTATAATAATACCCAAAAGATACAATTTAAGATAACAAGCGTTTCAGGAGCCCAAATAGGCGTAGATTTTATTCGTTTCTTTAAAAATGGGACTCAATATACAACGGCTGGCACAATAAATGTTGAATCTGGTTTAACAAGTGTTCCATTTGGTTTTCTAATAATAGGAGCTAACTTAGAAAAGAATCAGCAAGTCTACCCCAATGGTGGGTATCAGACAATAACAGACACAGTTATGCGGTCGTACGCAACTGGTCAAAGAGTCACAAATGTTATTTCAGGTGAAGATTCGTCAGGATCAAAAACAACCTATTATGATAAAATAAAGGGTATAGCCGTAGAATATTCATATGAAATACGTGGAGTATCAGGAGGATATACTACTTCTTCAACTGAAAAAATGGTTAACACGAATTCTGATGTTTGGAGTGTCATTCCAGAGTTTCCTGTGTTTGTGGTGCCATTGGTTTTGGTTGCGGCGTCGGCGGTTCTGCTGTTGGCGATGAAAAGAACAAGAAAGCTTTAGCCCTCTCTTTTTTAATAACTCTTTAGTTAGTATAATTGCAGTCTCTTTTAGGGTAAATCTTTATTGCCAAAGTATGTAATCATCCATCTGTCTTGACGTTTTTCAATGTTAGCTGAGACTTTTTCTCCAGGCTGCGTTGAAATCAACTCATTCCACTCGTCAGCTGAAAGATCACCTGCCACCGCTTCAATCCAAG
>CAZLLO010000021.1:0-2824 GCA_964560525.1 uncultured Candidatus Saccharibacteria bacterium | reverse complement strand
TGTTTGTACTTGGAACTGTTGTACAAAAATCTTCTCCTGCAGTACCAGAGCAACTTACCCATGTTGACCATTCATTATCTACTCCGTAGTTGTTTGCAATAAAGTAATAGCCACCTCCTCTTGATGTAGCTGGTGCTGTAAATGTAGGCTCTGTAAGCTTGACATCTGAAGTGCCGACAGCTGGAAGCTTGATATGGGTAGGATTATTGGGGTCTGTAGATAGTTGATATGTTACTCCTTCTACTATCATACTTATACTCGTGGGTATCGCGGGTGCAACGTTTGTTTCTAAAGAATAGCAGTATCCACCAGTAAGGGTACATGCGTTACAACCATCTGAGCCAGTACAAGAGCTAATCCCTTGGCGACATAAATCACCAGTTACCGTAGTACTTTGTCCTGCTGGACATGATGGAGTACATCCTCCACACCCTCCTGGGTTACAAACAGGTTCTGGAGGACCTTGACAATAAGGACAATTGTAGCAACCTTTTGAACACTCATTCTTGTCCTGATCATCACCACAACACCAGTACCAACCACCACAACAATATGCAAAAGTCTTTGTTCTTACCGCAAGAAGAATTGTGAAAACTGCAGCAGTAATTGTTAATATTAATAAAAGCTTTTTCAATTAAACAAACTACTTAAATTATTACAATCATTATATATTCTAAAAATTCCTTTATTACTGATATTACTAAAATATACTTTTAAATACGATCCTTGTAAATCTAACTCGGTTTCTGTAAAGATACCTAGACATTGTGCAGAGGTTACTTTCTCCAAATTGGCTAACACAACACCTTTAATGAAATCCTTATCTGCGCTGTAGCTTTTATCTACTCTTGAAAAAGCATCATACACCTTATACATAGAGCAAAACGTGGTTTCACTAATTTCCTTTTCTGCATTAATATCAATAACCAAATTGCTAAAATCTCTAATATCTTTTGTGTCCTGTCCATGGTTCACATAGATATTGTCATATATTGCAGTGATTTGCTTTAGATATACTCGACTCATTAAGTTGATTTTACTGCCCCAGACAATGTTGGTTGTACTTATAGGCAAAGTATCTTTGTTTAATAGTTTTGAATTTACGTTCTTGGAAAGATTACAATTATCATAACCAAGTTTTGTTGAGCTATCACAGGAGAAAAGCTTCTTAAAGATTTCTACAAATACACCCTCTTCAGAAATGTTAGAATATTCCTCTTTTGATAGAATATTTTGATTATAGAACTGTGTGTATTTCTCGATATTGCTAATATATGATGGAAGTTTCTTCGGAGCAGGACAGTAATCTATACTATTGGGGATCGTATAGGTTTCTTGATTGGCCCCAAGGTATTTTTCACCATTCTCTACTGTCGTTTCTGTAAGTTGACGATCAATAGTAGAACTAACCAGGGTATCAATATCCTCATTAATGATATCTTCCATTACAGTATTATTGAGCCTCTCCATTGAAATATTTTCAAGAGAATAGCTATTAAAACTTTCATCCTTGGAATATGTGAAAGTTGTCATAATTGGCATGAGTTTTTTGTATTCTAATATCTCATTACCGTAGGTTAATAATTCTCCTTTCTCGCATACTGTCAGATTTTTCAACTCTTTAGTGTTAGTAATTACTTGCAGATCGAAGCAACTGTTTTCTCCCTCACCTCTGATACCAAGGAGTAATCCTTTGCATTTGCTAGTTAAACTTTCTTCATTTTGATTTAGTTCACACCAGCCGATGGACTCTGAATATTTATCTGTTTGGTATGTGTCATCATTTCTCGTACTGGGATTTACAAAAAGATATATCCCTGCAGCGGCTCCTGACAACATAAGCACTACTAGCAAGAGTAGCAAATATTTTTTTCTTTTTGATAGTTCTATGGCCATTATTGTGTTTAATTAAACAAAGTTAAGCCAGAACCCAAAACACGTTTAACATTCCAAACTAAATCTGGTTTGTCAGACATCGTATCCTCTACCCATTTTAGATACTCTTTGTCTATTCTTGCAATGTCTTCTAGTGTTTTTCCTGCATATTTACCAAAACTCATCTGTCTCATATATTGTGGCTCTTTAGTTATTAGCATCATATTTTCAGTTGTAAGCTTACTATTCTCTTGAATATAGTGGAACAAATCTCTCAGGAAATAGACATCACTTAAAGCATCATGTGCTGTGTTATGGTCGGAATTCTCTTTCTTGTATAGGCCTAAGTAATATCTCAAGAATTGTAAAGAATAACTTTCAAGATCATGCTCTCCCTCGCAGAGGAAATTGCGGGCAAGTTTCAATGTACAAATGTATTGTGATATTTTTATATCTCTCCTATTTAATACCTCTAAATCAAATTCAACATTGTGAGCTACCCATATATATTTTTCAGAGAGAAATTTTAGGTAATCAATTAATGTTTCTCCGATAAATTCGGGGTCCAAATCTTCTAATGGTAATGGTGTCTCTTCAAATGTCTTTTTGTCTTCCAAGAATTCTGGTGTAATGTGATGAACAGCCATTGCAGAGAAAGAAATCTTCTGTTGTGGCTTGAAATACAAGTTTAATTTAACATCAGAATCTGTCACAAAGGCTAATTGTATAATATCTTTTATCTGTGCATCTGTTGTTTCGGTATCAAAATACAGGAAGGGCTTAGACATACTGGTTGTGGGATAAAATAAATATATTAATATGTATTTAGCATATCATTTTTAAGTCTAAAAAGATTTGAAGCCGATTTCTTGTTTGTATAGTGGTACTTCTGTACCAAAGAATAGTTGAGATATACTAGAATACCTGTTGTCATATGTCATTACAACTG
>CAZLLO010000020.1:0-3156 GCA_964560525.1 uncultured Candidatus Saccharibacteria bacterium | reverse complement strand
TCTTAGTTGTGGGGAAAACTGCCTTGTACACAACAACTTCCAACGGGTTGTGTTTTGGGCTGGTTTTCTTGTTTGGTTGATGTTGCTGTTTGTTTTTAAGTTGTGAGCTTACCACAAGTTGTTATTCGCAGTGGTGTTCTTTTTTGATTAATTTGTTGTTGAGTAGAGTTCCTAAACCACAACAACTTCTAAGGCTATTTGTTGTCTATTGTTTTTTCCTTAAAGATCAATTGGTTCTGCAATTTGTCACAAGCGGTACCCAACAACAAGATATTATGAAAGAGTTTTTTGCTCTGCTTTTTAGTGGATTAAAAATCATTTAGCGATCATGATTTCGGTTGATTTCACTATTGCTACTACTGCGTCGCCCACTTTAAGATCTAAATCTTCTGTAGCTTCTTTTGTAATAACTGCCGTTATAGTAATCGGCATTTTGACTTCAATCTTGATTTTGGCGGTTATGATACCTTTTTCAACACCAACAATTTTTCCCTTAAATTGGTTTCTTGCACTTAACTTCAACAATTATTACCTCCCAAATTTCAAATTTGAAACACTATAAATTATCTTCGCTTACAGATATTACGATTTAGTGAACTTTTAACTTTAGTTAATTTTTACGGCGCTTCCTTGTAATAAGTCAGAGTCGAGCGCTTTTTGTCCAATTAAATCTGTCAACTCCTTCACATGCGTCCTACTGTTAAGCAAGGGAATTTTCATATTCATCTTTTGGGCGTAAGCGGATTCTACGATTAACCCTGAAATGGCGATTGATGCTTCGTCCATGTAGCTTTGGACTTCATTGGGAGTTTTTGCCGCAATCACCTTCGGAAGCTTTTTCTCGCTTTCAAAACCTTCTAAGAGTACATAGTCCAACCCAGTGAGGTAAGGTAAAATTTCTTTTATGCTGAGCTGCTTCTTGACGAAAATAACTGTTTCTTCTCGTGGAACAGCAACTATGGTTTCTGCTCCCGCTTTAGCGTATCTATCGGTTTCTTTACCAGGCTCATCTAAAGTTGTAACTCGGACCATCTCCTTAATTGTTCCAACGCGTAACCCTCGGCGCCTAAGCTCAACGATTACATTCTCTATGATTGTAGTTTTTCCCGAATGTTTTCCACCAATAACTGCTATCAGCTTGGGCATTTATGTAACCTCAATTAATACTACTCCTTTAACCCATCTCTGCGCAAATTTGTCCTCGCCAATTACAAGCCTTACGGGACCTTCACCACCGTCTTTCAATGCAGACATCGCTGTGTCATCCTTGGAGTATGCAATAATTGTGTTTGGGTAGATCGCATCATTAATTGTCAGAGTTGCACCGTAAGCATCTGAGGCTTGAATAAAAACTGAAGTGGCATTATCTGATACTTGAACTAGATTGAGTATTTCTTTGAGGGCAACTCCTGTGTAATTGAAGAGCCCATTTTCTTGAGGACTACCACTTGAGGTTAAGGTAGCTTCAATGGTAACTGATTTGAGAGCCATGAGTTGGCTGAAGGTAAGGTTCATTGGGTTGTCAACATTTCCCGTGATCTGTATTGTACCTGGCTCAACTGAAGCAGGATGCGAATAATAATACAATGGTATGACTAATACAATTAAGAGAGCAAAAATTGCTATAACTATTTTTAATAATTTTTTCATTGTTCTATCACATCAGACTCAGGTTTAGTTTTCCTGTTAAACCAATTTTTTTAACTCTGACTAGGATCATGTTTGCAATGTACCCGCCTACGCCGCCGCTTATCCCAGCAACTACAACTAAAAACATCAATACAACCGAAGGCAACATTAGCACTAATGAACCTACCAAAAATGTGCCCACAGCATTAGCAAGTGCTGAAGCAAGAACACAACATGGCATGCAACAGGCTTTATGTCTGGAAAGCAAAAATAAGGCATCTACAGCCAAGCCTGGACCGAGGTAAATAATAAATGATAATAACCCAAAATTTCCGTAGGGCATCACTAAACTCATAAGAGCCTGTACGAGTGCAGTTATTGAGGCTGCCCCTGGTTTGGCTACTAAACCGTAAGCCATTACAATCCACATCATATAAAAGCCGCCCGCTACTGCACCTGTTGGGATATCAAAAGCTCCAGTTAATGTACCTATTAGAGGACGGAGAACGTTTTTGGTTGCGATACCCATGCTGGCAAAAAGCGCCATTAGAACTAGATCAATAGTTGCGATTCTTGTGGACCCCCGCTTAAAGATGCTTTGTGTTTTTTGCATTCAATAGCCGTTGTTATTTCTTAATCATATCGTTAAATAAACTTTTGCCGACATGCTTATATAGTAACATCGAACGTCAGGAATTAAGCGATATTACTAACAAGTAATCTCGTTAAAAAGTTGAAAGGAGAAAATAAAAAGACATGCAAATAAAAAGAAAAATTTTCAGCGTATGCATATTGATTGCTCTTGCAACAGTAATAACACCACTAACAGCAACAGCGTTACCAGACTCAACCAGTCTAACAATCACCTCAGGCAGCAACACTATAACCTTAACAGCATCAGACTTACTCGCTATGCCATCATACACTGGTGTAGGTGCCGTTAGAAGCGGAGGATACATTAGCCAAAAAACTATAGGAAACTACACGGGTGTACCAATACTATATTTGTGCAATCTAGCGGGCGGAGTTGCAACTAATAGCATAGTAAAATTCCGTGCTAGCGATGGTTATTCTTCAACTATAGATTACTCTCAAGTACACGATAACAGCTTTACCCAATATAACATCTCAACAAACACTGTCATTACAGGACAAAATCCAATCATCATACTTGCTTATGCAGTGAATGGAAGCGAAATACCCAGTCCAAGTGCTGGTGAAGAGAACGATCTTGGAGGACCATTAAGGGTCATGGTTGTCAGTAATAATGGAACATCCTCAATAATGGCAAATGATGGAATGGCAACCTTTGGCAACATAATGGCCAAATATGTCACATCAATAGAAATAATCAACCCACCCACCACTTCACTAATCTATAACACATGTGATGCTTTAGGCACAACACAGAACATGTACAATTTGGGTGATAGCATATTTTTCACCGCTACAGGACTCTCAACATTAACCACTTATCCAGTATATGTTGTTCAAGACGTTGCAGTCTGGAATGCCCGAGTGCCACTT
>CAZLLO010000019.1:0-4158 GCA_964560525.1 uncultured Candidatus Saccharibacteria bacterium | reverse complement strand
ATGAGAATACTAGGAATAGATCCAGGAGTAGCAACAACTGGATGGGCCATAATTGATTTTGGTGAAGATAACAAACCACATCCAGTGGACTATGGAGCTATCCTAACCGCAAAAGAATTAACAACATCTGAAAGATTAGAAGAAATATACAAAGATTTGAACGAATTAATCCTCAAATTTAAGCCTGAATATGCTGGAGTAGAAACTTTACTCTTCTGTAATAATGCTAAAACAGCAATAACAGTAGGAGAGGCTAGGGGAGTAGTATTGCTAACACTACAACAAAATAATATCCCATTAGAAGAGTTTACTCCATTACAAGTAAAAGATGCCATAACAGGATATGGCAAAGCAGATAAAAGACAAGTCCAGGAGAACGTAAAAACCATATGTGAATTAGATGAAATACCAAAGCCAGATGATGCTGCAGATGCCTTAGCCATAGCCATAGCTACCGAAATATTGGTATCGAGGAAACAATACTAATACTGTATAATGGACATATATGATTTCATACATTAGTGGAAAATTACTAAAAGTATTCATAGGGAAAGACTCATTTGTAGATATATTAACCGCTTCAGGAGTAGGATATCGTGTATTTCTTACTAAGAAGATTAACATTGTAAACGATGGTTCTCCAGTTGCTTTGTATACATCATTTCATGTCAGAGAAGATGCGCAAACATTGTATGGATTCTTAACTGAATCAGAACGAGATTTCTTTGAGAAATTACTTACAGTATCTGGTGTTGGCCCTAAAGTAGCATTGGCTATACTCTCTACATATTCACAACTGGAAGTAGAAAATATGATTGTTGATGGAGATGATGCAGGATTAAGTAAAACCCCAGGATTAGGCAGCAAGGGTGCTCAGAAGATCATCTTGGAATTACGAGGAAAGATTGATTTTAAGAAGGAAACGCCTAAGGAAAGTGATGATATGAAAGATCTTAAGAATGCACTCAAAGCATTAGGCTTTAGCGGCGAAGCATTGAACTCTCAACTTGAAAAGGGAGAAGAAATTATGAAGAAGAACAAGGATATTGAAATAGAGACATTAATTAAGAAAGTACTATCTGAGTAATGATACAATCCAGTTCAGAATTAAAAAAGAAAACTGTTGTAAAAAAGGTCTCATCTAAAAAGGAGCCAAATGATATTTTAGAACAGGAACAAAAAATTAGACCATCTAAATTGGATGAGATTATTGGTAGGGTACAAGAAAAGAAGACCTTAAAGATGATGATTGATTCTGCGAGAAAGCGAAATGAAGTAGTTGATCATATTTTGTTTTATGGTCCTCCAGGATTAGGTAAAACCACATTTGCGATGGCTATTGCTAATGAAATAGGGGGAGGCATTAGAATTACATCTGGTCCAGCGATTGAAAGACAGGGAGATCTGGCAGCTATCATAACTGGCTTGAAGAAAAATGACATCCTCTTTATAGATGAAATCCACCGATTATCTAGAGTAGTGGAGGAGATCCTCTATCCAGCTATGGAAGATGGTGTATTGGATATTGTAATGGGAAAAGGTCCTTCTGCCAAGACTATCAGATTAACACTTGAGCCATTTACATTAATAGGGGCTACAACACAGATAGGGAAGATAAGCTCACCAATGAGAGATAGATTTGGATTAGTTCAAAGATTAGATTTCTTCTCAAATGAGGATATGGTATCAATATTAAAACGTGCAGCTAACCTTTGGAAGATAGAGATAGAAGAGGAAGCATTGGAAAAGCTCTCTAATTGTTCCCGTGGTACTGCTAGAATAGGTCTGAGATTACTAAAAAGGACTAGGGATTACATGGAGAATAGCTCTAGCAAGTCCATAAATATAGATGCTGTAAACCAGACACTAAAACTTCTTGATATTGATGAATATGGATTGGAAAATATCGACAGATTGATATTACGAACGATATTAAATAACTTCAATGGAGGACCTGTAGGTGCCTCTACGCTTGCGGCATCTCTTTCAGAGGATGTCTCTACCATTGCAGATGTGTATGAGCCATATCTAATGAAATGCGGATATTTAAAACGAACATCCAGAGGTAGAGTAATAACTCAAAAAGGATTAAAATATTTGGAAGATTTAAATGGATAATCTTGATACAAACACAGACAGTGAAAAAAGAGGGAAGCTATTATTCATAGCTGGGATAATATCGATTGCTATCTTTTTGACAAAGGTTCTTCAAGGTCAATCAGAATTTCCTACCTGGAGAATATATTTAGATGGAGGTATATATTTCCTAATTTCATTTGTTGGGCTTTTGTGGGCCTTTAATTTCCAGGTTAAACTAAAATCCCTCCTATACATTCTCCAGTCTAGTTTATTTGTCTTCTCCGAAGTACTCTTTGTGGAATTTTTCTTCTTTCAGAAATTTAGCCGTTTGTATGAAGTGTTAATTTTGTTGTTACTATTAGCATTAATATTCATAGGTAACTATGTATCATTTTTAATGGCAAATGTCTTTAATGTAGATCTTTTCAAGAAATTACCTCTTGTGCATGTTGGAAGGACTTCCTCATATCTCATATCTTTGCTAATGACATATTTCTTAACATTTAGTTTTTTAGCTAGCAATTTCCCTGTATATGTACTGTTACCATTGATATTGATTATATATGTTCTAATTGCATTGGTTCACTATATCAATATGGGAATAGAGGAGGGGGAGTTGTGGAGAAAGGCTCTACTAACAGCTGTTGTTACAAGTATTCTTTTCTTAGGTGTATTTCTCTCTGGGAGTACACACGAGCTTCTTGCAATAGTTCCATCACTAGGGTACTACCTCTGTGTGAGCATGGTTACCCAGGAGCAGATATTCAGAAAGAACACGACTAACCTAAGTTTTTCTTTTCTCATATTATCAATTGTGTTTTTTGTAGTCATTATTTTGAACATCATCGTTAGATAATTTCCATGTCCATTGTGTGAGAGTAGGGGGTAGGGCCTGTAGTGATTAAGAGCCCATAGTTTCACCAGGCCTATAGTTAACACTGTGGATAAGTAAATGCTAATACTCTTTTTAATTAGAATTATTAATAGAGTACGAGTGATTTTCAGATTCTAGTATTTATGGATGATATATCATATTGAACAGAGGGGTACTACTCTGCATGGAAATGTGTTACAATTCTAAAATACGTGACCGAGTATAATCGCCCTTATACGCTGTCGTATACCTTAAAACTGAAGAAAGTCCTCTTGTATAGCTCTTTTATATATCTTCCTAAGATTCCCGATATTCATGGATTATCACATTTCTATTCTCTGCAACCCTTTCTTGTATTCTTTACATAATCTGTCCATATTTAAAAATTTAGGCCCCTACTCTGATTGGTTAAAAATTATTTTTGTAGTAACATAAACATATGAAAGACAAAGTATTTCCTAAGCTACCAGATCAAGATGACTTCTTGATGGACCTACAGAACAGTAATTACAGTTCTCTTACTATTCATAACTATGCCAGAGATCTTTGCATATTTGCTGTCTTTCTTAAGTTTCGTGGTGTGGAGTTTAAGGATGTCTCTAAGAAAGACATTTCTATGTACAAGGGATACCTAAAAGCGGGTGAACATTTGAAGGATTTGGATAAGATAAGGAAGGAATTCATTAAGAGTGCCGGTATAAAGGCAATAAGTAATCATGAGGCCACTAGCGACGATTTAAGCAACGATACTGATATGAGTGCCATGAATACACCTGTGAAGAAGGAAGTATTTGAGGTTAGTTTCCTGGAGAGCTTGTACAACCGTGTGTATGGGTCGCTTGGAATATTCGAAAGACCTATGAATACCAATGCTCGAAAAAAATCTGGTTTGGATGTTAACAGTATTAATCGTATGTTGTCATCTGTAAGATCATATCTGAAGTTTAGAGTTAAATGGGATTTAGAAATTCCATTACCAGCGGATGCGGTAGATATGATGAAGGCTGAAAAGCGTGTTAAGAAGGTTGCGTCATTACAAGACCTAACTGCACTTATAGAATCGCCATTGGAATTTGAATCTGATGAGAGGGTCGCTATAAGGAATAGATGTATGTTAGAGATGTTGTTTGCTAGTGGTATGCGTATATCGGAATTAATCAATCTGGATCTAGAGAATATTAATGTTGAGGGTAAGATGTATATTA
>CAZLLO010000018.1:0-4765 GCA_964560525.1 uncultured Candidatus Saccharibacteria bacterium | reverse complement strand
CTTGCAGCATATGTTGTCATTGCAGTACCAACATTTGTAGCTATTCTCTTCCTTATCATAAAAAACAGATTCAAAATCTTTAAAGAAATACAAAAAGTAAGAGATAGCCTGAATAAGGTTATAAATGAAAATATAAAAGCATCAATGCTAGTGAGAGTCTTTGTTGCAGAAAAAACTGAAATCAAGAAGTTTAAAACTCAAAATATCCTCTCTAGAAATTTAGGTATAGATGTAACCAAAATATTTTCAATCGTAATACCTGCCATAAGTGCACTCTTTTACATCTGTTCCCTACTCATCATTCAAATTGGAGGACAAGAAGCCATAGCAGGAAGACTACAAATCGGTGATATTTCAGCTTTCAACCTCTATGTCCTCATCTTTGTCATGCCTCTTGTTTCCCTAAGCTTTATGGTAACAATGCTTGGACAATCAATGGCTTCACTGCAAAGAATAAGTGATGTCTTGGATAGAGATATAGATTTCAAAGATGGGAAAGAACCTTTAGAAACAATTAACGATGTACACATTAAAAAGCTTACATTTGAAGATGAAGGCGTAAACATCCTAAACAATATTAACTTTGATTTAGGAAAAAATCAGAAGATTGGAATAATGGGGCTTACAGGATCTGGAAAGACACTCTTCCTCAAACATTTCCTCAGAGCAGTAGAACCAACAGATGGAGAGATATTAATTAATGGAAAAGATATCAAAGAATACAAATCACATGATCTAAGAAAAGAAATAGGATTCTGCTTCCAAGAAAACTTTCTCATTAACGAAACAATTTTTGAGAACATTCGCTTTGGAAGAGATATTGAGGAAAAGGATGTACTTAAAGCAGCGAGAATTGCTGATGTGGATGAATTTGTAAAGAAATTGGAAAAAGGATACAAGACCATAGCGGGAGAAAAAGGTTCTAATCTCTCTGGAGGACAAAAGCAAAGAATCATGATCGCAAGAGCATTAGTAGATCACCCTTCTCTACTCATTCTAGATGATATAACCAGTAGATTAGACGCAAATACCGAGGGCAGAGTTTTTGAAAATATTAAGAAGAACTACCCCAATATATCTATGATACTCGTAAGCCAAAAAATCTCCTCCTTAAAAGATTGTGATCGTATATATATCTTCGACGAAGGAGAAATCTCTGAATCTGGGACACACGATGAGCTACTTGAGACCTCCTCTCTTTACAGAGAAATAGAATTAACACAAAGCAACTACGATGAGTAAGAACCAAACATACAACCTACAATTAGATGGAGATGTAAATTACAACAAGGGACTTAAACTTGTATTAAGGCATGTAAAACCATACCTATTTCCATTCATCTTAATATGTATAGCACTCTTGGCTGCCACTATTTTAGGGAACTCGATACTACCACAACTATTAAAACGGGCTATAGATGTAAATATCACAAACAAGGATTTAACAGGATTAATGTATACAACCCTAATCTTCATAGGTCTTGGAGTAATTTACCTGGTGTTAAGCTACATTAGACTCTTCTTTACAGGTAAATTAGGACAAAATATCCTTTTCAATATCCGTAAAGAGCTATTTAATAAAATCCAAACTCTTCCTAGTAAGTTCTTCTCAGATAATCAATCCGGAGATATCATACAAAGATTAACTGGAAATGTAGATGCATTAAGTGCATTCTTCTCAGAAGGGATTATTAGATTGCTAGATATTGTCTTTTCCATTGCCATCATCCTCATCTCAATATTCCTCCAAAGTGAGCTAATTGGATTCATAGCCCTTGGAGGGGCAATCATAATGATAATCTATATAGCTATACAAGGAAGAATCATCGAGAAACCGATCTCTGAATCATTGCGAAAAGAGGGAGATATGAGTGCAAATGTACAGGAATCGTTAGATGGTTTTGTAGCAATACAATCTACTAATCAACAAAAGAGTTGGACTAAAAATTTCCAGAAGAAAACAGATAACTATTATGTAACTATGAAGAAAGTTTCTTTCATCTCTGGACTCTCAAAAGCCATACTAACATTCTTTAGTGTTGTTGCCGTCGCTATTCTACTAATGACTTCTTTAAATTTGTATGCCAAACAAATCATAACCATCGGTACTGTTATACTTATCCTCTCGTACATGCAGAACCTCCTACAACAGGTCACAAGTATTGCAGAGATATGGAGAACCATAAAGACAGGAATGGCATCTGCTGAAAGGTTAAGTGATATCATGGAGCTTGAGAGCGATATATCAAACAATACCATTCCATACGTTCCAAAAGAAGTAAATGGCGATGTCGAATTCTTAGATGTAGATTTCTCATATGTCGAGAACGAGAAAGTCCTTTCAGATGTTAATTTCAAAGTAAATGCTGGTCAAACTATTGCTATTGTAGGTCCTACTGGTGCAGGTAAAACTACTTTTGTTAATCTAATTGCTCGTTTGTATGATACTGATAATGGAACAATTACTATTGATGGGAAAGATATAAAGGAGTGGGATTTAGAATCACTAAGAAAGAATATTGGATATCTCATACAAGATACATTCCTGTTTGAAGATACAATACTAAACAATCTTAAATACAACAACCCTAAAATAACAGAGGATGAAGCCTTACAGATATTTAGGGATCTAGGTGTGGATTCGTTCATAAAATCACTCCCAGATGGTCTAGAGACAAAGATTAGTACTGAAAGTAATGAGATCAGTGCGGGTCAAAGACAAATTATCGCTTTAGCAAGAATACTTCTAAGAGAGCCAAAGATTCTAATCCTTGATGAGGCCACTGCGAGGATAGATACAAAATCTGAAAAGATGCTACAAAATGCAATCGAGAAAGCGTGCAAGGGTAAGACTACGTTCATCATTGCCCATCGATTAAGCACCATCTTTAATGCAGATCAAATCATCTTGATAAAAGATAATACAATATTGGAAAAAGGTACTCACAAAGAGCTTCTATCACTTAAGGGTCTGTACTTTGAAATGTATTCTCGTTTTGTAGGAAAATAATATATACTAAGGTATGGAAGAACATAAAAGGTACAATTTCTTACTAGGATTAAGTATTACCCTTGGAACTATTGTCATTGGCCTTGTTAGCTATCTCCTCTACTCTGACAGTATTGGCAATATAAAAGCACGATGTGATTATGCTGGTTGGTCATATGCAAGTGGAGATGTTTTTAAATCTTCAGATGGATGTAACTCGTGTGCATGCAGTGATGGTCAAGTGACCTGTACTGCAATGGCGTGTGTAGAAAATAATTAAATTATTATCTATTTTCTATGGAAGACAAACCTAATCGTAATGGTTGGTTAGTTGTTTTAATTATCTTCCTCTCCCTCCTAATTCTCGCCCTCCTGGTATATATTGCTCAAGATAAAGGGTATATACAGATCCCATTCCTCAACAAAACAAACACTTCTTCTAATACACAAACGGAAGAAAACGAAACAACACAAACAACAAATACTTTTACTGGACAAAACATTAGTGCTACTCTACCAACAAACTGGAGCATGCAAGAGTTTTACAATGGTGAAGGTACGGCATATCTTGCAGAGGGCCCATCATATTCTGGTTTAACTGGTATAAAGATATTTGATGAAGACGATGTAGAGATGTTCCACCTTTCCGCAGTTAATGGTATTGGGTATGAGGGTTGTAGTGAATACTATGCTTTTTCAGATGATAATCCTTCGTACAGAGCACAGATGCAGAGCTATGCTGACGAGATACAAGATACTATGCATATCAATGATTTGAGTACTGCTACATATACTGAATTTAATTGGTTGGGTACCACCACGAGAAGAATAGATAATGTTTTGTACCTGGATGACGAGGAAGGAAATAACTACTTTGAAGCTCCTTGTTTTAGGGCTTTAATTACATTAGAGGGTTTACATTTTAGCGATGAAGATAACAACCAATACGAAAGCTATTTCTATGGCTATTCTACTGGTATTACTTCTGAGCAACTATTAAAAATAGATGATATTCTGAAGAGTATGAGTGTGATAGAATAACCTATCTGTCCTCCTTTAAAATTATACCTACAAAAATGATCCATCCCACATCCATATTCAAGAATTACAGTAAGAAAGTCACTAAATACATCAAAGGCAAGATTGCACTAAGAGATATGGTACAGTTCTACTCTCAATTTATACAACCAAATGATCTATGTTTTGATATTGGTGCCAATATTGGTAACCGAACAGAAACATTCCTTAAGCTAAAAGCTCGGGTTATTGCTGTAGAACCACAGAGTATCTGCTTAGAACGTCTTAAACAAACATATGGAGGAAACAAAAGTGTCACTATTGTTGGAAAAGCAGTTGCAGACAAAGAGGGTTTCGCTGAAATAGCTATTTGTAAAGAAGCACCTACCATTTCAACTATGTCTAAGAAGTGGAAAGAAAAAGGAAGGTTTTCAGAGGATTATCAGTGGACTACAACTGAAAAGATTCCTACTACTACTTTAGATATTTTAATTAAAGAGTATGGTACTCCGAAATTTTGTAAGATTGATGTTGAAGGTTTTGAGAAATCTGTTTTGGAGGGGCTTTCTACCCCTATTCCTTTTATCTCCTTCGAGTTTACGAATGAGTTTTTTGAAGATACAAAAGAATGCATAAAACACCTAATGTCAATTGGCAATGTGGAGTTTAACTGTTCTCTTGGTGAATCGATGGAACTACTCTCAAAGGAATGGTTAACTTCAGAAGAGCTATACAAAGAACTAGAGAATTTAGATGATA
>CAZLLO010000017.1:0-5389 GCA_964560525.1 uncultured Candidatus Saccharibacteria bacterium | reverse complement strand
GGAATTCATAAAGTGGAGTATTGAAAAGAGTAGTAAATATAAAAAGGAGTGTGAGAAGTTAGGGTTGAAATATTATGATACTGGAATAGATTTTAAAGACTCTCTTGATAATATTGTAGATGATTTGTTAAATTGGTAGGGAGAATTTCCGTGTTAAATCCAGCTTCTACCTTCGAACCAAGAGGTCTTAAAATTCACCCTTTTTCGACTCTTTTCATCCACTAGGCCTTACTTTTGAGAAATTCACCTTTTAGAGTCAAAATAACTCAATCCCCATAAGGGTTTTAAAACATAGTGGACGGGTCTTGTTGGAACATGTTGAAAATGGCGGGACATACGGGTCTGGACCCTATCTTCCCAACTAGATGATATCAAAAATGAGACAAAAGAGACAGTATAAAAATGAAAAGAAAGTGTCTCAGGATTAAAGTTACTTCCTATTTTGAGTTAATGTATATATAATTAATGCTATGAATAAAGAAAAAGACATCGCTATTCAAGCTCTGAAAAAAGTTTTGCATCGTGAGAATCTTTCTCGGGAAGAATCGTGTGAAGTTTTTAAAGTAATATTAGATCATGGGTTAGGGATTGCGAATGATGTTACATTCGGGGCTCTTTTTGCAGGTTTACAAACTAAAGGACCAACAGATGAAGAAATACTTGGTTTAATGGATGTTGTAATGGACTATGATAGAAGGAATGTTCAGATTAAATTTGATATGCCTATACTTGGAATTGTAGGAAGTGGAAAGGATGATCTAAAAACTTTCAATATAAGTACTGGGGCATCGATTTTGGCAGCCTCATTAGGTTGTAAAGTCGTTAAGAATGGCTCGCGATCAGAATCTAGTGTCTCTGGAACAACAGATGTCTTTGAAGAATTAGGTGTTAACATTGTCATGAATGATAATCAAATTCAAGAAACTCTTGACAAGGCAAGTATCACGTTTTGCGATGCAGAACCATATTTCCCTAAGATGGGAAAGGAATATATTGGGAAATTCCTATTTGCTCATCCATTAAGCTATATCCTTTCAATTGCAAGTGGAGTAAAGCTGAATAAAATTGTATTTGGTATTTCATTTCCTGAGACTGAAAAAGTTGCTTCATTATTAGATAAAATGGGTTATGATGACTATATTGTTGTTTACGGTTCTGATTTAGAAGGTAAATCACTAGATGAATTTTCAACTATTGGTCCATCATTGGTTACAGAAAAGATTGGGGGAGAAAAGAAAACCTACAACTTTGAGTTCAAGAATTTAAATAACGGTAAATGGGATGAGTATAACGATATCGCCCAAAGGAATAGTATTAGTGAAAGCGCTATATTTTTAAAGAAAGTCTTAAGTGGTGAAAACAAAGATGGTGCTCAAAGGATAGTTGCTTTAAATGCTGCATCTTTGCTTTATCTTGATGGCAAAGTCGACTCTATCGATTCTGGCTATCAGATTGCAATAAAGGCTTTGGACAGTGGTACTACAATCTCTACACTCGATAATTTAATAGAAGGCTCTCATGACTAAATCTAATCAGACTTTTTTTAGTAAAGCAGAAGAAACAATCTCGATCGAAAATTTAAAGTTACTTCAACTCAAAAAATTACAAAATGTTTTGGATTATGTAAATAAAAACTCTAAGTTCTACCAAAATAAATTTAAAGGTATCGACTTAAATATTAATTCTTTTGAAGAATTCTCAAATATTCCCTTAACAAACAAAAAAGAGTTATTAGAACTTCCTCCATATGAAAATTTATGTGTAGAAGTTTCTGATCTGTCTGAAGTTCACTTTTCATCTGGTACAACCTCTCATCCTATGCCTTCTTTTATGACAAGCGAAGATCTAGAAACTAGTAAAAAATACTTGTCGCGTACATGGTATATGCAAGGCGTAAGGGCTGATTCTGTATTTTGTATGTTGGCATATTACGGATTATTCTCTGCGGGTTTGTTAAATCATTATGCAATTCAGAACATAGGTGCTTTCGTTATTCCTGCAGGAAGCTCTGGTACTGAAAAAACTATCTCACTTTTAAAAGAATATAATGTTGATATTACCGCTGCAGTTGCGAGTTATTACCTTTATATAATAGATAAAGCAAAAACATTAAATCTAGATCTAAAGGACTTAAATTTAAAAAAGGTTGTACTTGGTGGTGAACCTTTTTCAGAAGCACAAAGAAAATATATTGAGGATGAACTAAATGTAGAGGTTTACGATCAATATGGATTATGCGAAATAGATACTGGATTAGCGGGTGAATGTGAATACCATAACGGATTACATATCCTGGCTGACTATGCTTACCCTGAAATTATAGATCCTGAGACTTTGGAAGTTTTACCTGAAGGAGAGGTTGGGGAACTTGTACTGACTCTCTTAGAAAGAAAAGCATCCCCTCTTATTCGATATCGAACAGGTGATTTAACAAGTCTTACCTATGAAAAATGTGCCTGTGGTCGAACTATGCCAAGAATTTCTAGAATAACGAAGAGAGGCTCTTCTAAAATCTTCTATAAAGGTATTAAAATAGAAAAAGATGCTTTCGAGGATTATATTTTGACCCTAAAAGATATAATTAACCCTTTGATTTGGCAGCTATTACTAAAGGGTGAAGTAACAAATCAGAGCATAGAATTGCTTGTAAACTTAAATAAACCATCATTTAGTGATATTAAAGAGTTGAATAAAGTTATATCCAAGTTTTTAAACGTTAAAACTGTTGTAAGAAGTTTTAATGAGGATGAACTTAAGAATTTGGAAAGTAAAAAGTTAAATCACTTTGTAGATACCAGAAATATATGAAGAATCAAGTAAGAGAAATAAAACAAATTTCAAACATTTGGGAGTCTAAAGATATAATTCTAGTCCAAGACGTAATATCTCCAGTTAATATGGGGGTATGTGCAAGATTATCGTTTAGTAATTTGAAAGTTGTAAATAATGACACTCAATATGAAGTTATGGATAAAACTTCCACAATCAAGATATTCCACAAGTTTGCAGATGTGGTTGAGGAGAGAGCTTTAGAGATAGCAAATATTGCTGTGTCTGAAACAGGGAGCCCGATTAAGTATCATTTAGAAGATATTAAGGCTGTTGTGAATTTTGCAAGAAATATAGACAAGATAAAGTCAGTATATAGTGATAAACTTGATTTAATGCCTAAGGGCAGAGTTTTTATAAATATGTCCTCCAATGAACCTATTATCCTTAGTGGAATGACCCTAATCAGTGCATTATACACTGGAAACCAAGTATTCATTCGCCCTTCAACAAAAACGCCATCCATTCCCTTTTTATTTGTTAACATCTTTTTAGGATGTGGTCTCAAAAACTCTTTAGTCCATTTCATTCCTGTAAGTAAGTGCGATTTTGAAAAGACTTTAGTAAGTTTAAATATCAATTATGTACTATCTTTTGGAAGTACCGAAGTAAATAAACAAATTGCAAAGATTTGTATTGAAAATAGTATTGATTACTCAATTGAAAATGATGGAAATGATTGGATATATATTGATGACGAAATTGAAACTTCTAATAACGAATTAGCTCCTCTTTTAGCAAAATCAATTACAAAACATAATGGACAGATGTGCGATACACCAAGAGCCATTTTCCTTACTGATAAAAATTATTCTAACTTTTGTAACCTACTAAAATCTGAATTGGGGTCTGTTAAAGTTGGAAATCCTTATGAAATTGATACGGATTTTGGAAGTTTACTAATTGGTACTAATGAAATATTAAACAATATCTCCTATAGAGAGAAAAATAATGAAATTGTTAATAATTATTTAATTACTAAAGCTAACGATATATCTGATTTGGTAGATATCGAGACGCCTAAGTTTGTACCACATATCTATCTTGCTAAAGTGAGTGATCTTAGCGAGATGATAGCTTCTTATAAAAAACATAATAAGTATGGGCTAGGATTTACAGTGTTTTCTTCGAATAGTAAGAATATAGAAACAATAAAGAATCATATTCAAGTAGGAAGATTAAATATAAACAAAGATCCAGTTGATATTAGTTATAATAGCCCTTGGGGAGGTGTCTTCCTTTCGGGTAATGGTGGTGCAATAGATTGGATAGATAGATTTGTAAATAGGAGGTACATAAATGAGTAATAAAGTAACAATTGTTATCCCTTGTTATAATGACGGACAATATCTCAAAGAATGTCTAGATTCAGTCGAAAATCAAGGATTTACAGATTATTCAACGATTATTGTTAATGATGGATCAACAGATACCTCCACAATAGAAATTTTAGATTCAATTAGAGAGAAGTATAAAGTAATCGATATCGAAAACGGTGGACCAGGAAAAGCGAGAAATTATGGTATTAAAGAAGCAGACTCTGAATATATCCTTACACTTGATGCAGATGACAAAATTGCTCCAGACTACCTAACTAAAACCTTTGAAGTCTTGAATAACTCTTCAGCAGATGTTGCTTTTGTTAATACAGACTGGGAAGTCTTTGGGCTTGAATCGAAAATTATAAAAAAGAAGCCATACAATTTAGCCGATTTGGCGTGGGAAAACATTGTTGGTAATAATTGTTTATTCAAAAGGAATGTTTGGAAAGAAGTCTCGGGATATTCTAGAAATTTAAACGGTATTGAAGATTGGGATTTCTGGATAAAAGTTGTAGCAAAAGGGTATAAATGGGAATATTTGCCTTACCCTTTGATGAAATATAGGAAAAGATTAGGCTCTTTGAGCGCAAATAATGGCAAAAGAATCACTGAATTAGGTACAATTCTTTTAGAAAACAATAAAGACTTCTTTATTAAAAATTATATTCAGATTTATCTAAAAGGTAATGAAAGATGGTATAGAGAATTCAGCAAAAATATATCCAATTAAGATTCTTCAGCAGAGCATTCTAGCTTAATTATTTTTTCTAATTCTGAGTGATAATTAACGCTGTCTGAATTTCTTTCTATGTAATATTTTGAGAAATTTAGTATGTTTCTTGCAGGACAACTATCATTACAAACATCCTCTTTACAAAGATATTTGCTAACTTTTGAAATCTCATCTTCCGGTTTATTTGTAGTAATTAAACTAAAGTCCTGACGGCTTTTCCCCATTTTATTTCCATCATACCCAACTAGGATTTTATTAAAAAGAAATATTGGGGCTTTCTTATTAATTAATTTCGAACATTCGCTTATGAATACAGCGTTGTAGATTTCATCAATCCCTAAAATTACAACAGGAAGTTTTGCATTATTATCCAGAATGCTTGTTGCCATATCTGTTAATGCATTTCTCACAGATATTGAGAGATTTTCTTGGTAGACATCTTCAAATATCTTTGATTGAGAAAGTAAATCTTCTAATTGAGTGAATAGAGGATGTTTATTGTAAT
>CAZLLO010000016.1:0-6691 GCA_964560525.1 uncultured Candidatus Saccharibacteria bacterium | reverse complement strand
TTCCCATTCTGACACCTGCAATAGGGCCTGAGAAAGGAGCTGAGGAATACATTAATGCTACAGATGCAGCATTGATTGCCAAAAGTACAGGATCGCATGTTCCATCATATGACATTACTGTCACTATCAAGTTTAAATCGTTTCTGTAGTCTTTTGGGAATCGAGGTCTTACTGCTCTATCTATCATTCTTGCTTTTAGAACAGCATCATCACTTGGGAATCTTTCTCTTTTAACAAATCTAGATCCATTTATCTTTCCTGATGCATAGAATTTCTCTATATATTCAACTGAAAGTGGAAAAAAATCTGATTCCTGCTTTGGTGTTGCAGTATTAACATTTACTGTTATTACTGTATCACCCATTCTTGCCAATATGGCTGATTCTGATCTTAGAGCAAGTTTCCCTGTTTCAAAGGTACATTTCTTTCCCTCTATCTCAAATTCGTGTTTTATTTCTTTTACAAGCATTTTAATTAATTAAAAATATAATTTAAATATATCGACGACATAATACAGTCATCAATATTATATGTTTTGGAAAGTTTTTACAAAGAAAGAGGAAAAAAGGTATTACACCTTTAATTTCTTTGACAATTCGGTATATCTCTCTACTTCGCTATCTTTAAGGTATTGTATTAATCTTCTTCTTTTACCAACCATTTGTAATAACCCTCTTCTGGAGTGATTATCTTTCTTATGGTCTTTTAGATGTTCGCTTAATTTCTCTATCTGGAGAGTTAAGAGTGCAATTTGTACTTCTGGAGAACCAGTATCACCTTCGTGAATGGCGTACTTCTTTACTGTTGTTTGTTTTTCGTCTATTGTTAGTGACATATCTAGTTTCAGATTATCATTATGTATTCTTAATTACAAGCGAAGTCCAAAAATAGGACAGAGATTATTGTATAATTTTATAGGTCATCTGTCAAGCTATGACAGGCATAACCCTAAAATATATAATTATTTCTGTTGTAATTGTTTCAACTGATCTTCTAATTGGTTTATTGCCTGACTATCATTATTAACTTGTGGTGCTACTGGTGCAGTTACAGGATTTGGTACAGCTACTTGTGCAACTGGTTGTATTGGTACATTCGTAGGCATTGGTGTTGATACTGGATTTTGTACGGGCATAGCTACAGAAGCAACTGGTTGTTGAGCATTACCTTGAGGATTATCAATATCTAAATTAAGGAATTTCTCCTCTAAATCAGCTGTCTTTCCTTCTATCTCTAAAATCTTGAGTATACGTTCTTTTATACCTGGTGTATCTATGACTCCAAGAAGAGGAAGAATTTCATTTTTAGCATGTTCTGAAAGACTACTGTTAAGAATATATTCTCTGATTTTCAATGCTTCAGGGGTCATGATATTCGATTTAATAAATTATATTGCCTACACTCCAGCAGTAACGGTACCGTATGCTCTTACTAATTGAGTAGCCTCTTCCACACTCTTTTGCCTTCCTTGTAAATTTCCTCTCCATTCTTCGAGTTTATTAATGATTGGGTTTGCCTCAACTGCAGATTGAGCCATCTTCGCACTGATTCCAATACGTGAGCTATATGGTGAAACCATAATACTCTCTGCCCCTCTTTTCCCAAGATTAATTCTATAATCAGCACTTGGTCCTTCAGCAACCACAGGTCCTCCATAGATCTCAGGAGGTATTACATCTCCACCTGGTGTAAACCTTACTTCTTCTATACCTGCCTTCAAATTTCTCTTTCCAATCTCAAGATTCCTCAAATCTTCATAACCTCTCTTCCTTTGCTCAGCTTTACCCATTCCATTCCACTTCGCACCAATCCATTCTCTTGCAGACCATTTATCATATGCAAAACCTTGTTTAATCTGACCCATTACAATACTTTGTCCTATCTTCCTCTCTAACGAAGTCAAGAAATCATATACCTTACTCTCTATCTTCATCTTCAGTGTTTCTTTTGCAGTTTCTTGTAATTCTGTTTTTACACCATTTTCAAAATCAGGGCTAATAGTAGCTGCCTCTGCTGCCAATTGTTCTATTTCAGCTTTCTGTTTAGCTTCTACAGCTGCTTCCGCCATACCATCTTCTCTGTCTGGAGCAATATTGCCTAACCTCTCTGGATCATGAGTGAATTGATTTGTTCCTTCCATTGCAGCAACAATATTCACCGTTTGATTATCTTGAGGAATCTCTGGAGGTGTATTCGCTTTCTGATTCTCCTCCCATTGCTTCATAGCATTCATATACGCAATATTGTCGGCTGTTAATGGTGGGGGTGTTTGTGCTTCAAAAGATTTGGTTTCTGGAACATTATTATTTTCCATCCCTGGTTCACTAGGCATACATCTTGGCAGTAAAACTTAATACACCTTTAATGTATCACTTTGTAGTATCACGGTCAATGATTATTTTACAACCTTGAAACAATAAACTTCATCCCCTTCTTTAATATCAACCTCTTTGTCAAATTGTATTCCACAATCAAAACCTGTTTTAGCCTCTGTGACAACATCTTTATTAATCCTTAGAGATTTAATCTTACCCTCACCAACAATTTCATCTTTTCTAACAATGTCACACCTACAGTCCCTTTTCATAATTCCCGATTCGACTCTACTACCATAGACTTTTGTGCCATTGGATAATACAAATATTGCTTTTACTACAGCCTTCCCTATTTCTTCTTCTGCAACTGCGGGTAAAGACATCATAGATACTACATCATTAACTTCCTCTAAAAGTTTGTAGATAATGTCATAACTTCTTACCAATACTTTATTATTCTTTGCATAATCACTCACCCCATTCTCTACTCCTACTTCGAATCCTAAGACTATGGCTTTAGACACACTCGCCATTTCAACATCCTGAAGTGTAATATTACCAACTCCTGATTGTATTATCTTTGCACTATATCCATCTTCATCAATCTTTCCAATTGCATTTTTCAATGCCTCTAATGAACCTTGGGAAGAGCTTTTAACAATAATATTAAGATATTTATCTTTAGTATTCTGTTGATCTCCAAAAAAATCATCTAATGCTGACTCTTCTGTAATAGACTCAGCTGAAACACATTTGTACAATGATTTTAGGAGTTTTTCATCTTTACTTTCCAATACAAAAATTTCTGTACCAAGTTCTAAGAGATTAGATACTCCTAAGATTTTTCCGCCACATCCACTTCCTAAAAGACATAAATCTTCATCACTCTCGGATATAACTCCTTTTACCTTCTCAACGAAATATTCATTACCTATTTTGTAACCAAATAAGTCTCCTTCACAAATCTTACCTTGTATTAAGGTTATAGATGACACATTTCCTTTTGATTGATCTTTTATTGATTCTAAGACAAATGCTTTTCCTAAAACTCCCTTTGGTAATTCTTCTCTTTCCTGTAACCCTTCTACTTCTGCAACCAAAAGGATTAAATCCAAAAGCTCAGGAATCCCTTTTCCTGTTTTCCCAGAAACTTCTATAACAGGAACATTTCCACCTAAGCCCTCAACTTGCATACCATTGCTAACTAATTCTCTTTTAATCTTTGGGATATCAACGTCAGGAAGATCACATTTGTTAATAACGACAATTGGCTTAGCTGTTGACCTATTTATAATATCTATAGATTCTTTAGTCTGTGGCTGTACACCATCATCAGCAGCAACAATTAATAAAACAATATCTGCAATACTTCCACCTCTTGATCTCATCAAATCAAATGCTTCATGACCTGGAGTATCTATGAATGTAATTCTTTTTTCATCCTTAACACATACAGTAAACACAGAGACTCTCTGTGTAATACCACCTGCTTCACAACTTTGAACATTACTTTTACGAATATTGTCCAAAATCGTGGTTTTTCCGTGATCAACATGTCCTAAGATAGTCACTATTGGAACTCGCATATCTTCTTGAGTTGTATTCTGACTTTTCTTAGACATTATTTAATCCGTTAAAGTTATTCTTCTTCCTTAGCTGCTTCTTCAACAACTGGTGTCTCTTCTGCAGCGGCTTCTTCTACAACAGTTTCTTCTTTAGCAGCCTTTTTCGTTGTCTTTTTTGTAGCTTTCTTAGTTTTTGGTTCTTCAACAGTTGCTTCAACTTCTTCTACTTCTTCTTTCTTTATACCACTTCCAATAATATCAATCTTGTATCCAGTTAATTTCCATGCCAATCTTACATTCTGTCCTTCTCTACCAATAGCTAGTGAAAGCTGGTCATCATCAACCTTTACAGTAGCTGTATCATCAACAATTTTTACAGAAAGAATCTTTGCTGGACTCAATGCATTTGCAACAAATCTCTCAGGACTCTCATCCCATTCAATGATATCAATCTTCTCTTCACCAATCTCATTCATTACATTTGCAATACGGATACCTCTCTGACCTACGCATGATCCAATAGGGTCTACACCATCTTGATGAGATACTACTGCTATCTTGCTTCTAGAACCACCTTCTCTTGCAACAGCTTTAATCTCGACAACTCCAGATTCAATTTCAGGAACTTCTAATTTGAAAAGCTCTATTAAGAATTTAGGGTCTGCTCTTGAAACAATCACTTGTGAATCATCAATGGATTTTAACAATACCTTGTATCTTTCACCCAATCTGTAGAATTCATTAGAGATTTGCTCCTCCTGAGGCATCACTGCAGTTGCTTTTCCTATTTCAAAGATTACCTGACCTTTTTGCATTCTCTGCATCAAAGCACTGAAAACTTCTCCAACCTTATCACTAAATTCACTTAATACTGCTTCCTTTTCAGATTCTCTCATCTTTTGCAAAATAACCTGCTTTGCAGTCTGTGCAGCAATTCTTCCAAATTCTTCAGCTGGCATTTCTAATTGAATTGAGTCACCAACTTCAACGTTTGGAGAAATCATTTCTGCATCAGCAACTGATATTTGAAGATTATCATCTTGAACTTTTTTAACAACTTCTTTAGTTGCAATTAATTTGAATTCTCCAGTTTCTCTATCCAATTCAACTGAGAGATTCTTTCCAATTTCATCTTCTTCATCTTCATTAAAGTTCATGTCTGCGAATTTCTCTTTTTTGTATGCAACCAAAATTGCAGCCTCAAGTGCTAAGAAGATTTCTTCTTTGTCGATACCTCTTTCAGAAGCTATTTGATTAATTGCAGAAACGAATTCTGATGTCATTGCCATGGTTAATATTTTTAAAAATTATATTCTTTAAAATAGTTCTTTCAAAAAAAAAGGTGAGAATTTTCATCCCCACCCTCCTCTTTGTATAACTTTCAATTAGTAGTATATCACAAAGAGATAGAAAGATGAATAACCGAGTTATTTCTTCTTCTCTACTGTGATTTTAGAGAGTAGTTTTCCTAGTCTGTTTGGAGTGTTAGGTAGGTATGTGGTTTCTAGGATACTTCCAAAGCCTAACATTTTCATTAGTACTCTTTCTGTTCCAATTGCAAATCCACCGTGTGGAGGACATCCATATTCAAAATATTCAAGATAATCTTTGAGTTGTCCATCTAATGCCATACCTCTTTCTGTTGCATTCTTTTTTAATTCTTCTAATCTATGTTCTCTTTGTGCTCCTGTTGTAATTTCGATACCTTTCCAGAATAGGTCGTAGCCTAGTGCTAGTTTTGGATTTTCTGCATTCTTCATATGGTAGAAGGCTCTTCTTGCATGTGGGTAATCTACAACAAAGACAAATTCACATCCTGTTTCCTTTTCCATGATCTCTCCCATTGCTCTTTCTTCTTCTGGTGAGAAGTCTCCTGTATCTTTACTTTCTATTCCTGCTTTAGCTAATTTTTCTTTAGCTTCTGCTACTGAGAGATATGGGAAATCTCCTTCTGGTACTTTAATATCAATCCCAAATACTTCTTTCACTTTGTCTCCATACTTTGCTTTTACATTTGCAAGCATGTATTTGATCATTTCTTGCTCATATTTACATACATCTTTGAACGAATCTATGTATCCCAATTCAACATCGAAGCTGGTATATTCTGTTAAGTGTCTGGTTGTGAATGATTTTTCTGCTCTAAATACTGGTCCCATATTGAAGACTCTTTCTAAGTCTGATGCTATTCCCATTTGTTTGTGGAACTGTGGTGATTGAGCTAGATATGCTTTTCTGTCGAAGTATTTTACTTCGAATACGTTTGCTCCTGATTCACTTGCTGCACTGATTACTCTTGGGGCATTGATTTCTACGCATCCGTTATTTACACAATATTGTCTGAATGATGCTCCCATTGTGGTAGCTACATCCATCATTAGCTGGTTCTTCTTACTTCTTAGGTCTATCCATCTTGAGTCTAGTCTTTTGTCTAATGCGGTTACGTTGTCTGTATGTTCTGCTTCTATTGCTATTGGTAATGGGGTTTGTGCTAATGAGTCTATGTTTAATGTTTTTATCCCTATTTCATATCCACATGCTACTTGTTTTGCTTCTTTTACTTCTCCTGTTATGTCTATTACTGATTCTGCGGTTAGGGTTTTTGCTGTTTTGAATACTTCTTCATCTCCAAACCATGCTACTGTTTGTACTATTCCTGATCTGTCTCTTACCATTATGAATATGATTTTGCCTTGATCTCTTACTGTGTCTACTCTTCCTCTTATTCTTATTTCTTTTCCTATGTGTTGTGAGAGTTCCCCTATATGGGTTCTTGTTAGTAATTCCATGAATATGGTTTGATTAAATAAT
>CAZLLO010000015.1:0-11495 GCA_964560525.1 uncultured Candidatus Saccharibacteria bacterium | reverse complement strand
TTTAATATTCATTAAATAATTCTATCAGTAGATAGAACTATTTAACAGAAGGCATTATAACAATATGTCTATCCATACCCTCACCACGGCTTTCGGTAGTAATATCATCAAATTTCTCTAAAGCAATATGAACGATTCTTCTATCAGAAGGCTTCATAGGTGGAAGTTCAACCTCTTCTCCTAAAATTCTAACATCATCTGCCTTTTGTAAGGCCATTTCCTCGAGCTTCTTATCTTTCTCAACCCTATATCCGCCAACATCAACAAATACTTTGAAAAGAGTATCTTCTGGAAGTTTTCTTCCAAGTATGACCTGAAGCATAAACTGAACAGAATCCAAGTGTCTACCTCTATTGCCAATCATATACCCAAGATCCTCTCCTGTGAAAGCCACCTTTATATATCTAGATCCCTCATCTCCTTCTTCCAACTTAACTTCTTTCTCACACTCAACATTAAGTAACTTACATAATGTATCTATCTCTTCGTTGGCAATTTTTAGAATTTCGCTATCTTTCATTCTATTAATGTATTAAATTAGTATCTCAAAATAACAGGAGTGTTATTTAGATTTCTTAAAATATTTAGTATAGAGGTTTTGTACACCTTTTTTAGTTTTATCCCAATCCAATATCCAATACTGTACTACCAACATCAATGATTGAATTACCCAATACAAACTCAAAGCAGAAGGAGCACTTACTGCAATAAAGACAGTAGAGGCAGGAAGGATAATATTCATCGTTTTAGTCATCTGTCCTTGTAATGCTTCTGGTGACATTGGTTCTCCCTTCTTCTTGTTATTCTTCTTCTTTGGCTCTTCTGTTGCAGTTAGGGGGTTTTGCATAGCCATTGTAAACTTGGTCGTAATATATTGAGATACTCCTACTAAGACAGAAAGTACTAAATAAAGAATAGCTTGTATAGAGAATTTCCCTGTCTCAGCTGCAACCATAGAGTATGATTTGGTCAAATCCCACCACAAGAACTGTGTATTAATGGCAAAGCCAGGTTCGGATGTAAACCAATTCTGTATGAAAGGATATACACCACTCAGATTATTGCTAGTAACATTTCGTATAACGACAATCAAGACAGATAGGACCAAGAGTTGAGGAATGAAAGTAACTAAACAACCTAATGGATTATACCCAACTTTCTTGTAGAGCTTCATCTGTTCCTCTGATAGCTTCTGAGGATTATTTGCATACTGTTTTTTTAATTCATCTAACTGGGGTTTAAGACCAGACATCTTTCGTGTCATTTCAGTCTGTCTTCTCATCAAAGGAATTAGTATTAGCCTTGTAAGGATACCTATTAATATAATTGCAATACCTAAGTTATCCCCGCAAATGTGATAGAACACCAACATTGTGTTTAAGATAGGGTAGGTGAATATTGTGTTCCAAATTGTTGTAAACATGGTATTTATAGAAAAAGTAACTTCTGATTATATACAATTCCTCTCTAATTTACTACGGTACTGGGTCGTATTGTCCTGGGTGAGCTTTTGGCGTACATCTGGCTACCCTTTGAACTGCCATCTTCATTCCTTTAAAAACTCCATATTTAGCTATCGCTTGATATCCATATTCAGAACAAGAGGGAGTAAATTTGCAAGGACGATTGTTTGGAAAAAGCTTTCCCATATATCCATGGTCAAAGGAGAGGGTTTTTTGGTAGATACGTATAAGGAAGAGAAGGATATGCTTCATTATTTAATTACATTCTTAAACTGAGTAACGACATCTGCTTTCAAATTCTCTTTAGAGTCACAAAACTCAAAAGCAACATATTCAAAATTGAATTTGTAGTTATCAAGTTCTAATTCTTTGACTAATTCCATTACTATTACTCTCAACAATCTTGTCATCCTATGCCTTTGTACAGCATTTCCTATCTTCTTGTTTAATACGAATCCAAACTTAGGAGTAGAGGAGGAAGCTAGCGCAACCAACATTCCATACTGTCCACGAAATTTCAAACCTTTGGAGTACACATAACGAAAATCTTTTGCTGGCAATTTGTATTTTTTAGGTAGCATATATACTACTATCTTATACTGTTTGTATGTTTTTTTCTAAGAGTTTTGTACTCTTCGCTTGCAGTAAGACTTACTCTTCCTTTTGCTCTTCTTCTTTTTAAAACATTTCTTCCATCAGGTGTGCTGTTTCTAGCCATAAAGCCAAACTTCTTAATTCTTTTTACATTTTTTGGTTGGTATGTTCTTTTCATTGATTTATTACTCTATATGATATCGTGGGTATTATATATGATGAGTGGATAATTGGCAAATAGTACCTATTTTGACCTCTAGAAATATTAGATATTTTTAAGAAATATAGAAACACTTACTGTCAGAGGATTCTTTGAATACCCTAGAATACATATCCACATCTCAAGAAAAATATATATAATGATTTAAAGTCCCAATCGGCCAGAATACTGCCTCCAAACTGCCTACCAATATATATACTAAAGCACAGAATGGACAAAGCAGAATTTAACACATACACACATAGTCTACCCAAACCCGCTATTTCGGAGCAAGAATCTTTTTCCTCTTCTAGACTCGACCCTGATGCTCTTTGGAGGTCTACAAAGGAAAATCTTCGCCTAATGATAGGGGCAGAAGTATTCAGAAATGTATTTGGAAGTACATATATAGAAGAGATAAATAATGGAACAGCACAAATCTCCTGTGACTCTCTCCTTAAAAAAGAAAAAATCCTAAAAGACTATAACCAAGCTCTTATGGATGCGCTTAAGAAATCATGTGGTTCAAATCTGGAGATAGAAATAAATATTAGAGAGAATAATATGGTTAAAGAGAAGACTAAATATGAATACCATGATCCAACAGGAAGAGTCCCTTCTATAGATCTTTTCTCTGCCGCAGAAAATGAGCAAAAGCAAAAAAGTGAAGCTCTGAGAAAAGCACAGTTAAATCCTAGATATATATTCTCAAACTTCATTGTTGGGTCCAACAATCGACTTGCAGATGCAGTTGCTGAAGCCGTAGTAGATAATCTAGGTGAGGCATATAATCCTGTTTTCTTCTATGGTAATACGGGGGTAGGGAAGACTCATCTGATGCAAGCAATAGGGAACGAGGTACTGAATAAATACCCAAATAAGAAAGTCGTATATATCTCCATCGAACAATTCCTTAATGAAATGGTAGAAGCTATCAGAACCAAACGAAATGAAGATTTTAGAAATAAATACAGAGCAGTCGATTTGTTAATAATAGACGATGTTCAGTTTGTAGAAACATATCCCAGAACACAAGAAGAGCTGTTCCACACTTTTAATACTCTATATCAAGCAAACAAACAAATAATTTTGGCTTCTGATCGACCACCAAAGGAGATAAAAAATATAACAGATAGACTAAGGTCCCGATTTGAGGGTGGTATGGTTGCAGACATTCAGTCCCCAGACTATGAAACAAGGCTTGCAATCTTAGAGCAACATATCATAGAAAAAGACTTAAAAGTGAATATTCCTAAAGAATATTTAGAGTTGATCGCTAAGAATATAGAAAATAATGTTAGAGAGCTTGAGGGCGCCCTAACAAAGGTAGCTTCTCTCTTTAAGCTAGGGATGAATCCTACATACGAGGACATAGGAAAGCTTTTACAGATAGACTTGGAAAGCAAGAGAAAGAAAATCTCTCCAACTAAAGTAATAAAGTGTGTCTCCGAGGTGTTTGATGTTAAACTTGCTGATATTAAAGGGAACAGAAGAACCGCATACGTTGCGCAGTGTAGGCAGATTGTTATGTATATTTTAAGAAATGAATTAGCTATGCCACTCGAGAGGGTAGCACAAGAAGTTAATCGAAAAGATCACACTACAGTATTACATGCTTGTGAGAAGATAAAAGCTCTTAGAGAAAAGGATTCTCGATTCAATGAAAAAATGGAAAATTGCTTTAAATTGATTCGTGAATAAGTGGGTAACTTTGTGGATAAATTAGGGATACCTTAGGATAACATTTAGTATTTTCCACATCGATAAACATTGGAATACCGTTGAGCCCTTGCTACATAAGTGTTTTAGTTTTGGAACATAAACACATATACCCTTTAGTTATCCAAAGTTATACTAGAAAATTAACCACATTATATCTTCTTATACTGTAAGCATTTCTACATAGTTATAAGCAAAATAATAGGGTAAAGTATCCACATATGAAATTCTAAGAAAAATAGAGTAGGCATGTATGTTTTAGTTAATAATTTAAAGTTATCAACATATCCATACTTACTACTACATCTATGACTTATTTGTATAAATAAAGAAACTATATAGAAGATCAAATCAAGAAATTCTTCTAAAACACAAAAGATGGTACAATAGGATATATAAAAACTGCTCAGCTATATAAATTTGTAACGTACTATTATGCAGTTCTCTTGTAATCAAGATACCTTCTCAAAATACTTAAATATAACCAGTAGAATTGTTAACAACAAACCAGGGTTACCAATATTAAACAATGTTCTTTTCGAAGCAGTTAAAGGAAAAGTAATACTTAAAGTAACTGATTTAGAATTAAGTATTAATACATGGATAGGGGCAGATGTTAAAGTTGATGGAAAAATAACAGTTCCAGCTAAACAATTGTCTGAATTCATAGACTCTATACCAGAAGAAAAGATAGATGTAGACCTTGATAAACAAAGCTTCAATATCTCTACAGAAAACAACTCTGCAAGTTTTAATACTATGCCAGCAGATGATTTTCCAGCTATCCCTGTATTAGAAGAAAATCAAAAGCCTGTTGTTAAGATGAACAAAGCGGATTTTGTAACTGCGGTTAATAGGGTTGCTTTTGCTGCGGCAAAAGATGATATCAAACCAGTTTTAACAGGTATCAAAGTTGAAATAGAAGGTAGTACTATTTCTTTTATAGGAACAGATGGCCTAAGACTTTCTCGACAGGTTGTTAAGATAGAGAAAGTAAGTGAGCCTAAGAGTATGTTAGTTCCAGTTAGGGCCTTAGAAGAATTGGCACATATCGTTTCTGATTTGGGTAGTGAAGATGAAATTGTGGAATTCTATGTGTTAGGTGATAAGAATCAGGTACTATTTAAATTTGGGGAAGTTGAATTAATATCTAGATTAATAGATGGAGAGTTCCCTGAATACAAACAGATTATCCCGACAGGTTACAAGACAAAATTAGAAATATCCAAAAATGACTTTTTGAATTCCCTGAAAGTTATTAATATCATTGCAAGGTCTGTTTTAGGCAACAAAATGATATTGGATATATACAAAGAAGGAAAGCTTTCACTTTCTGCAACTCAATCAGATTTAGGTAAAAATCAAAGTAATATCTCATGCAAGACAGAAGGGGAAGATATTAAAATTGCTTTTAGTGCGAAATTGCTATCTGATGTTCTTAACCATATAGATTCTGAAGATATTGTTTTTGAATGCTCAGAACCTGTTAGACCAGGCGTATTCAAGATTAAAGGAGATGAAGACTTCATACATCTAGTTATGCCGATGATGCTTTAGCTTCTTTTGATGTATCTTGTAACCAATACCATGTACTGTACTAATAATTCCTTTGTCACTGAGTTTGTCTCTTAAGCGTTTTATATGTACATCAATAGTATTAGAACCAACATATTCACGGTAATCCCATACATGATCTAAAAGCTCACATCTTGAAACAGTTCTTTCTTTATTACGAGCGAGATATTCAAATAATTCATATTCTTTCCTTCTCAAATCAAGATCTTTTTCATTTTCAGTTACCACCTTATTACGTGTATCTAACACATAATTCCCTACATAGAGGTTCTCATCCATATAGCTTTTAGGTCTTCTCATTAAGGATTGTATTCTTGCAAGTAATTCCTGTACAGGAAAAGGGTAGGTTAGGACATCATCCCCTCCTTGATTTAAGAATTCTACCTTTTCAACCCAACTTCCCTTGTTACACACTCCTAAGATTTTTGTATCCTTATCAAATTCTCTAATATGCAACAGAATATCCTTTGTGCATTGATCTCCCAAGTTCGTGTTTAGAAGAACAAAATCAAAAATCTTTTGTTTTATTAATTTCTTGCTTGAGAAGTTCTCATCATCTAATGTTGTAGTATATCCATATACACTCAAGGCCTTTTGCAACAATTGTGAAAGTGTAGGAGAATTCTCTATAATTAAGATATTCATAATTCAACAGCCTTAAAATTATTGTGTACATGATAAAGGCTAAAACGTTAAGCTTAAAACCCTAGAGAACAAAAAATGATTAAATTCCTTAGCATTACAATAAGTACGCTCTTTTTATCCGTAGGATTTCTGTATTATTTGGTTAATAATTCTAATTTCATGCCAACAAATATTGAAGGTGGAGTGAACCTTTTGAACGTCATAGTCTTTATTCTTTTAGGTGTAATAGCTGTTTTTTGTATATCTGCACTATTAATCTTTGGTATTAGAAAGATATTTTCGAAATCAGAAGATACAAAAGGGAGTATTGTACTAGCGTTGAGACAATCAGCTTTAGTTTCTGTAGGCCTTCTTATTGTTTTTTTGTTACATATCTTTCACATTGTGAACTTTGTATGGGGTCTAGCACTATTTCTGGTTGTTATTATCAGCCTTTTTGTTATATGATATCCATATGAGTAACGAATTAAATGATTTTGTAAAAGTAATCTCAGGAGAGATGGCTTTAGAGAAAAAGCAAAAAGCTTTAGAGAAAGCTAAGAAACAGGCAGTAGAAGAGGAAAAGGATAATAGGAGAAAGAAGATAGTGGAGGGGAAGACCCAATTAGTAGCAGAACATAAAGAGGAAGAGAAGAAGATAGTCCAGAATATCAAACTTTTCGAGTGGGAAGCGCCCGATAGACACGAATTAGCTTTTGACAGGAAACTTTTCATAGTTATTGTTGTTTTAACATTAGCCTTAACACTTCTTTTCGCTATCCTTGGACATTATCTATTAATGGTTGCAATGATAGCTTTGGTGTTTTTGGTATACGTATTGGGCACTACAAAGCCTCAAACGGTAAGTCACAAGATTACGACAAAAGGATTTGATACTGGCGGTAGATTATATGAATGGCACTTGTTGTATGATTTCTACTTTACTAGGAAAGAGAAACAATTAACGTTAATTGTAAGAACGAAACTTAATTTCCCAGGAGCGTTGATCTTTCTAGTTAGCGAGAAAGACAAGGATCCAATATTTGTATTACTTCAGGATAAGCTTCTTTACAGAGATATTAGAAAACAGGGTAGGTTAGACAAAATGAACTGGGGTGAGTATATTCCTCTTGAGAAGATTTAGTAATATTCCATTTTCCAATGTATAATTAGGCACGGAGAGATGCCTGAGTGGTTTAAAGGGAAGCTCTCGAAAAGCTTTGTCTGGTTTCCAGACCGGGGGTTCGAATCCCTCTCTCTCCGATTTTTAATATGGCAAACCTAAACAGAGTAGGTCTTGCTAAGAATTTTCAATTTCAATAGATTATCAACAGTTATCCCAGAGTGTGGATAACTAACCTGGACTAGCAACAAAGCTCTCCCTACCAAGGTTCTCTTAGATACGAATTACTATATATTTCGGCTATCAAACTATAGGGGTTTTGTATTATATATAGAACAGTGATATGCTTAGTCATTAAACTAATCTTGTTACAGCAATGTATTTATATGGTGGGGATATCCTTTTAAGAGCACTACCTCTTTTCTGTATTCTTTTTGGAATATTGCTGGTTGTCTTAACTTTGATGTTCATAGTATGGATGCTTGTAGATTGCATCCGAAGAGAGGAAAAAGACTTTAAAGATAGAACACTTTGGATTGTACTTTTAGTATTGGGAATATTCTCTGGATACTCATTAATAATCTCAATTATTTACTATTTTGCTATCAAAAGAGAATTAGATAAATAAGTAGCACTTTTCTTCGTGGTTTTGTATCATATATCTATGAAGAAAATACGCCCCGAGAAAAACACTCTGCTAATAAGGATATTCTTTATAATCTGCCTTCTTCTTGTTTTCGCTTTTGTAGCGTATATGATTTGGAATCCTGAGAAGGAAAATGCAGATGGTAGAAATGCACAAAGAAATGCTGCAGTAGCGTCGATATTAGAAGAAATGATGGTATATACAAAACTTAAAGGAAATTTACCAGATAACATTCCGTTGAATAGAACATGTTCTAGCATTGGAAATGAGATATGTAAAACAGGTGCATCAAGTTGTAAAAATCTAGTTGATCTTTCATACATTGTAAAAGAACAGTGGGATAGAAGTTTACTTAGTAGTCTCCCAGTAGATCCAACTAAAGGATCCGAAAATGGCACGGGATATTACATTTCGCAGGATGGGGAAGGGAATCTTTCTGTTTGTGCCCCATATGCAGAGAGAAATGTTAATATATTGGTAACTAAGTTTGCATTTTAAATTTTGATAACAAAATATATGAAAGAAGGAAAATTACAAAAGGGACATGTAGATGCTCAGTTTCTTTCCTTGAGTATCGCATTGTTAGCTTTCTTGGCGCTTTCATATTTTGTGGGAAATATAGTTTGGATTAAGGACTTTCAATATTTCTTAGGATTTATTTCTGGGGTTTTTGCTTTATTCGTTGGAATTCTAGCATTACTCCGTTACTACACAGATAAATCTTCTTTTAACTTCCTATTCATAGGGATGGGTTTCTTAGGTGTAGGCATTCTTGATATTCTACAGATAGTCTTGGATTTAGGAGGTTTTGGAAATTTATTCGTAGCAGCATCCGCAGACATATATCCATTTACTTCTGTGCTTTCCAGATCATTCCTTGCTCTATTACTCTTCTTAAGCTGGTTTGTAAAACGAAGTGATGAAAAGATGAGTAACAAAAAGAAGAGAAGGCAGGAGTTGTTAATAATGGCGATTGTCGCTATTTGCTTCTTCCTCTTCCTTGGTGTTTTTGTATTCCTAATGCTTCGCGGTGTAACCGTTGATAGCTTTATCGTTGTTATTGTTGGTTTACTATCATTAATGCTATTAATACTTGCTTTGTTGGGATATCTTTTCAATAGAGGTTGGTTGTATGAAGATTTCAATTACTGGATTATATTCATGCTATGTTTCCTTGTTCTTTCACAGGTCTTCTATCTCCCTCTGTTTAACCTCGAATATACCAATATGGTCAATCTGTCCGTTTGGGCTAGATTCTTTGCATATTTAGGTCTTCTTGTAGGTTTCTTGAATAGTATCTATGTGATGTATAGGAGGGAGAAAGAAACACAATTGGAATTGGAAGAAACCAAGTCAAAAGTAGAAGAGGCATACTTAGTCATCCAAAAGGAGAAATGGGACCTGGTGAGGGGTAAGGGGACTGTAGACAAGCGATTGAAAGAGGTGGTGAAAGGAGTATAGGAATGTTTGAACCAAAGATAAAGAAATACCAAAAGAAATTTGATTATTCATATGCTTTTGGTACATATCCAACCATTGACCTTATAAAATATCAAAGAGAACATCTTTTAAAGGTTCTAGTGAAATCCGAACATGACGAAAGCGATGGAGTAGAGGAAGTTCTAGACTTATGTAAGAAGTTTAATATCCCAACAGAGGTAGCGGACAGGAGCATAGAGAAGATCGCGGTTAAAGAGAACACATACGCCGTTGGTATTTTTGAAAAGTACGACTCTGTGTTAAAACCTCAGGCCAACCATCTAGTATTAGTTGAACCAAGAAACATGGGAAACCTAGGGACTATCATTCGTACTATGTTAGGTTTTGATTTTAAGGATTTAGCCATAATCAGACCTGCTACAGATATTTTTGATCCCATGGTCGTTCGTTCTACAATGGGAGCAATATTTCAAATCAATTTTGAATATTTTGAGAATATACAAGAGTATCTTTCTAAGTATGGTAACCGAAATATATATACCTTTATGCTTGATGGGGCTAAGGATATTCGGGAGGTCAAGTTTGAAGAGCCATTTAGTATTATTCAAGGGAATGAAAGCAAGGGATTATCAAAGGAATTTAAAGAATTAGGACAGAGTATATACATCCCTAATTCGGACAATGTTGATTCTCTAAATCTCTCCGTAGCTACTGCAATAGGGTTATGGGAAGCTAGAAGAGGAAAATAACTATTTAGAGAGGTATAATAGAGGATAATATATTCATATTGAAAAATGGATAAAGACTTTAGGGAAGATTTTCTTTTTGGTGCAGCAACAGCCTCTCATCAAGTAGAGGGTGGAAATGAAAATAACTGGTCAAAGTGGGAGAAAGAAACAGCCAAAGAAAGAATAAAGAAAAACACTTTTTGGTATGAACCGCCAGAACATTTGCAAGAAATGGCTAAAGACCCTCAATACAGAATCTCGGGAATGGCTGCAGACAGTTTCCATAGATACAAGGAAGATGTTGAGATTCTCAAAGAGCTGGATTTGAATAGCTATCGCTTCTCTGTTGAGTGGTCAAGAATATTCCCTGAGAGAGGAGAAGTTAGTGAAGAGGGATTAGCATATTACAAAGCTCTCATTTCGGAACTAAAAACAAACAACATAGAACCTTTACTTACGTGTTGGCATTGGACATTACCATTGTGGTTGGAAGAAGAGGGTGGGTTAATGGCTCCAAACATCGAGGAATACTTCAGAGAATATTTTGAAGTATTAGTAGAGAACTTCGGAGATGATGTTAAATATTGGATTCCATTAAATGAACCTGATGTCATAACTTCTCAATCATATTTAACAGGTGTTTGGCCTCCCAATGAGAAAAATGCTCTAAGGTACTTGAATTTGTACTTTAGTCGTATGGTAAATATTCACAACATTGGGTATGAGGTCATAAAGGAGCATAATCCTAATGCAATTGTTGGGGTTGCTAAACAAAATGCGTACTTTGAGGCATACAACCAGAATCCTGTGAATGTTGGTATTGTTAAGTTGATAAACTATTTTTCTAATGAATTGTATCTTGACAAGATTAAAGATCATCTTGATTTCATAGGGCTGAATTTTTACTTTCATTACAAGATGAAGCTTTGGAATGTACAGAATGATAAGGACAAATTATCTGATACTGGTTGGTGGATGAGACCTGATTCTTTGTACAATGCTTTGATGGGTTTGAAGAAATACAATCTTCCAATCATAGTTACAGAGAATGGTGTTGCTGATTCAAAGGATCAATACAGGGAGTGGTGGTTAGATGAGAGTTTTAAGGCTATGAGGAGGGCTCTAAATGAGGGTGTAGATCTTAGAGGATATATGCATTGGTCTTTGTTAGATAATTTTGAATGGGATGCTGGATATTGGCCACAGTTTGGATTGGTGGCAGTGGATAGGAAGACATTTGCAAGAAAAATTCGTAAGAGTGCATACCACTACAGAGATCTCGTTAACAAGGAGAGAGGAAAATAATCAATGGAAATGGTATAATGTATGTAGGAATAGAGATATTCCTAGCTCTTTTTCAATATATGGGGACGTAAGGCTTTCG
>CAZLLO010000014.1:0-14939 GCA_964560525.1 uncultured Candidatus Saccharibacteria bacterium | reverse complement strand
AAGAGATTTCAATGCACTACAAGTATCATTAAAGAATGCATTAGAAATAGCTGAGGTATTGAAAAAGGAATTAGATATAGCTACAGAAAATATTGATACCGCAACTTTGGAAAAGTTAATAGAACAGATAGAAGCAACTATCACTGATGAACCACCTACTACCATAACCGATGGTTGGATTATTAAGACCGGATTTAATCCAGAAGTAGATGAACTACGATCCCTAAGTGGAGACAGTAAATCATGGCTTAAACAGTTTGAGGAAGATGAAAAAGCTAAAACAGGAATTACATCATTAAAAATTAGCTTTAACAAAGTATTTGGATATTACATAGAGGTAACCAATTCTCATTTAACAAAAGTGCCTGAGCGATATATTCGAAAACAAACATTGGTAAATGCAGAGCGATTCATAACCGAAGAATTGAAAGCCAAGGAAGACATTATTCTCAATGCTCAAGAGAAGATTGGATCACTAGAATACAAGCTATTCTCGGAATTCAGAGATACCTTCATTCCATATTTAGAAACATTACATAAGGTAGCTACATTCATTGCAAATACCGATGTACTGGCTAATTTCGCATATGTTGCATCTCAAAATGAATATGTAAAACCAAAGATATATGAGATTGGAGAGAAGAATGGAATTATTGATATCAAAAAAGGAAGACATCCTATCGTTGAGAAAATATCTTCAGAAGAATTCATATCTAATGACACTCTCCTCAACTTTGAAGAATCCAATATGGCTATTCTCACTGGACCTAACATGTCAGGTAAATCTACATATATTAGACAGGTGGCAACTATTGTATTGATGGCACAACTCGGAAGTTTTGTACCTGCTTCAGAGGCTGAGATATCGATAGTAGATAGGATATTCACAAGAGTTGGAGCATCAGATGACCTATCAAGAGGAAGAAGTACTTTCATGGTAGAGATGGATGAAGCTGCCAATATCATTAACAATGCTACTAAGTATAGTCTCATTGTTCTTGATGAAGTCGGACGTGGTACTAGTACTTATGATGGTGTGAGCATTGCATGGGCTATAGCTGAGTATTTAATAAATGAAACTAAAGCAAGAACACTTTTTGCTACCCACTATCATGAGCTACTTAAACTAGCAGAGAATTTTCCGGATAATGTACAGAACTACAATGTACTGGTAGAAGAGGATTTAGAAAATGGTACAGTCATATTCCTAAGAAAGATTGTAAAGGGAGGAACAGACAGAAGCTATGGAATCTATGTTGCTAAGATGGCAGGACTTCCACACAAGGTTATAAGGCGGGCAAATGAAATACTAGAAAGTTTTGAACAAAAGAGTATGTTCGTGTCTAAAGATGAGATTAGGGATACACAGATATTTGCATCTAAACCAGTTGAAAAACAGAATGGCTTTCAGTATCCACTATTTACAGCAAAAGATTCAGAGGTAGAAAAGGAGATACAGCAATTGAATATTGATAACCTTACCCCGATTGAGGCTTTAAACAAGATTGCTCAATGGAAAAAGAAAATCTAAACGGTAAGTTTGTATCCTATTCCATATCGATTCTTAATTATCCTTAGGCCTGTGCAAGTCTTAAATTTGCTATTTATCCTTGAGATATTCACAGATATATATGTGTTTGATATGTGATTATTAAATTTCAATTCCAAATATCTTTGTAAATCTTTAATTTCACAGATTCCATCGTTTTTAGTAAGGAATAACAGGATTTCAAGATGTTGTACTGAGAGAAAGATCTTGCAATTTTTAAAACAGACATAATTACACTCAGGATATATTGTAAGTCCATGATATTTTATTGCTAGAGCTAGGGGTCTTTGATTTTTGAATTCTTCACTGTAGTTGATAACCGCAGGTATTAATTTCTGTGCAATACCAATATCTGTTATGTATGTAAATCCTGTACGTATATATTTCGCAAAGACATTCTGCGTAAGTTGTTCAACTATAATAACAGTAGTATTACCAAGCGCAAGAGAGATTATTATTTGTAAAAGTTGAGTGAACAAGGGAGGGTTTGATTTCTGTAATCCATCGTCTATGATAATCAAGTAGATTATTTGATTTTTAATATACTCAATCGCTTGTTGTATTGTATGGGCTTTTAATATGGTAAATGTCTTGGAACTAGAGAAGAGAGGAGTTAGTATATCCTTTGATAAATAATTGTTTGTAACTAACAAGATTGCTTTTGTTTTTGGTTCCATTATGTATATACACCTATATTGTATATACAAATGTCTTACAAGAAACTTACAACTTTATAGAATTGATGGCTTCTTCCATTGAGACAAGTGTTTGTTCTCCGGTTTCCATATTCTTAAGCTGTACTTTTTTGGCATTAATTTCATCCTCTCCTACTATAATGACCCAGGGGATATTCTTTTTAGAGGCATATTTCAATTGATTACCAAATTTGATTGCAGTGAGTTGGGTCTCAACATTTATGCCCCTGGCTCTTAATTCTTTCGCAATATTTTGTACATATACGTATAACTTTGTATCAAAAAGGGGTAAGAAAACCTCTGTTTCAGTTTTGGATTTTGGGACTAGATCATAGGTTTTCAGATAATCTTGTGTAGTTGTATCTCCCCAACCAATTCCAAAAGCGGGAAGTTCTTCTTGCCCAAACATGGATAAAAGATCATCGTACCTGCCACCGCCAAATAATGCTCGTGGATTTTCTTTACTTCCAATATCAAACATTTCAATCACAGTACCTGTATAATATGCTAGCCCACGCATGATTGATGGCTCGAATCTCAAATTGGTAAGCCCTAGCTCATCAACTCTTGCAAACAACTCGATCAATTGCGCTGCGCCTTGAGATTTGTCTGCAATCCTCTTTAAATCTTCCAACGTCCAGGTTAGGAATTCGAGTACACTTTTAATTTGTTTTTCGGTTAGCTCTAACTCTTTAAGATATTCGACAAATGTATCTTTCCCAAGCTTTGGGTAATTGTCGATAGCTCTTCCGACCTTTCCCTTCTGTCCATCAGAAAGTTTCAGAATATCTTTAAAAAGATAATCTAAGAGATATCTACTGTTTACTCGGATTTCATATGTTTCCTTAGGAGCCTTAAACTCTTCCATAACTGCAAGGATATACTGAAATATCTCCAATTCAGCTTCTAATGTCGGAATGCCAAAAATATCTATATTTAATTGTACGAACTCACGTCTTCTTCCTCTTTGTGGTTTCTCATATCTGTAATATTTGCCAATATTGAACCATCTTAAAGGAAGTGTTAATTCATTTTTCTTTGCAGCTATCATTCTTGCTAGTGAAGGAGTCATTTCAGGTCTTATGGCTATTTCTCGTCCTCCCTTATCAACGAAATTGTACAATTGTGTAGATGCAATCTCATCCCCTGATTTAGCAATATACAAGGCAGTCTCCTCAATCAATGGAGTATCATATTCCTCAAATCCAAAGCGTTTCGCAACATTTGACCATGTGTTAAATATGAAGTTTCGTACTAACATATCCTCAGGATATGTGTCAGCTGTCCCCTTGTATGGTGTTGTAAGAAGTTTGTTTCCCATATACTTCAGAATTATATCACATCCATTTACAATACTTTGGTGTACTTGAATAAACAAGCTAAATTATATATATTCAAGTATATATCTAAGCTCCGAAAAGAATCATTAATGAAATATAGTATTGGGTTTTCAGATACAAGAAAACGACCTACTACCAGTATTCGTAGACCTGCCCGTAGAACTGGAGGTTTTTCTTCATACAATGTATTTAAAAAATATAATACTGAAAATGTAAGTAAAGATACTCGTGGTAAGGGAAGAAAAACAATGAAACCCAAGATGAGGAAGATCCTCTTTATATTCATAGGTGTAGTGTTCTTTATTGGTTGCTTAGGGGTCTTAATTGTTGGAATATATCTAAAAAATCTTCAGAAACAACTTCCTTCTCCAGATGAATTAAGTACAAGGCAAACAGATCAGAGTACTCAAATTTTGGATCGTAATGGAGAGGTTCTCTATACCATCTATGGGAATGAAAATAGCCAAAACAGAGTATTAGTAAAGATAGACCAGATTCCAGAAAAGACTAAATGGGCTGTGATCGCAGCAGAAGATATTGAGTTCTATCAGCATAAAGGAGTTGATTACAAAGGTATTGTTGCAGCATTCCTTCGAAATCTTAAAGCTGGTGGTATTACTGGTGGAGCTAGTACTATTTCTCAACAATTGGTAAGAAATACAATTCTTTATGACGTTATGGGTAAGGATGCTTACAATCAAAAATATACCAGAAAGATTATGGAAATATTGGTTACTTTCCAAGTCGAACAGCTATACACCAAAGATGAAATTCTTCAAAAATACATGAATGAAATACCTTTGGGAGGAGTAAATTATGGTTTTCAAGCGGCAGCTCAAGCCTATTTCGCTAAGAATGTTCAGGACTTAGATTTAGCAGAAAGTGCCTTGCTAGCAGGCCTAATACAAAGTCCAGGCGTATACTCTCCTTTGTATGGTACCAATCCTGATATGGCGAAAGAGCGACAGACCTATGTATTAGATCAGATGTTAAAACATAAGGATTTAACAGGAGTGACAGAGGAAGAAGTTCAGGCTGCGAAAGACGAAGTGCTTGTTTACAACAGTAAGAGAATAGATATGAATGCCCCCCACTTTGTTCTTTATGTTAAGCAGCAGTTGATTGCTAAATATGGTATTGATCGTGTTGAAAAAGGTGGTTTAAAGGTTACAACTACACTTGATTCTACACTCCAAAAGATGGCGGAGGAAGAGATAACAGCAGGTGTAAAAAAAGCAAAGGCAAACAACATTAATAATGGTGCTATGATCGTATTAAATCCAAACAATGGTCAGATATTAGCGATGGTAGGCTCTGTTGACTATTGGAATATTACAGACAAACGTGTGGATGGGAATGTAAATATTACTACGAGTAAAAGGCAGATGGGTTCTTCTGTTAAACCATTTGTGTATCTAACAGCCATAGATCAGGGTTATGGTCCTTGGTTGCAGACTCCTGATATTAAAGAAATAAAATTTGGAACATATGATCCTACTGACTGGGATAACAAATACATGGGATTACTTACTGCGAGAAAGGCATTAGTAAATTCTCGTAACGTTTCTGCAGTGTATGCACTGCAATTGGCAACTATTGATGCATATTTACGAACAGTTGAGAAATTAGGAGTAACATCATTGAGTGACAAAGCTTCATATGGCTTAAGTTTAGCATTGGGCTCTGGTGAAGAGACTTTGCTGGAACATGCAACGGCATTCTCTGTGCTTGCTACAGGTGGTATTAAAAATGACAATGTATCAGTATTGAAAGTAGAAGATTCTGAGGGGAATGTATTAGAAGAATACAAGGAAACGGAAGGCACAAGAGTCTTTGATGAAAAGAAGATATACTTGGTCAACTGGATGTTATGTGATTTAAATGGATTTAATGATAGACCAAATAATTCCTTGTACACTATTAGTGGAAAAAGGGTTTGTGGTAAGACAGGAACCTCAAATGGTCCTAAAGATTTGCTTACCGTTTTGTATGACAAAAGCTTGGTTGTTGCTGTATGGAATGGAAACAACAACAATGAGATTGCACCAGGTGCTTGGGGCTCTACAATACCTCTAGTTGAGGCAAATTCATTCCTCAAGCGTGTTATAGATACCTACCCTGCTGGGACGTTTAACAGGCCTGCGGGAGTGTTATCAACTACGGTGTGTACAGATACTGGAGCTACACCTGCAGATGGAGTAACTTGTGACAAAGAAGCTTCCGTATACTTGGAAGGTGCTGCTCCACAGGTAGATAGTAGAAAAGCTGTTACAGTCTGTACTTCTAACAATCTTATACCTGCAAACCTATCTGCGGCTCAGAAATATGGTTTAACTACATCTAAAACAATACTCTCAACCAAACTAGAAAATACTTTACAACAAGGGGCATATGAGAAGTATTTAACAAGTATTAAGAAATCGCCATATCTACTAGCGGAACCTGCAACAGGAACTTGTACGTTACCATTAGGACCTGATAATGCTCCTGTTGTTGATATTGCTAAACCAACGGCAGGTCAATCTATAGAAGCTGGTTCAAGTATTGAAATCTCAGGATCGATAGCATTTCTAGAAAGTATTTCAGAATTTAGTGTACTTTGGGATGGTACTGCTATCTCAGGTGCTACAATGCAATCTAATGGTTTGTTCTCTGTAACATCGACAGCTCCTACATCTCTTGGTAATCATACAATCACAGTTAACGTAAAAGATAATTATGGAAAAACAGCTACAGCAAGTGTCAATATTACGGTTGTTGCTGCTGCCAGTACTTCTATTAGTATTGTAAACCCAACCAATGGAGCGAATATAACTGGAAATACAAATATGGCTGCGAGCGTTTCTAATGGAAGTGTTGATAGTGTAACATTCAAGGTTTTAAATAGTAGTAACACTGAGGTTCTTAGTCTTCCAGGCTCGAATAGTGGCAGCAGTTGGTCCCGTACCTTAGATGTTTCTGGTTTATCAAAAGGAACATATACAATAAAGGCGATAGCACAAAAAAGTGGTACATCAATAACTTCTCCTGCTATAACAATTCATTACAATTAAATCAACTTGGCTTGATATGTGTTTACTAGTTTCTTACCTATCTTATTAGTTATCGCTTGTATATCTTTATCCTTTAATGTCTTTTCTTGATGTCGTACCTGTATTCTGAATGTAATTCTTTTTGTAGAAACCATTTTCTCATCTTTGTAAATATCCACGCAAGATACAGTGCCCCAAAGATTATCTTCATTTATTATTTTGTTTATACAATTCTCCAGATCAATATAATTAATATTTGTATCTACTTCAAAACACATATCTACCCTACTCTCAGGGAACTTAGGCATATCAATATATTTTTGATTTACAGATTGTAAATCTAACAGACTATTGATATTGATATCTATGGCACATGTAAAGGCTGGTAACCCAAGCTTAGCTTTAACTTGATTATTTATTTCTCCTATCAAACCTACTGCTTTCTGATTGCAATATACCAATGCAGATGTATTCTGATCGAAGACATATGATACATTTTTTAAATCTATGGCCATATCATCTTGCTTACTATCTGCAAGTAGCTCGTATCTGATGTCTTTGAGATTAAGAGTATTAAATATCTTTTCAAGATATCTCTTAGCTAAGTAATATGCAGAACCTGTGGATTCTTTGGTTGCATCGGTTAAAATAATACTTAAGTGCCAATCTTCTCTTGGTAATCCCTCCTCATCCAGATATCCTTGGATATGCGGAATATTTAATTCAAAAAGACCAAACTTCTCAAAGCCCTTTTGCAAATTTAATTGTGTTTTAACTAGGAGTGATGGAATTAATGATGTTCGCATTATAGACAACTCGGGAGCTATTGGATTTTTGATTTTAAATGCTAAGTTTGCATCAAGGTTACATAGTTTTAGTGTTTTTATGTCAATAAAACTATATGTATCTGTTTCATTTAGACCACTGTTTGAAAGGATAGATCGAATCTGTTTCTTTAGAGTGTATATCTTATTATCTCTGGTTGGAACGATATCTCTTTGCGGGAGTATTGGCTCTATATTATTGTATCCATAGATACGTCCAATATCTTCATGTATATCTTCTTTTATCTCTATATCCCTTCTCCAGCTTGGAGGGCATACTGTTAACATATCTTCATTTTCTTCTACAATTTGATATTCTAGGTTTCTTAAAATCTGAAGAACAGTTTCTTTTTGTAGTTTAGTTCCTAAATGGTTATTTAATGTATTAATCGAGAAAGATATTAGTTTAGAGGGTTGGGGTTCTGGGTATATATCTATAATGTCGGAAGCAATCGTTCCTTGTGCTAATTCTTTTACCATACTAACTGTCTTCTTTATTGTAGGTATACATTGTTCTAATCCAAGTGCATGTTTGAATTTCGTACCTGCATCGGTATTAATGCCAAGTATCATCGAAGACCTACGAATATTTGATTTATCAAAGTTAGCACACTCTATGATTATTCTTTGTGTATTACTATCTACCTGAGTATCAGCACCTCCGATAATTCCTGCAATCGCAATAGGGTTTGTACTATCTGCAATTACCATAATTCTATCATTAAGCTCATGTACCTTATTATCTAAACCAAGAATGCTTTCACCTTCTTTTGCCATTCTAATATTTATATTGGCTATTTCATTATGATTAGGATCATTAGATATAACTTTATCGTAGTCAAATGCGTGTAGAGGTTGTCCAACAAGATGAGATATGTAATTAGTTATATCTACAACATTGTTTATTGGTTTGTATCCAAACCTTATTAATGCAGATTTCAACCACAGTGGAGATTCCGTTATTTTAATGTTATCCATTGCCAAGGCTGTGTATCTCTTACAAAGGACTTCTGCATCATTGGTTATCTTTAAGGAAAGACAGCTTCCCTCCGAAGTTAGATTCTTGTCATAGTCTATGTACCAATCTGGACTTACAAATGGTTGTCCAAAGATGACAGTAAGTTCTCTTGCTAATCCGAGAGTACCAAAGAGATCTCCTCTATTTGTTAATGCTTTGTTTTCTATATCAATCAAGAAATCGTTTAGATCATAGTACTTAGAGAAATCTTCCCCAACTTTCGCGTCACTTGGTAATCTCATGACAATGGTATGATCAGGTCCTAGATTAAGTTCTTTTTCAGAACCCATCATTCCATTGGAGAGGACACCTCTCATTTTTATAGCTTCAATTACAAACGGCTTCTCTTCAGTATATATAGTGTATGGTACTTTTGCCCCAGGTTTTAAATATGCAACTTTATCTCCTATTTCTAGGGTTTTATCTCCTGCTAATACTTGTATTAACTCTTCTTCTCCAATGCTTATTTGATATATTCCTAATTTATCTGCGTCGGGATGATCTTTTTTTTCTTTAATCTCTGCTACTACAATATCTTTGTAATCATCTTCAAGGTTGTGTGCATCTTCTACTTCTCCAATGTGTGTTTTTATGGCTTCAATTATCTCCTCATTAGTATGTTGAATATTTCCTAGTTCTTTTAATGTTTTTACTGAAATTCTCATAGTTAGAATTGTCTCAAGAAGTTAAGATTAGAATCTCTTAGATATCGAATATCATTGATACCTAGCTTAATCATTGTTAATCTGTCTACTCCAAACCCCCATGCGAATCCACTATACTCTTCTGGGTCTATTCCACCTTGTCTTAATACATTTGGATGTATCATGCCACAACCCATTAGCTCTATCCATCCAGAGTGCCCACATGTTGAGCATCCTGCTTTGTTGCAGAACGGACAGCTTATGACAAATTCGCAATCTGGTTCTGTGAATGGAAAATATGATGGTTGCATTTTAACCTCTAAGTCAGTTTCTAAATATGTTTCCAAGAAAGTTTTTATTGTTGCTTCCATATTTGCTAGAGAAATACCTTTGTCTACATATATACCTTCTATTTGGTAGAAAGTATGTTCATGACTTGCATCTGTTGCTTCATTTCTAAAACATCTTCCAGGAAGTACAACATGTATTGGTGGTGGACCAAATTTCTTTAATGCTCTATTTTGCATTGTTGATGTATGTGCTGGTAGTACTAATCCATCTTCTGTCCAGAAAGTATCGTACATATCTCTTGCTGGATGACCCACTGGGAAATTTAAAGATTCAAACATGTGGAAATCATCATCTATCTGCCTACTTTCTAATACATCAAATCCCATCTTTTGGAAGATTTCAATTAGCCTTTCAACTTCTTTATGTAATGGATGCTTTGTTCCTTTTAAATCCCATATTTGTGGTCTTTTTGACTTGGGTACATTAATATCAAATGGTGCGGTTGGGTCTATTCTTTGATTCTGTGAATATATTGTGGATTCGTTTTCTTTTTGATTGAGGATCTCTACAAGGTTATTTTTCAAAGCATTTACTTTTTGTCCATATTCAGCTTTTTGTTCATTTGGAATATCCTTAATTGCTTTGAGTGCGTTAGTAACCAAGCCTTGAGCCCCTAGATATTTAACTTTCATTGCTTCGTAGCTAAGTTCTGTATCGTTCTTTATCTGTTCTGCTATTTTCTCGAGGTTGTTATCCATATACTTTTTATTTAGCTTATACTTTGTATATTGTATATTGTTTATGCAAAAAGAAAAAGGACTCTTTGCGAGTCCTTTAAAATATCTAAGTAAAGAACTCTAGAGAGATTTTACTAAAAATGAAAATACTTCTGGATTGTTGTATGCGATATCTGCTAATACCATTCTGTTTAATTCCATATTCTTTGTCTTGAGTCCATTAATCATATCTTTGTATTGTATACCATTATTTTTGCATGCTGCATTGATTCTTGTAATCCAAATCTCTCTAATCTGAGACTGTCTCTTCTGTCTATCATTGTAAGCATACTGGCCAGAATGCATAAAAGCCTGGTGTGCAACTCTGTAAAGTCTATTTTTAGACATTCTGTATCCCTTAGTTGCCTTTAGAATTTTATTATGTTTTCTGGATCTTACTGTTCCACCTTTGACTCTCATATCAATGTTTTATCTAGAGATTAATTACTTTTCTAATCATTTTCTTCTCATTTGCACCTGTTATGATTGCATTTGATTTCTGTCTTCTTTTGGACCTTGATGATCTCTTAGTCTTCAAATGACCTTGTGTACTCTGCTTATATCGAAGCTTAGGTTTCCTATTCCCTCTTGGGTTAGATAGTCTGACTCTCTTCTTCGCTGTTTTGTTTGTTTTTTGTCTTGCCATTTTGTCTAAATGTTATAGAAGTTCTATTATTTTCTATCTTTGGTTCGGCTTCGATACTACTATAATCTGTGAAATTAGTCAATATTTCAGCAAAAACTGATTGGGCTATTTCCTTGGATTGTCTCCCTTTTTTAACCATTGTAAGTTTTACTGGATGTCCTTTTTCTAAAAATTCGATAGCACGCTTTATTCTATGGCTTGTATCACCTATATCCATCACTGGTGTAAACCTAAATTCCTTCAATTCTTTCATCTTTGAGCTAATCTGTGTGGCCTTTTTCTTTTTATTTTGTTGGTATACAAACTTAGAGAAGTCCATAATCTTACAAACAGGAGGTTTTGCAGTAGCACCTACTTCAACAAGATCTAGACCTGCTTCTTGTGCAAGTACTAGCGCTTTGGGTGTTTCTACTATACCAAGATTTTCTCCCTCTGCTCCGATTAACTGTACTTCTGGTACCCTAATCCATTCATTTTTTCTAGGACCGTAATCTTTTTTTACAAAATTACCTTTGTTAAAATTGTTGTTCTCACTATATCCCATTAAATTGTTGTATTTTAAAATTTAAATATATTAATTTGTGGGATGTCCCTTTGTTCGAATTTCTTCTTTAAGGGTATCTATAAATTCTTGGACTTTCATTAATCCTTGATCTTTGGTTTTTCTAGTTCGAATTGAAATCGTTTCTGTTTCCATCTCTTTGTCTCCTATGATTACAATGTATGGAATCTTCATTTTCTCTGCATCTCTAATCTTTGATTGCATGCTCTTGTTTCTATCATCCAAGTTTACTCTTAGTTTTGCATTCTTTAGATCCTTATACACATTGTCTGCATATTCCTTATGCTTCTCTGATATAGGGATTATATATACCTGTTCAGGAGTAAACCATAGTGGAAAATCTCCGCCATGATGTTCAATTAGGAATGCTAAGAATCTTTCAAAAGATCCTATCAATGCTCTGTGAATCATGTATGGCTGCTTCTCCTCTCCCTTTTCATCAATATATTTAATATCGAATCTCTCAGGAAGATTGAAATCTAATTGAATTGTAGAGATGGTATCTTCCTTACCAAAGACATTTACGGCTTGAACATCTATCTTTGGACCGTAGAATGCTGCTTCTCCAGGAATTTCTTCATATTCTATTCCTCTGTTTTGTAGTACTTTTCTTAATGTCTCTTCTGCTATCATCCATTTTGCTTGATCTCCTGCATAATGATCTTTTTTCTTCTCCCAATCAGAGAGAGAAAGTCTAAACTTGTATTTATCAAACCCAACATCATTGTAGAAAGTATCAAGGAGGTCTAATGTCTCGTCAATTGCACCCTCCAATTGCTCTTCTGTACAGAAGATATGAGCATCATTCTGAGTAAATCCTCTTACTCTTTGTAGGCCATGTAGCTCACCAGATTTCTCGTATCTATATACCGTTCCTAATTCTCCCAATTTGTATGGAAGGTCTCTGTAGCTTTTTGGTTCTAATTTGTAAACCATGATTCCACTTGGACAATTCATAGGCTTGAGGTAATACTTCTCTCCATCTATATCTATTGGAGGGTACATAGAATCTTTATAGAAGCCTAAATGTCCAGATATTTTAAATAGCTCTTCTCTATTTATATGTGGGGTTAAGATATGTTCATATCCAGCATCTCTTTCCAGCTCTAGCATATATTCCTCAAGAATTCTTCTCATTCTGTATCCCCTTGCTAACCAGACAGGTAATCCCTGTCCTATCTCAGGGATAATAGCGAAAAGCTTTAATTGCTTTCCAAGAGTTCTATGATTTCTTTTCTCTGACTCTGCTTGTTGGTCAAGATATGTTTTTAGTTCTTCCTTAGTTTCAAATGCTGTACCATATATTCTGGTTAACATCTTGTTCTTCTCATCACCTTTCCAATACGCACCCGCAGTTTTTAATAGCTTTACAGCACCAATTAGTTTTGTGCTTTCAATATGTGGACCTCTACAGAGATCTGCATATTCGTTGTTTCCTGTTATGTAGAAACTTAAATCTTCATCAGGGATTGTTTCTAAGAGCTCTAATTTGTAGGATTGTCCAGTTTTTGTAAGATAGTCAGCAGCTTCTTTTCGTTTCATAAAGACCTGGTTTATAGGGAGATTTTGTTTAATGATATTCTTCATCTCCTTTTCAATGTTTGGAAGGTCTTCTTCTGAGATTGGCTCTACGAAATCAAAATCATAATAGAAGCCATTTTCTATAGCTGGGCCAATTCCAAGTTTGGTCTCTGGGTATAGTTTTAAAACTGCTTGTGCAAGTACATGTGAAGCAGAATGTCTCATTTTTTCTAACTTTTCAATATCTTCTTTGTTCATATCAAATATACAGTATTGCTTAATTTAAAATAGGTTCTTTTGGGAAAAAGAGGTTTGCGACATTATTAAAAGGTCTGTGTGGTGTAGACAACGCGGCAGAGGATTGTTTTTTTAATTCCATATACTTTATACATGTTGTCATTATTCTATATTTTTATGTTTCTTTTTGCAATGTCTTTTCTTGATCTACTATGAAGAAAGAGATTGAATTAAGACCTATTTCTACGGTTTCAAGTTTCTTGATATATTTCAATTCGATTTTCTCCAATGGATATCTTCTGGGGTGTTTTATGATTAGTGTTCCTTTAAATTGTCTGGTTTTCGGATTCTTTACACCATTTAATAGCTGAGAAGCCATGGTTATAACTCGTTGCATTTTAAAAAGGTTCTTTGTGTTATATAGCTTGTATGGAGGATCCATGAATATAATGTCATAGGATGTGTAATCGGGTGTATTTATTTGTTTAAAAAGATAGTCTTCTGCTTTCTCCTTTATTATATCTACTTGTGGTAGGAATCCGGTATGGGCAACGTTTTTCTTTAATACAAATTCTGCATTTTTTGAAGCATCTACCACAGTTGCTTCTTTCGCTCCTCTTGAAAGAGCTTCCAGAGCAAAAGATCCTGCTCCTGCATATAGATCGAGTATGGTTTTATTTGCTATATCTTGAGAGAGAATATCAAAAATTCGAACTTTCATTCTGTCTGTTAATGGTCTTGTAGTTCTTGGAATATCAATTGTAAAGTTTTTGGCTTTGCCCCCAGTTATTCTAACGAATGTGTTAATAGTCGGTTCTTTTGAGAGAAGTCGATTTTTAAGAAAGGTATCTTCTCTTTCCTCAAATTCTTCTGGAGTATCTACTCTCCATTTATTTTTATCTTTTCTAATTTTTTTGAATGATTCAATTTTTAAACTCATGGCATGTATTATACTACAATTAATTGAGTTTTAGGCCATTTAGCTTCAATCCTTCATAATACGAGTGTGTAACTGTATCTTGGAATTGAGCAGTACTAGACCATTCACTTGAAGCATCTATGGTATCCCAGAATCTAATACGCCAGTACAAAGTAGCATTTGTGTTGGTTAATTGAGTTCCACTGTACTCATATGCTGGTGATCGTTGTCCGCTTGTTATTGTTGTAGCGACTTTCCCAGATTCCCACATCACGGTACCAGCAAAAAGTGGGCTTGTATTTACCTCTATTTGGTATGCTGTTGCGTTATCACTATTGGCATCTGTGTATATTGCTGTAAATGATGGTGGAACGTGAATTAAGACTGTTGGATTAACAGAACCATTAGTTAGTAATGCAGTTGGAGTAGCAGGTGGGGCTTGCATTATGAATGAATTTGCTTCTGACCATTCACTTTCCTTTGATCCTATGCTGTTATCATCCCAGAATTTAATTCGCCAATAGTATGTTGAGCCCTCTTGTAATGTTGAGCCAGCATAGGAAACATCTTGTGATCTGTCCCCATTAGTTACAGCTGGGGTGTATTCTGTCTTTGTAGAATCCCACATAGATGTCCCTGTAAAGTCGGAGGCTGTATTGACTTGAATTTGATAGTATTTAGCAATATCAGCAACATTGCCATCAATATATATTGCCGAAAATTCTGGGGTTGTATCAGTTATGTTCAACGGGTTGGTCAAGCCTTCTACTAAAAGATCCGAAGGTATGCTTGGAGTTATGTTCCCGATTTGTTCTGTCACTTCAGTTGTTGTTTGTGATGTCTTTCTTTGTGCGTATATAACCGTAGAATATGGTGGCATATTTG
>CAZLLO010000013.1:0-15546 GCA_964560525.1 uncultured Candidatus Saccharibacteria bacterium | reverse complement strand
CTAGGACAACAGGTTTTCATCCTGTAAACCGGGGTTCGATCCCCCGTAGCGGTATATTATTATGGAATAAGGGTTAAGAAATTTATATAGCATACCCTCGATCTACTCCACTTTCTTTAAATATTGCAAATCGTCTTTTAGTAAATAACTTATCCATGTTGTCTTGATCTAGACTTCTTACATAAGGAGAAATATATTGGGTTCCATTACTTTCAACTGTACCTGGATTGGTAACATCGAACAAATAGGTTCCCTTGCCATTCAGATTTCTAAAAACAATAAATACATGCCCTTCTTGTTCATCCATCATCAAAGTTCCATTGTTATCCCAGAGGGAATAAGTTCCCCCCATCACCAAAATCGATTCTATACCTGCAAAACTCAAGAGATTATGTGCTAATACTCCCATTTCAGTACAAACAGCTGTAGCGTTTCCTTTAAAGGAACTCAGCTTTGGGAAGCCCTCACGATACATTACCGTGTTCTTCACAATGGTCTCAGAATTAGGACGACCCAAATAATTCAATATCACTTCTTGTGCAGCCTTTACAGCTGCCTGTTCTTCAGTTCCTAACCCAGTTGCATTGGGAATCTCCAGTCCAAGATTTTCACTTTTTTCTTTTGTTAGTTTGCAAAATTCTTTAAATGGTTCCCAAAGATTATCATTATCCACATCCAAATATGTCTCTTTCGTCTTCCCTCCACTCTGTACAAAACCTTTGGGAACTTTTGAGTCTGATGGAACAAAACTTGTTAGCATTGTATCAACCATCGTTATCCCTGTTGAGACTTTATTGTAAGGGGCACAATATTCATTCATCAAGTCAAAAACTTCATGATGTTGCTGTTCTCGTGTGGCAGCATCTCTTTCTTCTTCAGCACTCAAATATAAAGATCTTATCGCTTCTCTACGAACGTTATAGTCTTTATCCGCCAATGCTATTTCTGGAGAGGTATCTAAAGGTGTTGTTGCATCTGATCCATCTGTAGGCATATGTATATTCAAAAATCATAAAGTTATCTAATTCAAATATTAGCATAACTAAATGAAAGAGAAAATCTCAGAATCTTTGTTCTAAATTCATGTTATGATTAACCATGAACTCCAGCAACGACCTCCTCAAAAGAGTAACAAAACTATTGCAAGCTTACAATGATGGGCTATTAGGTGATACAACAATGCCCGAAGAATCTCATCCTCATTTTAATACCCAAGAAGAAAAACTTTTGTACTTTACCTTCCCCATGGCTTTAAACTACCAAAGGAATAGCTACAAGCTCTGGGAATCTGCACTAAGAACCTGGGAAGATACAGAAACAAAAAGAGTATTCGATATAAAGATAACTTCTAAGGCTAATACTGAAGTACTTAGGAGTAATTTGCTAAAGTACAAATTAGCACTTCAACCTAATAAGCATATAGATACATGGAATAGGATATCAAAAACCATTTATGAAAATTGGGGAGATATTACTTCTTTGTTAAAAAGCTCTGATTATGACTTTCTTAAATTAAAGGATATTGTCCAGTATAAACATAAGAAAGGATTTCCATATCTCTCTGGGCCTAAGATATTTAATTACTGGGCATACATAATTCAAGAATATGCAGATGTAAAGCTCAAGAATAGAGAATACATAGAAATTGCTCCAGATACACACGTTATTCAAGCTTCTGTAAAGCTAGGCCTAATTGAGGACAAAGATGCAGAGAAGATATCTCGTGAGAAACTATCTCTTCTTTGGAGAAATTCGCTTAAAAACTCAGGTATTGATCCAATTGATGTACATTCTCCTTTGTGGTTTTGGAGTAGAAGCAAGTTTAAACTCAAGATATAACGTTTATTCCTAACTCCTCGTTCTGTTTACCTTTTCCCTTGAGCTATGTTGTTGTATATACCTTTGGTAATAGTTTTGAATCCTTTTCTTGTATGTATCACCATTTGTTTTAAAGTATTGGAATATTTCAAGATAGTAAGCTTTAGGAATTTCAGATGGCCTATTAATGCCCTCTTCTCTTAAATAGTTCTTGATGTGTTTAATCTGTTTTTCAGTAAACAGCTTTTCAAATGTATCTAATACTGATTTATTCATCTGATTAAAAATATATGTTACAAAATCCTTGAAAAGTCCAAATTCTGATTCTACCTGTTTCTTTCTTGAAATTTTAAGCAAGACAATATCTACGCTTGGAACAGGTCTGAAATCCATACGGTTCAAGTCTTCAATAATCTCAAAACTATACTTACCATTTAGTATTGTGGCTATCTGTGTATTTATTGGTTCCCCTAAGAAACGTTGTGCAGCCTCCATTTGCACAAAAAGATATGCCTCTGTCAGTGAAGAGTCTTTTCCCGTTATCTTTGTAACAATATCTGAAGTTAATGCAAACGGTATATTACTGAATATCTTGAAATCCCCTCTTGGTAAACTTGAGGTTAGAAAATCCTCATTTCTGAATTCAATATTTGAGAAATGCCTTAGATTCTCTTCTAATTCCTCAAAGTATTTGCTATCAAACTCATACGCAATTACGTCCTTTGCATATTTGCATAGTTCTCTTGAGATATTACCCTCTCCAGCGCCAATATCTAAAACTACATCTGAAGATGAGAATCTCGCATCCTCAACCATCCTTTGTAAGTGTTTTAAATTTGTAAAAAAGTTTTGAGTGTATTTAATATCAACCATAAACATGATTATACCATCTGGAGTTTTAATCTTTGTCAAAGATATGGAAAAATAGTACACTTTTCAAATCATGTATGAGCCTGATACACACAAAGCAACCTGGACAGAAAGAGTAGCCATCGCAATTGCTTCAATTGGACAATTCCTACTCTCTTTCCTAGAAACCATGGTCGTAGCATTGGTAGTTTCCATAGTACTTTACCTATTTGTATTAACAGGTGAAGAGGTTATTGGAAGCTCAATGTATCCTACATATGAGAACGGAGAACATCTTATGGCAGATAAGGTGACATACAAATTCTCAGAACCTAAGCGGGGAGATATAATCATATTTAAATATTCCGACACACAGGATTTCATAAAACGAATCATTGGTCTCCCAGGAGATCAAATTATGCTTATGGATGGACATATATATATCAATGGTGCAAAACTTAATGAGTCAAGTTATTTGCAAGACTCTGTATACACCAATGGCGGAGAATATCTACACGAGGGAGAAACGATTAATATTCCAGACAACGAATATTTCGTTTGTGGAGATAATCGGCAACATAGTTCAGATTCCAGGACATTTGGACCAATACAAAAAGCCAATATCAAGGGGAAAGCCTGGTTTGTATACTTCCCCTTTAGCAATATCAGGATTGATATACATCCTAATTATAATGGTTAGACAAATTCTTTGTCTTCATAATACAAAAGTTGTACAATTTTACAATTAATAATCACTTTAAATTTATCTGCCAATTAAATGTACGAAGTTGAAGAACACAAAATAGCAGGAATAGAAAAAACAGCTGCAATATTTGCTTCCGTTGGACAATTTTTACTTTCTTTTTTAGAAACAATTGTTGTTGCTCTTGTCATATCAATAGTATTGTACCTATTCATAATGACTCCGCATGAAGTGATAGGAAGCTCTATGTATCCAACTTACAAAGATGGAGAGTATCTAATGGCAAACAAAATCCTTTACAAATTCTCAGAACCTAAGCGAGGAGATGTAATCATATTTAAATATTCTGATACACAAGACTTCATAAAACGTGTAATTGGATTGCCAGGAGAGCAAGTAATGCTAAAAGATGGGCATATATATATTAATGGTACACAATTAGAAGAATCTGGGTATCTTGATAGCTCTGTATATACTAATGGAGGAGAATTCCTTCATGAGGGGGAAACAATTACTGTTCCTGATGGTAAATACTTCCTTTGTGGAGATAATAGACAGCATAGCTCAGATTCAAGAGCCTTTGGACCCATAGAAAAGGCCGCCATAAAGGGGAAAGCATGGATTGTATACTATCCATTTAGTAATTTTAGAATAGCCACCCATCAGATATACAAATAAGTATAGACCTGGGGTGTGAAACATGATAAATTAGTATATAAGTATGAAAACATTCGTTATTGCTAATCAAAAAGGAGGAGTTGGTAAAACAACTACAGCTATGAATCTAGGTGCAAGCCTTGCGCTTAAGAAAAAGAAAGTACTCCTCATTGATCTTGATCCACAAGCTAATCTTTCTTCTGGTCTAGGCTTTACAAAGCAGTTTGATAAACAGAATTGGACTTCAACAGACGAACCACCATACAAGAATATATACGATGTTTTAGTAAATAAGGTACCAATATCAACAGTATTTGTTTCTACCTCTACTCCTAACCTATTCTTAGTGCCCTCTCACCTTAGTCTTGCTGGAGCAGAAATTGAATTGGTCAATATGCTATCCAGAGAAACACTCCTTAAGAAAGCACTAGCTACACTAGTAGATGATTTTGATTATGTAATTATTGATTGTCCTCCTTCGCTTGGATTACTCACAATTAATGCATTAAGTGCATGTGATAAACTTCTCATCCCTATACAGTGTGAATACTTCGCGCTTGAGGGCCTAGGACAGCTCTTAGAGACAACCAAACTGATAAAAGGCATAAATCCCAACCTCTCTATTGGAGGTGTCATTTTGACCATGTTTGATAGTAGAACCAAACTCTCTGAAAGTGTAGTTAATGATGTACTTAGCTTCTTTGGAGATACTGCGTTTAAATCAATTGTCCCTAGAAATGTAAGGCTTTCTGAAGCACCATCACATGGTAAAACGATATTCCAATATGATGATAGATCAACAGGAGCTCTGGCATACAAAAAATTAGCCCAAGAATTTATTAATAGATTTAATTAATATTATTATTACTAGCAATGAATGAACCAAGATTAGGAAAAGGATTAGCTGCACTCATAAGCTCAAATGAGATGGAAAATACCAATAATTCTTTCATTGAGAATTTTGATATTAACAAGATACAAGCAAATCCATATCAACCAAGAATGCATATAGATCCTGAAGAATTGATAGAGATAGCGGATTCCATCCGAGAGCATGGTGTAATCCAGCCTTTGATTATAACCAAAGATAAGGATTCTGATAGATATTTTCTCATAGCAGGAGAAAGAAGACTTAGGGCATCTCAGTTAGCTAATATGAAGACAGTTCCTGTATTAATCAAAGATTCTTCACCTCAAGAAATGCTTGAATTGGCTATTATTGAAAACGTACAAAGAAAAGACCTTAATCCATTGGAAGAGGCATATGCTTTTAAACAGATGCAGGATGAATTTGGAATATCACAAGATATAATTGCTAGGAAGGTCGGTTTAAGTAGAGTCGCTATTACAAACAAAATTCGTCTTTTGAATATTCCTGATGAGGTTAAAGAAGAAGTCCTCAATGAGAAATTAAGTGAAGGGCATGCAAGGGCTTTACTTGGAATTAAAGATAGAGTGTCATTAATAGCCGCAGCTGATTTAGTTATCAAAAGAGGTATGAGCGTAAGAGAAACTGAAGCCTTGGTTAGAAAAATTAACTACGGAAAAGGTTCTACAACAAGAAGTTGGAAAAAAACTGATCAAGAAACAGATAAATACTCTACACAATTAAGTCAGAAGCTAGGATATACCGCACATATCAGTAAAATGACAAAAGGTGGAAAAGTAGTTATTAGATACAACACACATACAGAATTAGAAGATTTAATGGGAAAGTTGCTTTAGAAGCCTTTTAACTCTTGTCTAAGCTTCTCATATACCATAATTGCACCAGTAGCACTTACATTCAATGAACCAATACCTTCTCTCATAGGGATTGAAGCTAATACATCACATCGCTCAAGAATACCACCAGAGATACCAGTATCCTCAGCACCTAATACCAATGCAATAGGTCCTCTGAGATTTACATCAAAGTAGTGCTCACCCTGCATATGTACACCTACAACCTTAACATCGTTGTCCTTCAGAATTTTTATAGCTGCAAACAAACTCATTTCAACAAGAGGAATTCTCTCTGCGGCACCCTCTGATATTCTAATTGTTTCGTTAGTTACTAAGCTTTTTTCTTGAGGATTTACGATAATTCCATTAACACCAGCTGCAAATGCAGATCTCATCACAGCAGCAATATTCTGGGTATATTTTAATTCATCAAGAATAAGGAAAAATGGCTGTTTATTACCATCTGCAGTTAAGTGATTAAGAAGTTCCTCAAGATTCCAGTCATTTTGAGAATACATGTAGCCAATAACACTCTCAGAAGTAGATGTTCGAAGACGTCTATTAATTATCTTCTTCGAAACCTTTAACATAGGGATCTTCTTTGCAGCAGCAATTTCTACAATTTCTTTTGTAACAGGATCTTTAAAGGCGCTTGTTGCAACATACAATCTTTCAAAATCTCTACCCTCTTTTAATAACTCAAGTAGAGCATTTTTACTCTCAATCTGTACGAATTTGGATTTAGCCATTAGAGTGATTCTACAACATCTACAAAGTATTGTCCTCTTTTAAAGCCAGACATTCTTCTGAATTGCACAAAACCATCTATATTAGCATGCACAGAGTAATCTTTAGACATGTAGGTATTTTTACCTGCATGATATACAGAGCCTCTTTGTTTTAGGATAATATTTCCGTTTTTCACTGCTTCTCCTGCAAATTTTTTAACTCCAAGTCTTTTTCCTGCTACATGACCATTGTTTGCTGTGCTTGCCGCACCTACTACATGTGACATTGCTCTGTTCTAACAAATTAATTTAAAATATTACTTCTTACGTAATATGAAAATGTTCCTAGTGATAATACTATTTTTACGGCTCCACTTCAAGTCCCTACCGCCAGATAATTCGGTATTTAATACTTCCCAACGTTTACCAACAAGGTCCCTAATTCCAAAAGTTTTCCATCCCCAAGATGTTTTGTAGGAAGGAATGATTAGAACTACCATAAATCCTTCATGTATTGTATCTTCCAATAGTTCGAAAAGGCTTGTGTATAGCTCTTTTACTCTTCGTAAAAATATATCTGCCCTATTCGCAAACATGATATTTTTCTGAGGTGGGCCCATGAATGGTTCACATACCAAAGCTGAAATTCCTGTCTTTCTTAACTTGGCAAGTGTTTTGTGAGAGGGTTCTTTTACGTCTAAATGAAAAATATCATATTTAATATTCCCTATCTGTCCTTTGTCTGAAAGCCATTCAATATTTTTTTCTGTATATTCTAATGCATTTTCATCAACATCTGAGCCTAATATATCAAATCCTAATACTGCAGCTTCCATTGGTACTGTACCTGATCCACAGAATGGATCCCATATGATTCCTTCTTTTAAACCTGTTAGATTAACCATGATTCTTGCTAATTTGGGAGGAAGAGTACCCATTTTTACATCTGTATATGGTTTGTCAAAATCCCTCATGGCAAATTCATCTACGTTCTGTACTCCAAGCGTACATCCGTATACTTCTTCTGACCCACCTTTTATGATACATAGCTCGAATCCTTTTTCAACAACATCATTCTTGATTACTTGTGCTGCATTTAGTTCTATTTCTCTGTTTAAAGGTCTTACAAACCTTGATGATATTCCTGCTTTCTTTAATTCATCTTTAATCTCACTTGAGAGATTTCTTAAGAATACATGATCCTGGTTATTACTTAACCCCAAGACACTTACGCCAAAGGTAATTTTCGTACCTTTTTCAATCTGTTGTGCAAGAAAGGTATCTACTTGGTCAATGATATATCCATATCTAACAAAGCCACCAAGTTTATTGAATATCTTGGAAATCATATCTTCTGAAATGGAATTGTTCTTTACTATGAATATTTTATCTGTAAATCTGTGTATACAATCTCTGCTTATACCGTAGGATTTAAATACACATGAAAGCTCCGTGAAAGAGAGATCTTGGAAACTACCAGCTTCAAAAAAATATTGTTTGGACATCGTAATTATATTTTCTTTACAAGGATTCTTGTAACTAATGGTCTTGAACCAAAATGTCTTCTGGTTCTTGATTTCGCACTGTATTTGAAACCACTAATTTTTTCACCTTTTTTCTGTGAAGCTATTTCTGCAATAACCTTTGTACCTTCGATATATGGTGTACCCAGAGTGACTTTCTCCCCTTCTGCAACCAAGAGAACTTCTGCTATTTCTAGCTTATCTCCCTTTTTACCATCTATCTTTCTAATATCATATTCTTTGCCTTCAACAACCTTAAGTTGTGTTCCTGCAATCTTGATTACTGCAAATTTGTTTTCATTTGCTTTTTCAGTTGTTTTCTCTACTTTCTTTGTGTCTGCCATGAGTAAGGATTTTAATGGAATATGTGTAAAATGTCAATAAATAGGTTAATTTTCATAAACATCTATAATCTCTTCACTTCTCTCTCTATGCACATTTCCATGGTTTATGGATATGTTTTGTATTATTCCTAAACAAAGTAATGTCATAATAGTTATTGTACCTCCTGCACTCATTAAAGGAAGTGGTATTCCTGTAGCAGGTATTGTGCCTGTATCAGTACCTAGATTTATGAATAGTTCTAGTAGGATCTTAATACCTATCCCTACTGCAATTAGAGAAACCATTGGTTTGTGTATCGTGTTAATAGCGGTCATAAAGCAGTGAAGTATTAAAAACCCATACAAGCCAAGAACAAGGATACATCCTACAAGGCCAAATTCTTCTGCAAATGAAGCAAATATGAAGTCGGTTTGATGTTCTGGTAAGAAATTACGCTTACTCTGGGTACCATTTCCAAATCCCTTTCCAAATATTTGCCCAGAGCCAATAGCTATCTTTGATTGGTTAACATTAAAATTGCTTTTGTCATTTTGATCCAAGAACGCTTCTATTCTATTACTCTGATAATCCTTAAGAAGTGTTCCCTGATACTTGTAGAGAAAGAGCCCCAACACAACCCCTATTACAAGAAAAATAATGGATAGTATTTTCCAATTGGTTTTTGAATACAAGATAAAGATGACAACAAAGACAGAGAGTAATCCCAGTAACAACCATAATAAATTGCCTGTTGAAGATGCAAGAAGAAATCCTCCTGCCATCAGACTCATTATCAAAAGAAGGATAGTATTTCGTAACGGATTGCTTAATGCTAAAAATGTTACAAGAAACCATATTGTAAATATGAGCAATGTGATACTTCCAGAGGGTTCTAGATATGTTAAAAACAAAATTACAACTGTTGAGATTGCAGATATTAACAAAACAAGGAGTTCGTTGAATTTACCTCTCATTGAGAAAAGGCTTGCAGTTCCGAGAATTATTGCCACTTTAGCTACTTCTGATGGTTGTAATTGAAAACCACCAAAAACTAACCATCTTCTTGCTCCATTTACTTTAATTCCCACTAGCAATGTAAGAATTAGGAGTACAAGAGTAACTGCATATATGACAAGTAATACTTGCCAATATTTCAAATATGACAGATCTAGAAAAGATACTATGAAATACAGTGTAAATCCTATACCTATGAATAATAGTTGCTTCCATACTATTGATAAATCTCCATAACCACCTTCTGGCAATATACATGTTGAAAGAAGGGTTATAACTCCAATAATAGAAAGTAAGATAGCTGGTAAAAAGGTCTTCCAATCTATAGCAAATGCGAGCTTATGATTATTTGATGCTAACTTCATGATTGAATAATATTACCATATTCCAACCTACTATTTAGGTTTTCGCATAAATGCAGGAATATCTAATGGATCATCACCATCCTCGTAGTTATTCTTTGGTGTAGAAACAACTGGTTTTGTTTTTTCTTCTTCCTGGAAATCATCATTCTCAAACGATTCTAGTACGTCATCGTCTTTATCCTCTAAGATTGCATCTTCCTTTTCATTTTCTGTTTTTGGATTAAATCCAAATGTCCTTACGTTATCTTCTGGACCTTTCTGCTTTTTAGTGTATACCTGTTTGTTTTCATCAAACCCAGTAGCAACAATAGTAATAGTTAATTCTTCTCCCGCACCTGGATCTATTTGTGCTCCAAATTTAATATTTGCAGAAGGATCTACTGCTTCTTTAATCAATTCGGATACTAAACTTATCTCTGTAAGAGTTAAATCTGAGCCAACAACATTGTAAAGAACACCTGTAGCACCTTCAATAGACATATCAAGCAGAGGACTGGTTGTAGCTGCTCTAGCTGCATTCTCAGCTCTATTCTCACCACTTGCCCTACCAATACCCATAAGTGCAGTACCCGCATTCTGCATTACTGATTTAGCATCATTAAAGTCTGCATTAATATATCCTGTTTGGCTTATGAGGTTAGAAATACTTTTAACACCTTCTGCTAACACTGAGTCAACCTTTTTCATAGCATCTATGAATGAGAGCTTTTCACTTTCATTTACGATCTCAAGCAACCTTTGATTCGGGACAACAATTAATGTATCAACCTTATCTCTAAGTGCTGCAATTCCCTCTTCTGCTATCTCTCTTCTTTTGTTACCTTCAAATTCAAAAGGTTTAGTTACAACAGCAACTGTCAACGCTCCCATATTCTTAGCAACACCAGCAATGATTGGAGCTGCGCCTGTCCCTGTACCACCTCCCATACCTGCTGTAATAAATACCATGTTGGCACCTTCCAAAAATTCTTGTATCTGATTTAAACTCTCTTCAGCTGCTTGAGCTCCCATGTCATGATTTCCACCAACACCTAATCCATGTGTTAATTCTTCCCCTAACTGTAAAGTAACAGGTGCCTGAGACATCTTTAATGCCTGTGCATCTGTGTTGAATGCCATAAAGTCAACTCCAGGGATATCATAATCCGTGATCATAGTATTGATTGCATTACAACCACCACCACCAACACCTACTACCTTAATTTTTGCTACGGGATCTACATTAGTTGTAACTAACATTTTTGACTATGCACTAAAATTTATTTATGGCAGTAATGATTTCAACCATTCTCCAAGTTTTCCAACAAAGCCTTTAACATTAGCTTTCTTTTTGTCATTAGCAGAACTAATATCCACATCATCATCCATAGCATGCTTTATTAACCCCTGTACACAGGCATATGCTGGATCAGAGATCTCTTCCGTCATACCCGATAATCCTGATGGATATCCAACTCTAGCAGCAACACCAAAAACGGATTGTGTAAATTTGGTAATATTTCTTAGCAATGCAGTACCACCTGTTATGACAACACCTGCTGGCATAGCAATTTCATATCCAGATTTAGTAACATTCTCCTTAGCCATATCAAATATCTCTTCACATCTTGCTTCTACAATCTTTTGAAGCATATCCTTTGAGACCTTCTTCTCAACACCATAACCTGAGAGATCAATATCATCTCCCTTAGGTTTCTTTTCCTTTGGTTCATCTAATCTTCTTAAAAGTGCAGGAGTCGCGTCAGTACCCTTGCTTTTTGCAACATTTCCCTTGTTATCCAATATATCTGCCATATTTAACTTGATCTTCTCTGCTTCTTCCAAAGATACCTGCAAACCAATAGCTATATCGCTTGTCACACTATTACCACCAAGAGGAATACAGCTACTGTATATAATGGAACCCTCTTCAAATATTGTAATACTTGTGGTTCCAGAACCGATATCAAGCATGGTAACTCCTAACTCCTTTTCTGTTTCTGTTAATACTGAAAGTGATGATGCCCAACCTGTAAAGATGACATCATATACATTCAAACCTACTTGTTCAACACACTTACGGATATTTTGCCAATATGAATTAGGTGCTGTGATTATATGTGTCTCAACTTCCAATCTTCCACCACTCATACCAATTGGATACTTTATTCCACCTTGATTATCTACTACAAATTCTCTTGGGATAATATGAATAGGATTTAGATTATCAGGTAAAGACAATGTTCTAGCATTCTCAATCGCTCTATACGTATCATCAATTGTAATTTCAGAACCTGCTACAGCTACAACACCCTTGTTGTTTAAACTTGTAACTTGTTCACCATTTATTGATACATAGACATCAGAAACTGTAACACCTGCCATTCTTTCAGCAGCTAATACACTCTCTGATATAGCATTAGTTGCATCGTCAATATTAACGACAACCCCTTTCTTAATACCCTTACTAGGATATGAACACACTCCAATTACTGTAGGTGTTTGATTATCTTCAACAGCAGATATTACTGTTGTGATCTTAGATGAGCCTAAATCTATTGCTGTAATGATTTTGCGTGCCATGTTATTTAAGGCAGTTATATATTACTAATTTATTATATTCAAAGAACCAGAATTCACAAGTCCTTTATAATAATATAATCAAAAATCTTCGCTTTAGCAAGAATCTTGTTATTTTCTCAAAACAGGTCTTTCAAATCGAAAATCTATTGATTTAAATTCTAGGTTATCACTTTTCACTTTGTTTGCAACCGCTATGTATCTTTCCATTTGGATATTTAGATCGTCCGCCATGTTAAATCTAAATATTTGGTCTGTATCAAGTGTTATCTCCAAGATGGATCCATTTAAGGTTATGGTCTTAATTGTGTAATTGTATGTTTCTATTACTTTGGTAATCTTAGATATATTTTCTAAAATTATCAAAGTCTGTTTTCCAGAATCATTCGGGGAGATATCTGTATCCGATGATGAAAACATATATATATTGTTTGTATTTGCATATTCTCTACAACAATTTGCCGTATCTTCCTTACATATTTGATCTAACACATAACCTTCTTCTGAGAGAAGGTAGCAACTTTGTTCATGAATATATGCTGTACATACTGGTTTATATATCTCTACAAATATCTCTAGCTTATTTGGCATGACTTTCTCCATATTTATTCCTTTTACATATGGTAATGTCTTTATCATATCTTTCTCGTAGGTAATTGTTGAGAAAAAGAAATAGTTCTTACCGATCAAATTGTTTTGTATGTATCCTTCTATTTGGTTGCTAATTTCCTGTGGTATCTCCTCCCCTTTTGCATCTGTGATTGTATATCTCTTAATATTCCATATGCCAACAAGCATCGTAAGAGAAAAAACAAAGAGGATCGAGAATATAAGCCAATTCTTTTTTATGAATGCTACTGGTTTAAATCTTAACACCCTGTCTTTTATATGATTATTGGGCTGTTTTTGTACATCAATATCCATCTCTCTAGTGTATATGATATATGAATAATTGAAAAGAAAATATTTGTATTACAATCAGAAGGGATTAGTAGGGGGAAATCCCTTCTGATTTTGTACGTTTATTGAGGTGGAAAGAAACTTTCGATAACCTGGGTTGAATCAGGGCATTGCGAAAGAGTCGCCTCGAAGCGTACAGGGCAAGCCCAAAATTCTACATCAGGTCCAGCAAGTCGAGCCATTTCTTCTTTCGAGCGTTTTGCTGCATACTTCATCTTCTTCAGATTAATATGTAAGCTGGAATCAATCCAAGAATAGAGGCTTTCTTGAGACTCAGCATACCCGGGATTCCGTACTAATTCCCAGTAACATTTTAACCCATCTTCTTTGTATTTCAGAGCTATCAAATTTAATGCCGCAAGACCTGTATCATACGATCCCGCATGCGTTAAGATTAATAACTCTGGGAGATTGAAATCTCTCAAGTTTTTTGGTGCATTACTATTTGTTGTCATCACGCCCTCCTGGCTATGATAATTCAAATTTTGTCCCTACTTAAAGATCGTAATATGAAAATTACAGTACAATTATACTATAAGATACACCGAGATTACTACTTCCCCAGCTTTATATGATCCACTACCTTTCCTCCCACTAACTCCAATCCTAATTCATTAACAATCCCTAATATCATATTACTCAATTTCCTCTTGTACTCATCCGTTTGAGATTCTTTAAAAAGTTTTAACTCTTCTTCGGTTAATTGATCTCCAACCCTCTCTATTAGCCTACTTAACTTTCCCCATGATAGATTAATATGTTCAGCCCATACTTTCTTAGTCCCTGACTCTTTTATTTCCTTAAACAATTTTCTAAGATTTTCCTCATTTGCAACAAAGTGGGGAAGTAATGGTCCCACAAATGCATATGTCTTTATACCTGCCTCATTTAATTTCTTCAAAGCCAATATCCTCAATGAACTAGGAGGTGCATAGCATTCAAATATTCTACTGATATTGTCATCTATGGATGATATCGTCATACCTACTTCAAGATTAGGTATCTGTTTTAGTATTTCAATATCTCTAGTTACAAGTGGAGATTTAGTTAAGAGAGATATATCGAGATTGTTTTTGATTTCTGATTTCGCAATAATTTCTAGACACTTCTTAGTTAATTCATACTTTGCTTCTACTCCTTGATATGGATCTGTTACTGATCCAAAGAATATTACTGGTCTATTACCTGTTTTGAATTCATTTTTCTTAATTACCTTTTTCGTAAGGTTAGCAATTTCTTTTTCAAATACTTCTGGTGTATTTATTTTTGCATCTACATATTTACCCCATTGCTCATCCATATGGCCTGTGAATTTCCTAGTGAATTCTGCATAGCAATATACACATCCAAATGCGCATCCTGAATATGGATTTACCACATAGTCTGCACCAGGAAGTTTACTTGGAGTTAATATTGATTTAGCTTGTTTTGTAGATAATTTCATAATTAATGTTAACAGATTTCTAACGGAATACAAACATACTATGGGAGTGGTATAATGGTGAACCGTCAAATAAAACTACCCCAGTTCGTTAAAAAAAGGAGATACATATGAATTTGTATATAGCAGAGTTTAACGGGTACTTTGAATCTGGAGATTTTGGAGGAATGATTGATTCGCTGTATTTACAGAAAGGAATTACTCTTTCCTCGTTTGATCTCAAAACTGGTCTTTGTTTTTGCAAAGGCAGAGGAGCATTTCTTGCCGATAATGACACGGTTATTGATACAAAAAAGCCAATTAACTGTGCCACCCTTTCTAAAAGAAACCCCGAATCATTTCCTACAATGCACATCGCGAGAGAACATGCGAAGAAGGTCTTACACATATGTGAGGATACAAAGAAACAAAAGAGTGCTATATTACTCTTCATCATTAGCGGAGATAACTATCTCACCTATGATCGAGTCTTGCAGATCCTCCATATCAAAGAAGACCAAATCATCAATTATGAAAGTGGCTTCATTGGGGATGGGCAAACAACCAGTACAGAAAAATATGTTTTCTCCATCATGTGTATAATTCCACCAGGTCATGGTACTGAATTAATATGTAACAACGAAGCTATTTATAACAAAGACGGTGTCTTAAAAAAGACGTAATAAAAACTGACCCACAATGGGGTTTATGGAAAAACCATGAACCCCGTCAGTTTCATTGGCTTCTTCCAAATTATTAGTATAATAAACAATGGAAGAACAAAAGCAAGAAAAATTCGGTATTAAACACCTATTAATGCTACTGGCTTCCTTAGCTATTTCCGTATTAATAATTGTATTTAACAAGCAGATACGCTCCTTAGAAGAATTTGGATATCTCG
>CAZLLO010000012.1:0-17625 GCA_964560525.1 uncultured Candidatus Saccharibacteria bacterium | reverse complement strand
TTAATAATTGTATTTAACAAGCAGATACGCTCCTTAGAAGAATTTGGATATCTCGGAGTATTCCTCATTATGTTTCTTGGTAATGCTACTGTACTAATTCCTGTCCCTATACTTGCGCCATTAAATATTCTTTTGGGTGGGATACTTGCTAGCCCACTTTTAGTAGGGCTTTCAGTTGGGATAGCTTCTTCGTTAGGTGAATTAGTTGGTTATCTTGCAGGATATAGCGGGAGTGGGATCATAAAATCGAGCAAGATATACAAAAAGATGGAGGAAAGAATTAAGAAATATGGATTATGGGCAATATTTGTACTTGCCTTAATACCAAACCCATTATTTGATGTTGCTGGATTAGTAGCAGGTGCTTTTGGTATTAAATGGTGGAAGTTTCTGATAGCTGTAACAGCGGGTAAAACAATTAGAGCAATAATATTTGCATATATTGGATATACTGGGAGTATATTAATCTAAGCTATATTTCCAAAGTTTCCACCTCTATTACATTGTGATCTAATATGGAATCATTTTCTCCAAACAAGAATTCCCCTTTCACTTTCTTACCTTCCAAAACAAGAGGTATCCAAAGAGGATCATCAGGCCACATTGAATCAAAAGGCAACTCATCTTTGTTATACCACTGTGGTTTCATTTCTTCTGTTTCCTTTGGTTCTCCACCCCAATCTTTTGAAAGATATGCGACTACCTGTTGGCTCCAATCTGGTTTGTTAAGAAAATAGAAGTCTAAAATAGCGACAAGCTCCATCTCTTTTGGCATCACCTCTATCTCTTCCCGTGTTTCTCGGATAGCTGTCTCTATTATTGTTTCAACACCGTCAGGTTTTCCACCAACTCCATTCCATCTTCCAGCACCAAATCCACGTTTTTTCATAGCAAGTAATACTTGATCATCTTTGATAAGGAAACATAGTGTGGCTTGGCGAAGAGGAAATTGAACTTTCGTTTTGTATTCTACAATATTCATAATTGTATATTTGAATATGGAGCGAGAGACGGGGGTCGAACCCGCGACCTACACATTGGCAATGTGTCGTTCTAGCCAACTGAACTACTCTCGCAAAATGGTGCCGAGACCCAGGTTCGGACTGGGGACCCTTTGTTCTTCAGACAAATGCTCTACCAGCTGAGCTATCTCGGCACTACATTAAGAACAGTATGATAATATCAAAAACCAATACTACATTCAACTAATAATCTTTTTAAACTTTTCGATAAATTCCTCCTCTGAGTTATTACCCTTTCTTACTGATTGCGCAATCTCTTTGTAATCCCATTTTTTCTTTAATATTTTTTTCAAACCTAAAATAGAATTCTCTTTATCCCATTCGGTAAAAAAATACCCATTTACATCCTCTATTAGATTTTCTTGTATCCCTCCTGCTTTGTATGCTAACACTGGAGTACCAACAGACATAGCTTCTAAAGGGAAAATACCATAATCCTCAAAACCTGGCATAACAAAACCCGTGGCTTTTGAAAGCACATCCCATTTCTCTTCATCTGATATCTTTCCTAAAAATTGAATATTCTTGAACTTAGAATACTTTCTTTTTAAACCTCTTTCCTTAGAACCGCTACCAATTAATTTAAGCACTTTATCCGTACCTGCAAAGCATTCAAGAAGAAAATCTCCTTTTTTGTTAAATTCAAATGGAGCTCCAGCTACAAAATATGATTCTCTTTGTTTATCATTGAGAATAGGACTGTTATGGAAATGTATAGGAGGGGTTAAAACATAGTCAATATTTCTACCCCAATATTTTTCTATACGTTTAGCTACAAATTTAGAATTAGATATCAAAACATCTGGTCTTACACTTGCAGATACTTCCCATATCCTTATGAACACTAAGAAGAAGTTAGCGATTGCTCTCCTAACAAAACCTATACCCTTTAACCCTACCTCTTTTAAATCCCATAGATACCTCATAGGAGAATGAATGTAGGCTATATGTTTGCAAGTAATTGGCGTCACTACCCCCATTGCGACACTACAACTGGAAGATATTACAAAGTCATAATCATGAAAATCGAATTTTTCAATATGCATCGGCCATAGATGGTATGAATATCTATACAGTTTCTTTATGAAAGGTTTCTTGTTTAATGAAGAATATACTATTTTATGCTTTTGAAGTTCTTCTGAAAGATTATTTGTATCTCCAAACAATGCATAAATATCTGCTTGGGGATATAGCTTTGCAAAAGTTTCTAATACTCGATTTGCACCACCCATTGTCCATAATGATTCAGTAACAAGTGCAACCCTTAAAGTACCTTTACTCATCTTTCTCATACGTTATTATAGTGCCACGCTTCTTCTCCCAGATATTAGGTCTAGAGAAAACCATAAGACCACCAAAAAGGATAAATACCAGACCTCCAACCAAGACATACTTATTCCAATCAAGACCTGTCTGTACAATCTCTTTACTAACAGTAAACGTAGCTGAACTTGGTTTAGTTTTTAGAACATTCTGCGGAGGACTACCATCTGTGAGTAATACTGATTTAAGATCTTCATTGGCACCAGAGAACTCCCAATTTAATGTAGTCTTTCCTTCTTTCTTAACTTTGAATGTCAATCTTGCCATAACATCAGAATCAGAGCCAGTTGTTTTGTAAAGTGTATCCGTACCAGATTGAGAGAATCCTGTTAGCATAACTACACCGTTTGTATTATCTATACTTGTTTCATCATCAGGCCACTGTGCAAAAAGAGCATTATTCTTCTCTGCCTTAGTAAGTTGTAAGTATTTGGCATCAAACGTTATTACAAATCTTGCAGATACTAACTCCTCTCCTGCAGAGTTAACAAGTACATCAACAGTAAATCCATTATCTTTATTCGTAACTACACCACCCGCAGGATACAGCGAGAATGAAGGATCAGCGGCTTTGATTGGAGTAACAAATAGTATACATATGAAAAAGATTGCAAATATTGTCGTTTTTATGTATTTTTTGACTATCACAGTATTAAATACTACCATAATGTATATTATTTCAGAATATCAAATTTAATGGAAACCATAAAGCTACTAGTTCTCTCGATCGTACAAGGATTCACAGAACTTCTGCCTGTATCTAGTAGTGCACATTTAATAATACTGGGACAAGCTTTTAACTTGCCAACATCAACCTTGTTACTTACTTCTTTTCACATCGGTACTAGCCTAGCGATATTGATTTTTTTCTGGAAGAAACTTTTTAGTGGTTTTTTTACAAAGGAAAAATGGATTTTCTACTCTAAGATTCTCGTAGCTATGATTCCTGCAGGAATACTAGGAGTACTTTTTGAATCAAAGATAGAAAATATATTAAGAGCTGATTGGATTATTGCACTCTCCTTAATATTCTGGGGAATTCTTATGATCATTGCTCAGAAAAAAGAATTGGGTATCCCAGAAACTAAATGGGAAAATATTACTTGGAAACAATCTCTTTTGATGGGTTGGGCTCAAACACTTGCATTAATTCCTGGGACATCTAGATCTGGAGTAACAACACTCTCTGGGATTGCCATGGGATTAAATCAATATACTGCTTTAGAATACAGCTTCATACTCGGATTACCCGCTTTGCTTGGGTCTGCTGTATGGGAGATTGCAAAGACAGTGATGGATAATCCTGGGGTTGCATCGGCTGAGTTTACAACACAACAATATCTCCAAACTGCGATCGTGATCATTGTTCCTTTTGTGATTGGACTTGGTGCTTTAGCAATATTAAAGAAACTAAATAGGTCGAAGTGGTTGTCTTCTTTTGGTATTTACAGAATTATTGTTGGAGTAGCAATATTAGTTATTGCGTACCTACTGTAGCATAGATCTTAGATCCACACCTGTCATATTGGCAGGGATATCATCCCCTAATATGCCTAAACATGTAGGAGCTATATCTGCTAACAATCCAGTTGCATGTGCATTTGGTCCTGTCCCTACCTTAATTATTTGTACTCCTGCTTTTGACCGTATTTCATCAGCGCTCGAGAGTATTATTAAAGGTACGGGATTATTTGTATGTGCTATATCTATTTCTTTGGTAGTCCTATTTATCATTGTCTCACAGTTTCCATGATCCGCAGTTATGACAACAGCACCACCTGCATTTAAAGTTGCAAGGGCTATATCTGCAGTGCATCTGTCAACAATTTCATTTCCCATGATTGTGGCTTTGTAATTTCCTGTATGCCCTATCATATCTGGATTAGCAAAGTTTACTAGAATGAAATTATATTTCTTCTTGTTGAAATTCTTTATGACATTAATGGTTTCATCTCTAATAATCTCTGCACTCATAGCTGGAACAACTGCATAGTCCTCCACTTTGGGAGATGGAACATTAAAAAATACTTCTCCATTATGTGGAGCTTCAACACCACCATTAAAGAAGTAAGTTACATGCATATGTTTCTCGGTCTCAGAGACATGAAATTGCGTCCTACCGCTATCCGAGAGCGTCTCAGCCAAAGATTTTTGTACAGGAATAGGAGGAAATACAACATGAGCAGAAAGGTTTTCTTCATAACCAGTCATGGTTACAAAATATGTGTCCTTAGGAAAATTCCTACGATTAAAATATGGCAAATCTTTCATGACAAAAACTTTTGTTAATTGTCTCGCCCTATCTTCTCTGTAATTCCAAAAAAATACAGCATCACCATCTCTAATTGCTCCAAGTGGCAAACCCTGTGCATCTAAAGCCATTCTTGGTTTAAAATACTGATCATCTTCACCATTAGCATATGCTTTTTGTATGGCAGCTACTGGATCTGTAAATGTGTCCTCTGCCAGACCAATCATTGCGTCATATGCTTTCTTAGTTCGCTCCCACCTATTATCCCTATCCATCCCATAGAACCTACCCATTATGGTAGCAATATGTCCAATGCCTAGTTCATCTATCTTCTGATTCAATTTATTTATATACAAATATCCATCATGTGGTGGCGCATCCCTTCCATCAAGCATTACATGAATATATGGATCTATACCATTGGCTTTACATATCTCTAGAATTGAATACAAATGTTTAATATGTCCATGTACTCCAGCAGAGCTTAAAACACCAGTTAAATGTAGCCTTGCTCCCCTCTTTTTCACAGTTGCTATCATTTCCTTAATAACCTCTATCTTGTCCAGCTCATGAGCTTCAATGGCATCATTGATACGTGGAAGCGTTTGATATACCACCTGCCCTGCTCCAATATTTAAATGCCCAACTTCACTGTTTCCTGGTTCTTCTGATGGTAATCCTACATGAGTACCTGAAGCATGGATTAATGTTGATCTCCCGTACGTCCAAGCAGTATCCAAAAAAGGTGTCTTTGCATTTAACACAGCATTACCCTCAGGGTCGGGATGAATACCAAAACCATCTAAAACAATTAATGTTACAAATTCTTTTTTCTCGAAATTGTTTGTTCCAGATACTGTTAGTGGTTGTCTTGTCTTAAAAAAATCAAACATGGCTATGGCAGTAAATTGATTGCTCTAATATAATATACTGCATGAACGATTTACGCAAAAAAGATATACAAGATTTGCAAGAAGATATTGCAAAGACTATACAAACATTAAATATCCCTGAGAAACAGTCACAGCTAACTGTTTTAGAAAGCGATACCCTTCAAGATGACTTTTGGAAAGACAATGCCAAAGCACAAAGTACAATGGAACAGATTGGCAGACTTAGGGAAGAAATTGATACTGCAAAATCTCTAGAATCAGATATATCCTCATTAGTAGAGATCTTTGATTCGATACAAAAAGAAACAGATCAAAATCAGCTCATTGAAGAATATACAACTCTAAGAGAGAAATTTGAGAAATTCTCAATTAGAAAATTCCTCTCTGGAAAATATGACTGTGCTAATGCACTCATAACAATACATGCTGGACAAGGAGGCACAGAAGCAAATGATTGGGCAGAGATGTTGATGCGTATGTATACAATGTATTTTGACAAGATGGGTTGGAAATACAATATCAAAGACATATTGAAAGGTGGAGAAACAGGGATAGTTACAGTCACTATGGATGTGGTAGGACAATATGCATTTGGATATTTAAAAAAAGAACATGGGACTCACAGATTAGTAAGAATTTCCCCTTACAATGCTCAAGGATTAAGACAAACTACATTTGCTGGTGTAGAAGTCTTACCCCTCATGGACGAATTAGATAACGATATACAGATACCAGACAGTGATATTGATTTTAAAGCTGTTAGATCAGGAGGCCCAGGAGGACAGAATGTAAACAAAACATCCTCTGCTGTACAGATTACACATATACCAACAGGTATTACAGTACAATCATCTGAACAAAGAAGTCAGTTACAAAACAGAGATACTGCAATGAAGATACTCAAAGCCAAGCTATGGAGAATTAAACAGGACGAGAGGTTGGAAGAGATCTCTGATATTAAGGGGGATTACAAGATAGCAGGATGGGGAAATCAAATACGTAACTATATACTTCACCCATACAAATTAGTTAAAGATTTAAGGACAGGTATAGAATCACAATCTCCTGAAGACGTATTAAATGGGAACTTAGAGGAGTTTGTTGAAGCGCAGACCAGATTACAGTAATATATACATAAGAACTAAACTGTCTGTATAACTGCTCATGTTATTTTTTGACAAAGTACAAAAAAAATATAACGAAAATATTACTGCATTAGATAATGTAAATTTCAAAGTAGATCAAGGAGAGTTCTTCTTCTTAGTTGGCCCTTCTGGTGCTGGGAAAACTACTTTAATGAGATTACTCATTAGAGAAGAGTTACCTACTTCTGGAAACATCATGTTTAAAGAAATTGATGTCCCAAAGATTCCTAACAAATTGTTACCAACATACAGGCAGAGATTGGGGATTGTATTCCAAGATATTAAACTTCTTAGTACCAAAACATTACAAGAAAATATTAGCTTTGCCTTAGAGATTCTTGGGAAAGAAGATAAAGAGATTAAAGAAACCACAGACTATCTCTTAGAGACAGTGGATTTACAAGACAGAAGAAATCTATTCCCCCACCAGCTTTCTGGTGGAGAGCAACAAAGAGGAGCTATTGCTCGTGCACTTGCCAACAATCCAGAGCTTTTCATTGCCGATGAGCCTACAGGAAATCTAGATCATGATAATGCTTACCAGGTATTCGAGATATTAAAGAAGATAAACAAAGGTGGTACAACAGTCATGGTAATTAGTCATGATCGTGACCTTGTAAGCGCCATGAAGACGAGAGTTATATCCATGGACAAAGGTAAGGTCGTTGCAGATACCAAGAATCCTGATTTGAAACCTGAAAAAGAAGAAAAAGAGAAAAAGAATGACAAACTAAAGGGATTAGAAAAGGATGTAAAAGAACTCTTAGAAAAAGCAAATATCACAGATATGGATATGATCTTTAACCTAACTGATACTGATTTAAATAATCTTAAATTCTCCAAAGAAAATAAGGAAGAATTAGAGAAATATGTAAAAAATTATTTAAGTAAAGAAAAGAAAGATGAGTAAAGTACAAAAAGTAATAGATACTACAAAGAAAAATGTTAAAAGAAATAGATGGCTTTCATTAGCTACTATCTTTGTAACGACAATCGTTCTTGCCATCTCATCCTTTTTCATAAGTGCTGCTATTCTCAGCCACATAGCAGTTAAATACTACGAGCAAAGAGCTCAAGTAATCGTGTTCTTTAAACAAGATACTTCTGAAGCAGAGATATTGACCTTAAGGGATAAAATATATGATCCTAAGTTAATAGCAGAGATAAAATACGTATCCCAGGAAGATGCTCTATCCATCTATCAAGAAGATTTCGCAGACAATCCAGACTTGATATCTACTGTTACAGCAGATTCTCTTCCTCCTAGCTTAGAGATACGTGCACACGATGTTGATAGCCTACTTCAGGTCATAACCAACATCAACAAAGAGAAAGATACTAATCCTAATATTGACGAGGTAATGTATTTTAAAGATGTTGTAGACAACCTTAAGACTCTTTCAAGCATCATTAATATTGGTGCTATTATTCTCATAACAGGTTTACTATTAATCTCCTTCTTCCTCATAAAGATTACTATCGAATTTAATATCAACGCACACAAGGAAGAAATTCAAATTATGAACCTTGTTGGGAGTTCAGATTCATTCATAAAAACACCATTTCTTTTTGAGGGTGCTTTCTATGGTTTAGTTGGAGGATTTCTAGCAGCCACTTTAATCATTGTTCCTTGGTATATTGTGGTTATATATACCCAAGGTACAGATTTTGCGTCATGGTTAAATCAAGCTCTCTCTGATTTTGGTTTGGACTTCCTTCGGACATTTAATCTTGCTTTCTTACCTATCTACTACATAATACACTTAGTATTTGGTGGTCTCTTGGGTGTAGTGAGTAGCTGGAGTGCGGTAAGGAAATATTTGAAATAATGAAAATTAAGAGGTTAGTATATACAATCTTGTTTGTGGTACTTTTAACAGCTTTCTTCTTTGCGTTGGTTAAGTATGAAGATAGGCCTGTATATGCTGGTGCAACATGTCCATATTCAAACCCAGAAAGATGTCTTGATTACTATAATAGCCAGCTAAACTCTTTACAAAATCAAAAAAGCTCTCTGAAGAATCAACTAAATGAGGAACAGTACAAACAGCTTTCTCTTGAAGGAAAAATTTCATATATTAACAACCAAATCACTCAAACAGAGAATGTGATACGTTCATTAGAGATTGAAATAGCTGCAGAGAATATACAGATTTCTCTTCTTGAAACAGATATACAAGAGAAAGAAGATTCCGTATCACTCTTAAAACAAGAAGTAAGTGTATTGGAAGGTACAGTAAATCAGAGGATCACAGAATCCTACAAGTATTCATTTGTAGGGCCATTCGAAGTGTTTTTAGATACTAAGAATCTTTCAGCTGTACTTAGAAAAACAAAATACCTTATCATTACAAGAGCACAAGATATTGCCTCTTTGGAAGACTATTCATTGAAAATTACAGCATTAAAGAAAGAAGAAGAAGAACTTTCTAAACAAAAAAAAGAAGTCTTAGCAAAGAAAGCAGATATTGAGAAACAAACAGAGGACTTAGCAGAGCAAAACAAAGCATTGACAGCACAAAAAGCAGAGAAAAATAGTTTACTTTCAGAATCAAAGGCTAGAGAAGCTAAATACCTTTCCCAATTGAATACGATATCAAAGAACATTGCTGAAACAGAAAAATATTTCGAACAAGTAATGCTCCAACTATACAATACTGGGAAACTCGGCTCTGGTACCCAGGTACTTGCAGGAACAGTTATAGGTATTGATGGACATACTGGTTGTTCATTTGGATCACACTTGCACTTTGCGGTCATGAAGAACAATGTATACGTAAATCCTCTCAACTACTATTCTCTATCAGGAGCATATCTAAAAGCGGGTACTTTAACTAAACTTCCAATGTCTTCATCATACATAACTCAATACTTTAGTTCTTCAAAACCTCACTATGCGCTAGATCTTGTCAGTATGTCTGCTGGAAATCAAAATCTTGATCAATATACAGTACCATATGGACTCTGTTCAACAGTAGACTCAATTTTAAACTCTAGAAAATCTCAAGGCTTAGATGATTGGAATAAAGCATATTTGAGAGGAGAAGGTGCTCCTGTATACGCAGTAGCAAACGGAAAGGTATATTACTACACAGATTCTAATGGCGCAAAATACGCAATGTTGGTTCATACTTCTGGAAGTCTTAAGACCTTTTATGTTCACCTAAAGTACTAGCCACCCTCTTCCTTCTTACAGGATATTCTGCTAGACTAGATATTAATAAATTCATAGTAATGTCCTTAAATGGCTAAAGATAAAAAGAAAAACGTTTCTAAAAAGCCCCAAGTGAAAACCCCTGTTGTAAAGAAAGGTTTTAAAATATCTTTCAAGAAACCAACTCCATCAAATATTAAAATTAAGCTAAAGATGCCTGATTTTAAAAAGATATTTAACAAAATAAAAAGTGGTAATTGGAAACCAGTTTTAAAGATTGTAGGATTAGTATTGATAATTGTTGGTTCCTTTGCATTGATAGATTTAGGTGTACAGTATCTTAACAATGACTACAGTGTAGCTATTGTTAATGGTTCAAGAATATCAAAATCAGAATGGAACAAGCTCTTGCAACAAGCATATGGACAAGCTGCTGCTACACAATTGATAGATAATGAAATCATAGCTCAAGAAGCTAAGAAAGCTAATGTAACTGCTTCTGATGAAGAGATTCAATCACAAATAGACCAAATCAAAACCAGTGTTGGTGGTGATGAAGCGTATGCACAAGCTTTAGTTGCAAATAATCTAACAGAAGCACAGCTCAAAGATGAGATTAGACTAGATATCTTAACTACAAAGCTCTTAACTCCTACAATCACATATACTGATGCAGACTTAAAGAGTTTCTTCACACAATACAGTGACCAGATGTTCCCAACTGAGACCGCAGCATTAGAAGAAGGTGCTAAATTAGACTTTGATACATACAAGAGTCAGGTTACAACCTACTATGTACAGCAACAGATTTCTAACACCAAATCTACATGGCTAACTGGGAAAGAAGAGGAATACAAAATACAAAATAACTCTACAAGCAAGCCAGCTTATGGACTATTCAGTACAACTATAAATATATTTAAAAACTTAACAGCTAAATAAATATATTGGATATGTAAAAGAAAAGGAGGCCTAAAGCCTCCTTTTTTGTAATACATGCCTAAACTAACTCATCGGGTGGTTCAACTAATCCATATCCGCCATGTTTCCTACGATATATCATTGATATCTTGTTTGTCTTCTTGCTTCTGAATAGATATTGGTCATATCCCATCAGTTCCATTCGTTCAATGGCTTCTCCTTCTTCCAAAGGTGATATGTCGTCTACTACCTTTCGCTTGGCTATTTGGGGTACATAATCAGAATAGTTTTCTAAATCCATTCCTACGTCCTCAGATAGTGATTGCTGCGCATTCTCTGCTTCCTGTACTCTCCATGATTCTTGTCCTTCCCAATGTTTCTTTTGATCGTTGTATCGTTTTAGTCTTCTAAACAATATATCCGTCCCCTTATCTATATTTGCATACATATCGGCACCACTCTCTTCTACCCTTACAATTGCTTTAGGTAGGTATACATCAATATCTACTCTAAAATCATTTTGTACTCCCTTACTATTTACTTGTTCCTTTAGTGTTACCTCTATCTTTGTTGCTTCTACTAAGAGGTTTTCCTTTTTTAATATCTTCTCTAATGTATATTTCTTTAATGCTTCTGTAGGTTCCATACCTACAAATGATACTTGTATGTCCTTTTTATCCATATCTCTTACTCCTTACAAGTTATATATATTTAATGATATATTGGTATGTGTAAGAGAGCAAATATAACTTGTAAGGTATAATAAATATATGAGTAGTGAACCAACCAATGACAGCACAGTTGAATATAATTCAGAGTTAGCAATTAGTAGCGTACAGGACTTAGTCGCTATAAATCCAGAAGGATTTACACGCGTAACGGTGGGAGATTATGAGCTATACGTAGAGAATGGTCCAAAGATACAAGACAGAAAGGACCCTAATATAGCAAATACATTTGAAAATCAGAGATTCTTTGGCATAGAGCATACAGAGCCTAAATTTCCAGGGCAACAAGGTTTGGAGGAGACTAAAAGCTCAATATTCTCAATCTCTTCACACGATTCATGGAATCCTATCTGGGATTTAGAGTTAACAACAGAAGGATATGCGAAAGCATTAATTAATGCTACTAACACTTTAAAAAGAGATATCCCTAAAGGGAGCAGGGAGATTATTACAACATTACCAAAGGGAGAGGTTTTAGAAATATCTTTTATTCCTCTAGATCTTAATGGTCAAAAAAATGGGCATGGCGTAGCTCTTAGAGAGATATTAGAACAAAGGAAAGCTGTCTTGCAGAAAAGGAATTAGATGGATATAATAGCTGTTGTTGTTAATCCTCGATAGCTCAATGGTAGAGCAAACGGCTGTTAACCGTTCGGTTGTAGGTTCGAATCCTACTCGGGGAGCCATATATAGTTTTCATATAATATAATAGCAATAAACATGGCAAAAGAAATTCAACCAAAATCACGATTAACCGCACTACTCTTATTTTTCTTTTTAGGTTGTTTTGGAGCACATTTTTTCTATTTAAAACAAACGAAAAAGGCCTTAATTCAAATTAGCCTATTTCTATTAGGAACAGTATTCTATACAATTTGGGCTTTGCAAACTAATTGGGGAACTCAAGGGGGGAGTATATTTTATGGTTTATCTTGGATGCTAGGTCTGGGGACATGGATCTGGGGACTAGTTAATACAATAAAGTTGACTAAAAAATAATTAAGTAAATCAGCCCCTATTAGTGATCTTTTTCTCGTCACTGTTATACACAAACAACTCCTCAATAGGTTCTACATCCTCAACCTCTCTAACCACCAATGATTAACCTATTTTTTCTTGAATACAAAGAAAGAAATAATAGAACCAGCCCCGAAAGCTATTAAACCTGTTATTCCTAATGCCTTAATGTTTGAAGGACAAGAGACAGGAGATTGTACTGATTCAGTTGGTGTTACATCACCATTTGTATATAGAAGAATTGTTCCTGTTCCCCCTGGTTTTAGGCATTGTCTTGCATTTGGAATTTTGGTGCTATATGCACCACTAGGAAATAACTTATCTATTTTGTAATCACCATTACACCACTGAGATTGATATGGATCACATTGAGATCTGGTAACTGTAAATTCAGCAAAGACATTCCCATCATGATAAATTGTTACTGGGAGTTCTGTCTCAGCTGTATCCCACTTGTACCACATTCTAAAAACAGATACCTTTGTATCAGACTCTAATTCCCAATTAGACTCATCCGTAAACTGGCAAGCACCGAGATAGTGATCTGTAGAATCAAGAACTAAACTGTCTTCCGCACTTATCTGTTTGGGAAAAAGAAAAGCGAAAACTATAAAGGCAAAAACCATTATCCTTTTCATTTGCTTTTATGTTATAAAAATTTGTAATATTTTACAAGAGCACAGACCCTATCTACAATTAAACTTTTTAAATACTACTATGAAAATAAATAAAGAATGGCATTTAGCTAATAGAATGCCTAAGAATCCTACCATAGATCAAAGAGTACAATGGCATGTAGAACATGCTAGAAATTGCCAATGTAGAAAGTTAGAAGGAAAGATACTGGAAGAAATAAAGAAAAGAGGAATAAAGATTTAATTCTTTCCTTGCATTCCCCTCTCAAATGAGTATATAATCTCCCCATTATGCAAAACATAAGCAATAGACAAATTAATAAGATCTCTCATAAGCCAACAATGTGTGGTTACGTTCTTGACGCAACACACTATCTTGGAGACCTTTCTATTGCATAATTCCTAATCAAAATTGTCAGTGAATAGCCTCCAAATACTGGAGGTTTTTTATTTTCCCTTTTAAAAGCTAATTGTATTTGGAAGTTATACACCCTCAAATTTAAATATTTGGAGGTAATAGCTCTTAAAAATCAAATACATAAATTCATATTTCAAAAGGAGAAAAATGAAAACAAAAAATATCTTTAGTTGGCCCAAGGAAATATATCTATTCTGGTTAGCAGATCTAATCCTTGGAATGGAATTAATCGGATCCATACTACTAGTGTTCTTTAGAGATTGGGGAGGCCTCTCACAAACAGAAACACAAACAATACAAAGTTGGTTTACATTCTGGGTATTTGTACTCGAAGTTCCAACAGGAGTATTTGGAGATGTACAAGGGAAAAAACGTTCTGTAATTATCGGTTACATACTCTATACCATTGGGACCATTACCTACTCTCTCTACCCTAATATCTATCTATTCCTCGCATCAGAGTTTATTCTAGCACTAGGTTTAGCATTTGTATCAGGAGCTAGAGAAGCCTGGGTATATGATATATCCAAAAGATACAACAGAGAGAAGGATTTTAGAACCATATCATTGGTTAGTAGCACAATGCACATCGCTGGAATGATACTCGCATCATTCATATATATCTTTGTAAGTAACACATTTACTGTACAAGAGATATTTAGATTAGGTGCCATACCAAGCATCATTGCATTGATAATATATGGATTCTTCATACCATCTACAGATACAAAGGGAAATGGATTAAAGCCAGAATACCTGAGAACCGTAAAAGAAGGATTGAAGATACTAAAAGGTAGTTTGAATCTAAAAAAACTAACTATATATACCAGTCTTCTTTGCTCAACAAGCTATTTTGTAATATGGCTTTACCAAGAAGCACTTAGAGTTCTCTCCATACCTGAAAATCTTTTCGGAGTATACAGGATTGTATTACTTGGAGGAGAGGTATTCTCTATGTTTGTTCTTGCTCGTCTTATGAAAAAGCTTAATCCCAAGTTGGTATTCATACTAATAGCTAGTATCGTAGCAGCAGGATTTCTGTTGGGAGCGATACTGCATAACACTGTGGGAATTCTTTTCGTATTAATCTTTGCAGGTGGGCTTGGATTACAGATTCCAACCCTCTTGTCCAAAGAGATTAACGAAGAGATAGCTGATGAGCAAAGAGCAACAGTACTTTCATTTGTAAGTATGATTAAGCGTTTAATGCTTACAATATTCAATCCTTTTGTAGGAATGCTAGTAGATAACAAAGGAGTATTTGTAACATTCGCTGTATTAGGATTGGTATCTTTAATAGCTTGTGCTTTTAAGCCCAAGATTAGTACAGAATAGTATTTGATTTTAAGAGGAAGGGGTGTCCCGATATTTTTCTTCGAAAGAAGATATATCGGGCACCCTAAGTAACACGAGGACTTTTCCCTTCATTGACACCATCTCCTCTTACCTGTACTGTTAGAGTATTGGAATGGAAATAATTTAAGAGAAGGACAAGGATATGAATATATTACTTTGGATAGTGTTAGGAGCAGTAGCAGGATGGATTGCAGGATTAATCATGAAGAGTAACCACGGGATGTTAGAAGATATCCTACTCGGTATCGTAGGTGCATTCATAGGAGGATGGATAATGGATTTCTTTGGTAAAGAAGGCATAACAGGATTCAATGTATATAGCTTAATTGTAGCTGTAATAGGAGCTGTTGTACTCATATTCTTAGGAAGATTGCTTCACAAATAGTACGTTTCTATACTGAATTTCCCAAGACTAAGCAACAACAGTTGTAATTTTCTGGGCCCATTCCTTAGCCCTTTCTAGCTCTCCATCTGCCAATGGGCCCTCTTTACCCATAACTATGAACCAATTAGGTTCTACAATGACCTCAGCACCAAGTTTAGAAAGCATCTCAGACATTTTCTTAGTTGCATCTCCGTGGATAAAGCTTTTCACTCTTGTATCGAAGGTTGCTACCTTAATACCTTTTAATTGGTCTTTGCCAAAACTCATTAGAAATGCAGATATATTCTCAGATGGTCTCCATCCTAGAATAGGGCTACCAACAACAAGTAACCCAACACCTCGCATATCCTCTTTCTTGAAATCAGTAACATGCATTACCTTTGTATCACTACCTAACTCTTTTCCTATGGTTTCAGCAAGTAACTTAGTATTACCAAAAAAGGAATCATATATTACTAAAGATTTCATATACATATATTCTAAATTTAATTTTTAAATACATCCCATCTATATAGTACTCTACCTTTGAACAACATTGGAAGAGGTATCTTTTCCGTATTATCTTCATTCCATCTATATGCCATTAAATGTAGGTGTGGACCAGTAGTATTACCACTATTTCCTACCCTTGCAATCTCCTGTCCAGTACTAACAATATCTCCCTCTTTTACCAAAAGTGAACCACTTTTAAAATGTGCCATATATACATCAAAACCATCACACCCTATGGTTATACTATTTCCTCCACCAGCACTTCTATCTCTAACACCAAATGGTTGATCTTTGACTCCATCTTTTACATATTTAATATTCCCTACACATGGACTGTATACACTAATACCATATGTAGGATCATCTTCTAAATTAGATTTTGCTGATTTAAAGATATTAAGACTATTCCCTTGCTTAGTTATATCTAACGCATATTTCTCTACTGGTAAAGTATGTATATCATATGCCTTTCCGCTATTCGTTATGACAAAATTTCCATTCTTTAATGGAAATTCAAAAGATACAGCACTCTCTGGAATTGGAAGACTATTTCGATATGAGAGAAGAAGATAGTAAGCACCCACTACCAGGACAATTGTTAATACTATCCAAAGGATTCGTTTCATATACAATGAAAGTATATAATATTTGGATATGAACATAAATCTTCAAACAACTCTCCTCGGGGGACAAGCTTTTAACTGGGATTACATAGATAACAAATACTATGGCTTTACCCATAATGGCCTCATTATCATTGATAATGTAAAGATTACACAAATAAATGAGAATATAGATATGGATGAATATCTAGGTAACAATCTAGACTATGAAAGTATTAAAAAAGAAATAAACAAGGATAAGTATATAGATGAAGCTATTAAACACATTAAAAATATCACAATATTAAAACAAGATTTTCTCTTAACAACCACTTCATACATACTAGCAACAAACAAAAATATACCATCCATTAGAAAAAGTATTCGTATGCTCTCTCAGATGTATGGTACATCAATTCCCGACACTGGCCTTTATACCTTCCCAGCCCCTCAATCATTAGCCTTAGCCACCATAGAGGACCTCAAAAGGGCTAGTATTGGGTATAGAGCTCCATATTTAAAGGAAACATCTAAATTACTTACTGATTTACAATTACCAAAGAAGAAAGAAGATGTCAGGAAGGTATTGATCTCAATGCCAGGTATAGGTCCAAAGGTTGCAGATTGTATACTTCTCTACTCCTTGGGATATCTTGATACAGTACCAATAGATAGATGGATGTACAACATAGCTAAGGATATATATCTAGTTCCATATACAAAGAATGAAGATATATCTAAGTGGTATACAGAGTATTTTGGTAAATATGCAGGCATAGCGGGGCAATATCTATTTGAATATTACAGACTAGGTTGAAATAGCAGACTATGGGATATATAATACTTCCTGTCTTATAAAAAAATCTTCGGAGGGAAGAATGGCTCTAAACATTATAAATATCGTAACAGCAAACGTATTACCAGATGGTCCAGTAATCAGAGATGTGGAAACGAATTTAACTTTGCTTCTCGCAAAGATCAATGATTCACAACCACGCTTTGAGGCTGTAGAGCTTACTATTTTAGGGAAGCGTAAGCTTTTCCCAATCCCACCATTTGGAAATCTGAATGAATATTGTGATTCAATCAAATCAGAAATCCAACTTCTAAAGAAAGGAGAATAATAATATTAAGACCGTGGTGGGGAGAACTAAAACAGATCTCCCCGCCACATAGAACATTTTTAAAGAGATTTCCCCTTACCTATCTAGCCGTTTTCAATAGCTTTAACAGCAAATCACCCTGTGCTTTAGTAGCTAACTTAGGTTGGAATGAACTATCCA
>CAZLLO010000011.1:0-23476 GCA_964560525.1 uncultured Candidatus Saccharibacteria bacterium | reverse complement strand
CGACATGTGCTACAGCAATAGTTATAGATTTTGCTCTTGAGATTGGATCTTTATCAAGCTTGTCTATCATTCTTGCCCTATCTGCTTCAGGGTAAAATGCATTAAGAATACCTCTTACCAATGTGGTCTTTCCGTGATCTACGTGACCTATGGTTCCGATATTCATGTGTGGCTTAGTTCTATTAAATTCTGCCATGAATATATTGTTAATAAATTAAATATATTATTTACGAATATACCAGTTTGCAATCTTTCGCAAACCTGCAATGGATATTATCAAAAAGTAGCCAGACTTGCAAGTGGTTTGTAGTAATTTACCGATATTTATCTCGTTATTGGATTCAACCAAATATCCAATATCAACAAAAAGGCACCGTTTTGACAGTGCCTTTCGTTAATTCCTTAGTTATCCTTGCTATTTAAGCCTTTTTACCCGCTACTTCATCTGCAACATTCTTAGGAACATCTGCATAGTGAGATGGCTCTATATTTGCGCTTCCTCTACCACTAGTGATAGATCTAAGTTCACTGGTATATCCAAATAGCTCAGAAAGAGGAACAATAGCATCAATCTTACTAATACCGTTACCAAGACTTTCAGATCCTTGTATCTGACCTCTCTTACTACTTAAGGAACCTGTAACATCTCCCATATACTGGTCTGGCATTTCTACTTCAACTTTCATAACTGGTTCCAATAGTACAGGATTTCCCATTCGGCACCCCTCTTTAAACGCCATAGATCCTGCAATCTTAAATGCAGCTTCTGAAGAGTCTACTTCATGGTAAGATCCATCATATACTGTAACCTTGATATCTACTACTGGGTATCCTGCGATTACTCCTGATTTCATAGCTTCTTCTACACCCTTTTGTATAGGAGCAATATATTCTCTAGGAATAGACCCACCCTTAACTTCATTTTTAAATTCAAATCCTTTTCCAACTTCGTTTGGTTCAAGCTTCAACCAACAGTGTCCATACTGACCCTTACCACCAGATTGTTTGATATATCTTCCCTCAGCTTGTTCAACTATCTTTCGAATAGTTTCTCTGTAAGCTACTTGTGGCTTACCAACGTTAGCTACAACATTAAATTCTCTCTTCAATCTATCTACCATAATTTCTAAATGAAGCTCACCCATTCCAGATATAATTGTTTGGCCTGTTTCTTGGTTGGTATTTACTCTGAAAGTTGGATCTTCTTTTACAAGTCTTCCCAATGCATCAGTAAGTTTCTCCTCGTCAGATTTTGTTGCTGGCTCGATTGCTTCAGATACAACTGGTTCTGCAAATGTAATTCTTTCTAAGATTATTGGCTTAGATTCATCACAGAGAGTATCTCCTGTTGTAGAATCTTTTAATCCAACAATCGCACCAATATCTCCTGCCTTTAAAGATGTAACATCTTCCCTATCATCTGCGTGCATCAATACTAATCTGCTTACTCTCTCTCTAATGTTTCTTGTTGAGTTCAAAACATACGATCCTGCATCGATCTTCCCTGAATACACTCTGAAGTAAGAAAGGTTCCCAATATGTGGGTCATTTACGATCTTAAATACTAAGGACGAAAATGGCTCATCTTCTTTTGCGTGTCTTTCAATTTCTTCATTTGTTTTTGGATGAATACCTTTAACGGCAGGAACATCTAGTGGTGATGGTAAGCAAATTGTAATGTAATCCAAGAGGGTCTTAGCCATTGCTGTTCGAGAATCTCCTCCCAATACTGGGAAAACCTTCATAGCTAAGGTTCCTTTTCTCAAAGCTGCATATAGTTCCTCAGTTGTTAATTCTGCTCCCTCAAAATATTTATTCATCAGAGCATCATCTTGTTCTGCAAGTACCTCTAGTAGCAATTCTCTGTGGGTTGCTACGGTATCTTTCATATCCTCAGGGATAGGGACTTCATTTAAAGTTGGAGTATCTACACCATCATAGGTATATGCTTTCATTTTTATCAAATCGACATAACCATTTAATTGTTGTTCTTTTCCTATTGGTAATGTAACTGCAACTGCTTTATTACTCAATCTTGTTCTAATGGTCTGGAAGCTATGTTCAAAGTCTCCACCGATTAGATTGATTTTATTCATAAAACAGATTCTTGGTACACCATATTTGTTTGCTTGTCTCCATACTGTTTCAGATTGTGGTTCTACTCCTTTTCTACCGTCAAAGATTACTGCTGCACCATCTAGCACACGAAGTGACCTTTCAACCTCTGCTGTGAAATCTACGTGACCTGGTGTATCAATAATATTGATTCGATGTCGCTTGTTGTTATAGTCCCAGAAACATGTCACTGCTGCAGACATAATTGTAATACCTCGCTCCTGCTCTTGTACCATAAAGTCAGTAGTAGCAGCACCATCATGAACTTCTCCTATTTTGTGTACCTGTCCTGTGAAATACAAAAGCCTTTCTGTTGTTGTAGTTTTGCCTGCGTCAATATGCGCAATGATTCCGATATTTCGGATTTGTTCCATTGGCATTTTGATATTATATGTAGATTTATCCATAAAGTTATTAATTAATTTAACAGTTACAAAAAGGAAAGTTTACACTCTCGCAGTTGCGATTATATCAGAACTAATCAACTGTAGACAACAGGCTTGTTGCCTCGTCTGTAAGAGAATTGCTCAAATCGTATTCAATTGCCTTTTTAAACGCATTTGCCGCTTCTTCCGAATTCCCTTTTGCTATCTCAAATTTCCCTTGTAGAAGATAGTATTTTGCATTGTACCTATCTTCATTGAGCAAGGCATTTAGGAGTGTTTCTACCTTTGTTAAATCTCCATTTTGATCCAGAAGTGACTTTGAATTCCAATACAAATATTCTTTCAAATCTTCTCCTGTCAAAGTCATCTTCGAAAGAAGACCTATGTAATAGTTAATCTTTTCATTACTATTATTCGCATAATTAATCTTAACTCCATATATATATACATACGCCTCTTTTATATTCTGTGACACACTTTGTAATACATCACTTGCTTTAAGGCTTTGGTCATTTTTTAGTAATACATCTAAATATTCTGAAACAAATGCTTTTGAGGGAGTCTTCCCTATGTAACCTAATGCTTTTGAATAGTCTGAGATTGCATTATCAAGATTATTATTCCCTATCTCAGCTCTTGCTTGCGCCCAAAGAATTTCCCCTTCCATACTTCCTAAAGTAACCGCCTTATCAAATTCTTCAATTGCTTTAGGATAGTTACCATAGTCCAGGTATCCTCTTCCTAAGAAATATACTCCTTCTACATATTCAGAAATATCTGCCTCCATAGGTTCTAATATTGAAATCGCCAAGTATGGATATCCATTATTCACATATATTCTTGCTAACTTCGTAGCATTAAATTTCGTGTCTGTATTCAAAGAGTCTAAAACTGTTTTAAATTCATCATAATATGCTTTCCATTTGTCTGTCGGTGTTATACTCTCAACAGTTGTTTTTGCTCCTGCAGAATCTGATACTGATTGGATATATCCCAAGAGAAGCATTGCCTCAGATTGATTATCTTCCGTAAACATACCTGATGAGAGATATTTCTTTGCCTCTTCTGTATTTCCTTTTTTTACATATGTTTTTCCCAAAGCTAATTCTAAGTCTTGGTTTTTACCATCTAACGCGATACCCTTTTTGTATGTATCTAATGACTTGTCATAGTTACCTAACACAAAATATGCATTTCCAATCTGAAGATATAATCTGGCCTGATCTTCAGCGGGAACTTTCCTAGCAGAATTATCTATCAATGACAGGGCATCGTTTACTCTATTTTTTTCTATTAGGATAGTTACAACCCCTCTAAATGCTGCATATCTAGATGGTATCAAATCTGCTGCTTCATAGTATTTGACCATAGCTGTTGAATATTCTTTTCCTTCATACCATGTATCTGCCTCTTGAATGATTTGATCATAGCTAGCATTTTGAGATGCGGTAACCCTATTTGTAATGAAATACCATGCGACAGCACCACCTACTACTAATACGAGTATGATCCAGGGAATAAATTTTTTAAAGGCAATTTTCATAATTAAATATATCAGATTAAATACTTTGTATACATACCCCATAATCGATATACTCTGTTTTATGTTAAAATGGTTCTACTTATGAAATTAGTAAAGCTTGGAGGAATAATCCTATATATTTTTTTGTTTCTCTTCGTAAACAATTTAGACCAGAGGTTTTTTCAAGATAATAATTTTGAACCAGATTATGATTTTGCGAATCTAGTATTTGGGATAGATTCTGCAGAGGCAAAATCTATGATAGGTACAAAATATATTTCTGTGAATAATGATGGAGACCTCCAATACTTTCTTACGAAAGCAACCACTCCTGTAGATGCTTTAATTGAAAATGGTTATTCGGTGAGTAATATGAATAAGGTAATCACCACATCTCCCATTGATTCTTTGAGTAACCATGCATATATTGTTCTCCAAACATATCGTGTGATAACAGAGAGCATTACTGTTTCTCTTCCATACGAGAGGCTTGTGCAAGGAGAGGTGTTGTGTCAAACCCTTAGTAGACAGATTGTTCAGCAAAAAGGAGTATTAGGAGTAATGACACAAACCATTAGAAAAACATACCAAGGAGGAGATTTGGTAGCTTCTGAAATTATCGATCAAAAAGTTCTAAAAGCTCCTATTAACGAAATTCTGATACTAGAGGGCCCAGATGACTCTCCCAACATGGTTCCTAAGATTGGAGAGGGTATTTCCTCTTGTGATTATTGGAACCTGTATATTGATGAGAATGTTTCTGCCACAACAGAAGAGAAGAAATGGCTGAAATTTACAATGAAGTGGGAGTCTGGTTGTCAGGCAGATAGCAACGAAGGCTATTACAAAGGGCTTTTCCAGTGGGATCCATGTATATGGTATGAGCAGTATTCGAAAGATAATATCTTTGATGGGAGATCACAGATAAAAAATACCCTGTCAAAAATTCGTGCTGGTGGGAATCCCAAATATCTATGGCCTGCCGTATACAAGAAATATGTTGCTACGTATGGGGAACTAAGCTGGTTGAAATAATCTATATATTCCAACTGAAATAATCACATATTTCTTGAGGTATCTCTCCCAGAAACCTTGATGGTATTTGAGATGTTAATCCATCTCTTGTTAGTCTTTTTTCTGAAAAAGTGAGAGTCAATTTCTGCTTCGCGCGGGTGATTGCAACATAACAAAGCCTACGTTCTTCTTCTAATTCGTTCTCATCTACAAATGCTCTAGAATGTGGGAGCAAACCCTCTTCCATACCGACAACAAATACATAGTCGAATTCCAGACCCTTAGATGAATGAATTGTCATAAGATTAACGTAGTGGCCAGAACCATCTTGGTTTTTGTTTTGCTCCTGCTCTATTAGGTTAATTTCATTCAAAAACATTTCCAAACTATTTTGCGGATATTTTTGAATATATGAATATGCTACATTTTTCAACTCAGTAATATTTTCTTTTTTCATCTCAGCCTGTTCTGTTTCATCATCAAACCATTGTATATACTTTGTTCTTTCTAAAATCATATCTATGATATCTAATAGGTTCTTACCTTGGGTCTCAATATACAAACTTCCAAAGGTAGAAATTATTGGAAGAAGTTTAGTTAATTCATCAGAGATACTTTCTATCTTAACAAGTAAATCTCCTCTCAGATGGACAGTATCTTTGTATTCAGGATGAGAATTAGCATATGCTCCAAGGATTAACTCTCCTATCGAGCAATCTAATTTCCTAGCGGAATCGTGAAGTATTGCTACTGTCTTAGGGCCTATTTTTCTACTTGGGACATTCAATACTCTTCCCAAACTCAATTCGTCTTTGATGTTGTATATAAATTTAAGATAACTAAGGATATCTTTAATTTCTTTTCTTTCATAGAATCTAAATCCTCCTACCAATTTGTAAGATACTGAGGATTTTAATAAAGCTTCCTCTACTGCACGAGATTGGTAGTTTGTTCTATACAGTATTGCGATATTAGAGAGTGGAACTTTCATATCTTGAAGGTGTTTGATACTCTCCACTACATATTCTGCCTCATCTTCCTGATCTCTTGCCTGATATACAGTGATATTTTCTCCCGTATTGTTATCTGTCCAAAGGTTCTTCTCTACCCTTTTACTATTTTGGTGTATGACGGCAACTGCAGCAGATATAACATTTTTAGTAGAACGATAGTTTTGTTCTAGTTTAATAACTGTGACTTTGTCAAAATCATCCTCAAATGATTGTATGTTTTTAATATCAGCACCTCTCCATGCATATATTCCCTGATCATCATCTCCTACTACACATATATTCTGGTGCTTTTCTGAGAGTAATCTTGCAAACTTGTATTGGGCGTTATTAGTATCTTGATACTCATCAATTAGGAGATAGTTATATTTATCCTGATAATGTTTCTTTATTTCCTCATTTTCCTCTAGCATCTTTACTGTTAGATATAGAAGATCTCCAAAGTCCACAGAGTTTTGTGTTTTTAATTGTTTTTGGTAGTCTGGATATATGTCCGCAACGATATCCTCAATATATCCTCCATAGTGGAGAGGAAATTTCTCTGGTGTGATCATTTCATTCTTTGCAGCACTAATAAAATATGATACAGCCTGTGGTTTTATCTGCTTTATATCAATCTGCCTTTCTAGCATTAACTCTTTTATCAAGTTCTCACTATCATCAGAGTCATATATTGAGAAATTGTTTGTCAAACCAACAGCCTTTGCATTTTGTCTAAGGAAAAGAGCCCCTATTGAATGAAATGTACCTACAGAAGGAAGATTTTCAATACTTGCTCCAATATCCGCTAGCATATTTTTAATTCTCTCTTGCATTTCTCCTGCAGCTTTCTTAGTAAATGTAACTGCAAGAATACTTTGAGGATCAACATTTTTTTCACTTATGAGGTATGCAATACGGTTTGTAATTACTCGTGTTTTGCCTGAGCCTGCTCCAGCAAAAACTAAGAGTGGGCCATCTGTACACATTACCGCTTTTTTTTGTTCTGGATTTAAATTTCCAAGAATCAGATCTCGATTCATATACAAATATTCTTAAACTGGAATACTAAACTATATTTTTTTCATATATCTAGAGAACACCCATCCCACCGTATCATCATTATACTGAACTTTCATCCATCCGTTCTCTTCTCTTAAGAGTATGAAGACAGCTCCATTATCTATTGTGTCAATTATCTTACAGCTATACCATTGGCACTCTCGGATATTAACAAAACCATACTGAGCAGAAGAAACTTCTACTAAATTCTTGCTTCCTTTCACAATTGCAAAGCTTACTTCAAATTGAGAGTCTTTGAAGGGTTTCTTGTCATATTTCACTATTTCAAAGCTTTCAGATGTTTTACCTGGTTTAATTTGAGCAAGAAGATCAAATTCGAATGTTGCTTCTTCTCCAGGTTTTACTGGTTTATCTTGTATATGTGTTGGTTTGCTAAAGCTATCCCATACCCCATTTATTGCAAAAGTGCTACTTTTATTCCCAACAGTAGAAACATATACTGGATTCCTGTCATTAGTCCATACAAAATCATTTAGATTTTTAATTGTAACGCTAACATGCAGTTTTCCCCCTACTTCTACTGTCTCTGCATATTTAACATCCATTATTTTCGTTTTGTAAGCGAGAGATTCCGTTGCGTACCCTTTCCAACCTTGGAAAGTATCTGTAACCGACTGTGCTAAATCTCCCTTAATAGCTTCACTTTTTAATTTTGTTACCTGTCCCTCCACTTGGACCATACTCAATTTGACAGTAGATACTTCGGAAATTCCCCAGAGAGCAGAAACTGAATCGACTAAACTGTACAAGGAAGTCGCAGCTCTATTGGTTAAAACTGAATCATTGGAAAGATACCCTATGAGAATTACTCCCTGAGAATCTGCCATGCCTGGATTAGCACTTACTCCTCCAGATTTACCCTGATATACATTTCCATTGGAATCTAGAAGATAGTTGTATGGTATATCTGCAAAATTTAGTCTTGTGATTGAATAGTAATATATTGTTTTAACCCAAAGTTCAGGATTTTTTTGCAGTTCTGGTGATTGTGTTGTTACTTGAGCAATATATATTTTCTGTGGTGCTATATATTTTACACTTGTCTGATCAGAAATAGTTTGATCAAGTTTCAGGTCTGTTGTAGATACCTCAGTATACGCAAAAGCCAATGTTGGTATGATGGAAAACAATATTGTAAGCAGGAACTTGAAGACAGTTTTCATAGGATCAATTGTATCATTCCTAATCTGCAGAGTCTATAAATACAGCACTTTTAGATGGCAGCGCTACTTTGTAAAGATAACTCGGGTCTAAGGCACAAGTATATACTAAAATGTCTGCTCGGTATTTATTACTCTGGGAATCTATTAAGAGCCCACTTCCTTTCATTTGAAAAACAGGAACAATATACTTGTATTCATTTGATACAAATACATATTTGTAACTTGCAGAGCTAATGTCTACTGATTTTAACTTCGAAGAAGCTTGAATCAGTGGGTATTGTTTTTTGTAATTTTCATCATAACTAATGTAGTTCTCATATCTTTCATGATTACCTGAAAGAGTGCTTGTAAATGTAGTTGTTGGCATCTGCTGATATTTTGAGATATCTTTGCTGCTTAATACAAGTAATGACAGAGAATATATTTTACTATTATCTGCAATCATATCGATAGCATAACCATCTAAATACAGAGATCCATATTGTATGGAATCAGAAACGAAGTATCCTTTGTACTCCATTTTGTTTTTCGCTAGTTCTTGTACCTCTGATATTTCAATATCTTCAATTCCTAAATAATCAAGTAAGAAACTTTTAACATCAGATTTTGTTCCTATCTTGATATCAGTAACAAGTCCTTTTTCGGAGTAAAGGAACAGCAGAGAGGTATCTACGGAGTAGGTTATAGTATACCCAGGAAGGCTCCACATATACGCATTTTCACCGATATCTGGATTCTCTTGTGAGAATCTTTTAACAAAGTTATTTACTACACTAAAATCTGGAATTACTGTTTTGTATACATCCAACTGAGATGGTATTTCTACATTATTAATAGTATCTTCTGCAAATGTTATTACATTGTCTTGGTATTCAAATGGAGAGTTTATTGATGTAATAGATACTTCCTCAACTTTTTGATTATTTCTACTTGCAAACCAAAATATTAGACCCAAAACCAAGCCAATACACACGCCTGCGATTATGTAATATTTGTATTTTTTACAAAATTCGAGCAGTTTCATTTTCGATTAAACTATTTTAATTATCGATTTGCAAAGCCTGTTACATAGGAACCCCATGCAGAGGTACATGCTTGATTACCGCTATTTCCTAAGGCTAACTTTTGCAACTCTGACATAGTACACATTCCAGTACCAATTAGATAGCTTGCTGTTTCAGTTGCTCTCTTGACACCATCCTTTGTCTGGAATTTGTATCCACCACCATTGCTTGCAAGGAAATCCGCGCCCCACTCACCAAGTAGTCCACCACCACAATGTTGTATTTGGTGTATTAGTTCATGCCTAAATAGATTTGTAAGTACTCTATCACCACCAGAGAATCTGTCTGCTCGACAATACACTGTAGCTGCACTACCGCTACTGTAGCACCAGGCCCAATCTATGTTATTACATGCAGCTCTGTCTGCAGTATTACCATCAGTACAGTTCACCAATTTAAGAGTTGTATTTAGCCCCATTTCGTTTCTCACTTGGTCAAATATTGCTTGTGCATCTCCTGTGTATACTGTAGTTGGAGATCCTGGATCTCCTTCGTATGTTAAATCTGGTATATCTTGGAAATCTGGATTAGATACTACTTCCCCTGGAGCGACATGAGTATATGCATATGTTTGCCTAGTAAATTCTTTGTATCCACCACCACCAAAAAAGACCATGATACCAATAACACCTGCTAATACTAGCATACCTATTTTAATTAGTACTTTAGCTCCATCGTAAAGAACATCTACTACAATAGCACTCAGGATTGGAACTAGGAATGTTCCTAATCCACCAGTTGCACCTATACCAATAGCATTGAGCGCAGATGTAACTAAGGCCTTTGCAACTGTTTCAAAGCCACCCTTAAGAACCCATTCCCCTAACAATTCTTGAACTCCTTCTCCTCCAAGTTTTTTTAAGAAAGTGTCGAATATCTTTTGCCTCATCTGTTTATATACTTTTTCATTAAGCCAAGCGTTAGCTTTATCTCTCATTCTCTGCCCAAAAGAGAAAATCTGGGCTGTTTTTCTTAAACCCGTTAAGCTCGCAATAGCACTATCTTTAAGGCCACACTTTTTCAAAAGGTCTAGATATTTAGGATCTTTTGCAAGAAGTTTGTCATAATCTATACCATTAAATTCTTGTCCCAATGCCTCAAATTTTCCTGCAAGTCCAAGCTTCTCTACTAATTTCTGCTCTTTCATGTAGTTCATGTATATGAAGCCCTCCCCATTTACAAACAAGGATCTCATCATAGAGCCAGGAGTAAAGTAATATGCATTTACCAGTTGTTCGTTATATAAATTCAATATCTTAAATCTTAGTTTTTTTCCATCCTCACCAGTCACTCTCTTAGCTACTTTAATAGCGATCTTCTCAGGCTCTATTCTGTTAAATTTATTTCCATCCTCGTCTTTTGTTCCAAAGATATGGCTTCCCAAAGTTATTTTTGCTTCTACACTAGGATTAGTAAAAGTTGTATTAGCATCAGGATCAAAGAAAGAACCGCTTAAGAAAGAACCAACCGCATTCTCAGCTCCAATACCACCCATGATTCCTTTCCATGAATTTATGAAGCCTTCTGTTTTTCCAACCTTTCCCCAAAATTCCATAGAATTCAACATCCTTTGTCCATCCTTTAAGCCTTTAATCTTACCCATATAATATTTCTCTTGATCCTTATTTCCAGATTTCTTAGCGATAGAAATTTGAGTTTGGAAATCTTTTATTTGATCGGAAAGTTGCAACCTCGCTTTTGCTACATCTTCTACATTTAGATGCTGGTTTGAAACAATAACCGAAGCTTGTTGCAATTGATTGATGCCTTCTTGTACCCTGAGTCTTTCAATTTCACGATCCCTATTTCCATTTGATGGATGGGAAGCAAGATATCTTTCCATATCTTCAATTCTCCCTGAAAGATTTCCCCTTTCCATTTGCAGATATTTTTTAGTATCAAATAGCTCCAGTTTCTCCCCTTTTGGCCTAACTTTATTTAGATAGCTGTCGACAGCTCTTTTTGCGTTATTTCCATATGTTTTATTAAGATATTCCTCCACATAACTAAATTTTTCCCCCCTAGATGTAGTTACCCCTTTCCCAGCTTCTTGGGCAAATCTTGAATCTTGTCTAACAGCTGTCTTAAATTTCTCTTGGCGGTCAGAACTCATCGAATTCCAGCCATCTCTCCCAAAGACTTGCATACCGATAAGTTCTACACGTCTAGCTGCTATGAGTGATTTCTCCGAATTACCCATACTTGAGATACTTGTATTTGCAGATGCTTTTGAGATAGCTCTTCCAGCAGCTTCTTCTTTTATCTTCTCTGCTGCATAATGACCTTCAATTGCCTTTCTTGTATCCAGATCCAAGTTATATTTTTTCGCCCAACCATATGCTAAGAATTCTTGCATACTTTTTCCTACGAATTCTGCACGCATCGTTTTTCGCATTGCTTTGGCAGCATCTTTTGGTTTCTCAAGGAATTTATTAGGATCACTTAAAATATCTACTATATTGGAAGATGTGAATTTCGCCTTGTTGATACCGTTTTCATCTGCCTTTAATCTACCAAACTCAATCGTTAAAGCATCATTTATATTTGAAAGTATCTGATCATTAATGAAAGCCCCTGGAACCTCTAGGGCAGCAGAAATAGCTTCTGTTAAGTTATTATCTGCAGCTTTACCACTAAGATCCAATTTCATTGGTTTTCTCTTGTCTACAGGTTTCTTAGCCTGAGCAAAGATAAAGTCATAGATCTGACCTAAAACCTCTTGTTGTTCTTTTGACTTCCCTTTACCCATTAAAAGCTTGGTCTAATATTACTTAAACATACCTCCCAATAGAGGAATCTTTGAAAGACCCATCTTTGCACCAGCCATAGCATCTGCTGCAGCTCTTGAGCTATTAGTCTGTACTGGTGGAATAATAGCTTCTGCAAATTTAGGTGCTTGGCATGCATAGTACAATACGAATACTCTAAAGATGAACATAAATAGTAAACCAAGAATCCCTGAATTAATTCCAATTGTAGCTCCATCATTAGCAGCACCAATAGCCGCAGCACCCGTTAATTTTGATGGAAAATCCATTTGCATATTACCTGCATTAGATAAATATATTGGTATATTTATTATAAAGAATACAATTGGGAATACTAAGACATTCCTTACAATACCAAAAAACCAATTCAACCTTACACCTTCTTGTCCAGGTAATGTTCCTAACATTATCTGAAGAGGTCCTAATATGACATTAAGTAAAATTCCAAAGTAAGCTTTATAAAGTACAATTAATACCTTAATTGCTCCTACAAATACAACACCGATAGCTATGAGCAGAATAACAATTCCAACTAAACCTATAAGTCCTCCAGAGAAAAACCCTACAATAGCAGTGACCGAACCCATAGGGCCAGAGGTTATACTACTAGTAATGTTCTCAGTAATCCTTTCCGCATCTAAACCTCTAAATAGAACCATCATTAGTTGACCAATATTAGAAGTAGATACTGCATTGTCATTAAACAGAGAACTCATAACATTCACTACAAAACCTCCAACGTCTATAACTAGACCTGCAATTGCAAAACTAAATGTAATTAATACCAAACTGATTATTACACTTGGAATAGTATTTCCAATAGATACAAGTGTCTGACCACCTATTTTACTTCTGAACATTATCATGAACCCAATCACTACCATTATTACAACCAAGAGCACATAAGCTATATCTCTCATCTTGTTCCAGAGTGGTGCAATACCAGAAGACATTAAACTGTCATATCCTGGGACTGCAACTACAGTTCCATCATCTGCAAATACACTAGTATTGGATTCACTATATCCTGGGATCCATTCTTCCTGTAGGTGAGCAATAACATCAACGTTTAAGCTGGAATCATACGCAAACTCAATTGCCTGATCTGTAATACCTAAGAGTCCATTTTTCATATCTCCTGGGACACTTTCTCCGTCTAAATTAGCACCACCCGTTGTAATATCAGGAGCAGCTACAGCAACTAGACTCCATAGTTGACTAGTATCAGATTGACAGATACTGCTAACAGAGTTGTTTTCATCAGCCTCAGCAGAACTTGTTACATTACAGTATGTTTTGATACCTTTCCAATCTGGTTCCACAGCTGTAGTGCTAGTATCTCCCGCAGCATAAACATTCATCACACCGAAGAAGAGAATCATACTCCCAATCGCAATGAATGCAGTATTAAACAACTTCTTATTAAATAGGGCTTGTAGCTTCTGTACAAACTCATAGGTTTTGGACACGTAACTCATATTAGGTAATATATAAATTTAAATTATTACAAACTAGTCAAAGAGCCTGCCCTTGCAGAAGAGTCTTTCTCTAAGTATTCCATGTATGCCTCCTTTGATGGAGTATCATGAGATCCAGGATTATCATCATTTTCAGCAGCATCTCTTTCAAAGAAAAGATAGGACAAATCCCATGCACACTTTACACTAACACTAGCCATAACGATATCTGTACCTTTCTTTTTGATAACAGCCTTACATGGAGTCATGACATATGTAGCTCCATATGTAGACGAAGACTTAGGATCGACCAATTTTTTATTCCTAGCTTCCATATACGCATTAGTTTCTTTAAACATAGGGCTCATTTTAACAACCAGACTACCAGAGCTAATACAATTATCATCATTTTCTGGATCACAACTCCCCCAACTCGAAGATGGAAAAAGCGAGGCTAATGCTCCAGCCATAACATTCCATGTGCTAACACATGCTGGAGTACTTATACTTCCCATCTCAATATCTTGCTTGTCTTCACACATTTTATCGATAGTAATAGTCGTAGCCTGTGCTTCCTCTGCAGCCTCTATCTTTTCTTGATTAGGGTAGTTAGAACTTCCCTTTAGAAGTTTTGCTATTGTATTTGACTTCTCAGGTGTGGGATTCGAAGGGTTATTACATTCTACACAATCACTTGCAACATATTTGTTTATGACAACTTCTCCATCTGCATTTGCATCTGACTCCGAGGTGGAGACATTATACTTTGTTCCAAAGTTTGTTTTTGTTTCAACTCCCGTTGTTAATTTTTCCTTCATCGTCTGACTCTCTTCTCCTGGGGCCGTGTATATTAGGGCTTGATTAACAGTAAACTGTTCTCCTCCAGGTTTGTATATTGGGCTATCAGAAGTAAGATCTCTATTCGAATCCTTTATTGCCGATTTGGATGATCCAGAAAGAATAACTAACGGTGCATTTACCACAGACATTTCTATTTCTATCTCTGATGCTACAAAATTTTTCCCATCAGCGCTAAATCCATTGTTAGACTCTGCGCAGGTAACCCCTGCTTGATACAATTTGTTTGTAGTACAAGTACCACTAGAAGCTCCAAGAACCCCACTCGTATCCTTTGTGACTTTCTCCGGAGAGACATCTACTATTGTTCCATCATCCAAAGCATTAAAAACCGTTAATGTTTCCTGAGGGCTATTATCAACAGTTGTAGTACAACTCTCAGGGTTTTCATCATTCCCATTTACTATCTTTGTTTTCGTAAATTTGAAACAAGCGAAACCAAAGACACTTAGAATTATTAAGAAATATATTGCCCTCTTGTTTTGCATTTTCTTTCCACTATTTGTATACATACTGATTTCTGATTATATCAGATATTATAGTTAGTTTCTTCAGCTAAATTACCCCATAATTTGACAGTTTTTTTACTACTGTTGTGCTTGTAGCATTAGGCAGTGTAACTGTTACGTCATCACTAATTTTACTCATAGATACACTAAGTTCTTCGGGATTCGAAGTAGTACTAAGTGCACTAAAATACATTTTATCCGAAGATGTATATTCAAAATATGCACTACCATCAGAAGTCCTACTATCAGCAACAGATAACAACCATTTACCATTATCTCCTACGACAGTAGAAATATACCCGCTGTTTCCGCTACTTCCAGTACTGTCTGTGTCTTTAATCTGTGCTACAATTATCGCTTCATTGCTTGCTGGCATATTACTGGTAGAACCAGTAATCGATACATATGCAGGAGCAGAACTTAGGGTTTTAAAGGTTGTTACAGAATATTTCTTACCACTATTATCATATGTTGATTTCCCAGATATTACTTCATAGTAATACTTTGTCTCTGGTTGTAATTTAGTCAAAGAAACACTGTGCACATAGTAAGTTCCTTTCTTTGCTACACTATCTCTTTCATCGATAGCTTCGCTAGAGAGACTGGATGAAGAGGTACCATAATTCACATATCCTTGTTCACTCGATGCAGAGACCCAAATTACTGTAAAACCAGTATCCGTTAAGTTGGTGATTCGAATGGTACTAGCACCCGAAGTCCAACCATTAGAGGTTGTTGTAACCATATCTATCCATTCCAAATCCTTTACGAGCTTAATCGTTTTATCATCTGTTGTTGGTTCTTCTTCTGTTGGTGTTTCCTCAGTGGGTGTTTCTTCTGTTGTATCTTGCGTCTCCTCTACTTCAAACTTAGCAACCGTTGGAAAGTAGGAATAAAGGGTTGTATCTGATTTAAGAGATAGCACCTGTGTACTATTTAATTTTCCATTACTATCAAAGAGTTCAGAGTAAGATCCTTTAATAAAACTTCCCTTCTCCGTACCAGAGATAGCAAGAACAACAAGGTTTGTATTTGCGTTTGATATAACGAGTGCTTTCTCAGCCACACTTCTTATGGTAGATAGATCCATTATCCAATTACCGCCACTAGGCATAGTTGTAGAAACGGGGTATCCAGATTTATCCTTTAACATGGCGAAAACTATTACGTCATCTCCCGAAACTCCGTCAACCGTACCATGGATTGGATTTGGTGTAGGAGTTGTTGCACTAATAGGTGCAGTCTTAAATGTAAAAGATTTGTTGTTTGCAGTTGTGTACTTTGTATCTCCAGATGTTATGACAAAACTATATGTTGTATTTGGTTCTAGGCTTGTTAATTCAACATAGTGCGTAAACCGTTTGTCGTTTCCTCTTTTGTCTAATATGGGAGAACCTTCTGTTCCACTCTTTACAATAGATACTGTACCTCTTGTGGATGAATCTGTTGTCCAAGATATGACAGCAGAGGATGTTGTTAGGTTACTAAGGATAATGTTTTTTGGTTCATTATCAGCACTAGCATTTGTTACCAACTGTACTACTTGATATGCGGCATATGTTAGAAGAGGAAGACCTATTACTAGGATTATAATGATTATGATATTTTTTCTTTTTGATGGTAAACGGGCAATCTTCATTAATAACTATGATAGCGAGTAATACACAGAAATACAATGTTATTCCTCTGTTTCTTGTTTGCTTTTTCCGAATTTGCCCAAGAATGCAGAAGCAGCTAATATACCACTTGCAACTTTCCTTATTGGCGCTAATATTGAGAGATTTACTTCTTCAACTGTCCCTCTTATAGTAGCTACACTACTTTGTACATCGTTTACAATCAATTCTAGCTGCTGAAGCATCTTAGTTGCTTGTTTCATAGTTTCTCTTGCATCTGCTACCGTGGTTCGGGTTTCCTTTATTAGCATGGCTATGTAATAGAGAATTAAACAAACCATTATTGTTAAGACACTAACTATAATCATCCAAAAGATTGGTGGTATTGTATTCATTTTTAAATATATATTTTAAATTAACTATTTACTGTTTCCACATGATCCGTTTAAACTTCCTCCTTCATTCCAGATCAATGATTTACACTTAGTATCTGTAGGAGCAAACTTTGATATTCTTACAAAATATCCATTTGTAGAACTCATGGCAAAATCAGTTCCATATTGTACACCTTCTTCTAAAGATAGTCCCTCATATTTTGACTTTGATGTTGGCCACCATGATACATTGTCAGCTGTTAATCCTGATACTTTGTTTATGGAATCCATAAAGGATCTTGCTGTATATGCTTTTGTATATCCATGTACTCCTACAAGGTTCCAGCCTGCAGAAAATGCTACTGGGATAGAAGAGGCTAGATTGTATCCAGGTATAGTTATACTTCCTTTATCCGTTGCATATATTAAATAGCCTTTGCCTGGAATTATTGTAAAATTATCTCCTGTACACGTATCACTTGAGCATGAATATCCACTATTCCATCTTCCGCCATCAAAGGTTGAGATGTATTGTATTGATACATTATCTTTAAATGCTTGCTTTATGACATCTTCTGCAGTATAGGCTCCTAAATCTGTTGATACAGGAACAAAATCAAATGACACTATATTTATTCCCTTCTTGATTTCATATTGTTGTGCTGAAGATTCTTGATCATAGGTTATTTCTAAAGCATTAGTACTTAAAAGAATATCTTCATCTTTTGTTGGATTATCTGGATCTGCTGGCATTTGGAACCCTGATTTATCATTAGCTTCGATATAGAATAAATTAATTGCTTCACCATTAGAGACCTGTGTTGACAGGACTGTTCCATCTACTTCAAAATTATAAAGTCCTAATTCTGGAAGATAGTATGAATATTGGGAGGAAGCATTATCTGCGGCATAGACTTTTGAAACTCCTAGAATATTGGAAGATGAAGAGTAGGAACATGTAGCAGAGATAGCTTCATAACTAAGATTAAAAACTCGTGTGGCGGTTCCACCTGTTGCATCACAAATTTTTTCATACGTATCTCTAACTGTGTTTGACCAAGGAGGAGTTAAACCTTCTGTTTCAGCCATTTCATTTAAGGCGTCTGTACGTACAGCCTCAGAAGCATTTACTAATGTTTCGATACGAGAAACAGATAATATATATGGATCTATTTCTGTTGCTAAAACAGGGAGTTCTCTTGTTTGATAACCACTTCCATCGGATACGATAGTGGGAGCAATGGAGGGAGCAACTCTTTGACATTTATCCGCATTCGATAATGATACAGTTCCACTGCCACAAACAATATCACAACTCGAAATATCTCCAGTATTATAATATTCTACTTTAACAGTACAATCGGTTGTTGTTGTTGTAGGAGTTGAATCCTGAGTGCTACAAACACCACTTTGTTCACTCCATCCACTAGCTGTACACACTCTACTTCCATATGAAGAAAGGTTTTGACAGGAACCTATTGCAGAACCTCCGCATGGGTTCGTTGTAGAAGGAGAAGTATTTGTACCACAGATTCCACTTTGCTCACTCCATCCACTACTTGTGCATACCCGACTACCATATGAAGAAAGGTTCTGACAAGCGCCTACCGCATGACCATCGCAAGTATTGGGCACAGGATCTTCTTCTCCTGTACCTACATTCCCTCCTGGCGCATCATATATGGTGGTGGGAGCACTACAACCATTATTAGTACAAGTGGTCGTTTCTGAATAGTAAGTACCTACCTCCTTTATTGTCGCAGTTGCAGAAACTGCTCCTCCCGAATACGAAACGGTCACGTTATCAACATTGTCCGAAGTAGTAACAGTTGCTCCAACTAATGAATTAATGTTCCCATAGTTTTTTGTAACACCTACCTCTCCAAAATCTACAACTCCATCATTTAGTGATGCGGAAATCTTAGCGGCATTCCCTGTTCCCAATGTCGAGGCAAGTCCAGCTAAGGTAGCACTTGTCCCATTTGCAGTTTCTTGGGCAATAGTATTTATCTGCTCTACAGTTAGCGAATTAGCACATTTGGGGCAAGCTTCAACAATTTGAGCACAACTGCCAGTACAATTCGTTGCTGTAATGTATGTAGCATATGCCTTCCCCATCAGGCTATTTAACCAAGACACACTCGTAGTAGATTTTTTAACCACAATGTCTGGATATGCTCCATTAAAATATCCAAGAATATATTTTTCTTCTTCACCAACTCCGTAATTTGAATATATACCCTTTACTTTAAAGGTATCATTTGTTAACTCTAGTGGTAATACATTACCACTAACATCCCTTACATTAGAAGCATCTAGATACCATCCACCATCATCGTTAGTGATACTACTGTAAACAATGCTATCTTTATTCTCGCTACCATCATTAAAGGTAACATATACTAAAGCATCTCTGGAATATGTATCATCATCACCCACTACTTTGCCAAAAATTGGCTTAGGTTCTCCAATAGTTTCCAAAACAGTAAATGTCTTAACTGTAGAGATACCACCTTTAAAGCTCCAAATACCATCACCTACTACAAAATTGTATGCTGAATTCTCATCCAGATTGGTTATTGTCACACTGTGAGTATAGTAAGAGCCTGTTTTTGTTACCTTGGCATTCTCACAATCAAAATTACTACCACTTACACTAAATGATGAATCTTTAGAGGTAGATGCTTTCTTGTTAAACACTTCTACACAAGACGTTTGTGCATCACTCACATCTCTGTCATCATATGCAATACTAGAGCCAATGATACCTAAAGGACCAGGCAGTAATCCTTTATCTTTCTTAGAATACACAACTCCTTTCATTGGGGAGGAAGTTGCCCAAGTAATAGTAGCTGAGCTATCTGTGATATTTGTAACTACAATATTCTGAGGTTTGAAAGTGATAGATCTGTAAACATAGTATCCTGCAAATCCAATCAGACCCAAAGCCACCAATGCCAAGACCAATTTTGAGATCAGCCTAAGTATCTTTTGTGTTTTAATTCCCATTGAGCAGAATAGTAGAAATTATTAATCTTTCTATATATATCAAACAAAATAATGGGAGATATGTCAAATATAATGGGAGATATGTCAAATATAATGGTATAATCAGCACATGCAAAAATACTTTGTAAGACACAAATTAAGTGTAGGAGATATAACCCATCTATCTGATTCGGACAGTGAGTTAGTTATTTCCCAGAAGAAACTTCATATCGAGGATGTAATTGAGGTTGAAACATATCAAAATACCTACCTTGCACAAATTACTGATATCTCTGGGAATTCTGTTGAAATCGAAGTTTTGGAAGACAAAGGACCTAGAGAAAACACTTACGTGCCAAGCATTTCAATCATACAATCCCTAAGCAATGATTCTAAATTTAACTATTTTGTAGAGAAAAGTGTAGAGATTGGTATTGAGAAAATAATTCCTACAGAAACTAGTTATTCGTTAAGATCAAAGAGCAAGGCTATTAAAGACTACGGTATGTGGAACAAAATAATTAGAGATGCTACTGATCAATCAAGAAACACATTCCCTACAATGATTGAGAAACCGATTAGGATTAAAGATCTGCTTGATTACAAATTTGAAGATAATGCTGTAAAGATATGTTTAGCGACAGAAAATGTTGATACAAAGTTTTTAAATGAAGTTGATTTTAAAAATAGGCCTGTATATATCGCAATTGGTCCTGAGAAAGGCTGGAGTTCATCTGACATAGAGGTGTTTGATGAGCTTGGTTTTACATATGTTAAACTGAGGGGCAATATTTTGAGAACGGAAACTACAGGGTTAGTGATTGGAAGCATAATTAAATACATTAAAGAAGAAATATAATGAGGAAACCAACAAGAAGCAATTTCAAACAACCAAGAAAACCACAAGTTAATTCTAAAAAGACTTTTTTTACAAAGGAGAATCTTTTTGTTTCTAGAATAGCTAGTATCTTGATGGTTCCAAAAGCCAAGGTTGCCCCTATTTTCTCAACTAGAGCTATCACAACTATTAGATTAAACCCATTAAAAGGGAATGTTGAAGAAACGAAAAAAACACTAGTAGATAAAGGTTACGAGATGCAGGAAATCAAATGGGCACCTAATACATACTTTGTACTTAACCATGATAAATCAGAGGTGTCTCAAACACTTGAGTACCAAGATGGCAAGTTCTATATCCAAAATCTCTCCAGTATTTTAGATGCCTTAGTATTGGACCCAAAAGAAGGAGAATATGTACTTGATATGTGTGCTGCTCCTGGTAGTAAGACTACCCATATTGCAGCACTAATGAATAACAAAGGAAAGATTCTTGCAAATGATGTTGATATGAGCAGAGTTTCTTCTTTAAAAAATGTCTTGTATCAATTTGGTGCAAAGAATGCAAAAGCTACATTTAGTGATTCTACTGAATTTGGTAAGAAGTATCCTGATTATTTTGATCGTGTACTTCTGGACGCTCCTTGTAGTGGTGAGGGTATGATATATATGAATGGCATGAAGCCATTAAGATTCTGGGGATTGGATAAGATAAAGAGATGTTCATTCTTACAAAAAGATCTTATTCTCTCTGCATTTAGAACATTGAAGAAAGGTGGCTACTTAGTCTACTCTACTTGTACTTTAGAGCCAGAGGAAAATGAAGGAGTTATTTCTTTCCTCCTAGAACATTTTACTAATGCTACTGTTGAGGATATTGAAGTAGATTTGGGAGCTGAGAAAGTGTTTACAACAAAGGGCATTACAAAATGGAGTGGAAATCTTTACAATCCAGCCGTTAGGAAGACTCTAAGAGTCATTCCTAACAGCAAGATGATGGGCTTTTACATCGCTAAGATTAAGAAGAATTAATTATTCTTCTGTTCTCTCAGCTTTCTTTTCATCGTTCTTGTCCAAACCTTTCATACTAAGTTTGATCTTACCCATGTTATCTATACCAACGACTTTGACTTTTACAATGTCACCTTCATTAATGAAGTCATGAACATCCTTAACAAAGTCATCTGATAGTTCAGATACATGTACTAGACCGGAGATACCTGGTGCTAATTCTACAAATGCGCCATATGGCATTATAGATGCAGCTTTACCTTCGTAAATCTCACCAATATTTGGTTTGAAATCATATCTTCTGATTGCTTTAACAGCTTCGTCAATTGATTCTTGAGATGTGGAATAGATATTAACTGTTCCATCTTCTTCAATTTCGATCTCTGCTCCAGTTCTTTCTGAAAGTTCTCTAATGTTCTTTCCTCCTGGCCCAATTATTTCACCAATCTTGTCTGTAGCAACTTTCTCTTGTGCTACTCTTGGTGCATATTCAGACATAGTTGTTCTTGGCTCTGCAATTGTTTTACTCATTGCTTCAAGAATTTTTGCTCTTGCTTCCGTAGATTGTTTGAACGTTTGTTCAACAATTTCCATAGAGAGTCCTTGTGTTTTAGTATCCATCTGTACTGCAGTTACACCATCAGCTGTACCAGCAATCTTGAAGTCCATATCGCCATAGAAATCTTCAACACCCTGCATATCAGTTAAGACTTTGAAACTACCGTCATCAGCTACGACCAATCCACATGCAATACCTGCAACTGGTTTTCTTAGAGGAACACCTGCTGCCATTAAGGACATGCTAGATCCACAGACAGATGCCATTGAGCTTGATCCATTTTCACCTTGGATTTCACTCATTACCAACATTGTGTATGGGAATTCTTTTTCTGTAGGTAATACAGGAACGAGAGCTTTCTCAGCTAACATTCCGTGACCAATTGCTCTTCTACTTGGAGAGAACTTAATTCTGTCGCAGATACCATATGCAAATGGTAAATCATTGTAGAAGTGCATATACCTCTGCTCTCTCTCACCTTCCATATCATCTACTAGTCTGACATCTCTTAAGCTACCTAATGTAGCTACTGTTAATGTCTGTGTTACTCCTCTAGTGAAGAGTGCAGATCCATGAGCTCTTGGTAAAAGATCTGTTTCTGTGTAAAGTTCTCGAATCTCATCCATAGCTCTACCATCAACTCTTTTACCTTCTTCAAGTACAATTTTTCTTGCTGCTTTCTTTAGAAGATAATCATATGCCTCTGCTAAAACTGCTTTAGAGAATTTCCCATCGAATTGTGTAAATACTTCTTCCTTTGTAGCTTCATGAATCTTGTCATTAGCTTTTTGAAGATTTTCTTTAATTCTTGCTTCTGTTAAGAATTCCTTTACACCATCTATTGCTTCTTGTGGAGTTGCATATGATGTATATGCCTTATCTTTCATTTCTAATTTCTTGAGGAAATCATTTTGTGCAGCTATCCATGGTTGCATCAAGTTTAAAGATTCTTTCATTGCTGCAATTATCTCTTCATTTGTAGATTCATAGCATCCTGCATCAATCATTGTGAATGTTTTACCATCACCCGCTACAACATAGTTCATCTTCTCTTCTGGACTTGTTAAATCCATTGATTTAGATACGTTTGCAGCCTTTCCATCAACTGTTCCCATTCTGACACCTGCAATAGGGCCTGAGAAAGGAGCTGAGGAATACATTAA
>CAZLLO010000010.1:0-23652 GCA_964560525.1 uncultured Candidatus Saccharibacteria bacterium | reverse complement strand
CTTTACTCAATGGGGTATTAGATGTTTCTTGGTGTGTAAGTTTTGTTATCAAAAACGCACCTAAAAAAATTCCCCCAAGAGTTAGTATTGTGTTCAATGTATGATTTTCCTTTTTTGGGGTAGTTGCCATATAGTTATCCACATGGGGCTTAAATTTATTCTCTGTTACAATTATACATGCCTATTTCAATTCGGACAAATTGCTTCCGACACTATCATGAACTTCTAATGTAGTTTCCAACGATGCAGCATTTCTAAGAACTGAGCAAACCTTCTCTCTAAACTCTTCTGCCCTTTTTTCCTTTACTTCAAATACAAATTCGTCATGTATCTGCAGTAATATGTACGCTTCTCCTTCGAATTCTTTCTCAATTAATTCATTGAGTTTTACCATTCCAAGCTTCATTATATCTGCCTCTGTACCCTGGATTGGCATATTTACAGCCTCTCTAAGCGCTGCTCTTCTTGCGGTAATGTTCTTTGATTTAACTGCAGCTATCCTTCTTGTTGTTCCAAGCATACTTTGTACATAGCCATATCTGTAAGCATCTTTTTCTAGCATACGAATATAGTTCTCTACTCCAACATAGTGCTCAAAATAATTTCTAATGTACTCTGATGCCTTTTGTGCATCTATGTTTAGTAATCTGGCTAATCCAAATGATGTTTGTCCGAAAAGTATTGCGAAGTTAACTGTTTTACCTGCGTTTCTTTCGGCTTTTGTCACATCCTCTACTTCTTTTTCGAGTATTCTAGCAGCTGTTGCCTTGTGAATATCTAAACCATCTCTAAAGTCTTTAATCAAAAGGTCATCTTTAGACATATCGGCCATTATTCTTAGTTCCATCTGTGCATAATCCATACCTACGAATTTAAATCCATCATTTGGTATAAATGCCTTTCGAAGTTTTTCTGACCATGTACCTGATGCTGGGAGATTTTGCATATTGGGGTTTACGGAGGAGAATCTTCCGGATGTTGTACCTGCTTGTTTGAAATCTGTATGTATCGATGTGTTAGAATCATTTTGAGCCATCTCAAGTAACGGAGAAGTATATGTACCATATACTTTTGATACTTCTCTGTATTCCAAGAGTTTTTCGACACATGGGTGTGCCCCTATTAATCCAGAGAGTACATCTTCCCTTGTAGATTGTTTTCCTACAACAGGTAATTGCAATTCATTAAAGAGTACATCTGCAAGCTGCTTAGGAGAATTGAGATTAAATTCATGTCCTACAGAGTCATATATCTCCTGGGCTAATCTATCCATGGTTTCCTTAACCTCAGTATCCAACTTTTTAAGGTATTCCAAATCCATCTTTATACCTCTTCTCTCCATCTTTCCCAGTATCTCTGCAACTGGCATTTCTACTTTCTTGAGAACATTTACAAGGTAATCACTTTCTACTTTTAGATACTGCCTTATACTTTTCTGAGTGTAGTCATACAACTCAGTATTGTCTGCTTTCTTGGTTTCTTTTTCTTTTATCTCTACTATCGCATCCAATATATCGCTCATTCTTAAAGGTGAGAGTTTTTCTTCAAAAACTTTACCTGCATAGTCAAAGGACAGATCTTTAAATGTTAATGTCTTTTTCCCAGAGCTAATTGTATGAGCAAAAAGCATTACATCAAATGATTTGTCATAGTTTAGTACAATGTGTTTTTGAGCTGTTAGTTCTTCCCAATTGTAAAACGTGGTTATACAATCTTGTGGAATTATTGTATCAATTTCTTTAAAGAGTCCATCTTGGAATCCACCTCCAACAAGATTAAATCGGACAACAAAGAATGGCTCGTGATTGTAAGACTCTTCTTTGGATACATACCCTATTACCATCTCTTTAGATCTTCCTGTGAGTTCTTTAAATGTATCTAAACTTTCCCATTTAATTTCAGTATTGGAATTGGTTCCAAAGATACTTAGTTGAGGGGAATCAGAAGTTTCTTCTCTTCCAAAGAGCTCATCTATTTTCCCCATTAAAGACCTAAAACTAAACCTTTTGAAGATTTCAAGTACGTTCTTCCTATCGAAATCTTTTGTTCTACAAGCTTCAAGCCGGATATCAATATGCATATCCTGCTCTATCTTAGCTAGCATTCTACTCATCTCCGCCTGCTCTATACCTTCTCCAAAGAGTACTTGTAATCTTGGTTTTAATTTAGAAATGTTTTTGTAGATTTCATCTAATTCTCCATATTCTTTTAATAGGTCAACGGCTGTTTTACCGCCTATACCTTTAATACCCGGAATATTGTCTGATGTATCTCCAACGATGGCTTTGTAGTCTACTATTTGATATGGATATACTCCCATATATTTAAATACCTCTTCAGTGTCATACAGTACTAAATTTTTGAAATTCCCAGATGGTAAACATACACGGATATCATTTTTTACCAATTGAAGAAGGTCTCTGTCTCCACTCAAAATGTAAAAATCCAAATTCTCGTTATTCCACTTCCCACTATCTACCATCTTAGATATTGTTCCGAGAATATCGTCTGCTTCAAATCCTTCCTGCTTTATGATTGGGATATTGAATGCCTTAAGGACTTCTTCTACTAATGGAAATTGATCTAAGAGTGATTGGTCTGTGGGTTTTCGAGTTCCTTTGTATTCTGCAAATTCAATGTGCCTAAATGTCGGAGCTTTTGTATCAAATGCACAAACCACATATTCTGGATGGAATTGTTTTAATGCTTCCAAGAGCATAACAGTAAAGCCATATACCGCATTTACTTGAACTCCATCTTCAGTCTGAAGATTAGAAGGGTATGCATGAAAAGCCCTATGTACAATGGCATTAGCATCTATGGCTAGGAATATATCCTTCGACGTTCTTTGTATATTCATATATCAAAATTCTACTACTTAACAAAAAGTGCTTCAAACTCCTCACCTGTAATAACTTCTTTTTCAAGCAAGAAAGCTACTAACTTCTCAACATATGCACGTTTCTCTTTTAAGAGTTTCTTAGCATATTCATATGCTTCATCAGTAAGCCTCTTAATTTCTTCATCAATAATTTGGGCTGTCTTTTCGCTATAGTCCTTGCCTCCACCATATGAATATCCTAAATTCTTTGTTTCTTCCCTATCACCATATTTAATTAATCCCAATTTCTCACTCATACCTAATTCCATAACCATACTCTTTGCAGTTTCTGTTACCTGCTCAATATCATTTGATGCTCCAGAAGAAATATCGCCTAAGAAAATCTCCTCAGCTGCCCTACCTGCCACACCTGTTCTTAACCAAGCCAGCATCTGCTTTTTATGTAGAAATACTCTATCTTTTTCTGGTAGATATACTGTCACACCACCGGACATCCCTCGTGAGATTATGGATACCTGCTCTACTGGATCAGAACCTTCTGTAAACTTTGCAACAATAGCATGTCCAGCTTCATGGTAAGCTGTTTTCCTTATCTCCTCATCATCTTTTTCATTCTTTTTCTTCCTTCCAAGCTTAACTTTTAAGTATGATTCCATTAGATCCTCATGGCTAATTTTCTTTCTGTCTTCTTTGGCAGCCATGATAGCAGCTTCGTTTAAAAGATTTTCTAAATCTGCACCTGAATATCCAACTGTTTTCTTTGCAAGTACCTCAAGGTCTTCAATATTTTCAAACTTTTTGTTCTTAGCATGTACCTCAAGAATTGCTTTTCTACCCTTCATATCTGGCATCTGTACAACAACCATTCGGTCAAATCTGCCTGGTCTTAGAATTGCAGGATCCAATACATCTGGTCTATTAGTTGCCGCAAGTACAATTACATTTTCTCTCTCTTCTAAACCATCCATTTCTACTAAAATTTGATTCAATGTTTGCTCACCTGCACCAGAGTGTAAGACTGTACCTCTTTTCTTAGCTACTGCATCGATTTCATCAATGAATATGATACATGGGGCTACATTTTTAGCTTTCTTGAAAAGATCTCTAACTCTTGAAGCTCCTGCTCCTACTAACATTTCTTCAAATTCTGACCCTGAGGTATGGAAGAATGGTACACCTGCCTCACCTGCAACTGCTTTCGCTAAAAGTGTTTTTCCTGTACCTGGAGCACCTGCAAGTAATACTCCTTTAGGAATTCTTGCACCTGCAGCTAGATATTTCTTAGGATTTTTTAAGAAATCAACAATTTCTGTTAATTCTTCTTTTACTTCTTCGATACCTGCTACATCACCAAAGGATATTCCTGTTTTCTTACCAAAAAGAAGTTTAGCCTTACTCTCTCCGAAGTCCATAATCTTACCTCCAGAGGCCTGCATATTCTTAACCATAATGAAGACCAGGATTCCTCCTACTACCAAAAACACAATACTTATGATGTCACTAAATGATATCCCTACTGCAGGTTGGTAGAAGTCATTGGTCATATCTTTTACATTAATCCCAGCATCAGAGAGTAATTGATAGAAGTCAGTTCCTTGAGCAAGTAATGCATATTTTTTTACGATGTTGTTTCCATCCTTTTCCTCTAACGTTACCTTGTCATCTTGAAGGACAATTCTTTCATATTTCTTGTCTGCTATATCTGTTACTATCTGACTTATGGATACTTCTGTTCCCTTAGAGTTCATATTCCTGATTAGGAAGAATCCTGTAAGTAAGAGTCCTGTTAATACCAACGATACTATGATGCTTGGTATGTTTATCCTTTTTACTGTAGGCATTTTTCTAATGTCTGCAACTTTCTTTTTTGGTTCTTGATTATCCATTTTGATGTTATTTATCTAATTTAGATTGGGAATATTTAAGATATGTATATATATCTGGGACTTTGATTCCTAATATGTATTGATTATATCAAAAGGGGTAATTATTCTAAAGGAAATATCACTTATGTTTAGAACATACGACAGGTGTACAAATACATACACCTGTCGGCTGCTCGTTTTGTTCATAGTTCATTTCAACATTTTTTTGATTAGCTGATTTGCAAACTTCTGGTTAAGAGGGCTAACAAAAACACTTGCGGCTGTGCAAGAATCAACGACATAGCCACAAGAAGCTACTTCACTTGCCAGAGACAAATCCGCATCGTCACAATCTTCTTCTACTTCGTCGTTGTGATGATTAATGTCATACAAAAGCTGTGCTAACGTGTTTGCCACATCGTCCATAGCAAGAAATGTGTAATCCTTCTCCAACAAATCGCGGTTAAGTATTCCAGCATTATCCTTTCGGAGTTTCTTTTCGTTGCGGAATTTTGCATTTTGATTTATTGGTATACACACAACTTTCAATTTCTTGTCCTCAAGACGAGCTACGGCAACAACCCCACGATACGTGGTAGCCTTTTCGGCTTTTTCAACAATGCCATCTACAACTTCATCAAAATCCATCGTACCCTCCTGAATGAATATGAGCCATCAATTATTTGATGGTTAAAAACGAGCAAAATGATATATTTAATATCAAAAACGATTATACTATAAGCCTGAAAGTAAATAAACAACCTATTCTTAACTCATTTATAGCTTAAACCCACGGGTATCCAAATTACAATTACGGATACCCGTAGGTTTAGCTCATTTCTATTTCAAATTACTTTTGAATTTCTCAACGAGAATGTCAAGCATTTCGTTGAGCAGATCCTTATCTACGAGCCCTTTTTCAAATGGTTCATACCGGAAGCATATGAGAATATTCCAGATTTGAAGAAGTTTCGTTACAAACCCGACAGCGGAAGGGTGTAAAAATGGTGGTTCTTCCCCTCTCTTTTCATAAAAACGTTGAAGTGTCCTTTGGGCCTTGAGCTGTTCAAGTAGGGTCGTATCCCAAGCGATTGGGTACATAAATAGAATCTCATACGTTCCCATCTTTCCCTGGATCTCATAACGAATTTTTCCTGCAGAATATTGACCTTCTGGAACCCCTATTGGTTCTAAGCATCCCAGAAAAGCCTTAACTGCAAGATCAGCAGGGATTCTTAAACACTCAGATAGAAACTTATAATACATATGCCACCTCTCATGAAAGAATTTTTTGAAATAAAACGAGCTAATCGATACTAATGTATCTTGGCTCATTATACTACAGGGTAACAGAGGAATAAATATGGTGGAAGGTGGAATCGAACCACCGACCTTGGGTTTATGAATCCCATGCTCTAACCTTCTGAGCTATTCCACCGAAGTTCTAAATTATATCAAAAACTAATTAGATTTACCTGAATAACTACCAGTATCTGTACTTATCTTAATCTCATCACCTACTTTAATAAACATAGGAACCTGAAGTTCAAAACCTGTCTCAACCTTTGCTAATTTGGTAGCACTATTTGCAGTATTACCTTTAACAGCATCAGCAGCCTCTATAACCTTAAGTACAACATTTGGATTCTCCTTAATACTTAGTATCTTACCCTCATACATTAGGATCAATGTAATCATTCCCTCTTTAAGGAAATTAACATAATTACCTATGACATCCTTAGGAATACACATTGTTTCGTAGGTCTCAGAATCCATAAAGTAAGAACCAGCACCATCAGAATACAAATATTGCATCTCCTTAGTCTCAGGTTCAATATGCTCTACCTTGGCACCAGATTTAATAGTCTTAGTAATTTGATTACCAGTTTCCATAGACTGTAATCTCATGATTATTAATCCACCCTGTCTTCCTTGTGTTTTTAATTGTCTGTCTAATATATAGTAGATTCTACCCTCTTCTATAATGTACATTCCTTTAACTGGTTGATTTGTTAATGGCATATTAGTATATTTAACATATTATTCGGAAATGCTGTATTAGAGTCGTTTCTGGGGTAATTCTAGCACAAAAGATTCCTAAATCCAAGACTACAAAAGACAAAGATATTTGAAATGGTTGCGGGGGTTGGACTCGAACCAACGACTTTCAGGTTATGAGCCTGACGAGCTGCCACTGCTCTACCCCGCGATAGCAATGGGATTATACAATAGATATCACTAATAATACAAATTAAACCCCTCTTAGTATAAACTCCTTCCACTGTTCCATAACCGTCTTCTTATCTACAGTACTCGTAGTATCTAATATTCTATCCAATCTTTCCTTGGCAGAACTCATTAAAGTATCTGGTATTACAAAAACAACATCCTTCTTTCCTGAGAAATTTAACCTATCTCTAGCCTCTATCTCTATATATTCAGGTGTTTGCATATTTTGTAATTCAGTATCCAATTCTAAGTTCGTAACTCTTAATTTTTCTACTTCTGTTCTTGCTTCTTTAAGAATATTTACCTTTAACACAGTTATATATATTGAGTGTCCTACATTGTACAAAAGAAAGACAGATATACCTACAAAGATAAGTTTTACAAAAATATTCCCAAATACGTTTGGTAATACCGTTTTTTTAACTACTCTCTGTGGTAAATTATTGGGTCTGTATGATACCTTATCCATACAAATATTATATGGTAGTAGAAGAGATTAAGAAAGATTGGTAAAATACTCTGTTCCACAAGACTTTTCTAGGTATATTCACTAAATACGAGAGAAAGAACCCATATACATATATTATTGCTCTTCTGCTATAGTAATGATATAATTTTCCTATAGACATAAAGGCTATTAATAAATTAAAGGTTTAACACGGTGGGAGCAATAAATAATCCAAATTTTGAGGAAAAAAGAAATAAGTTTATAGGTGATTTGAGATCTAAAGGTAGATCTGAAGCCACTGTTATAGCTTATGCCAAAGATATTGAACAGTTGTTAAACTTCTTTTCTAAAGAGGGTTGTGCAACCATTCAAGATACTTCCATTGAGGATCTAGAGAAATACAAACAGTATTTGCAAGATAACAATTACACACCTAAAAGTATTTCAAGAAAGATAAATAGTACAAGAACTTTCTACCGATATCTAATGGATAATGCAATCATATCCGATAATCCTTCTGAGAAATTAGCACATCCAAAGTTTGAAACTAAACCACCAAGAGTATTAACAGAGATGGAATACAGAGCATTAAGAGATGTTAGTAGAATAGATGTTAGACTCTACTCTATCGTTGAAGTATTACTTCAAACTGGTATTAGAATTGGTGAATTAGCTGCATTAGCCTTGGAAGATATTAGAAAATCTAAAGATGGTAAGATTGATTACTTGTATATTAAAGCTGCTGGTAGCCATCCATTCAGAAAGGTTCCTCTAAATAAGTCAGCTAAGAAAGCTATTGATGAATATTTAGAAGTTAGGCCTGAGACAGAAGATGACACATTATTTGTTACTAAGAATGGTAGACCATTGTTAGTAAGAAATATTAGAACAGCTATAGATAAGGCATTTGAAAGAGGTGGTATTAAGAATGCTAAGGTTAACGATTTGAGAAATACATTTATTGCTCATCATTTAGCTAATGGTGTAAGTCTTGTTACTGTTTCCAAGTTAGTTGGACACAAGAGACTTTCTACTACTGAGAAGTATCTTAACCTTGTTAAGATGCAAAAGGAAGAGCAAAAGAATCTTAAGGAGTTATAATTCCCCTATTAAATAAGTATATCGCTTAAAAATAAGCCTTTTATTAACGTATCCATCGGAAATAAGAATATGGGAGTAGATGGAATCGGACCATCGACCACGGCTTTATAAGAACCGCGCTCTGCCAACTGAGCTATACTCCCACATAAAGTAGCCTATTCTATCAAAATAACCGCTATTTTAGAAGATACAATAACAAATGATATAATATTTCAATAACATTTTTAAATACTTGTATGTCAAAAATATTTGATTACAAAGGTAGAATCATTGGAGTAGAACTCGAAGAGAAGGAGATAAATGGTAAATTAATAAAATTTGAAAAAGCAGTAAGATCACCTGGCGTAAGAATAATAGCATACAAAGACAATCAAGTATTACTAACCAAAGAATTTCGCTATGAATTAAATGATTGGGATTACAGATTGGCCGGTGGTAAGGTTGTAGACAAATTAGAAGAGTACCTCCCTATTCGTGAAGATGGCACAAAATTAAATGACGCAGTGGAAGAAGCTGTGAAAAGAGAAGCAAAAGAAGAGTTAGGATTAGATGTTAAATCTATGACCCTATTTAAGAAATCTACTTGTGGAGCTACAGTTGAATGGGACCTATACTACTACACTACCAATGACTTCACTGAGCAAGTAGAAAATAATCCAGACGAGGGAGAACAAATTGAGAAAATGTGGGTATCATTCAATGAAGCTTCAGAAATGTGTATGAATGGAAAAATCTCTGAGGAACGATCTGCAATTACACTTTTGAATTTCCTCTCAAGCCATATCTAGAATCCCATTGGTGGAAAAGGTGAATTCGTAGGTGCAGGTTCTGGTTTTCTATCTAGCTGTGATCTAACCCTAATATCCTCATTAATTACAGCCACATCCCTACCATACTTAGCTCTAGAGTATTTCTTAATAATATCAGACACTTCTTTGTGCTCTGGTAAATTAAATCCACTATCTGGGAATTTAGAACCATAGGAAGAATCCAAAGAAAACGGAGCAGGATACATACCATTATTTAATAATTTCGTATACCAGTGGCTTGCACCTTGGTTAACCATATCACTTGCCTTAATATATGGCTCAAACTGTGTTTCCAAGAATTTCGCATCCTCAGCACTACATCTAGCTATAAATAAGGAACCAACATTACCAAATACAGCATTCCTAATATCTTCTGGTAACTGTCCAATATATTGATGTGCTATCGTTAGATCCAATCGATACTTTCTAGCTTCAGATAATATCGAAGAGAATTCTTCTGTTGCAAAGTTCTGGAACTCATCTGCGTAGAAGAAGAAATCTTTTCTTTCTTTCTCAGGGATATTCTCCCTACTCAAAGCAGCAGCTAACATCTTCTGAACTAAGAGTAAACCAATAAAGGACATATTATCATCCCCTAACGAACCTTTTGAAAGATTAATAATTAATATCTTTTGGTTATCCATTACATCTCTGAAATCAAAGGATGACTTTGATTGACCAATGATATTTCTTACTGCTAAGTTAGTTGTAAATTTATCAAATTTTGATATGAAATATGTCAAAGATTCTGACTTTGTCTTTTTATCTGTCTTTGCGACCTGATCTGTCCAGTATCTTCTTACTAATTCATCCTGCACGAGTGGTAACCAATAGCTCATTACCCACTCTTCATCCTGAAGCATTCTAACGACCTCTATTAAGGTAGATCCCTCCTTGGACATAGCTGTCAGCATAGAGTTTCTAACAGCCTGCTGCATAGCTGGGCCAACATATCCTTGATTGTGTGGGTCGAATAGCCTTATGAGCAAAGCAATGAAGCTATTTACTATTTGGTGCTTATGCTGTTCATTGTAGAATTCCATTATATTAAGACCAAATGGCCTTTCAAAATCACCAGCATCAAAATATATGACATCTTCTGCCCTCTCAGGTGGAATTAAATCTAAAATATCTTCTGCTGTTTGGCCGTGAGGATCAATGAAGCAAACACCATCTCCATTATATATATCTTGCAATATCATCCTCTTCATTAGCCATGATTTACCTGTACCTGTTTGTCCCAATATATATGAGTGTCTTCTCCTATCATCCCTTTGAAAGCAAATTACCTTTTTCTTTCCTCTAAAGATATTGTTTCCAACCCAAATAGTATCTTTAGATTTTATATCTGAGCTAATGGAGTTGTCTGCTATGAATTCTCTTGCTAACAGCCAATGAATATTAGGTGTTGTAACATTTTTGTTAGGAAAATGATAAAGTGCTGCTAATTCCTCTAAATTAAACACTGAATCTTTGAATTCTGGTGTTCTTCTATATATGACATCTAGAAGAAATTGCTTCTCCCCCGCTTTCTTTATCTTAACCTTTTTTAGCTTATTTATCCCTGGATTATTATATTGGTCAAAAGCTCCAATGATATTATCCAGGTGCATTTTCGCAATACCTTGATCTGGACCACTTGTGATAATTCTTATTTCCGCCATCAAACCTGGCTTAGAAACTTTCTTACTAATACCCTGAAGTTTCTCCTGAGATACATTTATTTTTTTCTTCTCTGGATCAGAGTTGTTGTTTTCTACCTTTTGTACAAATTTAGAACCATTCTTTTGCCATGTAGAATTTGTAGGTGCAACAATAAGTTGTACTAATGCACCTTCGTTTTCGGACATTTTGCTTAATGTACTTAAGACATTCGCCAGTGGATCTCCTGTGAAGTTCTCTGCAATACGTAATGGACAGTATGGATCATCATCCAATACTAACCTGGAATATGCGATCTCGGATTTGGGCGCAAAGATATTGTATTCGCTGACTATGCTCACATCCGCATCTTGGTATGATCCAAGTATTTGTTTTTCAACTAAATCAGCTAATTTCTTAGGACAGTGTACGAAGAAACGAATCTCTCCTGGAAGACCAATAATCTCAAAACTCACAGCATTTGTTACTGTGAAATATTCAGCTAATCCATCTCCTTTTCCACCAATACCATAGAGATTAGCAAACATCTGTTCTGCTACACCTATTTCCGTCTCATTATCTCTTGGTACCCTGACTTCCATAAGGACACCATCGTTAGATTTAGCATTCCTATCTTTACTGATGAGTTTCTTCTTAATCCAAAAGAAACCAACCACAATGATACCAATAAGTACGACTGCAAAGCTAATCCATCCCCATGGGATATTTATTTCTTTAGTTCCATAGAGATCGGTGTATGTATCTTTGGGGTATGTAACATTAGAACCCGTTTCAACCTTGGTTTCCTCTTGAGCAACTGGACCAACTACTTGTGAGTATGTGAATTCATTAGAATCCATAATGGGCATAGGCAATCTTATGCTTAAAGAATATCACACGGGAATATATATATCAAAGAGGGACTAGACAGCCAATGGGAGGTCATCTATGTTTGTACCACTAGCTTTCTGAGCTGCTAATGCAGCAGCAAATTCTCCAGTAGTTAAGACCTTTCCTTCTTCTAATTTCTCTGTTGGAGCATATCCTAAGATTGATGTCGTTACAATAGGCTCTTCTTTAACAACTGGTACTGCAGCTACTTCATTGGGTTGAGTTATTGTATTTCCTGGAAGAGTTGTATCTACAGAGGTTTCTATTACTGAAGTAGCAGGAACAACAGATTCAGGTACCTGTGGTGTCTCTACTACATTGCTTATTGGTTGTGTTTCTACTCTTACTGCTTCCATAATTGTTATAGTCCTATAACATATTATATCACATATTTTCTGTTTTCATAGAGAAGATCCCTATCCAGATCTCGCTCTCTTTCACGATCTCGTTTTTCATGATATTTCCTACCTTTTGCCAAAGCCACCTCTAATTTTATCAAAGTTCTTACAGTATACACACTAAGTGGGATAAGCGTTAAGTTCCCCTGTTTCATCTTTGCCTGGAGTCTAAGTAATTGTGAACGGTTTATTAAGAGCTTTCTAGATCTTGCAGAATCATAATTTTTATCTGTGGCAAACTTATACCTAGGGATATCTGCATTTACAAGCCATAGTTCGTTATTTATAACTTTTACATATGAATCTCCTAGGTTTATTCTTCCATCTCTTATGCTTTTCACTTCTGCACCAGTTAAAACAATCCCTACCTCAAGAGATTCTATTATTTCATAGTCAAAAGATGCTTTTTTATTAACAATTTTCATAGCGATATTATAGCACTAGCTTCCAAATAACTGTGCCATCTAGTATATACATCGTTGATTCTTGGGAATCTACAACAATATCCTTAATATTATCCCAAATCCCAGATTTAGTACCCCTATAAACATACTGCTTTTTAAGTAATATTTCGTTTGGATGAAGCGGATTCTTACTACTTTCCTGCGGCTTTTCAAATTTCATTAGTCTTTTGTTTCTAGCATCAAATACATACAAACCATAATCTAGGCTAGACTTAGTAAAACCCTTGGTTACATTCCCTAGCCCTCCATCGACACCACTGATACTCAAAGGGTTTTCCTTTTGTATTTTCTCTACATAGCTATAGCTATACCTAATTATGCCATCATCTCCAGGGGTTAGTACGTATACACTTAAATCAGCTAAAACATCTGTTGCATTCGCAAAATTAACATTGCTAAGATATTTGTACAGCAATCCATATTTATTATCTTCGGAGAATACAGATTTCATTAGAGATTGATCATCTTTTGATAGAAGATATACATTATCTGATGACGTTAAAACTATTAATTCTGAGATATTCTTACTTTTTATATCAGTTGCTCCTAACCCAGAAAGTACTTCAAACTTCCCAAAATTCTTATTTTTATCAAATGACGCTTTTACAACCCCAGTTTTAGTATCATATACAAAAGCTCCTGTATTACCCATAGATAGATACATAGGGCTTTTTATGAGATTATCTGTATCTAAAACTTTAGTGAGTGCCTTGTCATACAATGCTACTCTAAACACAGATCCCAATCCCTTATCTGTCACCAAAAGATACTGGTTAGAAGAGCTGTCTGTATATATTTCTAAATCTGTAGGATCAGACCCTTCTCCAAAGGTTAGTCTAGCATCAACAAAGGTAGATATTTTCCCCTCATTGTCTGAAAGCCCTACCCGGTTGTACATAAAATCTTCAACTGCAAGAATTCTTCCTTCAAATTCACTCTTTCTCAATCTATCTTTTTCATTTAAGCTTTCGTTAAGTTCCCCTAGCCTACTTTTTGCTTGAAATACAACAGTTTCTGTTGTGCTTTCATCAGAGGTTGAAGAGTTCTCAGCCTTTTTTACTAATCCTTCTACATCTGTAAAGATTGCACTAGCCTGTTTATGTATATCACCCGCTTTCTTTGCTTTTATTGATAGATTTATGCCTAAGGCCAGAAGAACTATAATGGCAATCACAAATACAACCTGTTTAATTCTCTTTGTCCTTAAATCCTTTGTCCTGTAGCCGTCAATTCGCATACCTTTAGGAGAGAAGTTCGGTCTATTAAGTCTTACTTCTGATACTCTAGAACCAAGTTTCTTAAACCATTTCTTCTTTCCTAGGTATTCATTTAGTTTTCCCCAGAGAATGCTCCCCCATAAGCTCATCTTCTTTGAGATAATCATCCATATCTTTACGAGAAATCTCTTTATACTTACTAAAACTTTCTTAATCTTTAACCAGTATTCCTTAACCTTTTCGTTCTCTATCTCTATCTTTGGTATTTTAATATTTACTCTTGGTAAGGAGATCTTCTCTCCTATTGGTTTTTTAAGCTTAGAAATTGTTGGTGTAGGTCTTGATTTGATCTCTGGCTCTTTAGTTTGAGGTTTTGACTCTTGTTCGTATGAAAAATATATCAATCCATTGGTATCCTCTAATTGTCTTCCTAGTGTTCTAAGTTGCTCCAGTACATTTTGAGCGTTTTCCTCTTCTTTTACGACCTTGCTAGTTATTAGTCCCTTTGTAGAAACCATTAGGATATCATCATTTACCAAAGCTATTCCTGCGGTACTTGCCTTACTTTTTCCCAATATTTCGGATATATTTACAAACTTGCCCTCCTTAAATACAAAGATCTCGTTCTCTCCTAGATTCCCGATATATATCCCTTCCTTTTTTTGTGCTACTAAAACAAAGTCAACATTTACACCCAACTCTTCTAATGATTTATCATTCTTCATCAGATCTTTCAATTTCCTCACCCCCTCGGTAATTGCATCCTTCAGAGAGTCATTTGTTGATTTACTGGAAGAATAGAGATACCCATCAAGGATACCATCCCATACGAATTTGCTCACCCTTTCTGCAGGAAGATTTTCGCTCCCCGAAATTGAAACAAGGCAATACAAGTCACCCTCTTTATTAGTTTTGTTTTCTGAATTTTCTGCGAAATGTTTAAAAACGGTAGCAAACGTACCTTTATCCTTGTTGTTAGAAACAAACTGTCGAGCAGTAATTTTCATAATTATCCTACTAAAAGAAATAGTACTGCGAGGATACTCCCTATGATGGTGATTACTAGATATATTGAAACAACCGCTTTTATTAAGCCTGTTTGTGAAGATTGGAAAGTATCTGCCAAGATTTTAGTTCTTAAGAATAGCAAAGCTGCGTAAAGAATATTCACAAAAAGGATTGCTACTAGTGGAATCTTGAGGAATGCAGAGAAATTAAGATTTACACGGTTTGATGTCTTGCCTCCTAGTCCACTTAATATATCAAGAATATCTTGGCTCATTATATTTCTCCTTTCTGTTTAGATTCTAAAAGGTCTACTAATATATCTTGTACATCTCTTGGTCTTGGTACATTTTGAAATTCAATATTTTGAGAAGAACCTGCTGTCTGGATATATACTGTTCCGAAATCAAAGAGACTGCCTGCAGCCCCTATTTGTTTATGTGTAATATCTTCTACTTTTTCCAACTGTGCTTCAGACATTGAATGTTCCATTACATTAGGAAAATCCAAATCTATTACTCTTTGATCTGTGATGATGCTTACATTGTAAAACCATCTAACAATTGCATTTATTAAAAGGCTCGTACCTAATACAAATGCAGTTATTAATATAGAAACGAAAATCGGGATATTTTTAGAAAGGTTTGGAATGAGAGCTAACAACAACCATGGTAAAATCCATGCTAATAGTGTAACTAACGCCTCTGGTAAGTACACTATCCAATGAGAACGAATAATTAATACAACCTCTTCTCCTTGTTCTTTACCATGAAAATTCAACTCCTTTGGAAAAGACATAAATGAATGATCATTATGTAAAGAAATATTCTCCACAAAAGATTTTTTCAAATTCATAAATCTCTGTGGAATTTTGTTTTTGTCTGGCGTATTGTTCATATGTTGATGTATAAAGATATCATAGGATGATGATTATAACAAGATTATTTCATCTCTATCTTAATATGTACGAAACTATTTTGAGGAATATGCAAATGGCCTGGAGCTCTCAAATTGTAGGCCATTTTGAAGACATCTCCATTGATTGTAATATCTCCTGCATCTGTAGTGAATTTAATATATTGAGTCGTACCCCCAGAATTAACAGTCACAGCCGTGAAAACTTTAGTTGCTTTCGAATCAGAAAGATTTCTCATCTTGGTGTAAGAATAAGGGTTCCCAGAAGAATGACAGGCATCAGCGATTGGAACAATTCTAGTATCAGACCCCCCACTCTTTAAGAGCTTTGCCAAGTAAGAAGCTGTATTTACCAAATCAGCCATTTCCTCCTGTGTAACCCATGGGTTTCTATTACAAGTAGAATCGTTATTTTCATCTCTGTACCAAGTCTTGTAGAACCAACTTACATTTGATTTCTGCTCCCATGCCCTTTCCCACCAATTTCCATTGCCGCTTTTGTCCGTTGTATCCCACTTAGATGTGTTTAAATACCCCCCAGCAACTGCAGAGAATTGTGCAGAGTAAGCTTTTCCACTAACGGTAAGAACCTGTCCTTGAGTAGAGTTTACTGCTGTTCTCCAAGCTTTAATATTTTCGCAATCTTTGTATACTTGGTCTCCTTGATTAGGAGCTACATAACCTTTCGCCTTTATTTGAGCAATTGCATACGATCTACTAGCTACTGCTTGTGCCTTTACAGCTTCTATATTCCAACTTGGAGGCATTTCATAAATACCTTTCATATATGTTGAAAATGGTATCGTTTCATCATAACTTCTAGTGTAGGATACGCACTTCCCGCTTGAATCTCTTTTTTGACAAGTGCAACTATCCCCGGTTCCTTTCACTTTTATTGTGGCTGGTTCGGAATAAGTCTTATTCAGAGTAATTTGAGGATAATATGCACTTAATATCGTTTCATATGTTTGTCCTGCATCTGCTCGTGCTTTAGCCCCCCATTGACTCATTCCATTTCGGTGTGTCCACGCTCCAAATGAAAAAACTGCAAATGTTCCTGTACTCGCCTTTTCTCTGAATCCAGCTAATGTTGTTATATACTCTCCCGATGATGGGACAGAATTTGAATCAATAATTGTACTTCCCTGCCTTGCCAAATAGAGGCTTAATTGAATACTTGATAGCTGTTTTTTTAAATTGCCAATCTGTTGACTGATAGAACTCTTGATTGCATATTGGCTATTTAATTCTGCTTGTAGTTTTGATTTTTCCTGTGCTAGAAGATCGTAGGAATCTGCTAGCCCCTGTTTTTCTTCCTCAAGATCTATTTTCTGGCTCTCCAACTGTACTTTACTCTCTGTTAGACTACTAAATTCTCCATTAATCTGTTCTACCTCATCCTTAAGCAAACCAATAGCACTCTTTTTTACAAAGAAATCCTTAACCATCTCATCCCATTTTTGATCAGAAAGAAAGAATGTTGATATTCTAAAACGTGATTGAATATATAGTTCGCTAGATAATGAATCTAAATTCTTCTTTTTTAGCTCCAAAAGGGCCTGTTTATCCTCTATCTCTTTAATCTTTGTATTCAGCGCTTTTTCATTAGAGGTTATACTCGCATTTAATTTTGTAATCTCCTCATTTATTAGAGAGATCTTCTGGCTTACAGTATAGTTACTATTACTAATCTCACTAATTCTTTTTTCAATACTAGCAAGCACACCTTTTTTCTCTGTTATTTGTTGATTCGTTTGGTCAATTTGGTCCTCTAGATCCGAAGTATCCACACAGTATGCAGGGCTAGTAACCAAAGTAAAAGCATAAATACCTATGAATATAGCTAATACTAGTTGTAAGAAAGTTTGGGGCTTTTTAAGCATACCCAATTATACACTATTCTCAGTATAAGGAAGTTATGTAACTACAAAGGTTGTAATTACTTTTATGATAGCTACTGCTATAAGTACAAACACAAGACCAATAATGGCCCATGTTAAAGTACCCTGAGCCTGTTGAATCTTGGCTGGATCCCCTGCTGATGTAAGCCACATATACCCGCCAATGATGATGAAGATAACACAAACTATACCTGCAAAGGGAAAAAGAAGATTCATAACCTTATCAAGAATTGCACCTAATTCTGTCAACTGTTTAGGGCAATCATCTCCTAAGCAAGCACTAACATCTCCTGTTGCAAATACTGGTGTTGCTAAAAACAATGAAAGACCGCTAAGAAGTATCTTGTTTAAATTTTTCATTTTACATTTAATAATTGAGTTATAACAAATTCTATAACTGTTGGAGATATAAATACAAGCACTAACCCAATAATTGAAAATATTAAAGACCTATTTGCAATTTTAATTTTCTTGTCATCACCAAAAGATAACATATATCTAAAACCAGAAAGAATAACTGACACAACTGCTATCAAAGCAGACGCCCCTATTGCAAAATTTATCATAGCCAATAAAAAGCTAGATATGTCGCCATAGGCAGTACTAGTTATAGTACTTAAATCAAAAATCATAAAAGATATAAGAAGAGATTAACTTCTAATCAGATGTTCCAAGAATTTTGCTTAGTACAAACTTTACTAAGATCACTGCAATGAAACAAACTACTAATCCTATTATTGCAAATGTCAAAGTTTTAGTTGCACTCTCTACTTTAGCTTCATCTCCTGCTGCAGTTATATATTTGTAGCCACTTGCTATCAATATAACTACACAAACTAAAGCTGCAAGACCAACAGCCCAGTTAATCAAGTTTGTTGCCAATGGCATTAATTTTTGGTCTGAAGTCTGAATTCCAGTTATAAAACCTAGAGGATCCGCATTATTAGCTGCATATGCGGAAGATGTTAAGAACAGACCAGAAGCAATAGAAGAAACTGTTGCTAATATTTTTGGTGCTTTCATAATGTAAACAATAAATATATATTAATTATTTGCTAATTATATAAATAATATCCCCAATATGCAATATCTTAACCTGCAGAGCCTTCCGCAATTCGCTCAACAATAAATACCACTAGTATTCTAGCAATAAAGACGATTACCATTCCAATCACTGCCGCCGTTATAGTTTTAGTCGCTTTTTCTATTTTCTCAGAATCTCCAGCCGCCGTCATAAACATATACCCTGAGACAATAATCATAACAACAGCAACCAATGCTGAGAACCCAACAAAGTAATTAATTGCATCTGTAAGTTTTCCATTTGCAATTCCCTCTAAGCTCCCATAAGCAAACCAGTTTTGAATAGGAGACATGATACTTATATTAGTCATATATAGTTTCTACTACATTTAATTTAGCTATAAATACCTAAATTCAAAGTTTTTGATATTAACATCAAAATTGCAACACATAATAGTATTACCAAGAATCCAATAATCGCATTAGTTATAACCTGTTTGCCCTCTTGTAGCTTATCTGGGTTCCCTTGGCTTGTCATAAGCATATAACCACCATATACAGCCAAAACTACAACACAAATAACTGCGACTGGAACTGCAACTCTCACGATAAGACTTACAAGATCCCCCTCTGATGTTACAGTACCATTTTTCATTTCTTCGAATGCAGAGTTCAAGCTACTGCCTAAACTTCCTGCATATGCCTTATGAACTATTAAATTGTTTAAACTTTCTATTACGTTCATGTCGTTATTATACTATAATCCCCTATATTTTGGCGAATTCACAAACACTATTGTAATCACAATAGCTACATTTAAACATATCTGGTGTTGCTTTGAAATCTCTTCCTTTTATTTTTTCAATTATTTCATACAACCTTTCTTTCGATTTCTCCCTCCTCTTCTCCCCTATATCCACAGATACTTCTACACTAGCTTCAACAAATATGTATTTAGCCTCTACAACCTTGTATCCAAATTTTTCCTCTACGAAAATAGAATACAGTGGTAATTGCAAATCACTCTTAATATCACTAGCGTCTTTTACCTTCCCTGTTTTGTAATCAACAATACACACATTTTTTACACCGTTCTTTTCTTCTACCAAATCTATCCTGTCTACCTTTCCAGCAAATGTGCTCTCTCCCATATGCATTACAAAGCCCTCTTCTAAATTGAGAGGTGTTTCGTCAACGGAGAAGATTTTTTCAAAGTAGTTTTTCAAGACCTTCTCCCCCTGCTTTTTCCTGGTTTGTTCATGTCGACTATTATCATATCCTGATCTGACCCAATTTTTTTCATATAATCTTAATAAATCTTCTATTGTCGGTGTACCTACTAATCCTTGTATTCCCTCCTTAGATCCTTTTAATAATGTGTAGAATTCTTTCAAAGTATTGTGAATTGTCGTTCCAAAAGAAAGTGATGAGTTTGGCTTCTGTGGAACTCTTAAAATATATGCATACTCATACTTCCTTGGGCATAATTCATAGGTGTCTAGCTGAGAATAGCTAAAGTTCTTCATTAGCTCAATTTTTACTTCTCTAGGAACAATATTGGTACTCTCAGCCTCGTCAAAGTCCCCTATTCCTACTTTTCCTTTTTCAAAATTAAACTCATCTGAAACATCTCTATCTAAAATTTCGTGTAAGAATACACTTGGTTTCTTTTTCGTTTTGGCATCTCCATAGAAGCTAGCTGCACAGAGGAAAAGCTTTTCTTTTGCTCTAGTGGAACCTACATAGAATAAACGTCTTTCTTCCTGTAGATGAGATTCTGCTTCTCCCATTTTTTTGTCCAACATTTCTTTTACTAAGTCTTCTGGGATTGATATGGCATCATTCATATTTCTAGAAGGAAAACGTTGGGCAACAAGGCTAACCATGAATACAACTGGAAATTCTAAGCCCTTAGCGCCATGTACTGTTAAGATATTTACTGCATTAAAATCCTCCAATTCTGATTGGTCGACAATAGGAGACTCTCCTATTTCGATACAGTAGTTAATATAGTCTACATATTCATATATATTAGTATCGGGATTATCTTTCTCATACCTCTTAATTAATTCAAAGAATTTTTGAATATTTGAGACAGCGAATAATGAATCTGCTGATTCCTCTCTTACAAAAGAATCTAGGTAACCACTCAACTTTATGAAGCTATACAAAATTTCTGTAATAGGTCTTCTATCTTTTACCTTTAATATACTTTCATGCATTATTATTAATAAATTAGACACAGAAGCAATTGTTTCTGCATTGAATATCTTCTCTATTAATGGATTCTCTATCTCCTTTATACTTTCCTTCTCCAAATCTTCCCCAAGTTTTACATTCCAAAGCTTTTCCAATTCTTCAAATAGAGTTAACCTTTCCTCTCTTGCCAATCTATTTACATCCATATATTCCCTAGGAGAAAGCTTCCATACTGACATAGCAAGAAGTTTGTACATAGCTATCTCGTCGCCATAATCTACGAGAACCTTTAAAAAAGCTATTAGATTTTGAATCTCAGGCCTAAAATACAACCCCCTTGCGCCTCCAAGTTTGTATGGAATTCCTTTGTTTCTCAAGGCTTGTACAAATGCTTCCGAATGAGCATTTGCTCTTACTAAGATGGCAACATCTGAGAATTTGTAGTTGTTTTTCTCCTCTGAATTTTCCACAAAAGAAGATTGTCCTTTCTCATCAAAAACCTCAACTCCTTGAATATCCTTTGCATACTCCCCAAAACCTGTAAGCTTAGCAATTTCTTCTGCAACCTGTTCTGCTTCAGAAGTTTCATCCTTTGCAGCTATTAAATTAACAGCTTCTGCGCCATCATTTCTAAATACTGCTCTTGCAATTAATCTTTTATTTATTCTTTCTGCAACCTCCAACCTATTTGGATTGTTCTTGCTAATTAGTGTATGTGAAGCATCAAGTATCTCCTGTCTTGATCTGTAATTTTCTGTTAATACTACTTCTTTTGCTTCTGGATATGTTTCCTTAAACTGCATAATATTTGAAATTGCAGCTCCCCTAAATTTGTATATTGCCTGATCATCATCTCCAACCACAGTTAAGAGACTCCTTTTCGCTTCCTTCTGACTCTTTTTGTTCTCTAGTCCCAAAGTAAGGATATTTACCAACACATTCTGTGTATAGTTAGTATCTTGGAATTCATCAACAAGTATATATTTAAACTTCTTTCGATATTTTTCTAAAATATTAGGCCTTTCTCTGAATAGCTTGAGAGTAAGAATAATTAAGTCACCAAAATCAACCTTAGAATCTTGTATTTTCAGATCAGAATACATTTTATATGTATCTGCAAGCTCTTTATGCTTCTGATATTCTGCTTTTTCTGCATCTGTATGTTTAGGCAATGTTTCTACAAATTTGAGATAGTCCTCTGGAGATATATCCTCATCTTGCAATCGTGAGAAGTACTTTATGATATCGTTTATGGTCCTTGTAGCCATTCCTTTTGGTTTTAGAGTATCTAAGGGAAGATCATGGTAGTACTTACGCAGAAAGATATATGACTGGGCAGTACTCATGAGGGAGTAATTTCCATCTAGGCCAATATTGTACCCATCCTCTTTTAAAATGCGGTCGCAAAAAGAATGGAATGTTGAGATCCATGGTTCTTCGTAACCATACTCCATCTCTTTATCTATTCTTTCTTGCATCTCGGCTGCTGCTTTTTCTGTAAATGTTAATGCTAAGATTTGTGATGGATTTATTTTCTTTTTCTTGATTAGATATAGTATGCGTTGGGTTATAACTGCGGTTTTTCCAGTCCCAGCTCCAGCAATAATGAGCAAATCACCATCTGTATATTCTACAGCTTCTTTTTGTTTTGGATTAAGGTTCACCTGTGACACTATCTAGGAGATAAAAGTAATATAGCAAGATACATAATCAAACCTAAGATAATAGCAGAGGATAATGCTAATAATACCTTAGAATCTGGCATTTTATTCACGATTTTACTTAGAACCGCTTTTGTTTTTGCTGTCATATATTTATTATTTAATTAAATTTTTTAATGTTTCCACTTCTTTCAGTGTGGTTTTTTCATCTTTCAACCCTGGAGTTTCCATTATGAATGAAATTTCCTTAAATTTTGATTCATGAAGAATTTTCTTAATAGCTTCCTTCCCTATCTTCCCTTCTCCAAGATTAGCATGTCTATCCTTGTTACTACCTAATTCTACTGCAGAATCATTCAGATGTATTGCTTTGATATTTTCAATGCCTACTTCTCTCTCCAGATCTTCCATCACTCCCTTAAGATTATTAACCCAATCATACCCTGTGGCATATGTATGCTCTGTATCTATGACAAACCCTACTCTTTCTTTGTCTTTTCCTTTGTTTCTTAATATTCCCAACTCTGTAAAACTTTTTCCTAATGTTCCACCAGTTCCTGCAGTACTTTCAATGAGAAGCTTCTGTGTTCCTGGTACTTCATCTAACACCCACTGGATACCATATGAGATTCTTTCCATACTGTCTTCATATGATAATTCTTTTTGCGCACCAGGGTGAAAACATACTCCTAATATTTCTGCATCGATATTTCTCTTTTTAATTTCCTTAGCTACTCTTTCTGCAAAGTCTAAGTAAACAACCAATCCCATCTTTCCTAAATGGAACATTTGTTTGTCTTCTCGGGCTAGATTGGTAAGATATATTCCATGGAGGAGTATCTTTTTTACATCTGATTTCTCTAATTCATTAACAAAGTTCAAAATCATCTCTTCTGGTAAGAGTTTGGTTGCCCATCTCATTGGTATTGTTGGCATTATCTGGATGGCATTGACTCCATATTTCTGAGCCAATTTTATGGTGTTTTCTATCCCTCCTGCTGAGGATGCATGGATTCCGTAATACATAGTTTATTGTAGCACAA
>CAZLLO010000009.1:0-28997 GCA_964560525.1 uncultured Candidatus Saccharibacteria bacterium | reverse complement strand
AATCCCGTTCTAGAAATAGAGTGAGGGTTCGATTCCCTCTCCCGGCAGATTATTACTCAGCTTCATCAAACTTATCAGGATTATCATTTCCACATTTAGGACAAATCATCTTACCCTTAAACAAACCCTCATAGACATAACCACATGCTAAACACTTCCATCTTCTCCATGAACTATCTAAACCATGTGGAGGAGGTTCTTTAACTACATAATCATCACTATTATTTGGCATAACAGTATTTACGGTACTGTTATCACTTGCAGGTACAACAGGAGTAGTAGGTTGAGGAATATTATTTTGATTTAAGATATCCTCCATCTTCAATATATTTTAAAATTAAATCAAAAGTCTCTTTCTCATTCATATGAGAAGAATCAATAACAATATCATTGTACTCCTGTGGAGCACCATATTTAATACCATATGAAGCATAGTATCTCTCTTTATCCAAATGATATCTCTTAACTAGATCAAATCTCATTTTTAAATAAACAAACACATTCTTAAAGTTCCTTTCGAAACCATACTTTTCCATAGCACGTAAAGCTCTAACATGAAGACTTGCTTCCACCCAAATCTTTACTGTACATGGAAGACCTCTTTCAGTTGCCAATGCAGCGAAATTTTTTGATTCTATTAACACATTCGGCTTCTCAATCTCCTGCATAACAATAGCATCTACTTGTCTATCTGTTTTCTCAAGTAATTCTTTATTCTGTTGAAAATACGCCCTGTCATTATCCAAATACCCATTTTCTTCAAGAATATTTCTAAAGATATTGCCTCCATATATTCGCTTCAATGAAAAATGTTCCGCCAGCATTCTAGCTATCGTGGAGCTACCACTACCTCCAGGACCACCTATTACAAAAAGATATCCTAACTCTTTTGGTCTAACCTTTTGATTCATACATTAATTATAGTATATTAATAGTCAGACTATGTCCACTCAAAATAATATTCAAAAAAGAAGATTAAAAAAGGTATTAACTGGGCATAAACCAGATACCATTATTTTAATCTTTGCAATAATAATGGCAATATTTGGAGCCATTATGATATTTGATGCAAGTGTGTACCAAGCCAATACCGTATTTAATGATCAATTCTACTTTCTTAAATCACAACTAGTTTGGTTAATCATAGGTATAATACCTGCAGTATTAGTATATTTTTGGGATTACAGAAAAATCTTGAAACTCGCTTTTCCCGCACTAGTCATAACAATCGTCTTGCTAGCTGCTGTACTTGTACTTGGAGAAGCCATGAATGGATCTAAGAGATGGTTTGCAATAGGGTCATTACCTAAAATACAACCTGCAGAATTTGCCAAATTAACATTAATTATGTATTTAGCAAGTTGGCTATCAAAACGAGAATACAAATACAAAGATTTCAAATCTGCTATGAGAGAAGGATTCATAAAGAACCTTTTGGGGTTCCTCGCAATACTTGGCATAGTTGCAGTATTAATCCTTCTAGAACCCGACCTAGGTACTACAATGATTTTGTGTATTACCTGCTTCTTGATGTTCATTATGGCTGGAGAGGATAAAACACATACTCTTGCATCACTCTCAGTACTCCTTATCCTAGTACCAATAGCTGCACTAGCAGCAATATTAGAACCTTACAGATTACAAAGGGTTGTTACTTTCATGTCCTTACTCTTTACTGGTAAAGTTGCAGACCCTCAAGGGAGTGGATATCAAATGCAACAGATATTAATTGGTATTGGATCTGGTGGAATGTTTGGAAAAGGTTTTGGACAATCAAGACAACGATTTGGATACTTAGTAGAAAATACTGCATTCACCGATTCCATCTTTGCTGTAATACTAGAAGAGCTAGGTTTTCTTGGTGGAACATTAATTATCATGGCATGGTTAGTATTCCTTTGGAGAGGACTTAAAGTCGCAATGGGAGCACCAGACAAGCAAGGAAAATTGCTCGCTGCAGGTATTAGTATATGGTTAACATTGCAAACACTTTTAAACATAGCTGCAAACGTCGGAATCATTCCATTAACAGGAATGCCAATCCCTCTAGTTAGCTACGGGGGATCTAGCACTATCGTTTCACTCATAGGAATTGGTATACTGTTAAATATAAGTAAATACTCAAACAATGGACAACAAGCTACAAAAGTTAAATAAGAGAATATTGGTAACCGGTGGTGGATCAGGAGGCCATATATCTGCAGCACTTTCGATCATATCAACCTTGGAACAAAAGTATGAGCTAGACTCTGAGCACTTCCTTTATGTAGGAGGCGATTTAGGAATGGAAGGCGAGAAGGTAGGAAATTCATTAGAACAAAAACTAATGAAAGGGAAAAATTTCCATTGTGAATATATTAGGCCAGGGAAATTACAGCGATCATTTAGTTTCAATACCATTAAGCTACTCTTTAGAACAATACTTGGATTCTGGGATTCACACAAGATAATTAAACAATTTAGACCAGACATAGTTATATCAACTGGAGGTTTCGTCACCGTACATGTATGCCTAGTGGCAAAACTTTTTAAAGCAAAGATATATTTACATGAACAAACTGCGACAGTAGGGCTTACAAACAAAATAGTTGGAAAGATTTCAGAAAAAATATTCATATCTTTTGACTCATCAAGAGAATATTTTCAGAAAGAGAAAACTATTCTTACAGGAAATCTTGTCAGACCAGAAATTTTCAATACAAAAGGGCAAGGGAGATTGATCGATGAAATTAAGAAGATGAAAGAAAAGCAATCTGAATTCCCAATCATATATATATCTGGTGGTGGCTTAGGTTCTCATCTTTTAAACGAAGTTGTTAGAGATGCGCTTAAACAACTATTACAAAAATATCAAATTATATTACAGACAGGAGAGAACAAGGTGTTTAATGATTGTAAGATATTAGAAAATATTAAAGCATCGTTACCTGAAACACTTAGAGATCAATTTTTACCAGTAACATATATTACAAGCAAAGACATTGGTTATTTACTAAACAATATCGACTATTTTGTAGGAAGAGCAGGTGCTAATACCGTATATGAAATGGGAGTATTACAAATTCCATCCATCTTCATCCCAATTCCATGGGTTACACATAATGAGCAACAGAAAAATGCTGAAGTATTAGCAAATCTAGGTTTAGCAGAGATACTACCAGAAGGAGAACTAACACCAGAAGCACTTGTACTCAAATTAGAAAAATTTGTTGCAAAGAAATTAGATATAAAAGCTGAAGAGCTAAAAAGAGTTTTCAAAACTAATGCAAATGAATTAATAATGAAGAATATAAAGATATGATAAAAAGAAAGAATGTATCTTTAAAATCATTTAATACTTTCGGAGTTGATGTAAATGTACAATGTTTGTATGAAATACAAAATATTGAAGATATTGAAAAGATATATTCAAATGGTATTTTCAAAGAAAAGTTTTTAATCCTTGGTGGAGGTTCAAACATTCTTTTTACAAGAGACTTTGATGGGAATATCTTCAAGATAGAGATAAAAGGAAAAGAGATAGTAGATGAAACAGATGAGTATGTATGTCTAAAACTTTTCTCAGGAGAGAATTTTGAAAAGATTGTTCAATGGACAGTTCAAAACAACTGGATTGGTATGCAAAATCTGGCTTACATACCTGGCAATATAGGGGCTACACCTGTACAAAATGTAGGAGCATATGGTGTAGAGATAAAGGATATATTAGAGAGCGTTGAATATTTTGATATAGAGGATGGACAGATAAAAAACATTTCTAATACAAATTGTAAATTCGGATATAGGGATAGTATTTTCAAACATGATTTAAAAGGAAGGGCTATCATTCTTTCAATAACTATCAAACTAGAAAAATACAACAACGAATCCATACCCGAGAAATACCTTTGCTATGGAGATATTACAAAAGAATTAGAAACTAAATACACACAACCATATACCCTACAAAATCTTTTTGAAGCAATCTGTAATATTAGAAAAGCAAAATTACCAGATGTAAAACAATATGGTTCCTGTGGAAGTACATTTCAAAATCCAATGATAACATTAGAGAAGTACGAAGAAATAAAAAAGAGATATCCAGAACTTCCTTCGTTCCCAACAGAGGACAAAGATCTTGTAAAGATTCCAGCTGCATATATCTTAGAAAGGCTTGGTTGGAAAAATAAAAGAATAGGTGAATGTGGTACTTGGACCCATCCTTTGATAGTGACAAACTATGGTAACGCAAGCGCAGAGGATATATTGAATGTTATTTCAAAAATACAGGAAGACTTTTTTAATGATATAGGTGTAAAATTAGAAACCGAAATTAATATAATTTAAATACACATCTCTATGTCCAATTTAATAGTACGTGGAGGCAATAGATTAGAGGGCGAGATAACACCAGCAGGAAATAAGAACTCAGCATTACCAATACTCTGTGCAACACTTTTAACCAATGAGACTATCACTATAAATAATTTCCCAGATTTAACAGATGTAAACAAGCTAGTAGAGTTGATGAAATCACTTGGCTCAAGAATAGACTGGAATAAAGATACTAATGTCTTAACTGTAAATAATTCCGAATTTGAAGATTCCTTTGGTGATGAAGGATTTCCATTAGGTATGAGAGGTGCAATTCTTTTGCTTGGTCCATTGGTAACAAGGATGAAAAATATCGAAGTAAAGGAAGAGATTGGTGGATGTTCACTTGGTATTAGAGAAATTGATCCACATTTAGAAGTATTGGAATCTCTCGGTGCAAAGATTAAGCATAGTGGTACATTAAAAATATCTGTTGACAAATTGAAAGGTAATTTCTTGTGGCAGGACTACATGAGTGTTACAACAACAGAGAATTTCATAATGGCGGCAGTGAAGGCAGAGGGTGTTTCTACGATGGTAAATGCTGCATCAGAACCACATGTACAAGATTTATGTAATTTACTAATTAAGATGGGAGCAAAGATTGAGGGAATAGGGTCATGCAAGTTAGTGATTACAGGAGTAGAAGAATTACATGGAACAGACTTTACAATCTCCTCTGACCATCATGAAATAACAACATTGCTTGCACTTGGTGCTATGACAGGAGGACAAATAAAGGTAAGAAATTCAGAGCCAGAGCACTTCCCCTTAATCGTAAAATCTTTCAAGAAACTAGGTGTCAAAGTTGAGTATGATGGAGATACTGCAATAGTAAAAAGAAATCAGAAACTAGAAGTTGAGGAACCATATACCTCAAACCTTCTTCCAAAGATCGAAGCAGCTCCATGGCCATACTTCCCAACTGACTTAATGCCATTGATGGTAGCGCTTGCAGTTCATGCTAAAGGCTCTATCATGTTTTGGAACAAGCTGTATGAGGGAGGGTTCTTCTGGATACCAGAGATGATAAAGTTTGGAGCTGAAATTATCATGTGTGACCCACATAGAATAATTGTATATGGTGATAAACCACTTAAACCTGCATCCGTAGATTCACCAAATATCATACGTGCTACTGTAGCATTGATGATGGTAGCGTTATCTATAAAGGGTGAGAGTGTTATTACTAATGCTGATAGTATAAAGAGAGCACATCCTAACTTTGTAGAAAATCTACAAAAATTAGGAGCAAATATCTCTTGGTCTGACTAAATATTTTCTAAAATATTTGGAATCTCAAAAAGCCCAATACTATGGCTAGCCTTAAGCAGAATAGCAACATTTTTCTCTGTCTCTAATATCTTCTTTAATACAGCAACTGCTTCCTCAACTGATTTAATGTTTTCTCCAAAAGAGAAATCGTTGAAGTAATTTCCAAGATAGTAGGCATTATTAAAACCTAATTCTTTTGTTAACATTCCAATCCTTTGATGTTCCGCAGCAGTTACATCTCCTAATTCCTTCATGTCTCCCAATATCACGACTCTAAAGTATTTATTTTTGGCATATAATTCATTAAAGGTCTTTAAAGACATCTCCATTGATGCTGGATTTGCATTGTAAGCATCATTAACAAGAACATTGCCATTACCAAGATCAACATTTTCAAATCTTCCATTATTAGGAGAAAAATTTTTTATTCCAGCAACACATTGTTCAATACTTAAACCAAGATTATTTGCTGCAGCTATTGCTGCGACAGCATCATAGACCAAACCTTCACCATAAGTATTAATATGGACAGGGTATCTATTACCATTTGAAAGAAGAGTAAAATCAGTGCCATTTTCACCAATTACAATATCACTAAATTTAAAGTTCGCTTCTTCTTTCTTACCATAAGTGATGAGAGTAGAAGTATAGTAATTAGGAATTCTTGCTAACCTAGTATCATCAATATTTAATACTAATGGTTTTCCTGCCTTGTTGAGATAATCTGCAAGATTTTTCTTCTCTTCATATATCCTCTCTATAGAGCCCAATTTCTCAGCATGAACATATCCAATATTTAACAAAATACCTAAATCAGGATCTACAGAATTAACATGCCACGCTATTTCTCCAGCACGATCCATTCCACATTCTAAAACTATGTACTTCTCATCCGTGTATTTACTCAAAAGCCCTGCATTTCCCCATACAGTATTTGCATAATCCGAAGTTAATACTTTTCCATCTTGCGTAAGTATACTAACCAACATCTGTCTCGTTGTTGTTTTTCCAGTACTTCCTGTAATTGCAACTATTGGAGCATTAATGGCAGAAGTTGCATAATTTAATAGCTTCTGTAAACCCTCTTCCAACGAATCAACCAATATTATTGGCTTTTGTGAATCTTTTATCTTCAAAGATTGCTTTGATTCACACAACGACATGGAAGCACCATCTTTTAATGCTTGAAGAATAAAATCGTGTCCATCAAAATTCTCTCCAACAATTGGAAGAAAGATTTCATTCTCTTTAATAGTTCTAGAATCATGATTAAATCCCACAAAATAGGCATTTTCATCATAATTCCTTATCTCAAATTCTGGGAATCTTTCTTTTATATCTCTTAAAAATATCTTCATTTCTAAAATATCTAAATTAACTATCTCTAATACTAGTAATTATTTAATCAGTTTTCAATAAATATTGCTATCGGTTCGTGTACACAATATACCATTCAATAGGGTGGTTAGCTTTAGGACAAAAGACATCTGCATATCCTAGAATATGATATTCGGACCTATAACTCTTTTTTCTTGACGAGTATATTAGATAATGTTAAATTAGTGGCATGAAGTGGTAAGAAGTGGTAAAATCCTAAGTATGTTAATAGGAGAATACCATGGAAAGCTTAGTAATAAGAAAAGAACATCACTTCCCAAAAAGTTCAGAAATGAACTAGGTGAGAACATAATACTCACCAGGGGCTATGAAGATGCACTTATACTTGTAAACCAAGATATGTGGCAAAAAATAGCTAAAGATGTTATAAATGGCTCTTTTATAAACAAAAACATCCGTGATACAAGTAGATTCCTAGTAGGAAGCGCTACTGAGATAGAGATAGACAAACAAGGAAGATTCATAATTCCACAAGCACTCTATGACCATGCTCAATTGAAAGAAGATGTAGTCTTCATAGGCTTAGTCAACTGGATAGAGGTCTGGGACAAAGAGAAATGGCTTAAGAGAATAGAATATCTTCAGAAAAACAGTGATGAAATTGCCCAAGAATTGACTAATATGAGCAATAAACAGAATGGATAAAATTCATGTACCTGTACTTTTAAATGAATCAATAGATTCACTGAATATAGATCCAAATGGTTTCTATATAGATTGTACATTAGGTGATGGTGGACACAGCCAAGCAATTTTAAAGCAACTATCCTCTAAAGGATTACTACTAAGTATCGACCAAGACAGTTTCGCAATAGAATTTGTCAAAAATTACTATCAAGAGCAATCAAATTGGATCATCAAACAATCCAATTTTAGATATCTCGATAGATTAATAACCGAAACAGGTAGACAACCTAATGGAATATTAATGGATTTAGGACTCTCTTCAAGACAGTTAGAAGAATCTCACAACAGAGGTTTCAGCTACTCAGAAGATAACGAGCCACTAGACATGAGAATGGATACAGGACTAGGAGTCACAGCAAAAGATATCCTAACAGTATTAAATGACAAACAGTTAGCCAAATTATTCTTGGAATACGGAGAAGAAAGATATTCAGCTTTAATAGCTAAAACTATTAAAAAGAATTTAGAAAATATTCAAACAGTTGGAGATCTTACAAGACTTATCTACAAAGTCGTACCAGCGAATAACAATTTTAAGAACCCTTCCCGCAGAGTCTTTCAGGCCCTGCGGATAGTGGTAAATGATGAGTTAGAATCGCTCAAAGAAGCATTAGATAAATCTTTTAAGCTCTTACAGCCCAATGGGAGGTTGTCAGTAATCTCCTTCCATTCGTTGGAAGACCGTATAGTGAAAAATTACTTTAGCGACAAGGCAAGGAGCGGTGAAGGAGATTTGCTTTTCAAAAGTCAAATTGCCCCAACCGACATAGAAATAGAGCAAAATTCTAGATCCGCTTCTGCCAAGTTGAGATGCCTGATTAAAAAATAAAATAAATACTTGCCCACATGACTAGCTACAAAACAAGAAAAAATGTACCCTCGATAATATTCGTTGTGTCCATGAGTGTATTTGTACTTTCTCAATTAGTAATAAATGCTGTTTTAAGTCCTCTTGGAAAAGAACTTCAAAGCTTAAACAGTGAAAAAAATTTCCTAGTAGAAGAGAATAGATCAATGGAAGAACAAGTTGCAAAAACGAATTCTATTACTGTCATTAAAAAGTTAGCAGACAAAGAATTAAAAATTACTGCTCAAAGTCAGAAATCAATCATTTACTTAGAGCAAAATGCTATACTTGCTGAGAAGTAATTATGACAAAGCTCAACCACCTCTATACTTCTCAAAAGAAGGGTAGGGGCAAAAAAACAGTATCCAAGACACATAACAATATATATTTGGTAGGATATATTGTATCCATACTGGCTTTCCTAGTAATATTACAAATCTTCAGATGGCAGGTCATCGATAGTGAAAATCTCAAAGCTCAAGCAAATGAGCAATATCAATCTAGTGGGACACAAACAGCAACACGAGGGAAGATTACCGCAGCAGATGATACTATTCTCACAGTAGACCAACCGACATGGAATGTATATGCAACTTTAAGTAAGGACGAAACTGAAAGAGAGAAATTTTTCTCACAAAAAGATAAATTTGTAACAGAAGTTTCAAGTATCCTAGGTTTAGAAAAGACAGATATCGAGAGTAAATTAACAGATGGTTTTGTATACACCAATCTCGCAAAAAATATTCCAACCTCAAAAAAGAATGCACTTGCACAAGATGAGATATTTGGAAGTGGTACTGCAGGCTTTGGACTTTACTTTGAAAGTCAGGAGCAAAGAATATACCCCAATGGTACATTACTTGCCCATGTACTTGGTTTCATAGGTAGCGATGCTCAAGGAAATGCAGTAGGACAATATGGAATACAGGGCTACTATTTTGGAGATCTTAATGGAAGCGAAGGTTATACCTATGAAGAAAAAGATTCAGCCGGGAATGTAATACTTACTTCTGAATATGATCCTATACTTCCTCGTTCTGGAAAAGATTTTAAATTAACAATACTTCCCAATATACAATCAAAGGTTGAAGAACAACTTGAGTTAGGTGTAAAAGAAGCAAGAGCTAAGAGTGGCTCCGTGATTATAATGGATCCCAAGACAGGTGCTATTATCGCAATGGCTAACTATCCAACGTACAATCCAGCAGAGTACTGGAGAGTATCTGAGCCATGGATACTAAAAAACAGGGCAGTATCCGATGTATATGAATATGGATCTGTCGAGAAGCCCATTACATTTGCTATAGCATTGGAAGCTGGAGTTATAGACAAGGATTATACATGCAATGATAAAACAGGGACACTAGATCTGTATAAGGCTACTGGATATGCAGACCTAAAAGGACGATTTATATACACTTGGAATAAAAAAGCGAGTGGGCTTTTGGACATTGCTGGTGTATTAGCAAAATCAAATAATCCATGTGCAGCTCAAGCAGGATTAAAAGTAAATTTTGCAGAATTTTATTCTTCTCTTAAGGAATTTGGCATAGGTCAATTTATAGGTATTGGCCTTCAGGAAGAAAGCACTAGTTACCTGAAAGCATATGACCAATGGACTAAGCTAGATCAGATAACTGCTTCATATGGGCAAGGTATATCTGCAACACCATTACAGGTAATATCAGCTTTCAGTACTTTGGCAAACAAGGGTGTAAGAATGAGACCATACATCATATCTCAGATATCTGATGACAAAGAAACAATAAATATTGAGCCTAAGGTTATAGCCACCCCCATATCTGAAGCAACTGCTAGTATCGTATCTAAGGCTCTGGCCAAGGCAGTACAAGAAGATTTGTTGGGTGGATTAGCAAAAGATCTTAAGAAATACGACATTGCAGCAAAAACAGGTACAGCGCAAATAGCAAAATCTGGAAGTGCAGGGTATGAAGAAGGAATCACTAATACAACTGTAGTCGGTTATGCACCTGCGAAAGATCCAAAATTTGTAATGCTCGTTAAGTTAGAAGAACCACAAGTAAGCACATATGCTGCATACACATCCGTACCTATTTGGAGAAATATCTTCTTCGCAATCAAAGATGACCTTGAAATTCAACAAACAAAATAAATATGAGATATAATAGATAAATTAATTAAGAATAGAAACATATGACCGACATCCTCAGAACAAGTCTAAACTATCTCTTTGTTGCAATTATCTGTTCTGCTATCTTGGCACCATTAATGATAAGCCTGCTCTACAAATTTAAACAAGTTAGTGGGTTAAAGAAATCAAAGATAGGAGCTGCAGATGGGGATAATTCATTATTTCTGCGAATAATGAGAGTTTCTGAAACTAACGGTACTCCAAATATGGGTGGTATCTTAATATGGATTGTCGTTCCAATAATAATTGCACTTACAGTACCACTTACAGATACGATAAAGGTATTTCTGTTGGGATTCTTAATGTATGGGCTTTGGGGATTTTTGGATGTTGTTGTATTCACAAATGGTTTTAAAAATAATGAAAAGATCAAGGCTTGGCAGGAGAGGTTTGAATGGAGATTAGGAAAGCTTTTTATCTCTTCTTTAATAAACATCCTAATTATGTTTTTACTGTATCGAACAGGAGAGTTTACAAGTCTTTCGTTTTTTAACATATTTACGATTTCACTGACACCTCTTTTATTAATACTACTCGGTTTCCTTGGACAATTAGCTGTATATTCTGCAGAGCTTACGGATGGCCTCGATGGCCTAATGATGGGAATTTTTGCCATCGTAAACTTCGCTTTCATAATGCTTCTTTTAATACAAGGACGTACAGAATTTATCCCAATACTATGCATAATCCTTGGTGTACAGGTAGTTGATTTGTATTTTAATATTCCTCCCGCAAGGTTCTGGAATGGAGGTCCAGGTGCTATGCCGCTTGGTTTCGCGATGTTCTTTGTAGGAGTACTAACTGACAATTTAATACCATATTTAGTAATGTCAGCAATGACATGGATAATAATGGGTTCAAGTGCACTTCAAATGATCAGCCTGAAATTCTTTAAGAAAAGAATATTCATAATTGCTCCGTTACACCATCATTTCCAAGCAAAGGGATGGCCACAATACAAAGTAACAATGAGATTCTGGTTATTTACCTTTCTGTTTTGCATCCTTGGGATATATTTGGGCCTGTTGTAACTATTTACAAGCAACCACTCCGAAATCACATAAACATACAGATTGAGAAGCCGTAGACTTGAATGCTTCCTGATCTCCATAGAGTTTTCCATCATACACGCAGGTACCTAAGTTAGACAGAGAACCATCTTCAGACTGGTAATATACTTGGAAATTATCCTTCAGTACCAGATCCTGATTGGAAATTTCAAAACTATCTTCTATCTTACATGGCAATGCATAGAGGCTAGAATCCTTGTTTGTCATAATTGTAAGTCTAAGCTCATTTTCTGATAATTGATAGAAACCTGATTGTGTAGGAGCGGCTCCATCTTCTCCGCACAGAACATCTCGCTCCAATGATATATTTATTTTCCCATTTGTATAGGAAGCTTTACCAGGTTGAAGATTCTCCTCTGAAACAGAGCTAGTATTTAAAAGATTGAGATATTTGTAAGAGAATTTTAAATTTGCAGAAGAAAAACTACTGTATGCCAAAGAGTTTCCATCCTCGTCGCATTTAATAGTACCGTCTGAGTTACACAAACACGAACCCTTCCCATTATAACCAGGAACATCCTCACCACTTCTGTATATCTCATCTCCATATGCACAGGAGTTAAAAGATAGTTTTTGCTGTACTGAGAGTAGTAAACCTACACTTGATACAATTACCAAGAAAATAGTTATTATGATTAACCAGTTCCTTTGTTTTACTTTGCCCATTGCGAGGATTATTTTACCATATTACAAGTCAAAAGTTATATTTTCTCTGTCTTGTAGTATTTTGATCTTAAATATATGTTAAAATTCCTCTATGCACGATTCGCACATACATTTAAATCTAGTCCCTCTGTGTAAGAACATTCCTGAGATAGTGAATAATTTTGTTACAAATAACGGAAAACATATCCTAACTCAATCCACAGATTTGATAGACATAGATGAAACAATATCAATTGCACAACAATATCCAGATATCATAGATGTGGCGTTAGGCTTGCATCCTACCTGTTTTGAGGAATATACAATACAAAAAGGTATGACAAAAAATATCTATGAATACTGCCAAAAATATATCAGCGATTGGGAAAAGAAGTTTGAAAAAGAAAAAAAGAATGTAAAAGCAATAGGTGAGACTGGCTTAGACTATTTTCAATTTAGTCTGAATCAAAAGATAACTACAGAACAAGTAGCAATGTTTAAAGAAATACAAAAACATTCATTTGCAAGACAAATCATCCTTGCTAAAAATTACGATCTACCACTTAGTATCCATGCTAGAGACGTGCAAGGACAAAATGAAACTGTACAGGATGCACTTCGTCTCTTAGCTGAAAATGGTAAAGGTTGTGTTAGAGGCTCATTTCATAGCTATACTGGAGATATTAACCTCCTTGGAGATATTTTAGACCTAGGCTTTTATGTCGGTTTCAACGCGATCATTACATACAAGAGTGGGGAGAATGTTAGAGATATTTTAAAGAAAGTACCATTAGACAGAATTCTTTTTGAAACTGATGGACCATTCCTGCCAACACAATCAACACGAAAGAATGGGAAAATAAAAGAAAAATTTGCACAGCCTGCGGATGTTAAGGAAATAATGCAAGTTGCAACAGAGATTAAGAACATTTCGTATGAGAAACTAGAATCTATTACAGATGAAAATTACACAAACCTCTTCCTTTAATCTTTCTTGTTCTCCAACATAACTACATATTCTCCGTGAGGATTGTTTTCAAAATCATTCACATTTATCTCCTCCATAACCTTTGAAATTTCACCAATAAAATATGTTTCTCTCATCTTCGTAATATCTCTTGCCACACTAACATATACATCACCAAAAACTTTTTTCAAGATTTCTAAAAGCTTTAATAATCTATTAGGAGATTCATAGAAAACCAATGTTGAATCTAAATCTACATATCCTTTCAAAAGTTTTTCTCTCCTAATATCAGATTTTGGTAAGAATCCAAAGAATGTAAACCTATCTGTAGCCAAACCACTTACTGAAAGCGCAGATATCAACGCACTTGGTCCAGGGATTGCCAATACTTCATAACCTTTAAATCTTAATTCTCTTACTAATCTGTATCCTGGATCAGAGATAAGGGGAGTACCACAATCAGAAACTAATGCTAAATCCAATCCCATATCAAGTTTTTCAAGAACTTTCTCCATCATTCTTACATGATTTTGATCACGATACGAAACTAGCTGTGTAGGAATATCATACCTCTGCATTAATTTGTGAGATTCTCGAGTATCCTCTGCCAAAACAAAAGCTACTTTCTTTAGTGTTTCAACCGCTCTAAAGGTCATATCATTAAGATTACCAATAGGGGTTGCTATCACGTACAATTTTCCTTTACTCATATTTTTAATATCTTCTTTACATTATCTATCTCTATTATACTCTCCAGAGTGCTTTCATTGATAGCTTTTGTTGACGTTGCCTCATTTACATTAAATTCACCAATTCTAGTCCTTCGAAGTGCAACTGCTGTTGCATAGGTGCCAACTTGCTCCCCAAGATCATTCACCAAGGTTCTAATGTATGTTCCTGTAGAGCAAACTATTCTAAACGTAACAAATGGCCATTCATATTTGATAATTTCATATTTTGATACTTGTATATCCTTTGGCTTAAGCTCTACTTCTTTTCCTTCTCTAGCTAAATCATATGCTTTCTGGCCATTAACCTTTTTTGCAGAATATATTGGTGGAAGTTGAGATATGTCTCCTATGAAATTTTCTTTTATCTTAGTTTCTAATTCTTCTTGGGATATTGGAGAGACAGTCGGGGTTGTGTGTATCCTTTCTCCTGTACAATCTTGGGTATCTGTTGCATATCCAAACTCAGCTGTAACCTCATACTCCTTTTCTAATTCATGGACACTATCCATGAGCTTAGTAGCTTTACCCAAAAGCACAACTAAAAGACCAGTAGCAAATGGATCTAAGGTACCTGCATGACCAATCTTATGCTTTCTTGGAAGTAGGTATTTTAACTTTCTAATTACATCGTATGATGTAATCCCTTCCTCCTTGTCTATTAGTAAAATTCCGTCTATCATGTATTCAAGATATATAACTTACATATGTATAATATCACAATGTTAAATGGTATTACCTTGGGCATTATTATAACCATCCTACTAATATTTCTTTGTACAATTCTCTCTATACTTGTAAGTGCGCTCTTTGCTCCTATGGCTAAAACACCTACAAATGTTTTGGATGAAATCACGGATATTATGGATATTAAGAAAAAGGATATCTTTATGGATTTTGGTAGTGGGGATGGTAGATTAGTCTTTAAGGTATACGAGAGAGCTTTTTGTAAATGTTTTGGTTATGATATTTCTCCTTTGTTAATAATTATTTCAAATATTTTAAAAACTATTAGATTCCCATTAACAAAAGATATTCTTTTTGAAGCACAGAGTGTATTTAAAGTTGATATTTCTAATACTACAAAGATATATTGCTATTTAGATAAAAAGAGTATGGAGATATTAAAACCTAGATTAGAGGAATTTGTTAGAAATGGTGGGGAAGTATATTCATATATGTACAATGTAGAAGGTATTAAAGGTGAAAAGAAGATGGAATTAAGTAATGGAAAGGAATTATATATTTACAAATAGGTGAATTTGTCTAGATCACACGGGAGGTTTTTGGAAAAACCTCCCGGTGTGTGAAAAAAGTGATCTAGATGTATTCGACCAATATAAACAAGGCGAATACCCATGGTACACAACTTAGCAATGCTGGCATTATTGAAAGAATTGCTTTTTTCTTTGCGAAAAACTCGGCAAATTCTGCAATTGATGCAATGATAAACAATACTGTTGTCACAAAATAAAAGTTTTCCCAAGCACCTTTTATTGTACAACTGAAGAACCAAAAGAGCACAAGGGCATAAATTCCTGCCGATATCAAACTCAAAAAAGGAAATTTCTCCCCTTTCTTAAATTTTCCAATCTGAAACAGGTTAATTGCTAACAGGACAATCATTAGTCCTATGTACAACATTCCTTGCAATTGGCTTAACATGTTTTCTCCTTATCCAATATAATTCCCCAGAGGGGTTTAATTTTTTACTTGCTTTACAACATCTAACTTTCACACAAAGTGAAAATCATATGTATAAAGCGAGCTAACAAGGAGATACCTAGATCCTTTTTAATGAGCAGATATATCTAAAAACTAAGTAATAGATATACCTATATTATACTATAGGGTGATGTTTAATTCAATTATCAAGAAAATCTATGAAGGAGTACACATGTGCATGAAAGCGGTGTACTCCTTCTGGAGAACTAAGCAAAACTAATAACAACATAAACCAGGAGAAGGATTGCAGCTATGATTTCCGCTATTTTTGTATTTCTTTTAAATAGCTCGTAAATACGATCCTTCTTCCTTTCTTCCAATTCTGGTCCATCCTCAATTTGGGGATGGGGTATTGCTTGCGTTCCAGGATTAAAACCCCAAGACATATAGTCCTCCTTGCAAGAGATATCATTTTTTAATGATTCGGTGGCAATTATACTCCATTTACCAATATAATTACAAACAAGGTATAATACACATATGCCAGCATATGAACCCTTAGCATCAAAATACAGGCCTAAAACATTAGAAGACTTCATAGGTCAAGAACATCTCGTAGGAGAGAATGGACCAATTAGAAAGTTCCTTGAATCAGGCAACATTCCCTCAATGATATTCTGGGGCCCACCAGGAACAGGAAAAACTACATTAGCATATATCATATCTCTTAATCTTTACTATGATTTCCATAAGTTACAAGCAGTATCAGCTGGAAAGGATATGCTTCGAAAGATTATAAAGGTAGCATTAAATAACCAACAATATGGTAAGAAAACAATCCTTTTCTTAGATGAAATACACAGATGGAACAAAGCCCAACAAGACGCATTACTCCCATATGTAGAGAAGGGAATAGTCATACTCATAGGAGCTACAACAGAAAATCCATCATTTACAGTAAATAGTGCATTACTTTCTAGAACCAAAGTATTTGTATTCAAGCAACCAACAGAAGAAGATATATCAAAGCTCATTAAGAAGATAGCTAAACAGGAATATCCAAATATTGTGATAGGAAAGAAAGAATTAGAAATAATGGGGAATCTTTCTAATGGAGATATACGCTCGGCATTAAATATCTTGGAAATGGCTACTACATTAGCCATATCCGCACAAAAGAAAGATGAAAAAGCCAAAGTGACCACAGAACTACTAATGAGTGCAATACAGAAACCTGTCTACTATGACAAGACTGGAGAAGAGCACTACAACATCATATCTGCGATTCACAAATCCATGAGATCATCTAATCCTGATGCTGCATGTTACTGGGTAGGGAGGATGTTAAGTGGTGGAGAAGATCCACTATATATTGCTCGAAGACTTCTTAGATTTTCTAGTGAGGATGTAGGTAACGCTGATCCCAATGCATTGGTATTAGCAAATAGTGTATATGAGGCATGTCAAAAACTTGGTATGCCAGAGTGTGAGACATTACTTATGCAACTTGCCATATATCTTTCCAAGGCTCCTAAGGACAATACCGCTTACAGAGTTGAGTTAGAGGTAAAGAAAGATATTGAAGAGTTTGGTAATCTTCCTGTACCTTTAAATATACGTAATGCTGAAACAAAATTAATGAAAGATTTGGGATATGGTAAAGGATATGAATATGATCATGATTTGGTTAACAAAAAATCAGATCAACAGTGTTTACCAGATAGATTGAAAGATAGAAATTATTTAAACTGACTCTCCAACTCGGTATTTTCCCCTTGGCCTAATCGTCCCACCAGAAAGAACTCTTCTTTGTAAAGCATTACCTATCTCAGAAAAGACTTTTTCCCATTTAGGATTAAGTCCAACTCCTCGCGCTCCTTCACCACAATACTTCGCCAGTATTACAGGATTAGAATGATTATCAAACTTATTAGAATAGCAAACTCCATATGAAAATTCACTCATATCTCCCAATATACATTGCATCTGCAAAACTTGAGGAAAAGCAGTATTATTTGAAGGTTTAACATCAACAGCAACAACTAAAGGAAGAATTTCATCAACACTTAAAGATCCTGTCTTCAAGAGAGATTCTTTTATTGCTTTTATTTCAAAATCATAGAGTTGTCCATTACATACACCATAGAAATTTTCATTTTCTTCATAAAGTAGGACTCCTGTATCACCTGATACGACAAGTGCTTGAGCTAATACACTTAAATTCTCTGCTAAATCAATTGTTTTTTCTTTTTCAGATGTTGCAACCATAGCCTATAATTATATTCCTTTTCCCTTGTTCTGTAAATCAATTACATATATAATAATCTCGTCATGACACAAGTAAAAACTGATCCAGAAATAATACAAAGAATACTAGAAAAAGGAGTAGAACAAATACTTCCCTCTAAAGACGCACTAAAAGAAAAGTTACTTTCTGGACAACGATTAAACATATACCAAGGCTTTGATCCTACTGGAGAGACACTACATATAGGACATAGCGTAGGAATGAGAAAATTAGAAGATTTTAGAAAACTCGGGCACCATGTCATATTCCTCATTGGTGATTTTACTGCAAGAATCGGAGATCCTACTGACAAAGCTGCTACAAGAAAAATGCTAACCAAGGAAGATGTAGAAAACAATATGAAAAAATATATTGACCAAGCATCCCACATCATCGACATGAAGAATGCAGAGAATCCAGTAGAAGTAATGTATAACAGTACATGGTTAGAAAAATTAAACTTTGGAGATATTGTAAATCTTGCATCCGAATTCACAGTACAACAGTTATTGAAGCGAGATATGTTCCAAAAGCGATTAGAAGCTAACAAACCAATTCACCTCAATGAATTCTTGTATCCATTAATGCAGGGCTACGATTCGGTAATGATGGATATCGATATTGAAGTAGGAGGAAATGATCAGCTCTTCAATATGCTTTCTGGTAGAGATATGGTTATGAACCACCTCAAAAAAGAAAAGATTGTATTAGCGGGTAAATTACTCGAAGATCCAAATGGAGACAAAATGGGAAAGACTACTGGGAATATGATTAGAATGGATGACAAACCAGAAGATATTTACGGTAAGGTTATGACTTTCACCGATGGAATGATTCTCATTGGGTTTGAGATATTAACAATTGCTACATTAGAAGAATTGGCAAACTACAAAAAGAGATTAGATTCTGGAGAGAATCCAATGGTACTCAAGAAAGAATTAGCTTTGAGAGTAACAGAAGAAATAACTTCAAAGGAAGAAGCCATAAAAGCACAACAATATTTCCAAGAAGTATTCCAAAACAAAGAAGACAGTGAAAAAATACAAGAAATCAGAGTAGAAAAAGCAGTCTTCCAGATTGGAGAACTTCTAGTCACAATTGGTTTTGCAGGTAGCAAATCAATTGCAAGAAGATTAGTAGAACAAGGCGCAGTGAAGCTAAATAACGAGAAAATATCAGATTGGGATTCCAAAATTGATATTGATTCCTACCCATCACTATTACTCAAGGTAGGAAAACAGCTATGTCATATCACAGTAAAGACATAACTCCAGGGGAAAAAATATTTTAATATTTATCCCCAACATGGGGATTTTTTAATTATGGAAGAAATCGAAAAAACAAAACAAAAGATATTGCAGAAAAGTCCAAGAGCTTTTTCTAAAGAGATAACAAAGGCTATGGAATACCTAGAAGGAAGAGATCATTCCTTAATTAAGCACTTACTAAATACTGCTCTAATTGTTGCAGAATTAGGGTTTGATACTACAACAATTATTGCCGCGATATTGCATGATGCAGAACCAGAAGAAACATTTAACGAGGAGATTTTAAGTATTGTAAAAGGTGTAAGACATATTGAAGCTACAACAAAAAATGAAGATACTAAGGACGAGATCATAACCAAATATATATTAAATAACGCAAAGGATTTAAGATCCGTAATCATCAAACTGGCAAGTGTGTTAGAAAAAGTTCAACACATTGAAGACTTCAAGCCCGAAAAACAAAAATTGTATTTAAGACAAGCAATAACCATATATTCGGATATAGCAGAATATTTGGATTTTGGAGATATTAAAAAGAGATTAGATGAAAAGGTATTTGAGATAACTCAACCTGTGGAATATGAAGCAATAAATAAAAAATATATAGAAGCAAATATTGATAATAAATTACTGAGAAAATATATAGCATTACTTAAGAAAAATACTGAAGGATTAGATGTAGAAATAACAGGAAGAATAAAAAGCAAATATAGTGTATACAACAAATTAAAGAAATATGAAAAAGAATGGAAGAATCCTGATATTAAATCAATTTCTGATTTAATTGCGTTTAGATGTATTACAAAAACCAAAGATGATTGTTTCTATGTACTGGAAAAGATCATGGACTCAGGAGAATTAGATCCTGAGCGTTTTGATGATTATATCTCTTCACCAAAAGGAAATGGATATATGGCAATACATAGTGCTGTTACATTTAACCAAATTTCTTCACTAATCATTGAGGTACAAGTTCTAACCGAGGATATGCATGGTACTAATACATATGGCAAAGCTTCACATATAGCATATAAAGCAAGTCAAAGTAGATATGCGAATCCCACAGACAAATATAACTGGGTTAAGGAAGTACATACTGCAATACAACAAAATATTAAGAAGAGAGAGATGGAAATAAACAATCCTATCAATATAAATCTCTTTCAAGAAGATATCTTTGCATTTACTCCAAAAGGAGAAATCATACCCCTCTCAAAGGGAGATACTGCATTAGATTTTGCATATAGAATACATTCACAGATAGGAAATAGTGCCGTAGGAGTAAAAATAAATGGAAAAGCTGGAAAGCTTTCACAAACACTTGAAACAGGAGATATGGTAGAGATAAAAACACAAAAAGATAAAAGATCTCAAACAATGAGTGCCTTGCAAAGCGCACATTCTCAAAGTACAAAAGAACGTATTTTGAAAACTATTCTAAAACATCAGAAAAATTGATAATATAGACGATATGAAAAGAGAAACATCTAAGAAAATTAGGAATATAATAAATATTGCAACTGCGGTAATACTCGTAGGAGGAATTGCTATACCCCTCATTATAACCTTGCTTAATATATAATAAGTAATGGATTTAGATTCCAATGTTACATCAATCAAAGGAGTAGGTGATGCGTTAGCTTCAAAGCTTGAGAAGCTAAATATTGTTACTATCAAAGATTTGCTATTTTATGTCCCATACAAATATCAAGATACCTCCAATGTTAGTTCAATTGAACAATTTCTCCTTCTGGGAAAAGGTACATTCATAGCAGAAATTGTAAGCGTTAAAACCTTCTACACTAGATTCAAAAGGCAAATAACCACAGTAAAAGTGAAAGATGACACAGACTCTCTTAGCCTCATATATTTCAATCAACCATATCTTTCCAAAACATTATTAATTGGTGAGCTCTATCTCTTTAATGCACAAGTTACAATAAAAAGTGGAAAACGAAATATATACAATCCAAAAATTGAGAAATTAAAAGATGATGTCTCTCAACAAACACATCTTGGCAAATTAATAGGTGTCTATTCAGAAACCAAAGGGCTTTCCTCTAGAGTACTAAGGACAAAAATCAAAGAATTAAAAACTAGTATTGAGGCTCTCATATCCGAACCATTAGCAAATCGCATACTAGTACAAAATAATCTACTTTCTCTACCACAGGCAATAGAACGAGCTCATTTTCCTGAATCTAATGAGGAGATAATAAGCGCAAGAGAAAGACTTGCTTTTGATGAGATGCTCAAAATTGCGTTTAGAATTGAGAAAGAAGTATTAGAACAAAAAAAGGAGAAAGCAAAACCAATTAAGACAGATAGTAAATTAACAAACAAATTCATAAAGTCATTACCATATACACTAACCGATGATCAAAACAGTTCACTTGAAATTATTCTAGCTGAAATAGCTAATGAAAAGCCCATGAACAGATTGCTGAATGGAGATGTAGGAAGTGGCAAGACAGTCGTGTCAGCCATAGCGATATTAAATACAATTAGTGCGGGCTATTCAGCAATACTAATAGCTCCAACCACAGTCTTAGCCACTCAACATTTTGAAACATTCAAAAAACTTTTCAAGGATTTTGATATTCCTGTAGAACTTTGTATCTCCTCAGAAAAAACAATAACAGATGCTAACAACAAATTAATAATCGGAACCCATGCAATTCTGTATCAAAAAGAGCTTCCCTCAGATTTGAATCTCGTAGTTATTGATGAACAACACAGGTTTGGAGTAGAACAAAGGAGATATTTGAAAACCAAGACTAAGAATACTCCTCATTACTTAACTATGACCGCAACTCCAATTCCAAGAAGTTTGACTGAAATATTCTTTGGCAATTTGGATGTGTCAGAAATTAAAGAAAAACCTGCAGATAGAAAAGAGATAAAGACATATTACACACCATATACTAAACGAAATGATTGTTTTGACTGGATTGTAAAGAAAGTAAAAGATTCAAATTTCAAAGAACAAGCTTTTGTCATATATCCACTCATTGAAGAATCTGAAAAAACTGCAGTCAAATCAGTATTAAATGAATTTAATGCACTACAAGAAAAATATCCTAATATGAAAATAGCCTTTATGCATGGCAAACTTAAACCAAAAGACAAAGAACAGATATTAAATGATTTTAGAGAGAAAAAATACAATATCTTAATCTCTACAACCGTTATAGAAGTTGGCATAGACATTCCCGATGTTACAATGATGGTTATAGAAAATGCAGAAAGATTTGGATTAGCACAGTTACATCAACTACGAGGAAGAATAGGCAGAAATGATATGCAATCCTACTGCTATGTTATACCTGGGCAAGAAACTTCTGAAGATCCTGATGTCAAAGAAAGATTACAATACTTTGCTTCACATCCCTCAGGCTTCGAAGTAGCAGACTATGATTTACAAAGGAGAGGACCTGGGGAAGTGTATGGTACTAAACAATCAGGTATTCCAAATTTCAAAGTTGCTTCAATACACGATTTAGACACATTAAAGAAAGCAAGAAAGGTTGCAAGAGAGCTACTAATAACGGATAATAACGTCGATGATATTTTAGAAAATCTTTTTAGATGAAAATTCACGTTGTTTTAGATAATATAAGATCGGTGTTTAATGTAGGAAGCATATTTAGAACTTCTGATGGGGCAGGGAGTGTTGAAAAAATATATCTATGTGGAATGACTTCGCCAATAGACAATCCTAAGCTGGATAAAACAGCATTGGGTGCAACAGAGATGGTACCATCAGAACACTACGATACTACACAAGAGGCACTTGATGAGCTAAAAGCTAAGAATATTCCTATCTATTCCATTGAACTTACCGATGATGCTGAAAATTTCCAAGAAGTGCAATATCCTGATGAAGTAGCCATAGTTTTAGGCCATGAGAAAATGGGAGTAGATGAGGAGATATTAAAAGGGTGTGATAAGAAAATTTTCATACCAATGAGAGGTAAAAAAGAGTCATTAAATGTAGCAAACTGTGCCAGCATAATTTTGTATGAAATTACGAGAGAAAAGGCATAGTTTCTGGTAATATATATACTAATGAAACTGTCCAAGAAAACAATCCTGATAGGTATATCGACACTAGTTGTAGCAGGTGCTGGTCTTGCATATTACTTCCTTACAAAAGATAACGAAGATGTTTTAGGTTGGAAAGATGATAGTTGGCTATATCGAAAATCTATCGCAGTTGCTAATAGTGGTTCAGAATTAACCAATGAGGAAGTATTAATCGAAGTTGATACTGCAACATTAATTAGTAATAGTAAACTCCAGAATACCTGTGCGGATTTGAGATTCACCGATAGTGATGATAGTACATATTTAGCATATTGGATCGAGGGAGGATGTAATACAGCTACTACACAGGTTTGGGTTAGAATTCCATCATTGACTGCAGGGGGGAAGACAATTTACATGTACTATGGAAACCCTTCTGCGAGTAGTAATGAAGAAGCTTGGGCTGGGAAATTCATCCTTATGAAAAACACGACTTGTGATTCGGGATGGACAACAGAATCAGCTTCAGGAGGAGATTTCTATCAAAGATTTCCTTTAGCTTCTGCTTCATATGGAGCAACTGGCGGTTCTTCCTCGCATGATCATGGAAGTTATGTAATGGCAACATCTACAGTATCAATAGGCTCAAATACTAGTACAGGAACAGGGAAAAATCAGGCTGGGGCACATAGTCATAACGATGTAACTTTTGTTACACAAACAGCATCAAATGTATTACCTCCATATCTAAACATGATTTTCTGTTCAAATACAGAACTTGTCATAAAGCAGGATATGGTAACAGAATTTGATACTACTGTACCATCAGGATTTACTAGATTTTCAGCATTAGATAACAAATTTCCAATTGGAGAAGCTACATATGGTGGTACAAGCACAGTATCTACCCATTCACACACCATACCTGCAGTAACAACTTCGGGTCTTAGTGCCTCAAGAACCTGCGCATCAAGCTATACATCTGTACCATCTTCAACACATACCCATACATTTGCGGCATTTAGTACAGGAAATAGTAGTCCTACTGGATTACCAGTTTACAAAACCGCTATATATGGACAAGCGAATACAGACATTAAAGGTTCCTCCGGAATCATAACTATGACCAATGTAGTCCCTCCAATGGGTTGGACACAATATTCCGCGCTGGATGGATATTTCCCATATGGTTCTGCAACATTTGGAAGTACAGGTGGGGCAGCAACACATAATCATTCCATTGGTGCACGAACTTCTAGTGCATATAGTGGAGCAGTAACCTGCTCCACTTCAACCCCAAGAACATCGCTTCCTAGAGCTCATACTCATACTACTGCTACAACAACTACAAATGATGTATCAAATAACCCTCCATACATTGAAACTATCTTCATACAAAAGAAAACCTCTCAGGATACAACGTTAAATGCAGAAGAAATGAAGAATGAAGCACCAACAGCACCAACTGCTTTACAGACAGAAGGAGCAACCAATCCAACAGCCATTGCAGATTTAACTCCAGAGTTTAGTGCAATTTTCAATGATCCTAATCCAACAGATTCGGCTAGTTACTATCAAATACAAGTAAATACAGCTTCAGACTTCTCAGGAACCAGTATGTGGGATTCAACACAAACAGCACTCTCTCCAGTAGTAGCTAATGGTGATAGATCACAAGATATTTCATATGCAGGTTCTACCCTTCAAGAGGGAGAAACATATTACTGGAGAATAATGTTTTGGGACAATAGTACCTCCCAAGGAATACTCTCAAGTGAATGGTCATCGACAGCGCAATTTACAACAGATATAACCCCGAATACACCAACAGATCTTTTAACAGAAGGGAACACAAACCCTATAAATGTATCCGATACTACACCTGAATTTAGTGCAATATTTAGTGATTCAAATGCTTCCGATGTTGGAAGTTACTATCAAATCGAAGTTAACACAGCTTCCAACTTTACTGGAACTGTCATGTGGGATTCTACCAAAACAACATTGTCACCAACTGTAACGAACGGCGCTAGATCACAAGATATTTCATATGCAGGTTCTACCCTACAAGAGGGAATAACCTACTATTGGAGAATAAGTTTCTGGGACAACTCTGGTGCTCAGAGCCCAGTATCATCTGTTGCTCAGTTCATGATAAACACCGAACCCAATGCACCAACAAGTCTTCAAACCGAAGGTTTAGTAAATCCGACAGATATAAATATAACGAATACCAACCCTTCATTAAGTGCCATTTTTACAGACCCTAACACCTCTGATACAGGCAATTACTACCAAGTTCAAGTCAATACAGCTTCAGACTTTACAGGTATAACAATCTGGGATTCAAATCAACAAACTCTCTCTCCAACAACAAATGGTACTAGATCAGAAGGAATTTCATATGGAGGACCAACTCTGTACCCATATAGAACCTACTACTGGAGAATAAAATTCTGGGATAGCCATGATGTCGAGAGTGCTTGGTCATCAGCAGCACAGTTTAGTCTCATTGCAACTACATGGCAGAATGCCTATTTACAATACAAGCAACCAGTATTAGCAAGCAACACCACAGGATCAACACTAACCAACGAAGATGTATTAGTACAATTAGATACTGCTACACTCATTGCAGCTGGAAAGATGCAAAACGATTGTGATGATATTAGATTCTACGATGGCGATGATACTACTGCTCTGCAATATTGGGTTGAGGGAAAATGTAATACTGATTCTACTCAAATATGGGTCAGAGTTCCTTCATTACCAAATGGTGGGAAGACAATATATATGTACTATGGAGATCCTAATGCTACCAATGCTGCACAATCATGGAGTGGTAATGTTATCATGTTTGCAGATACTACATGTCCTACTGGATGGACTAGAGCAGAGGATCTAGACAACAAGTTCCTCTATGGAGGAACTACATACGGTACTACAGGAGGTGGTACAAGTCATACTCATAGCGATCCTACATGTACATCATCCTCAATATCTACAACAAGTATTGCGGGTACGATTGGGGGAACATTAACTGGTACAACCATAACTCATACACATACAAGTCTAAAAGCTACACTACTTAGTACTTCTGTCGTTCCTCCATACGAGGGGATGATTGCTTGTTACAGTAATACATTCCTCCTTTCACAAGGATTAATATCTATGTTTGATACTGATACTCCTTCTGGGTGGACTAGATATTCAGAGTTAGATAATACATTCCCAGAGGCTCAGGCTACATATGGTGAAACGGGAGGAACAGCTACACATACTCATTCAACCACCACTGGGTATACTACTGGAACAACGGGTGATACACAGTCTTTAACATCCACTCTAAGCGCTACTGGTGGTACTGTCAGTACATTAGGGTCATATACAATACACAAATTTACCTCTAGTGGAACATTCACTGTAACTGGGGCTGGAAATGTAGATGTATTAGTTGTAGCAGGAGGTGGCGGTGGTGGAAATAGTGGTGGTGGTGGTGGCGGCGCAGGGGGTGTAATTTGGACCACAAATTTTGCTGTATCAAGTGGAGCTATTACCGTTACTGTTGGGACTGGAGGTGGTGCTCATACGAATGGAAATAACTCTGTCTTTTCAACCATTACTGCAACAGGAGGAGGAAGAGGTGGTACATACCCAGGAATCAACTATAGCGAGGCTGGAGCATCAGGAGGTTCTGGTGGAGGTGGATCATTAACATATCCTGGCCCAGCAGCAGGCGGTGGCTCTGGTACCTCTGGTCAAGGAAATGCAGGTGGTACTGGTGGTGTTGGCGGAGGCCCAACAGCAGCAGGTGGTGGTGGAAAAGGAGCCGTAGGAGGTGATGGAGCAACATCTGGAACAGGTGGTGCTGGTGGTGTTGGAGTTAGTTATTCTTCTTACTTTGGAACAGGTGTTGGGCAGAGTGGATATTTTGGAGGAGGTGGTGGTGGTGGTGCGTGGGGAGGCACAGGTGGTGCTGGTGGAACTGGTGGTGGTGGAGTTGGTATAGGTACAAGTGGTACTGCAGGTGCTGGAACCGCAAACACTGGAGGTGGTGGTGGTGGTGCTGGCGATTCTGGAACAGGTGGTGCAGGAGGATCAGGGATTGTATTGATAAGATATCTTACTCCTACAGGAGGTTCTGGTTCGTATGCCTCAAGTACACACACACACGATTCCACTAGTGCTACATCTTCAACAGTATCAAATCTTCCACCGTATCTTGATATGGTATTTGCAAAGGCAAACTCAGATCAATATACAACTGAAAATAATGTTCTTGCTACTTCTGCACTCCCTCCATTAGGATGGGCTAGATTTACAGCACTTGATAGCAAATTCCCAAGAGGTGCTTCCACATATGGAGCTTCAGGCGGTGCTACAACTCATGTACACGACGTCACTATAGAGACAGGAGCACCCTCAGCAACAGTTTCAGGAAGTGGAAGTGGAACAAATTATGCGGATTCTACCCATACTCATTCCTGTACAGCTGCTTCTGATACAGGATCAAATTTGCCATCATATTCTACAGTCATATATGCACAAAGAAAAACATCACAAACTGTAACCTACACAACAGAACAAGTAGGTAATACTCCACCAAATGCACCAACTAGTCTTTTAACTGAAGGTCAGACCAATCCAACAGAATTAGAGGATACTAGCCCCGAATTTAGCGCAATATTTTCGGATGCAGATATAACTGATTCTGCAGTTCACTATCAAATACAAGTAAATACTTCTTCTGATTTCACAGGAGAAATGGTCTGGGATTCTACTCAGACAGCACTAACGACATTATCTAATGGAAGTAGATCTCCAGATATTTCATATAATGGATCTACCTTAAGCGCATACATGACATACTACTGGAGAATTAAGTTCTGGGATAATAATAGTAAAGGAAGCGTATCTGGAGCATGGTCATCACCTGCTTCATTCTCCGTAAAAACAACTACTTGGGGAATATTCGATGCTTGGTATAGATATCCAATAATCGCAGGTAACACCACAGGATCAACACTGACCAACGAGGATGTATTAGTACAATTAGATACTGCTACACTCATTGCAGCTGGAAAGATGCAAAACGATTGTGATGATATTAGATTCTACGATGGCGATGATACTACTGCTCTGCAATATTGGGTTGAGGGAAAATGTAATACTGATTCTACTCAAATATGGGTCAGAGTTCCTTCATTACCAAATGGTGGGAAGACAATATATATGTACTATGGAGATCCTAATGCTACCAATGCTGCACAATCATGGAGTGGTAATGTTATCATGTTTGCAGATACTACATGTCCTACTGGATGGACCAGAGCGGAAGATTTAGATAACAAATTTCTCTATGGTAGTACTACATACGGTACTACAGGAGGTGGTACAAGTCATGCTCACAGTGATGCCATATGTACATCATCCTCAATTAATACAACCAGCACTGCGGGTACAATTGGAGGAGCTTTAGGTGGTACAACCATAACTCATACACACTCAAATCTAAGAGCTACATTGCTTAGTACTTCTGTCGTTCCTCCATACGAAGGTATGATTGCTTGTTACAGTAATACATTCCTTCTTTCACAAGGATTGATAT
>CAZLLO010000008.1:0-30864 GCA_964560525.1 uncultured Candidatus Saccharibacteria bacterium | reverse complement strand
TACCAGAACACAAGTACAAGCCTGGAACACCTGGGTTTGGATATTCACAATACAAGAGGGGTTTCGGAGGATACTTAGAACAGTTAGAGAGAACATATGAATATGTATATGACAAAAAGATAATGCCGATTGAAAAACTGCATGAGCTATATATCAAAATACGATATTATCGTTTTAGATAAAAGATTTTCATTGTATACATTCTCAAAATCATATATATTTTAGATATATAAATTATCTATCTTCTCTATGGATAAATATAAAAATCTCAGGCTATATAACATAATCATGGGTTTCTTCCACTTTGTGCAAGGAATCTTAATGGTTGTACTAAGTAATGATTTTACATTACCAATCAATACCAGCTATCTTAAATTTGATCTAGCAACAAAATCTTTACAACCGACACTAAGCAACATCTACGATTTGAGAGTAGGATATGCCGTAGCTGCTTTCCTTTTCCTTTCATCATTAGCACACTTCATAATTTCATTACCGAAAGTATATGAGTGGTATATTGCCAATCTAAAGAAGGGAATCAACTATGCTAGATGGATAGAGTACGCGTTCAGTTCCTCAATTATGATCGTTGTGATATCTATGTTAGTAGGAGTATATGATCTAAGTACACTACTACTAATATTCTTCCTCAATGCAATGATGATTTTGTTTGGTATGGTCATGGAAGTACATAACCAAACAACAACAAAGACTAACTGGATCTCATTCATATTTGGATGTATTGCAGGAATCGTACCATGGGTAGTAGTTGCACTCTATCTCTTTGGCTCAGGGGATGCAGATAATCATGCGCCTACTTTTGTATACTGGATCTTCTTTAGTATCTTCCTTTTCTTCAATACCTTTGCAGGGAATATGATCTTACAGTATGGGAAGATTGGTAAATGGAAGGACTATACCTTTGGTGAAAAAGTATATATATTGCTTAGCTTAGTTGCTAAATCACTTCTTGCATGGCAGGTATTTGCAGGAACACTTAGACCTGTTTAGAATAGATACATATGTCAAAAAGTAAAAGAATACTCGATTTAATACCAAAGAAGTTCTCAAGAAATACATTTGTATACTTCCTAATTCCACTATTCCTAATCCTCTTGGGAGACGGGATAATCACATATATCTTCCCAATCGTACTCGGAAATCATGTAAGTTCCAATCTCATAATAGGATTAGTAATGTCTCTCTCGTCCGTCGTAGGAATCGCTTGTGATTTTCTAATTCCACTCATTTTCCCTAAATATGGATGGAAATTTCAATTAATAGTTGGAATTCTTCTAGCAGTAACATTCCCTCTCTCTACAGCTATAGGGGATACATACTCAATAATATGGATGTTTTTAATTGCGGTAATACTTTGGGGTATCTATTACGAATTCATAATGTTCGCGCAACAAAGTTTTGTAGTAGAGGAGGAAGATAAAAGATATTATTCTCATGATTGGAGTATTGTAGAAATGTTAACAAATATTGTAGAGATATCTGCACCTATTATCGGAGCTTTTATCCTTATACGAGGAATTGTAGCCTACACATCTGTAACACTAACTATCGAGATATTAGCCTTAATATTTGCAATTCTTTTGGTAATAGTTAAACGAGATGTAAAAGCACAAAAGCCTAAAAGCCAGTTAAAAGAATATATTAGTTTCTTCAAAGAACTAAGATCTTGGAAGATACTCTCGAAAAAAGTATATATCATACTCATAATGGCTATTATAGTTGAAATCGTATCTGCGGCTTTTCTTACTTTCGCGGGATTATACGGAGAGCAATTAATTGCAAATCCAGACTGGAATTGGGTTCTCATTACATTAGCTACAGTACCATATATGATTGGTTCCTTCATTATATTTCGTCTTAATCTTAAAAAAGGGAAGAAACGTCTTTCTCAAATTTCAATAATTGTATCTGGGATAATCCTTGCTTGTCTATTCTTCTTTAGTGGTAAATTAATCCCTATCCTAGTAATTATATTCGTATCAAACTTAATAATGTCTTTATGTTGGCCATTGGACGATGCAATATTTAGTGATCTACAAAAACGATTGGGTAAACATGGATTACACCTTATTGGCCTATCTCAAGCAAGCTATTCAGTAGCATATATAATTGCACCATCCTTTGTAGGATTTTTGGCAGATAAAGTAGGGTATAATAATTCATTCGCGGTAATAGGAGGACTTTCAGCAATCGCAGGAATAATTCTATTAATAATCACACCTAAGAAAATAAGGTTACCTCACAAAGAACTTAATAGCATATAGCTATTTATTCAATATTGAGAAATCGTTTCCAATTGTTAAAGATTTTGTATATCCCAAATCCAAATATTTCTGTGTATCTGCAATCGATACAATTAGGAGATCTCCTTGCTTAATATCTCCTGCATATATTCCATTTACACTATCATTTAGTAATGCCCAACCTGGATATTCTTCTTTGAAATCATAATAGTAATAGACATTCGTATGAGACATATAGAACTGAGAATCTATTAAATCTGTTGGAGATACAAATATATATCTCTTAACATTATCCACATTATCCAACTCTTTTGCTAAAATTCTGTAATCAATAGGTAACTGTGATGGTAATAACATACAAATAAAAGCAACATAAATACTAAGAGGAATTAACACAGACCACTTTTTTAAGCATGTATACAAAACCATCCAGTAGGAAAGAAAAAGTATAAGGCCCCCTGCAATAGTATATCTTTCTACAAAACAGTTAAATCCCAATAAACCTAAAATGTAGAAACCTATGAATGTAATGATTGGAAGAAAAAAGAAGAAAGTTATCTTTCTTTTTTCCTCTCGTTCTATTTTTTTTGATACTAGGATATATATATATCCTAACAAGTGTATTCCAAACATTATTCCACCAAATAACAAAGTTGGTATCGACACAATCAAATCCCTAACAGGAGGAACACCAACAGCATATCTTACGACCCCCAAGAAATATGAATAATATACTCTTACCAATTCATACCATTTAATATCTGGAATCCACCACATACCAGAGATACCCATTCTTTCTACAAATTGTTTGACTGGTACAAATATTAAAACTAATACGATAGCTACCGCTACACTTAACGAGGCTAATAGCCATTTTTTGTTTAAACTTTTCTCTGTGAATACCAATTTGTATATAATTCCAGCACATAGAACTGCAATTACATAAACAATCTGAAGATAGTGAGTACAACAAAGGATAATCGACAGTACGATTGCCAATATTAGATACTTTATCTTTTCTTTTCGTATAACACTATCCAGGAACTTGACTACTGTATATGCAAGCCCTAAAGCCAAAAATGCCAAGAATGAATATGCTCTGGCTTCTACAGAGTATGTTACGAAGAAAGGTGATATAGCAATTACAAATGCTAATACAATGCCCAAAATTGGAAATTTGTTTTTATTAAAGAATTCTTTTCCAACAATATATGCTAAACCAATAGTTCCCAATCCACAAAACACAGAAAAGCTTCTTAATGAGAATTGAGTAATACCAAAAATGACAGACCATAACCGTATTAATATATAGAAGAGTGGAGGGTGTACCTTATCTGCAGCTATAACTGCAAACATCTCTTTCCAAGAAAGTTTGAGAATATCTCCTGTAAAAGCCTCATCATACCAAAAGCTTGTTTTGTTAATATCCAATAATCTCAAAACCAACCCCAGAATTAATATCAAACAGAGTACAAATAAAGGATTTTTTACAAGATTAAGAATCTTTTTCCACATATTATTTGTGAGTTTTTCTAACATTTAATAATTCTAAAAATGTCTTAATATATGATGAAGCTTTTACGGTGCTATCACCCATAATCTCTTCCCAAGCCACAGGCATTTCCTTTACCTTAAGATTTTTCTTGTTCATTATATATAGAAATTCAAAGTCATAACCGAATCTATTATTCTCACATTCTAAAAGACACTGCTTTGCCTCGTTATTAAACATTTTAAAGCCACACTGAGTATCCTTGTAATTAAGGCCCAATATTGCTCTAATCAAGAGATTAGATCCTTTTGCAAGCATTTTTCTTGGTAAAGTTCTTTTTATTTTCTCTTGTGCTAGTGCTCGTGAGCCAATTACACAGTCATATCCCTCTATATTTTGATAGAAGGTTTCAATATATTCTACTGGTGTAGAAAAGTCGGCATCTGCAAGATATATTAAATCTCCAGTTGCTACTTTCATACCTTCTCGCAAAGCATAACCTTTCCCCATATTAGGGTAATAGCTTACAATATGAATATTTTCTTTGAATTGATTTAAAACATCCAAAGTTTTATCCTTAGCTCCATCATTTATAACTATAATTTCAGTTTCTAAAGAATGTCTCTTACCAAATTCTTTTACATATTCAATAACATGAGGAAGAGTCTTTCCTATCCTTTTTTCTTCATTGTAAGCAGGTATGACAATGGATAATTTCATAAAAGATATGAAAACAATTTATGTTCGACATTATACCAGAAAATACTATCTCTTAAACCCCTTTGCAAACATAATTCCAGTTACCGCAGCTCCCGTTATACTTCCTGATACACCAGCAGCATCACCTGCCACATACAATCCTTTTATACATGTCTGTAGTCCATTATCTGTAACTATCTTTGAGGATCTAAATTTTACTTCTGGTGCATAGAGAAGGGTAGAACCGCCATTGATACCCGGCATCACCTTATCCAATATCTCTAATCCCTCTTCAATATTTTTCACTATTCTGTATGGCAATGCCATGGCTATATCTCCAGGCGTAACATCTGTAAGAGTAGGGGTTACAAAAGATTTTGATAATCTACTCCATGTACTTCTTCTTCCACAGTGTAGATCTTCTAGTGATTGTAATAATGGCTTTCCTCCGCCAATAGTAGAAGCAACTTCAGCTATTGATTTAGCATATGCAATAGAATTCTCAACAGGCTCAGTTAAACTTACTTCCGATACAAACGCAAAGTTAGAATTCTTTGACTTATGATCCGATTTAGAATGCCCATTTACACAAATATATCCGTCATAATTTTCAGTAGCGACTTCACCATTGGGACAGCTACAAAATGTCCTAATAATGTCATGATATGTTTTAGTTCTTACCTTATACACAGTTTCGTAAAGGATATCAGCTTGACGCTTCATAATAGGGGCTGCAAATTCGACTCGAACACCAACCTCTACTTTGTCATACATATACTTTATGTCATATTTGTTTGCTAATTTCTGTAACCAACCCGCTCTCACTCTTCCTGGTGCAAGTAAAACCGCAGGTGCTTTGATTTCCTTTCCTTCAGTAGTTGTAACTCCCTCTACCTTATTTGCTTTTACTAAAATATCTTTTACCTCTGTGTTATCCAATATTTCCACTCCTTTTTTAAGAAGATACTTCTCAATCTTGGCTATAACTGCAGTTAATTTGTCAGTACCTACATGTCTAGCTTTCCTCACTATCAATTCAACATCATTTTTTGTAGCTTCTTCAATAAGTTTGTCATATTCTTTGTTTTGCTTAGGATAATATTCAGAATCTACACCAAATTCTGTAAATATTTCATCTACATAGTCCAGTATTTTTTGATATTCAGGTTGAGATATTAGGTGAAATGCTTTCTCATGGGAAAGATATGCGGTTAAATGTAATTTACCATCTGAGAATGTTCCTGCTCCTCCTATACCTGACATAACTTCATTGGGCTTTCTATTCTCAATTCTATTACCCATATCTATAAGGGCAATTTTAATATCTTTGTGTGATTTGAGAAGTTCGTAACATGCGAATAGGCCAGCAGGACCAGCACCAACTACTATTACATCGTATATAGACATAGTGATATGTGGTTAGGTTACCTATTATTATTTCAGAAAATCTCTTCTATGACAATGACCGTAAAACGTGTACTTCACGAGATCAGATTTAGAACTGATCTCATTTAATTTTTAATTCAAAAAAAGTATGCTACCATATATCCATCATGCTCCAGCTCCAAAAATATACTAAGAATTTTAACAAGGTCGTAGTACTCCTAACTATCTCCGATGTATTTGCATGGGGCCCATATTTTGTAATCTCAACACTCGCAGGGATATACCTTGCAAAGAAGCTAGGAGCAAGTACTATAGAAATAATAGGAGTGGGTACTGCAATATATTACTTCACTAGAGCATTAACACAAATACCAATAGGATATATAACAGACAAAATAAAGAAAGATAAGGATGACATATACTTTCTAATAGGAGGAATCATACTCATGGGGCTTCCATATCTCTTCTATCCTCTAATATCCTCTCCATGGCATTTCTACGTTCTTCAATTTGTTTTCGGATTGGGTGCTTCACTAAATCTCTCTACTTGGAGAAAACTCTTTGCAATGAACATCGATTATGGAAGAGAGGGTAAGCAATATGGCTTCTATGAGACCATCATAAGCCTCTCTACAGTCATTTTAAGTGCAATAATTGGTCTAGTAGCAAACTTAGGTGATGTATACTTTGATTTGGTAATGATATGTTCTGGAATATTAATGATGGCTGGAAGTATATGGGTAGTATTAATATTTACAGCAAAAAAGAGAAAAACTAACCATATTAATCATAAATAATATTTTCCCCAGATAGTTGACTTGAATGATATAATCAATATATGAAAAACATATACTTTGATCACGCTGCAACAACTTCTGTAAAACCAGAGGTGTTAGAAGTAATGCTTCCATATTTTACTGAAAGATATGGAAACGCTTCATCTATATATTCATTAGGTAGAGAAAACAAGAAAGCAATAGATGATGCAAGAGAAAAAGTAGCTAAAGCATTAAATGCACAGCCTAAAGAAATATTCTTCACAAGTGGAGGAACAGAAGCCGATAACTGGGCATTAGAAGGAATAGCATTTGCTAATCAAGCAAAAGGAAAACATATCATAACTACAAATATTGAACACCATGCAATACTTCATACTTGTAAGTTTTTAGAGAAACAAGGCTTTGAAGTAACCTACGCCCCAGTTGATAACAAAGGAATAGTACATGTTGAGGATATAGAGAAAGCAATTAGACCGGATACTATATTAATATCTGTAATGTTTGCTAACAATGAGATAGGAACAATACAACCAATTAAGGAGATAGGGGCATTAGCAAAAGAAAAAGGAATATATTTCCATACCGATGCAGTACAAGCTATTGGAAATATCCCTATCGATGTTAAGGATATGAATATTGATATGCTCTCACTCTCTGCGCATAAGTTCTACGGCCCTAAGGGCGTCGGAGTGCTATACATTAGAGATGGAGTACGAATATATCCATTCATGAATGGAGGTGCACAAGAGCGAGGTAAGCGGGCTAGTACAGAGAATGTAGCAGGCATTGTTGGACTTGGAAAAGCTATTGAATTAGCAACAACGGATATTGAGCAATACAATGAGAAATTAATGAAATTGAGAGATAGGGCTATAAAGGAGATATTAGAAAAGATCCCATATTCAAGATTAAATGGAGATGAAAAGAATAGATTACCTGGAAATGTAAATATTTCCTTTGAGTTCATAGAAGGAGAATCAATCCTCCTTATGCTAGACATGAAAGGTATATGTGCTTCGAGTGGGTCAGCATGTACCTCTGGTTCCCTAGATCCTTCTCATGTGTTACTTGCAATAGGATTACCACACGAAATAGCACATGGTTCTCTAAGATTAACTTTTGGAGAAGAAAATACAGATAGCGATTTAGACTATCTATTAGAGACATTACCTCCAATCATTGAGAAATTGAGAGCTATGTCCCCTTTATATGACACCTTTACTAAAAATGGAAGAATATAGTCAAAAAGTAATGGATCACTTCATGAATCCAAGAAATGTAGGAGAGATACCTGACGCGGATGGTATAGGTCAGGTTGGAAATCCTGTTTGTGGAGATATCATGAAGATGTATCTTAAAATCAAAGACAATGTTATTACCGATGTTAAATTCAAAACCTTTGGATGTGGTGCAGCTGTAGCTACTAGTAGCATGGCAACAGAATTAATCATGGGAAAGACATTGGATGAAGCATTAGAGATATCAAACAAAACAGTAGCAGAGGCATTAAACGGGTTACCACCAATAAAGATGCATTGTTCTAATCTTGCAGAACAAGCTATTAAAGCAGCAATAGATGATTACAAGAAAAAGAATGAATCCTCAAAATAACGGTAAAAAAGTATTAATCGCCATGAGTGGTGGCGTAGACAGCTCTGTATCCGCAGCCTTACTTAAAGAACAAGGCTATGAAGTCATTGGAGCTACCATGCAAATATGGCAAACCGAAGGCATGGAAGAAAGAGACAATGGATGCTGTTCACTCACAGCAGTAAATGATGCTCGAAGAGTAGCCAACAAATTAGATATTCCATATTACGTATTAAATTTCAAAGATATATTTAAAGAAAAGGTCATAGATTACTTTGTTAGAGAATATACCGCAGGTAGAACTCCAAACCCATGCATCATATGTAACAAAGAAGTAAAATTTGAAGCACTTTTAGACAAAGCCATATCCATGGGCTTAGATTACATCGCGACTGGTCACTATGCACAGATTGAATACAAGGATGGTAGATATCTACTTAAGAAATCATTTAGTAAAACCAAGGATCAGACCTATGCACTCTACAATCTTACACAAGCTCAGCTATCTAAAACATTATTCCCTGTTGGAGAATACAACAAGGATAAGGTGAGAGAAATTGCAGAGAAATATGAGTTGGGTGTAGCAAAGAAACCAGATAGCCAAGAAATATGTTTTGTAGAAGATAATGATTATGGCAAGTTCATAGCACAGCATATTGATTCGGATATACTACCTGGGAATTTTGTAGATACTCAAGGAAATATATTAGGCCGACATAAAGGGATATATTACTATACGGTGGGTCAAAGAAAGGGTTTAGGTATTGCTAGTAACAAACCTTTGTATGTTGTGGATGTGGACATTGAAAAGAATGAAGTAGTCCTTGGAAATGATGAAGAAACTTTTGGAAACACATTAACTGCTAGAGAGTTGAATTGGATATCAATTGAGAAGTTAGAAAAAGAGATGAAAGTAAACGCAAAGATAAGGTATGGGGCTAAGGAAGCTCCCGCTAATATCAAGCCTTTAGAAAATGGGAGAGTAGAGGTAGTATTTGATACCCCTCAAAGAGCCATAACCTCAGGACAATCAGTAGTATTTTATGATGATGAATATGTAATAGGCGGAGGGATTATAGAGTAAGCGATTTCATCCTTCGATCATTGATACCATTAATAGCAGTACTAACCATTTCTCCAAATAATTCTCTTGTTCCTCTATCCATTTGTGGAATTGTCCCGTCCTCACCGCATTTTTCAAAATGATGATTTCTTTTAAAAAAGAACTTATCCCCCAATCTTCTAATTTGCAAAATATAGTTATCACTCTCACATTTCTTTAGTTCTAAGGTAATCTCGCCAAATCGATTTCTTCCAAAAGCTACAAATCTATTTCTATCAAATTTAAGATTTCTGTGACTATTCTTTGGAATTATTTCCTCCAGATATTCAAGATCTTTCTTAAGTTGCAGATCTTCAATAGCTTTCTCCATTCCTCTCATAACATCATCACATTCAAAACCTCTTTGCTTTGAAAGCGATACTAAATACAAAATCATATCCATATCTGTTTCGTTTAAATCACAAGCACTTTTAGTAACTAGGCCTGGAGATTTGTGAAATTCTTTCGTTTTAACTAACTGATAATTTCTGTATGGAGAATTTTCATTTTGTTTTACAAGAAATTTAATATCCTTGGGGCTACCATCTTTACAACTTCTAGCTTCAAGTCCAAAAGTCAATACTCCTTCTTCTAAATCTGCATATACTTTAAATCCTTCAAGAGAGCTTCCGTTTTGAAGCATTCCTTGGTCGTATATTTTAGATTGTAAATTCTCAATTACTTCAGGATGAAGAACACCATCTTTTTGTGTATCAAGACAATAGACTTGCCTTCCATTTTCTATTACCTGACTATATATATCGAAAAGCTCTTTCACAATAAGATCATTTTGGATTTCTGTAACAGGAGTATTTTCGTTGTATACTGGTTCTTTTAGTAGCATATTCAAATATACACAATCCTATATACTTAGTCAAAGGGATACTACTAGGATTATGATAAAATAATATAAAATAAAATATACTTAAAAAATCATGAAAAAGAATATACTCATTGTCATAATATTGTTTTTAATAATATCTGGTACTATCACAACATACCTTTATTTAAAAAATAAAAATATTAATGATACAAAAAACATTCAAAAAGATAATTTCACGCTAACCTATACATACAAAGGCAGTAACAATTGGGAATACACTGTAACAGGTAAGCTACCAACACCTTGTTACAATGCAACAACCGAGGCTATGGTAGCTGAAAGTTATCCTGAGCAAGTAAGCATAAAAGTTACAACCAAGGAAGATACAGATGTACAAATATGTTCAACTGTGGAGAAAGAATACACATATTCTGGAACATTCAGTGCTAGTGAAAAAGCAAAGACTTCATTAATAGTGGAATAGTCGTGCATGGTATAATCTAGCATGTTAACCAAATCAGATTTTCAAGTATACATGGATGCTCCTATGCATCTATGGGCGTTAAAGAACAATCAATATAGTAAATCCCTTTCCATATATGATCAACATCTCATAAAACAAGGATATGAAGTAGAAAAACTCGCACGCGAGTACGTTAAGAAATACATCTCACAAAATTGTGAATTTCAGAAGATATACCAAACTGATGACCTATACAGTAGAGCAGATATTGTAGTAGGAAGCGACATATATGAGGTTAAGAGCGTAACAGAGATAAAGCAAGAGCAAAAGAATGACATACTTTTCCAATACTACACAGCTTCAAACACTTTAGAAAAAGATATTAAGGATATATATGTAATATATCTCAATAAAGACTATATTCGAGGTGAGAATCTTGATTTAAAAGAACTCTTTGTTGTAGAGAAAATGACCGAATATGCCCAAAAACACTATTCAAGAGTAGAGGGATTGATAGCAGAGGCATTAATGATTACATCCAAGACAGAAAATACAGGATTAATGGAGTGTTACAAACCCGATAATTGTCCATGCAAAAGTCTTTGTTTTCCAAAGCTTCCCCAGTATTCAATCTATGACATATCTCGAATATCTGAGAAGAAGATCCAAATGCTCAAAGACATGGATATTCTAGATATTAAAAATGTACCATCAAATTTCGAATTAAGTCCAAAACAACAATTGCAAGTAAAAGCTGCTAAACAGAACACTTGCATCATAGATGAACTTGCAGTTAGACAAGATATTGAAGAATTAGCCTATCCGCTATATTTTCTTGATTACGAAACATACTCTTGGGCATTACCTCAATTCAAAGGGCATCGTCCATACCAATATGTAGTCTTTCAATACTCTTTGCATGTAAAGAGGACTCCCGAAAGTAATCTAGAACATTATGAATATCTTTCAACTTCTCAAGATGACCCTATGAAAGAGATACCCTCTCAATTACAAAAAGAAATAGGGAAAACGGGAAGTATTTTAACTTGGAATAAATCATTCGAGATGGGAAGAAACAAAGAGATGGGACAAATATATCCAGAATACGAGGATTTCTTCTTAATGGTGAATAGCCGTGTTAGAGATCTTGGAGATATATTTAGTAAGCAAATGTACATTGATCCAAAATTTAAAGGAAGTTGGAGTATAAAAGAAGTTCTACCAGTAATTGTGCCAGAGCTATCATACCACGAGATGGAAGTGTCCAACGGAACAGAGGCAATGATAACATGGGAAGAAATAACCTACGGGGAGAGGACTCAAGCTGAAAAAGATTTAATGATTAAAAATCTTCTTAAATATTGTGAATTAGATACATATGCAATGGTCAGGATTTGGGAAAAGGTGAAAATGATATAATAATCAAGGATGAAATTAATCAAGAAATATAAAAACGAATACAACAATATCATATATAAGTTGTATGAGTTAAACTGTGGCATCAAGCTTATTCACCTCCAAAACCCTACCTCATTAGATTTCGACTTTGCCGTAATTTCAAAAGCAGGATCCACCTATGAAGACTTAGAACAAGTACCACATGGCAGCGCACACCTTTTAGAGCATATGCTCTTTAGGCCTAATAGTACTTTCAAAGATGATGAAGCAATACACCAATTTGAAGAAGGGAATAGGAAAAAACCTGCAATATATATCAATGGTAAAACCACCCATAAATTAATGTTCCTCACAGGACATACCAATGAAGAAGGTACTGACAGAACAATTGAAAGAATAGGGAGCCTAATTGAATTTCCAAAAGAGAAATTTAAACAATATTATGATGTTGAGAAGAACATAGTATTAGCTGAGAAAACTAGAGCACCTAAAACAGAGAAAGATAAGTTCTTGCAACTATTAAAATTTTTAGAAAAAGATATCTATCCTGAGTTCATATATCCAATAGTAGGTGAGATAAAAGATATAAAAGCAATAACACTAGATGATTTAGAAAAATATTTCAAAGCAAGATTTGTCCGCGAGAATATAACATTCTCGATTCAATCTTCAACGGAACTTAGTAAAAACATAGTTGAAAAGCTTGAGCAATTAGGACGGAGATTTGAGCAGGAAGACTCAAAGAAATGTAGAAAAGCCCAATTGATTAACCACTTAGATTTTGGATCATTCTATGATGAACGAATGGATGGAACTGCAATTTTTCTTACCTATTTTGAGAAAGAAGATAGTGGGTTTGACTATCAAAAAGACGCTTCAAATAACTTACTTCAAAGACTAGTACGCAAAGTTGGTGAAGAAATTCTTCGAGATAAGTTGGGAATGGTATACAGTTTAAATGCCTCATTTGCTACAAATTTCTGTTATGACTACATATTTAAAGAAATAGGTTTTGTTATTGAAAATCATAAACTGGAGACAGTTTTAGAAGCATTGTATAAATTCATATACAATGATCTTGAGGAATTTGTAAACTCCCAAAGAGGTGAAAATTGGCTTGAGCATGTATTAAGTACATTCATATATCCACATACGATTCAGTACAATGAAGAACTAGCAGAAGAAATTGTATATTCATATTTAGAAACAGGCGAGCTATATAATGCCAACGAGTATAGGAGTGTTGCTAAAAAAATTACTAAAGAAGACCTATTACAAAAAATAAAAGAGTTACAAAAGACACCGCCACATATATGGGTAGAAAGTAATTTAAAAGAGAAGATAGTAAAAACAGCTACTCTTAAATCAGATATTTGGAAAAGATTTAAATAGCACCAACTCTCTCGATATATTCATCCCTAAAATAACCAAAATATTCCTCTGGCATCAGGATTACTTTCTCTATCCCTAACTCTCTAACAAAATGAGGTTCATGACTTACCAAAATGATAGTACCCTTGTATTCCTGTAAAGCATGCAAAAGTATCTTCTGGGAGTCAGGATCTAAATATGTCGTAGGTTCATCTAATAACAGAACATTATATCCACCCGCAAATAACTTTGCTAATGCCAATCTCGTTTTCTCTCCACCAGATAATGTAGAAACCCTCTGATCAACCATTGCTCCTGATATTAAAAATCCACCTAAAAATTTACGCTTATCCAAGGTTCCCCAATCCAATTTCTCAACATTTTCCCATACCGTTTTAGTAAAATCTAAATCCTCATTCTCTTGAGAATAATAACCGACATTGGTATTAAAACCCCACTTGTAAGTACCATTATCCTGTTTTAATCTTCCTGCCAATATTTTAAGAAGTGTAGTTTTTCCAGCACCATTCTTACCAATAACTGCAAGACGATCATATCTTTGAACATTACAGGAAACATTCTTTAAAATATCTTTGCCTTTTACATATGCTTTCGAGATACTTTCTACTTCTAAAACAAGTTTGTTACTCTGCATCGGGACAGGTATATTTAATTTCATCTTTTTTCCTTTCATAACTTTTACCTGTAATTCTTTAACATTTTCCTTTAATTCTTTTGCCTGTTCAAATCTTCTTGCAGCTCGTTTTTTCTCCTTAATACTTTTTCTTCCAGAAAGAGTTTTAGCTAATTCAAATACTTTTTCTACCTTTTTTTCTTCGCTTACCAACTGTTTTACAAGAAATTCATCTCTTAAGGCTTTTACTTTTAGGAATTGTTCATAATTGCCTCTGTAGACCTCAACATCATGAGTTCTTTCATTAAGGAACCATATCTTCGTTATTCCCTTATTCATCAATCTAAGATCATGAGAGACTACTAAAACAGCCTTAGGATATGATACTAGATATCTCATTAACCACTCAGCAGAGGGGATATCTAGGAAGTTGGTAGGCTCATCTAATATTAGGAGGTCTGCCTTTTCTAAAAGAATCTTTATTATCTCAACCTTAATCTTTTGCCCACCAGAAAGCTCACCCAACTTATTATCACAATCCTTATCCTCCATTTTAAGATTGTTAAGGAATTTTTTTATTTCCCATTCTTCAACTTCTATATTTTTCTCTATTATTAAATATTCTCCTATGGTTAAATCTGGATGATTATTTATATCCATCTCCTTGTGTGTTTCTTGTGCCAGGTAAGAGATGGAACCTTTAAAAGATATATTTCCTAAATCTGATTCTTCAATCCCTGCGACTATTTTTAGTAGTGTACTTTTTCCAGCACCATTTACACCCACTAGGCCGATTTTTTCATCCTCACCTAAGGTTAGTGATACATTCTTTAATATTTCTTTGTTTCCTCTATTGAGGGTTATTTTATTAATATTTAACATGAGCGTTATTATACCAAGATTTGTTTAGAAATGTGATTGAATGATTGAATACCCTGTAGTATAATGGCCAGTTCCTAAAATCATACCCATCATGGAGTAAAAATGTCCGCAAAAATAATTCTAAGTCCAGAAATCTCTAGCGTAGTTAAAGAATTGCTTCTTCTTAACACAGTTCTCATCAAATCCGATGACAACAAAACTGAAGAAGAACTGTTAGAAAAAATCCTTTCTCAGCTTCCTAGAGGGATAATTGGATTCACATATCGTGGAAAAATGTATTTGAAAGAACAAATTGCTCAGAATCTTCCAGATTTGGAGGAATTTATTCTCCTTCCAGCGGAAGAAGAGCAATAGAAGAAAACAGAACAAGAATAGCTTGTTTTCTTCGCACCATAGAGGTGTTTATATCAATAGACACCTCTTTGAATTTCTAAGCCTTCCACAAACCATGAGAATTTAAATATGCATAATCCTAAAAAAATGATACCATTATAGGTACGTAAATTAAATCTTACCAATATGGAAGAAAAACAATACAAAGATTATGCAGGCGCAGTGTTCCTAATCTTTCTAGGAGCTATATTCTTACTGAATACTACGGGTGTAGTAGGATGGGGAGTGTGGCTATATGTCATAAGATTTTGGCCACTTCTAATTATTATGGCAGGAATTAAGATAATGCTACCTAAGAATAACGTTACAAATATTATCATAGCCGTAATCCAGTTAATTGCTTTAGTCTTTGTAGGTCTAAGCTCATACTACTATTCCATTGGCAAAAGCGTTCCTGTCTTCTCAAATAGTTTTAGTAATTGTCTTTTCAATAATTGTGAATATGTAAACGATATTTCCTACAAACAGGATAGTTCAGATGTTACAGTTACAGAATATCCTGAAGTACAAGAGAAAGTATTAAACCTTGATATTGCGGCAACAAAGTTGACAGTTGATGATGCAGAATCAGAGAACTATTTACATACCGAAAGTTCTTATTATTCTAATCAATACAAACCAACAATTGAAACTACATTAAAGGATGGAGTACTGACAACAACTTTTGATAATACAAAAATTCAATATTATAGCGGATGGATGCACAGAACACCTGAATACAAATTAACGATAGGACAGATAGAGATACCATCTAGCATTGATCTTGAACTTGGAGCAGGACAGACAGATATAGATTTAAGTAAGACAGCCATGAAGTCTATTACTGCCTCTGTGGGAGCTGGTGACTTGAACATATCTCTTTCTGGTAACTCTATACCACAAGATATGAATCTTAAAATAGGGGCTGGTGATGTATCCATAACTATTCCAAAAGATATTGGTGTTAAAGTAAAATATTCTTTGGGACTTGGAGAAATTGATTTAGATGGAAACGAAGTTGCGGGGATAGGGTCAGATAAAGAATACACTACTGCTAATTATAATGATGCAGTACAGAAGATTGACATAGTCGCTTCAGTAGGTGTAGGAAGATTAAGTATTGAAAGAAATTAAATTAATTTTAAACATATACAAAAATGAAAATTACTTCAAAAATAGTTCTAGGAGCCATACTTGTATTTATAGGTATAACATTCTTCTTAGAGACCTCGGGCCTTTTGTCCTACCTAAACCTCAATGCTTGGACAATCATATGGTTATTATGGCCTCTGTTCTTCTTAGGAATGGGTATAAGAATGATCCTTAATCAAAATATTACAGCAGGTATTGTATTTACATCTCTTGGAATAATATTTCTGCTTACTCAACTTTTCCATTGGGGTTTCTTCTCTGTACTATGGCCTGTTATTTTGATTGCTATTGGACTATCTGTAATATTTAGAAAGGAAAATGCACATTTTAATTCTGGCAAGAAATACGATAGTAGCGACAAAATCTCTGATACAGTATTGTTCTGGGGGTTAGATAAAAAAGTAGATGCAAAAGCTTTTAAAGGTGGAGAGATTAATGCTGTTTTTGGTGGCGTGAAGATAGACTTGAGAGAGGCAAAGATCAATAAATCAGGAGCCAAGATTATTGCAAATGCTGCGTTTGGTGGGATAGAAATACTTGTGCCTAAGGATTGCAGGATAGTAGCAGATGGAATAGGGATATTTGGTGGCTGGGAAAATAAAATCGCCTCTAGAGATACAAAAGAACCTGCTTTGGAAATAACTGGAACAGCAGTATTTGGTGGAGTTGAAATAAAGGAATAAAGATAGGTATCTACGAGTATCTTCTTTGTCCATTTTGTGGTAGAATCTTGCCTTACCTATGGAAAATTCTCCGCTTAAGCAAGAAAACATAAGAAATGTAGCTATCATCGCACACGTAGATCACGGTAAGACTACCCTGGTTGATGCTTTCATGAAGCAAACTCATCTTTTTAGAGATAACCAGGAAGAAATGCAGGAAACACAGATTCTAGACTCTGGCGATTTGGAGAGAGAAAAGGGTATCACTATTAATGCAAAAAATATTTCCATCAGATACAAAGGATACAAGATAAATATCATTGATACTCCAGGTCACGCCGATTTTGGTGGAGAGGTTGAAAGGACTTTAAACATGGCAGATGCCTGCCTACTTTTAGTAGATGCAAAAGAGGGTCCTATGCCACAAACCAAATTTGTACTTAAAAGAGCTCTTGAAATGGGACTCAAGCCTGTGCTTGTTGTAAACAAAATTGACAAGAAATTAGCCAATATATCTAGAACTATTAGTAAAGTACAAGATCTATTTTTAGCATTGGCTACAGACCCTGAGCAACTTGATTTCCCCGTATATTATGCAATAGGTAGAGAGGGCAAAATCTTCAAAGAGATGCCAGCAGGAGATCTTACAATACCAAATTCTGTACCTGGAGACGTTACACCTATACTTGATGAAATTATCGCTAATATGCCAGCTCCAAAAGGAGATCCTGATGGACCATTCCAAATGCAAGTTACTTCGTTAGAATATGATACCCATACTGGCAGATACTTAATTGGAAAAGTTAATAGGGGTGGTGTAAAAATCGATAGCCCAGTCATGTTAATATCCAACAAACCAGGTAAAGAAGAAAAGATCCAAGGTAGAATCAGAGGATTATTCACCAAGGAAGGATTATCTTGGGTACCAATCACTTCAGCAAGTACTGGGGATATTATTGCAATAACGGGAATTGAATCTACAAATATTGGTGCAACATTATGTGATATCAGTAAACAAGATGTACTACCCGAAATCCTTATCACACCTCCATCTGTTAGGGTCAAATTTCAAGCTAATACTTCTCCATTTGTTGGAAAAGAAGGAAAATTCGTAACAGACAAACAATTAGCACAAAGATTAGATCAAGAAAGAAATTTAAATATCGGTTTAGAAATAACTAACAAAGGTTCAAATAGTTACTTTGTTTCTGGAAGAGGAGAACTACAATTAGCAATATTAGTTGAGCAATTAAGAAGAGAAGGATATGAATTGCAACTTAGCAAACCAGAGGTTATTTTGCAAAATATTAATGGTGTAATTAGTGAACCAATTGAAGAATTGGCGATAGATGCACCAGAATCATATATGAGTGTAATCACCCAAGAGGTTAGCGACAGAAAAGGAGAACTCATAAATATTGAGAATGAAGATGGACAAAATAGATTTACATACAAAATACTTACTCGAAACTTGATTGGTTTACATAGAATATTAATGAATGCTACAAAGGGTGAGGCTATTATTAATAGCTACATTTCTGGATATATTCCATATGTTGAGCAACCACCTCTTTTCAGAAAGGGTGTCCTTGTATCTTCAGAAACAGGAACAGCATTAGGATATTCTTTAACTACTATTCAAGAAAGAGGGAAATTATTTATAAGTGGTTCTGAGGATGTATATGAGGGTATGATTATTGGTATTAATAATGCAGAAGATGACATTATCGTAAATCCATGTAAAGCAAGACATAAGACGAATGTAAGAATGTCACATGCTGAGGTTACAATTGTTTCCTTGAAATCCACCATTCCTTTAACTCTAGAATATGCTTTATCATTCATAAATGATGATGAGCTAATCGAAGTAACTCCAAAGAGTATTAGATTAAGAAAGAAATTGTTGACTGAGACTCAAAGAACCTGGGCAAAAAGAAAAAATCTAACTGTATACGCAAAGCAACAGTTAGAAGGTATGACTGAATAGTCCTTTCGTAAGCCAGGCTAAAGCCTCACCTTTGTTCAGATATATTTAATCACCATGAATACACTATACTACCGTTGTTTCTCCGTTCAACAGCCAAATAACTATTGAAGTATTTCTAGCCTTTGAAATTTGCGTGTCGTAAAAAATTAGCAAAACAGTACAACCCCTAAAGGAAACAAACAGGCTATGAATAAAGGGCAGCCCTAGGGCTGCCCCAAGAAAGGTTTGTATAAAGAAAAAGGAGAATCTTTCGATTCTCCTTTCAACTTCGAATTAACAACAAAATTACCTTCTGTCGTAACTTCCTCTGTTATCTCTATCACCAAATGACTTTCGCTCGTGAGTTTCCTCTCTAGCTTCAGATACATTTAATGCTCTTGAGTCAAGTTCCTTACCGTTTAGTTCATCGATTGCTCTTTGAGCTTCTTCTTCGGTAGACATCTTAACAAAACCAAATCCCTTGGATCTGTTCTTGATTCTGTCCTTGATTACTACTGCTTCAACAACAGTACCAACAGAACTGAAGAAATCTTTTAGCATTGCGTCATCGACGTTCCAGCTAAGATTTCCTACAAATAACTTGTTTCCCATTATTTATAAAAAAATAAATTATATTCGCTATACCAATACACTTGGGAGATAAATTACTCAAAGCAGTCTATACGAACGCTCCAATAGCAGGAACATTATAGCATGGATTAATTAGAAAATATACATACTTCAAATCCTTGACATAAAGACAAGGAAATCTGATACTGGAGAAATAAATTCATATTTCATTCTTATGAAAAAAGCTGCCAAAACTGTTCTAATTGTTTGCTTCACTTTAATCATCATTGGTGCAGGAGGGTATTTCCTGGTAACCAAGGCAAACGCAGCTACCCCGAATGATACAATCTTTCAATTGGATAAATTGGCCGAATCCGTTGCGAGAATTACTTTCTTGAATCCTCAAAGGAAAACCGCCTTTGAAGAAATTGTTTTAAAAGAACGAATCAATGAATTAGAAACTGAAATCACAGAGGGTGAAGATATTGATTCTTCTCTCAAGGAAGTAGAAGCACAAGAGGAGAATTTGGGAACTGCACTTGAAGAAGAAAATGAAGATACAGCACAAGAGGCAAAAGCGACTATACTAGAGAAATATCAAGAACAGGTTGCGCAACATCTTCAAACAATGGAACAGGTAAAAACACAAGTAGGCAACGAAACAGCACAACAGAGTATTCAAAAGGTTATTGAAAAAATACAAGTGAAATCTCAACAAAGAATACAAAAGCTTGAGAATATAAATAAAGGAAAGAATAAATAAACTAGCGTTTAAATTTGAGATAACTCAATGTCTCTTTAAATGATGGTCTTCTGTTATACATAAGACATCCTAATTCAAACAATTTCAACGCTAAGAACATAGCTACTATAACATAGATAATAGATGCAACTATTCCAATTATTAATTCAATTGTAGGCAATGCACCAAATGAATTCCTTATTAGCAAAACCATAAAAGATGTAAATGGGAAATAACTAAGAACAACTGCCAATACACCATTAGGATTAGTGATTAGCATTTGCATTAAATACATAGGGAAGATCGAAAGAATAATAAAGATAGAGGAAAGATTTCTACTATCCTCAGCACCCGTACCAACAGCACCTGTACCAGTCATAATAGCCGCAAAGAATAGGAAACCAGCAATAATTAAGAAGATATTAAGAGGTAAAAGACTTAAATCAATATTACTGAAATCAATAGGAATTGGGAGATTAAAACCATTCATAACAATCTTGTAAATGGCAAAACCAAAAACTAACCAAGTTGTAAGCTGAACTAGCATAACACCCATCAAACCTATCATCTTCCCAAACATTAATGATTTTTTATCTACAATTGAAAGAATTGTTTCAATCATACGATTTTCTTTTTCAGCAGAAACACTTTGCAACAAAAATGCAGAAGATATAAAGACGGCCATAAAGAATACAACCATAGAAGCTATTGGTAATATGAATTTCTCAAAACCAACCTTTACAAGATTTCCATCTTTGTCATATGTATAGCTCTCATTAGTTGGAGTTCCATTCAGCATACTAAGAACTCCCGCATCAGTAATAGTTGAAGTAGCACTCTGCTTAATTAGAGCATTAATAATACTGGGAAGACTTGTACTACCCATGAAATCTGCATCTTCACGATAAAAAAGCTTGTAGGATAAATCCGTATAGAAGTTATCTGAGAGTTGCACTAATGCCGTAGTTTTATCTGACTTAACAACTTCTTCTGCTTTCGTTACATCAGTAGTAATTTCAAATGGGCTAACCAGCATAGTTTGATTGATTGCTTTTTGAGAATCATAAATAAAAATCTTTGAAAAGCTTGCTGGATGTTCAAGCTGTTTGGCCGCATCTACAGATGAGAGACCAGATATCAAACCTACAACACCAATAAATAGGGGAAGAAACAAAGTTCCTAACCAAAAACTTTTCTTTTTTATGGTCTTAAGAAATTCAAATTTTGCAACTTCTAAATAACTTCTTTTCATTATTCTTTCATAATATCAATAAATATTTGATTCAGGCTTGGATAGTCTAAATTGAAACTAATTAATTTTACTCCTTGATCTAGTAAATTTTTAAGAATTTCATCTTCAGATATACCCTCATTAGGTATAATTTCAGCTGTTTTATTTGTAATAACTGCTGTATAGAAATTATTCTTTGCCTCAGGTGCCCAACTTCCAAACTCAATATATATATTCTTGCTTCCGTGCCTTGCACGTACTTCGTTTACAGAACCATACTCCAACTGTTTACCATCTTTAATAATTACTAATCTATCTGCCATCTTCTGTGCCTCGTCAATAACATGAGTACTATATAGAATTGTAGTACCTTTTTTCCCACGTTCTGTAAGGATATCAACAAACAATTGTCTGTTTACAGGATCTAAACCTTTAAAAGGTTCATCTAAAATCAAGATTTCTGGATTGTGTATAAGAGCAGTACCTAGTTGAACCTTCTGTTGCATACCAGAGCTTAATTGTGAAATCTGCTTGTTTTTGTGTAAAATCAACCCAACCAGATCCAAATACTCTAAACTTCTTTTCATTGCTTCGTTGGGTTCTATTCCCCTTAACCTTGCCGTATACGTAAGGATATCAATAACAGAAACATCTCTGTACAAACCCCTTTCCTCGGGAAGATAACCAATAATTTTGTTTAAATCTTCGGAATATTCTTTTCCATTGATAAGAAGCTTTCCTTCATCTGCCTGATAAATTTTTAGTAAACATCGAATGGTAGTAGTTTTACCTGATCCATTTGTGCCTAAAAATGCAAAAACTTCTCCATCATTTACATTAAAGGAAAGGTCCTGCACAGCCTTAATTTCACCAAAAGATTTGGAGAATTTATCAATTGTAATCGAATATTTCGCCATAGATCCAGGATATCAAAGTGAAGTCATATTTGCAAATTCTGTTTAAATTTTAGTATTCTTAGGCATGGAAAGAAGAAAAAGAAATAAAATAATGATTACCATTTGCCTTGTAATTTCAGGTCTTTTTTTTGCACATACTGTAATAGCAAGTACTTCATATACCACTGCAGATGTAGCACAACATAGCACAACAAAGAGCTGCTGGACTGTATACAATGGGGGAGTATACGATATAACGACTTACTTGGTATTCCACAATCAAAACTATTACAATATTACCTCCTGGTGTGGTACTGATATGACTAGCAATTTTGATGCCATTGGGAAACACCGAGGGAAAGCAACTACATTACTAGAAACTTTTAAAATAGGGATTCTGGGAACTTCAGCAAACGCAACAACAACAGCACCTGATACCACAACAACAAGTACAACAACTACAGAAGAGGATACTACCACAACTACTGTTACGACAGATACCACTACAAACACACCAATAACATCATCGTTGAAAATTGAGAATCCATATAATCTCTTGTTGCCTCTAATCTTAGGAATTGTGCTCTACTGGGGCAGTTTATTCATATTCAGAAAGAATCTCCGAAGATTCAACGGTTTTTGGAATACAATCCTAATTTTAACTTTCTTAATTCCTTCTTTTGGTTTTGGTATATTTATGATTTTACAATATCAATTCCCATCCCTTATGAATCTTACCTTTAGATTTACTTACTGGCATGTAGAATTTTCCGTCTTTATGAGTGTACTTGCAATATCACATTTCATCAGAAGAGTTAGAATATATTTCATGCAGATAAAAAGCCATGGTAGATAAAATTTTAATTCACACATGTTGCGCGGATTGCCTTATACATTTAATAGAAGCGCTTGAGACAGAAAAACAAATATCTTCAAAGACTGAGATTACTCTTTTGTACTACAATCCCAATATTCATCCTAAAACAGAGTATATGGAGAGATTAAATGCTTTAAAATTAGTTCTAAAAGAAAAATATTCCGACAGGATAATTAAGTTAGTTATCCCAGATTACAAGCCAAAAGAATATTTCGAAAGTATACAGGGGAAGATAAAACGGTGCTTAGGTTGTTGGGAATTGAGGCTTTCAAAAGCCTTTGAGTATGCACAAAAATACAAAATTCCTTATGTATCTTCCACATTACTTAGTAGTCATTACCAAGATACAGATATCATTGTTGAGATTGCACAAAAATTAGAAAACTCTGATATTCAAGTCATATATCCAAAAGAAAAACATGAACATTCTATTAACAAAGGCTTTTACAAACAGAATTTCTGTGGATGTTGCTACTCTCTAAACGAACGACTATGGGAAAAGTATATTAAGGAATAATTCTTACAAGCCTAACTATTGTTTTCCAAAATCAGAGATATTTGATATCCTGGACATCTTTCGCGCCCACCCAACTTAAACTTTAACTCTACTCGAATGAAACAAAAACCTTCTTCTCTAATCTTGTACATAGCAATTCTAAGCTTTCTACTAGGAGTTATCGCTTTAACACAAGCTATATTCTCCGAGAATGCACGAATATCTCAGACACAACAACAAAATATTAGCCAAAATAAATAGAGAATGTATAATGAAGTATGAGTAATATATTTTTTCTGATATTAATTGGTGGCTTGATTGTCATTGTAATATTCTTAGTTGCCCTGGTCTTTATTATTCCGAATAGAAACCAAGATCTTGAGAATAACGAAGATCATCACGAGGAAGAGGAGTAGTTCTGTAAGAATTTTGTAAGATATTCAGTGGTACAATGGTACATGTTGGTTTCTCAAAATAATTTGAAAATCTTGCTATTCGAAAGAAATAAACATCTTTCAAAAGCTCTTTATCATTTTCTCTCATCTCAGGGTTATGATGTTTACAAAGAAAGCAATCCTACCACTACTCTAAGGAAAATATATTCAAATGAATATCGTCTTTTAATCATAGATTGCCATTTGGGCAGAAGAGAAGACTCCGACTTTATTACCCAAATAAGACATCATAATCTTGCTATCCTAATTTTAATCATTGGGCCCAAAAGTCTTGAGCTTGAGATTTCTGCATATATGATGGGAATAAACAATTATCATTCAAAACCAATTCGATTCAATCTACTATGTGCCCAAGTCAATCAATTAACATACTTTTTTCGGAAGAGAATAACGCTTGAGTTAGAAGACATACGTATTGATATTTCTAAGAGAATTTTTCTTGTACATAACAATAAAATAGATCTCACATACAATGAATTTTGCCTTGTTCTTTTCTTGATCAAAGCGGAGGGATGCATTCTAAGTAGGGATCTTCTTATTCAGCACTTGTTTAACTGTAATAAAAACATAAGTCCTGCGGCGGTAGATACTATGATTAGCCGAATTAGAAAGAAGACAAAGGAGTATATCAAGAATCCCTTTATAGATACCGTATACAAATGTGGATATAGGATTAATCCCACACTCTTTAACAAATGCAAAACTGATTCTAGCAATCCATAATATGATATACTTACACCATGGCAAAGGCATTAGATATATATACAATTAAAGACAAAGATCAAGAAAAATTTCTAAGGAGCAAAAGTGTTCTTGTGCTTCCAGAAGAGTTAAAAAAAACAGAATTTAAAGAATTCTTAGAGGATCTTCTATATACTGCAATTCATAGCGAAGACACAGGAAATGTCCCTGCTGGTGGAATTGCTGCAGTACAAGTAGGAAAGAACATACGTGTCTTCTATTCTCTAAATTATGATACTGATCAATGGGAGCTATTTATTAATCCTTCAGTAGAGCCTGAAGGTTTTTTAAAGACCACTGGAGAAGAGGGATGCTTAAGTGTACCCAACTTAACTGGTAATGTAACACGATATTACAAAATCAAAATACGTTTTCAAGATCAAAAAGGAAAGTGGATTACAAGAAGATACAAAGAAATTAATGCTACCAGTATTCAACATGAATACGACCACTTGGAAGGAATTCTATTCACTGATAGAATAGAGGAGTAGATACTAAATTTAAACTGCCATTGAATGAAGAAATTTTTGTTTCCAATTATCGTCCTTTCGTTCATGTTATTTTTTGTAACCCCTGTTGAAGCTACCGAAGATACTTCTGTCTCCCAGGTGCTAGGAGCTACACAAGAAGAAAATACAACAACACAAGAGGTTACCACTACCACAACTAACTCACTAAAACTTACGATTCCTACACAAACAGACAATCCCAGTACAATGATAACATTTGTCGATCCATCCACAGACAAAAAGGGTGTTCAGCTAGAAACAGACAGTAAAAGCTTTGTCGATATTACAAGTCCATATAATTTTCCTGCGCTTAGTATCGGAAAGCATACTTTAGAATTTAAATATGTGGATGAAAATGGCACAACACAAATTTATGATACATATATCATAGTAATTCCTAGAGCACCAATTATTAGTTCTCCCATTGTAGAATCAAAACTAATCAAAATCTCTGGTACTGGCTTAGCGGATTCTGAGGTCATAATATTACTTTCTAGTGGTGTTAATGTTATTTCTCAAACTGGGATAGTAAATAGCGAAGGCAAATGGGCATTTGAAATCAATAGGGAGCAAACAAAAGATGGTGTCTATTCTGTGAATGCATATATTCGCCGCTATGGATATGCTAGTAATCTTTCTGAGATAACAAAATTCACAATTGGGGATAATGACAGTACGAGTATTACTAATAGTAATGGAACATTTAATTTAAAAAATCTTACTTGGGCAAGTGTATTGGAATACGTAAAAGAAAAACAGATATACATATATATTGCTGTTGTATCACTTCTAGTAGGGATATTTGTTGGTATTCTAATATCCTCTGGACAAAGACAAAAGAAAGAAGAGAAAGTAGTAAAAACAGTTCAAGCGAAATTCACAAAGGTTGAACCAAACAAGAACGAGCCTACGCTTAAAGAAAAGTTGATGGGAGGGATACATACTTCGAAAGTTAAGGAAGATAAGTCCGAAGAGCCAGAAGTAGAAGAAGAGAAAACTCTCAACAAAATCGATTTCTTAAAGGATTATAAAGCCTTTGATCCTGACGATAATAGTGGGAAAGAAACACCATCTAAGGTAGACGTTTCTCTTACATCCAAAAAAGAGAATTCATGATAAAATGTCTTTAGAAATATATAGGCCAAGGTGGTGAAACTGGCAGACACGCTACGTTCAGAACGTAGTCCTAGCAATAGGTTGGGGGTTCAAATCCCCCCCCTGGCATTATTCATTCCAATACCAGTTCTCAATATTCCAGAATCTCTCGTATGAAAAATTTGTATTATTCAAATCAACACCTTGTAGTTTACTATTAAAGTAGAACGTATATACAGGATGGTACAAGAAAACCACAGGTGCATCTTCTATCAAATACTTCTGAAACTGAAGATATTTAGTTTTTCGAGTACTCTCATTGATTGTCTTTCTTGCGTCTTCCAAAAGGATATCAACTCTCTCATAATTATATCCAGAGAGATTTAAATTAGGAGTATCCACCTTTAGAGAATGCCACAAGTTATACTGATCTGGATCTACAGTTGTTTCGACTTCATACAGAAGAAGTTCGAAATCACGAGTAGGTATTATTTCTTTAGTAATTTGATCATAATTAAGTTTCTCAGGTTTTATGACAACACCCTCTTTATTCATCTGACTTACCAAAGCATCAACTATCCTTCCATTAACTTCATTATCAAAATAGCTTAAAGTAAAGCTCAATATTTTCTTGTCTGATGATTCATAATATCCCGTTTCTGCATTTTTGGTGTATCCTGCATCATTAAGATATTTTACTGCCTTGCTAGGATCATAATCATAATATGTTATTTGGTTATTAAATACCCATGACGATTCAGGATATGGACCAGAAGCTACCTTGCCACTAATATCGGCAGACTTCAAAAGTGCTTCTTTATCCACAAGATAACTAAGCCCTATTCTTACATTATCACTCTTTAAACTTTCTTTTCGCATATTCATAAAGATCCATCTATTTCTGTAATTCTCTGTTTTCATTAATACACCATAGTTGGAATATTCATTCATAAAGGAGAGAGATCTACTATCTGTGCTTCCAAGAGCGTCAATTGCACCAACGCGAAAAGCATTCTCAAGTGTTGAAGAATCAGGGTAAACTCGAATAACAATATTCTTTATGTATGGATGGTATGTATCATAAGGATTATCTACTAAATACACAGCATTTTTATCCTTTTTCTCAACAGAATATTTTCCACTTCCAACAGGATTAATACTAAATTGATCATATGCAATTGCGGTTAATGCTACGTTTTCCAGTGATTTCTTAGGAACGATATACAGAGATACAGCCTCAAGGAAGGTAGGGTTAGCTTCCTTTAATACAAATTTAACCGTCCTATTATCAATTTGTGATATGGTTACACCCTCAAGTGCAATACCAACAGAATCAGAATCTGGATCTGCCGCCAATGCTATAGCTGTTTTAAAAGTAAAGATTACGTCATCAATAGTAACAGCTTCACCATTTTGCCAATAGTTATCATCTCCAATAACAAAAGTATATGCTAAGCCATTGTCTGATACACTCCATGATTTGGCAATGCCTGATGTCGCTTTCCCATTTACACTTACATATACAAACTTCTCAAAAACGAGACTCTCTACCGCCTTGTCTACATAATTTGCAGACGCGAATAGAGGGTTAAAGGTAGAAATATCTCCGACAATACCCTCGGAGTACGTATCTTTAGAATTTGAATATGCTTTTAGCAATGAGATAAAAGTTTTCGATTGGATAAAGAATGCAAAAAGAAATGCAAATATTGAAAACAAAAAAATATAACTAAAAGGAGTTGTTCTTCTGAATAATCTAGAGAAAAAAAGCGGATAATTCCAGAAAGGATCCCGCCAATCTCTTAGCTTAGCTTTATTGTCAACAATCTTTAAGTTCTGCAAGTCACTTAAAGCATCCTTCATCGACAAAGCTTTGTTTTGTGCTTTAGTGTTAGATTTCATATATAACCTAAATTAGGCAGACCTTTTAAGGATTATCAATGACAAAACAACCAATACCCCAACCAATACAATTGTTGAATAGTATAAAACTTTTTCAAGCCCTCTTTTAGTTCTAAATACTTCACCACCACCGCCAAACATCTTACCCAATCCCTCAGCTCTATTTTGTAGTAAAACGCTAACAACCAAGAGCGCACAGACAGCTATTTGAGAGATAAGTAATATTTTTTGTATGTTGTCCATAGCAGCTATTATACACTATCTAACTGTCTGTAGATAGAACAAATTAGAGAAGAGAGGGACGAAACAAGTACAATTGTTAGAGCAGGACTTACAACAAAACTTGCAACTTGAATACTACCTAAGTTAATTCCCTCAAATGTATAGGTATTGATATACAAGCCTGTCATGAATATCTTCAAAAGGAAAAGCACACCCACTAATAACAACGCTGTTAGAATAAAGTAGGTAATGAAATTGCCTTTGATAGTTAAGAATTTCAATAATGGTGCAGCTATCAATACGGTCATAGTCAAAATCAAAAGCGTCAAGAATAGATAAAGACCGCCCTCAGGAAGAATAATTCCCTCTTTAAATAAACCAACTACAAAGAAAAGTATAAAGAAATTTGCTAGTAAAGCTTTAATAAATTGCCTCATATTGGGTAGTAAATATATTAAATTCAGTAATAATATATCATAGACCAATGGACATGAATAGTTACATTAAGTATACTGTCTGTATACATAACCTGCCCAATGAAAAATAACTCTAAAACCAAAATCATAGCCACGATTGGCCCTTCATCATGGGATGAAACTGTGTTGCGCGAGATGTATAACTCTGGCATGAATATTGCAAGAATTAATGCCTCTTTTGCAGATTTTAGCGAATTAGATCGCGTTTCAAAGCAGCTAAGAGCTATTTCTCCGAGAATAGGAATAATGCTAGATACACAAGGACATAAAATAAGGGTATCTGGAATAGATCAAGAAGTAGAAATAAAGGGGGAAGTTTCTATTCCTACTACATTTAATATTACATATAACAATCTTTATCAAGCAGTATGCTTGGGAACAAAAATCTTCTTAGATGATGGTAATATCCAACTTGTTGTCAAAGATATAAAGGATACAAATATTATTTGTGATACTCTTCAACCAGGTATTTTAAAACCAAATAAAACGGTTAATATTCCTGACATCAACTTAAGTTTCCCTTCATTAACAGAAAAAGACAAAGATGATATCTTCTTTGCGGTTGAACATAGGTTTGATTTCATCTCTGCTTCATTTACAAGAAGTAAAGAAGATCTTCTAGCTATCAGAGAACTCTTAAAGGATAGTCCAATAAAGCTAATTGCAAAGATAGAAAACAAACAAGGCGTGGATAATTTTGATGAAATCTTAAAAGAAGCAGATGGGATAATGATAGCTCGTGGTGATTTGGGTGTAGAAATACCTTTTGAGAAAGTTCCTATTCTTCAAAAGCAGTTCATATATAAATGTAGAATGGTAGGGAAACCAGTAATAGTGGCGACACAAATGCTTGAGTCCATGAAAGAGAATATCCAACCTACACGTGCAGAAATCTCAGATGTAGCTAATGCTGTTATGGATGGTACTGATGCGCTTATGCTTTCTGTTGAAACCTCCACAGGAAAATACCCTGTTATGGCAGTAAGGACAATGCAAAAGATAGCCAATGAGGCAGAGTTGGTTTTACAACAAAGTCCAATATATGGACATACTTCTGCACCACTTGAGGTTGATGAACTATGTAGAAATCTATGTGATATTTCTAAGAGTATGACGCTTAAGGGTATTATCGTGATATCTCAGACAGGTCAAACTATACAAAGTTTATGTAGGCATAGGCCTGATGCTCTAATATGGGAGATTAGTAATTCAATAGAACGTATAAGGCAGGATAATCTAATACATGGTGTTAAGGGTTACTTTACATCAGAACTTCCACAAGATAGGGATGAGTGTACACAGAAGGCTGTTGATCTTATTTATTCGCAAGGGGAGTTGGATTTAAATGATAAAATTGCTATTATTAGCGGTAGTTCTATAAGACATAATCAAACAGATGCCATTTTGGAAATAGTAACTGTTAAGGATGTCATAAATAGATAGACACGGTGACGTAGCCAAGTTGGTTAAGGCCGCGGTCTGCAAAACCGCTATCATGGGTCCGAATCCCATCGTCACCTCCATATTATTGAATAAATAGACCTTTTAGATTAGAATACTGATACATCTATTAAGCCGAGATGGCGGAATTGGCAGACGCGCGGGACTTAAAATCCC
>CAZLLO010000007.1:0-36576 GCA_964560525.1 uncultured Candidatus Saccharibacteria bacterium | reverse complement strand
CTACCACTCCATATTTCGTAAAAGAGTATATCAAACTATCATTTAAATGACAATTCCTGTATGTAAGTGGTAAAATCTAGCCTAACTATGAAAGAATGTGCCAAAATCCTCTCTCTTTTTACCTCTGACGTCTTGATTAAGATAGACAAAGAAGGAAATATCCTTGAAACAATTCTAAATACTAAAAAAGGCTTGGACATCACAGGGGTCAAAACGGTATATGAGCTATTCTCACCAGAAGAAAGAGTAAGGGTAAAAAGATCTGTAGCCATGGGCTTTAACAGTAAGAAAAGATTCATGGAGATAGATGAGAAGTTTGGTATAGACCAGTATGTAGATGTGGAGGTGGCACAATACAAAAATGACATATATATGTTCATAAGGTTCTTTGTATCAAATAGGCAAAAAGAAGTAGAGTATGAAAGATATGTAGAGGGGTTACTCAATCTCTCGGAAAAAGATCCATTAACACAGGCATATAACAGGCATGGGCTATTTGAAAAGGTTCGGAAATTGATATCCTTCAGTGATCCAGAAAAGAAAGTAGGTATCATATTTGTAGATATGGATAATTTAAAAAGGATAAATGATACATATGGCCATATGGCAGGAGATGAGGCTATTTTAGGAATAGTTGAAATTCTTGTATCTACAGTAAGGCAAAGAGATATCGTAGCAAGAGTAGGTGGAGATGAATTTGCAGTAATTGTAGAAGAAATGTCAGGAAACAAAAGCTCAGTATATGGGTTGGCTCAAAGACTTGTCACAGAAATACAAAAACAATCAAGCAAGTATTCTACAACAGCTTCTGTAGGTGTTCATGTTTTTAAGATTGCAGATCTTTTGGCAGATGCTAAAACGCCTGAAGATTTTGAGAAATCATTCTGTGATCAGATGAGAAAAGCAGATAATGCGACATATTCTGCAAAGGAAGCAGGTAAGAATCAGTTTAAGGTCTCAAAAGAATTTGCCGAATATTACAAATTAGAATCTAGCACGTCTAAGTAATCCTCCTTTGGTCTCAAACCAACCAGAGTATCTACCAACTCACCGTTCTTGAATATCATAATAGAGGGAATACTCATGATCATATACTTCTCTGCAACAGCTCTTTCTTCATCAACATTTACCTTACCAATCTTAGCTTTTCCTTCATATTCATTAGCTATATCTTCAATAACTGGGCCTAAAGACATACAAGGTCCACACCATGGTGCCCAGAAATCAACCAAGACAGTTCCCTCATATTTTAAAACCTCATTCTCAAAAGAATCATCTGTAAAATGTATTAAACTCATTGTAGTAGGATTAACAACTTAAAAGTATCGGAATAGTGCGTATTTTCGATATTCCTAGTATAATTATACCATGCTTAGAATAGACATAAACCAGAAAAAAGAAGAATCAATTGAAAAAGCAGTCTCAGTCCTTAAAGCTGGGGGCCTTTTAATATTCCCTTGTGAGACATGCTATGGTCTTGGTTGTGATGCAACCAATCCTAAAGCTTTAGCTAAACTACTTGATTACAAAAAATTCAGAGGTTCAAAACCAATATCCATAGCGGTATCAGGAAGAGAGATGGCAGAGAAGTATGTTGAGATAAATGAAATGGCAGACAACCTGTACAAGAACTATTTACCTGGACCAATCACAGTCATATCTATGAGCAAAGGTGAGCTTGTTCCCCCAGTAGTATCAATTCAAGGAGCTGTTGGGGTTAGATATCCAGACTATGATTATCTACTCGAAGTTATAAAAGCTTTTGGTAAACCAATTACTTCAACTTCAGCAAATGTATCCTACAAATCTGCTCCATACAATATTGATCAATTAATGAAGGATTTGCCAAAGAAAAGTTTGGATTTAGTTAATCTAATTCTTGATGCAGGGACATTACCACAAAATCCTCCTTCAACAGTACTAGATACCACAATGAACCAACTCTCTGTTCTGAGACAAGGTAAATTAGAATTTGAAAATGCATTGATTAAAAACAAAAAGATTGAAGAGAAGAAAACAAAATTAACAGAAGAGACTATACAACTAGGAAAAGAATTTACAGACAAATATCTCAAGGAAGATATTCCTATTGTGGTTGCACTTAGCGGGGAACTTGGAGCTGGAAAAACACAATTTACTAAAGGAGTAGCACAAAGCTTAGGTGTAAATGAAATTGTAAACTCACCTACATATACGATTATTAATGAATATCCATATACTAGGAATAGTAAAAAAAGAATATTAGCACATATGGATACATGGAGATTGGAGAATAACGAATTAGAAAAATCTGGGCTCGTACAACATTTGGAACAGGGAAATATCGTAGTCATAGAATGGGCAGACAAGTTCTACCAGGAGATAGCCGCATTGTGTGACAATATGAACATCCCTATGTACAAGGTAGTTATTAAATACATATCATTGGAAGAAAGGAATATTGAAATATATGAAGCATAGGCAACCAATAATAATTGCATTTGATACAAGTTGTGATGATACTTCGGTTGCTATTCTTGAGGGCCGTAGGGTACTTTCTAGCGTTGTTTCTTCCCAAGTGGAAATACATGCTCAATGGGGTGGTGTAGTCCCAGATATTGCTAGAAGAGAGCATGAGAAGAATATCCCTATGGTATATGAAGAAGCATTGAAGAAAGCAAAGATGAAGATCGAAGATGTTGACTATGTAGCTGCCACATATGGTCCTGGTTTAGCTATTGATTTGGAGGTTGGTTTAACTTTTGCAAAGGAATTAGCTATTAAATATAACAAACCATTTGTACCTGTTAACCATATGGAAGGACATATGTTCTCAGGGTTATCTCTTAATACTAGAGGTAATGGATTGGTACCAGGTGATATGAATGAGGTAGAGAAACTTTTTCCAGCGTTAGCATTATTGATATCAGGTAAGCATACAGAATTAGTACTTGTTGAAAAGATAGGAAATTACAAGAAACTTGGAGAAACATTAGATGATGCAGTCGGTGAGGCTTTTGACAAGGTTGGCAGAATGCTTAACTTTGGATATCCTGGTGGCCCAGTGGTTTGTGAATTTGCAAAGAAGGGTACCGCTGGAAATATCAAGTTCACAATTCCGATGAAAAATAGTGGTGATATGAATTTTAGTTATTCTGGACTTAAAACTGCAGCCTTGTACAAGACGAAAGAATTGAGAGAAGCCAGTAAACAAGACAAGGAATGGGTATATGATTTTTGTAGAGGTTTCTTAGATACCATTATTGATTCTTTAAATCTTAAACTTAATATGGCTTTAGAGAAGAATCCTGATGTTAAATCTTTATTTGTTGGCGGAGGAGTGTTTAATAGCGAGGAGATTGTAAGGAAGATGGGGAATACGGCTAGATCATATGGGCTTAACTATATTTATTCCAATCAAGAATACAGAGGAGATAACGCTGGGATGATAGGGGTAAGCGCATATTTTAATATACTTAATGGTAAGTATATATCTGATGTAGATGAGATTAGAAAAGTAGATAGGGATCCTCGGCTAAGTTTGTAATTGTATTGACAAATCTACTGTTACGAAGCTATTATTTTAATATAATATTACGTGGGAGGTATTTATGAAAATTGTAAATGCAACTCAGGAGCATGTTGATTATATCAGTACTTGCCTATCCCAATATTTTTCTCAAGCAAATCACTTTTTTGAATATCCCAAGTTTAAAGACAGCTACGAGTTGATGAAGAAGCATGTATCAAAGAGAATTGAGGTCGGGGGAGAGGGATTTATATATTTTGTTGCGGAAGATGATGCAGGAAATGCTGTTGGTTTTGTTAATCTGTTGATTGATGAGAGCAATGTGGGAAGTATTTTAGTAACCATTGCTGATACAAAGGAAGTAACCAGAGAACTAATATTAAAATCTATTGAGTATTTTAAAGAAAATGGAGTTAGTAATGTTCAGGTTGAGGCATTTGATTATGAAAAAGATTTAAAAGAAATCTTTGCAGAAATGGGAGCAAAAACAGAATTAATAAATTCAAGATTGTCAATTTAAAATTTTAAGATTTAAGTTATGGCAGAAAACATTGATTTAACAGGCTTAGGAGAACTAAATCAGATCGAATCTGAACTGTCTGCGAATATGTTTGCTGATACGTCAAGAGATTGTGCTACAGGTACCTGCTCATAATGATAACGAACAACTGAGGCTGGCAATCAGAAGTTGTATCGCAAAGCATTATAGGAACAAAATTCTACCTAAATCTTCTGTGATTAAAGATATTGAGGATTATCTTCTTCCCTCCATCGTTTACGATTTCTACGCTCAGAAACTATCTAATTTCAATCTATATCTTGAGGATATAGATTTCTCAAATTCTTATTGGGAATTTATATTAGAGAGAATTGCACAATATCTTAGTATATACGAGAAGTATGATGAGAAAACTGAGACGAAATTCTTGGGAGATATTCATCCTGGAGAAGTTAGCAAATATCTTTTTGGAGAAAAGATAAAGTACAGAAACTATCCAGATTATTCCTCCTTATTATCTTCTCTAGCCTTAGTGATACTCCCAGATTATGAGGAGTATTTTCCAAGAATTAAGAAAGAGAAAAATGTATTTGTAAGAGATTATGTTCCCGTAAATATAGAAACAAAAGACCCCGAAACTGTTTCGCAGTACTATCTAAACCTAGGACGTATAATTCCACTACTTCTATTACTTAGGGCGATAGATATTAATGCTGAAAATATGATAATCAATCTTCCATATCCAGTTTTCTTCGATATGGAATCTATTTTTTCAGGAGAATTTAGTAATGATTTGAGGGATTACGACATTAAGAATAGTGGAGTCGTAAAAATTAATGCAGAAAATGATAGTAGCATTCTAACGGGAGGATTGGTTCAAAGAGATAGTTTGCTGAAACCTTTAATTTGTGGTACTTCTCAAAAGCCATATATTGGCTGGCGAACTAAATCAAAAGGAAAATATTACAATATCCCAATACTTGGTGGGGCGAAAGTTAAACCATCTGATTATTTGCAAGATCTAGAAAAAGGGTTTATTCAAACGGCGAAAAAAATAATTTCTGAAAAAGATAACATAGCTCAAATATTGAAGGAACAAGAAGGGAATATTCGTGTAATTATACGTCCTACTCGTATGTATAGGCTTATGATATTGAAGAGCTGTTATCCACAGATATACACTCAACAGGATATACACACATTTTTGAGAAATTCATTAGAAGGGTATGGATATATATACAAATTTGAGAATTGCGATTTATTGGAAAACGAGATAGTAGCTATGCAGAATCTTCAGGTTCCAGTTTTTTACTCTAATTTAAAAGCAAAAAAGATTTTTACTCCTATGGATGATGTTGTAGCTATGTGGAATAAAACTCCATATGAGATTTGGAATAAATACGCACAGAGTTTAAATGGATCTTTTTTTGATGAGCAATTAAAAATAGTCAGAGAATCTATCGTTTAAGTATCTCTTCAATTTCTAATAATCTGTTGTATTTAGCTAACCTTTCTCCTCTATCAGGTCCTCCAAACTTACTTTGTTGAGCAGGAGTACCTACTACTAAATCAGCAATCATATCATCATTGGTTTCTCCACCTCTGTGAGAAATGATAGCTGCCATACCGTTATCGATAGCTAATCGAATAGCATCTAATGTTTCTGTTACTGTTCCAATCTGATTCAACTTTATAAGTACACTGTTAACACTCCTCTCTTCAATAGCCCTCTGGATTCTTAATACGTTTGTAGTTAATAGGTCATCTCCGACAATCTGATATTTATCTCCATACTTAGCAGTAAATGTATTCCATGTATTCCAATCCTCTTGATCAAATATATCCTCTAGAGAGAATATTGGGTATTGTGAATACCATTCCTCTTGTAATGCCATCCATTCTTCAGATGTTAATATTTTGTTCTCTCTATGTAGCATATATTTCCCATCTTTGTAGAACTCTGAAGCCGCTGCATCTATAGCTATTTCAAAATCCTCTCCTGGTTTGTATCCTGCTTTTTGTATTCCTTCAATAATGATATCAAAAGCTTCTTTGTTACTTTGTATCTCCTTAGGTGCATATGCACCCTCGAAACCAACACCAGTGGAATAGCTTTTTGCCTCTAGTACATCATGTATTGCATGGAATATTTGAGTTCCTGCTTTAAACGCTTCTGCGAAGCTATTAAACTTGTCCATCTTAGGTGCAACCATATATTCTTGTATATCTGTTGACCAATCTCCATGCTTTCCTCCCTCTAATACCAATATCAATGGGCGAGGAAGTCTTAATGTTTGTGGATTATATTCTTTATCTGAATATATCATTCCAAAATATTCATAGAGTTGTAAACCTAAGGAATTTGCAGTGGCTCTGCAGAATGCCATTGAGCATGAGAGGATAGTATTTCCGCCTAATTTACTTTTTTGTGTTGTTCCATCTAAATCAATTAAGAAATTATCGAATTCTTTTTGGCTTGTAAAATTCTTTTCTTTTAGAGCTTCGGATATAACGGTGTTTACATTATCAACGGCTTTGGATACATGACCATCTTCATCCCTTAATTCTAATACCTCGTTATTTCCTGTGGATGCTCCAGATGGTACTTCTCCCTTTCCTTTATCTCCACTCCATAGTTCTATCTCTGTAGATATTGTTGGTATTCCTCTTGAATCTAGTATTTCTCTTGCGTGGATATTTTGGATTTTCATATTTTCATTTGTATATGTTAGTGAATATATTGTGCCGCAAAACGAATATTTTTACAATGTATTGTTCGCGGAAATTTAATGTGCTAGATTGAAACATAAGTTTATGGAATTTTTAATATGGATATTGAGCGAATATCAATTACAGAAAATGATGAGCATGCAGAAGAATCTAAGCCGACATTTGCATCTACTGCAACATTACTTGGAGTAAGAAAGGAAAATTCTTCTAAGAGTAGATATGTTGTCGGCATGCTAATATTCCTTGTCGTTGCTTTGATATGTGGATTAACATACTTTGTATTGAAAGATAGGGGAATTGATTTACTATCGATAATGCAGAAAAAAACAGAAACGAATACAGGCACAGGAGATCAAAATAATAATGTTGGGTGGCAAGCTTCTCAGTTAGAAGATGGCTACGTTATTACATCTAACAAAGAGGGGTGGAGCAAGTATTCATTGGATGATTATGGTTTGTATTTTTCTTTACCGAAATCGTTTATCATGACACAAAAGGTTAAGGATGTAGATTATGATGCACAATGGGAAGTTTCTGAAGAATTTAACAAAATTTCGGATGATTACTTTGATAATTATATAGGTACAGTCTATATATCGCTAAAGCCTCAGATAGACGCAAAAGCTATTGAGATATGTGCATATGATTGTATTAGAGATTATGAATTGACGATGCGTGTATATACAAATCAAGGTCAAATGGATATTGGCATGGCTAAGTCAAAGTATGTGAATAGTTGGCAAAGTCGTTATGGTAATATATCTGCTGCCGAAGGAGGGATATCTGTTAATGATGTGAGTAAATGGGAACGTGAAGTATTGGAGTATAGGGATACATTAATAGAAGGGGGAAATAATGGATATGTTATTGTTACAGATACCTATATTTATGATGTGGCTACCACTGGGATGTCAGAGAGAATCCCTTCTGCTGCATATAATATGGCGTGGTCGATATTGGATTCGTTAAAGTTTTCTGATTAGCGGAACAATTGTTTTTGACCATTTTGTTTGATAGAATCTGTGTATGCTAAGCCGAGGTGGTGAAATTGGCAGACACGCTACCTTGAGGTGGTAGTGGGAGTAAAATCCCTTGCAGGTTCAACTCCTGTCCCCGGCATATTGTTATGGACGACTAGCTCAGCTGGTTAGAGCATCTCGTTTACACCGAGAAGGTCATAGGTTCGATCCCTATGTCGTCTACCATTTTATGTTTTCAGTTGTGAGATGAGATACAAATTAATAATCCCTATAGATATCAAACCCAGTCCGACAGAAGATGAGCAAAAGGTTGCAATAACTTTGGCGAGGTATTTTAAGAATAATATTGAGTTTGTAAAAAGAGGTTTTTCAACGACTCCAGACATAAAGATTGGAAATATATATTGGGAAATAAAAAGCCCCAGAGGTAATGGGAAATATACGATTTCTGATAATATCCGTAGTGCCAAACATCAATCACCCAATATAGTGATAAGTTTGTCGCGAACAAAGATGACAACAGAGCGGGCTGAATCGAAAATAAGGGACTTCTTGAAAAATAGCTCAACTGGTGTCCGAAGATTAATTATTATTACAAAGTCTAATAGGGTGATTGACATAAAGCATTAACCTTGATAATATGATAGTGCTAAAGACGCATGCGTTCCTGAATTGGATCAATAGGGCGTCTTTTTTGTTATTCATATGTTTCCAATTTCTTTCTTGCTAAGTAGTTTTCTGTAATTTGGTAATTCTGTTATTTCAAAACAGATCACCATTACAAAACACTATTCTTGAATTTCTCTATCTTTTCCCAAGTATTAAGATCTATAACCTTGTCTGAATAACTGGAGATTAGTTCTTTTACAGATGCCTTTCCCTTGTTCCTTTTACCGAGTTTGTATCTTTTTAGTATTGTGGTAAAACATAGGTCAAAATATGGACCAAATCTTTCCTCTCTTTGAATACTTCTCTTAGTTATACAGACTAACTGCTCGAGTATGCTTTTGAACCACAAATGGATTACAATGTCGGCATCTTCAAGACATAGACTTACCATATCTCTTGTGGTACCTTCTACAATCCATTCGTTATTTTCTCTTAGAAATTGTTTAACTAGTTCCAATTGTTTTGGTTTTTCTCTCTTAATGGTGAATTTCTTTATCCAAAAGAAATCATCTAAATCCATATGTCTTAGATTTAGCTTATCGCTTAAGAAATCGCCCATTGTACTTTTCCCACGACAAGTATCACCTACGATTAGGATTCTTTTGAGTTTTTTTATATCTTTCATGGATGACGTTATTTTACATCAAAAAAGATTAAAGAGAAATTGTTATCATATACAAATATATACTTGTTACTGTAAATCAAGTATATTTTTGTTATGAAAACCAATATCGAAGTAGAAATTCGTTCATTCATATCCCAAACAGAATACAAGAGGCTTTTAAAATTTTTTAAAAGTAATACTCAGTTAATTAAAGAAGATAATCAAGAAACGATCTACTTTGATTGTCCTCAAGATTTAAGGATACAAAAGAATGATTTCACATCTAAGATATGGATGAAAGAGGGAAATCTTCATGACGATTGCAGAGAAGAAATAGAAATAAGAACAGAGAGAGAAAATTTTGAGAAACTTCAATTGCTTTTCCAACGATTGGGGTATAAGGAAGAGATAAAATGGTTAAGAAAAAGAAAAGAATTTGATTGGAATGGGATTAAGGTATGTTTAGATTTTACATTTGGATACGGATATATTATTGAATTAGAGAAATTAAGTACAGAGAAAGATAAAAACGAGGTTTTGACTTTGCTGAGGTCAAAATTAAAAGAATTAGAAGTTACAGAAACACAGAAGGAAGAATTTAATAGTAAATATGAGGATTACAAAATAAATTGGAGAAAGTATATACAGTAATATCTAATAAAGTGGTATATTTTAATATATATAATTTTTATATATCTGCCTTGTATGAAAGTAGGAATGAATTTTGAATCTGTAATAGCTATGGCTATTGCTAGTATAGTAGTTGGTGTTTTAGGAGGTTTTGCTACTAGGAATATCTGGATAGGTGTTGGTTTAGCAGTTGTACTTCTTTTATTTGGTGTTATGTGGTTGTTCCTTAGACCTTTGGAATCTCCAAAAGAGGAAGAGAAGAAGGAAGATACTACTAAACCTGAGAAAGAATAAGGTATAATTCTCAATGTTTGTATGGACGATTAGCTCAGCTGGTTAGAGCATCGCATTCACATTGCGAAGGTCATTGGTTCGATCCCAATATCGTCCACCATCTCTTTCTTTCATGTTTCAGTGATATAATGATATATCTAAGCTATTATGAATATTCACAATGTTAGAGAATGAGAAATTTTTGATAATGTGTCCATTGTGTCAAAGAGAAGTAGAATATACATTGAGACAACTTCAGAAAGGGGAAGTAATATCATGTCCTCATTGCGGAAAGAAAATTCAGATAGAAGAGCAAGACTCAGGATCTGTTGAGAAGTTAGAGAACCAGATAAAGGAATTGGTAGAAAAAATTCCTAAGAAAATATCTGTAAGAGAGTAATATTTACTAATATTATTTCATTGTGCTATCCTCTTATATATCTTAGTTAAAAGTTATATCTATGGGAGAACATAAAACACCAGAAATATTAAGGAAAGAAATCGAAGAAGGTAAGAAACAAGTCCCAGTTGGTTCATTATGGGGACATTTTAAAAATCCTGATAAATACTATAAAATTGTTGACCTAGTAATCATAGAAGAAACAGACGAGGTAGGAGTATTGTATAAATCAACTTTTGAACCTACAAAAGGGATTATCTTTTTAAAAACGTTAGAAAGTTTCTTGTCATACAAGGAAACCGAAGAAGGAAAAGTAAAAAGATTTACAATTGCTGCTTAAACAGTAGTACATACCCATTATTATCCTCCATTGTAAATTCTAATGTACCATAATCGGTTTGATACAACTCCCTTTTGATGGTTACTTTTTCTTTCACGGAATTATAGAAATCTTTTAAATCATTAACTTCAATATTTAAGACAAAGGTTCCACCTAATCTGATATCCTTAAATTTAGGAACTTCCTTAACAAATTCATCTCTTTTAAAGAATGAGATATTCACATCATCTTTCATTACAGATACGAAAATAGGGTTTTTCTCTGGAGTTTCGAACTTTTTTTGAAAGCCTAGAATATCTGTATAGAAAGATACGGATTTTTGAATATCATCTACCATCAATTCTAAAACAACGTTCTTCATAATTATAATTATATCTCAAAATACGTGGGGTATGGTAGAATACTTTCCACATGGTTAAAAAAATAACACAAGATACAGAATTAAATACATTTAATAGAATTATAGATATACACAGATTGTGCATATCTCAATCTAATATCTCTTCACATACTCAAGAAGATATCTCTCAATGGCAATCAGAAGTTAATATTGAAGATACTAAAAAACAACTAAACTATACTACATGGGTAGCATTGGAAAAGAATGACGACATTGTAGGATTTGCACAATACTCCTTACCAGATGGAGAACTATATCAGATACAGATAGATCCCAATATACAAAGAAGTGGGTATGGAAGAGAGTTATATGAATATATAGAGGAGGATTTTAGAAAAAACGATATAAAAGAAATGGAATTATATTCTGTACTTAATGCGATTGAATTTTACAAAAGGTTAGGATTTAGAAAGAAAAGAAAAGCATTCTTTCCATTGAAAAGAACAAAGACTGAACTAGTGATTATGACGAAGCAATTATAATTCTTATATCCTATCTATTCCTTGTTCTAGTGCATATTTAAATAGGTCTTTAAATACAGCAGGATCTATTGAATATATTATTGCAAATGAAGTAATAAATATCGCTACTGCCAACCATTTGGTGAATGCTCCATATGTCTTTATGAATAGAACAACCGAGAGTACAGCCATTATAGATGGCCCTACAATCTTCAAATCTCCCAGTGGTATCAAAAATCCTGCAATACTTTTTTCTGTATCTTGAAAATATTCAGCCAAATTGAAATTAACATTGAATAATATCAGTATTATTTCAGCTATTAATATTAAAAGTAATATTACGGAAGCGGCCTTCGTAGATTCTCCCTCTGTTCTATATACTTCATATATAACTGCAGGAAGTAGGAGAAAAACTATAATTAATGGGTGACCTGTTAAAAGACCAATGATTATTCCCACTAACGCTAGTATAGAGACGATAGTGCATATTAAAGGAGCGTATTTAGTTGGTTTTGCCATTTTAATCTAAATAAATTTAATACTATCTTTTTATATATTAAATATATGAAAGATACAATGGATTAAACTTTAATTATCTCAAATATCTCAGGTAGTAATCCTCCCTCATTTACCCTTATAACACTTTTAACATTCCAATCCTCTTTTTTAAATATTTCTCTAAGTAATACCTTTTCCTGTGTTAATAGAATTATCTTTCCCTTTTTTCTCAATATCTTTTTTGCTAATACCTCTAGTGCTTTGTAAGTCTCTAAGTTCTCCTCATGATTACCAACTCTAATACCAAAAGGTAGATTACTAAGAATCTTGTCTATATTTTGTTTACTAAGCTTGTTCTTCTTGATATCACATCCAAATAGCTTGTATCTATTACCCTCTATGCCAGCACCATAAAAATTCATCTTACTTTTTTCAATAGCGTTACCACTAATATCTGAACATACTACTCGTTTAACATTAAAATATTTTAATGCTGTAATTGGGATGACAGAAGCACCACAGAAAGGGTCGTACACAATATCTGTTTCTTTTAAATCTGCAATCATACACATAATATATGCCAGAGAGGGATTAATGCCCGCAGGTACATATCCAACTCTCCATTCTCTATCTGAAAGACTAATCTTTTGTGTTGTACTTTCGATGTGTGTAGGTGAGTAAAGGTTCCTAAATGTCTCAATAGTAGATATATCAGAATCAAATACTATTTGTGTATCATCTTTTGATTGTATTTTAATTTCTGGATACTTAGAAAGAAGTTCTTTTAGGACATATTCTTGTGTACCATCTAGAATTGTAAGGGTATAGGTCATAAGTGACATTATATCTCAATCATATGAATTTTGTATATTGAGAGACTATTTCTTTGAACCTTTTTGTATCAAATCCATGACCTTTTTAACTACGAGGAATAGTACCAATGCAGTGATTAAGAAAGATATAACAGCGGTTATGAAATTACCATAATATATAATTGCAGCATTGGAAGCTTGAGCCTCTGCCAAAGAATTAAAATGTCTTGAATCTAAAACCCAATACATATTAGAGAAATCAATACCTGATGTAAGGTATGCAATAGGTGGAGTTAGAATATCTTTAACTAACGATGAGATCACGCTATTTAATGCTGCTCCCATCATAATACCTACAGCAGCTCCGATGGTAGCACCACTTAAAGCAAAAGTCTTAAACTCTTCTGTTAACTCTTTACTCTTTTGCAATATTTTCTTTCTCTCCATTATGTCTCTTTTTAAAAGTTAAAAATAGATATATTAATGTTAGCACTGTGAGTGCAGAATATACAATGATTTGGTTGCTAAGCACCTGCATTAAACTATTATTATTAATTATGAAGAGATATATTTGAAGACCTGTCATAAAGACGAGAATGTATATGTATTTGAAACTACTGATGGAAATGAAATAGTTAGCTAGCATATATACAACTGCATAACCTGTCATACATAACCCAAAGAGAGCAATGTATGGAGCTATGGAGAGATACTGGCTACCAATAGTCATGTTAATTACAAAATTCTTGAAAAGATACAGACCAAAGGTTACTGCTAATCCAATACCAACAGTTCCAATGAGAGATATTATTAATGTTTTCTTTTCTGCCTTGGTATCTGTTTGATTAGATAGTCTAGCAAACATAACAGATGCTATGGTTATGGAAGCAAAGTATACCAATTTCCCAAGTAATGATACGGCAGAATATTCGGACCTAAAGCTCGTGTTTACCAGTATTAAATCTAGTGTGTATGGTGCACTTAACAAGAGGAAACTTACAGTTGTCAAAATTAGCTCTTTGTAATCTATCTTTATCGCCTTTTCAACTTTATCCCCTTTCAACCTTGTCAAAGGTAAAACAAAGATTGTTGTAAGAAGTGCTGGAATACAGTTAGAAAGTATTAGTAAGAACATGGATCCACCAAGTTTGATAGCTATAATACCCATTATTAACTTTAAAATTGTTTCTCCAAGAATTAGGAAATTAACAAGTGCAATACGCTCTGTTCCAAGCAATATCCCCTTTGCTGTAGGACTTATGAAAGCAGTGAGAAGAACAACTGTAAGATACAAGAATACATCTTGAGGAATAGATGCTATTTGCGAAAGGCTTGTTTTGCAAAGAAAGAATATTGTAGAAACAACTATACCAATAATGGTGAATGTTAAAAGTGATTGCCATTTAAATTTGTTTAAATCATATTTACGATTTTCGCCAACTCGCTTGGTAATCATCGCCTGTATAGAGGCGAAAGGAATTTGTAAAAGATATACTATTGCCATTGCAGCGCTAAAGGTGCCAAATATTGAAGCAGAAGTGTATCTGGCAACAATAATATTAAAAACATAGTTTAGTAATCCGATTAGTCCACCAATTACACTAGTTAATAATAAATTCTTGATATATCCTAGCTCCTTGATCTGCTTTAAATCCTTCATCTTGGAAGTCTTAGTCAAAGTTAGATATAATAGGATACGATAATTTTACAGATTCTGCCATAATGACACTCTACATAATACTTGCACTAGTCGGAGGAGTACTCCTTGGAATTGGTATATTCTATTTTCTTAAAAAAGGACAAGGTGGTAGTCAACAAGAGATTACTGATACCATAGAGCAAAAGCTTACAGAACTACTCCCTGTCGTCTTAAATCAGGCTAATGAAGATTTAGTTAGAATGGCAAATGAAAAGCTTTCTTCTGAGACAAAACAGAATAGGGTGGACTTAGAGAATAAACGAGAGGAGATAACAAGATTGGTGAAGAATTTGGAGGAATATGTTAAGACTACAGAGAAGGATAGAATTGATTCTTTTTCTTCCTTAAGAACATCTTTAGATGAAAGTAGGAAAATTACAGAGCAACTTTCTGTAAATACAGAAAGTCTAAAGAAGGTTCTCTCTAACAACCAACTCAGAGGACAATTTGGTGAACAAGTTGCAGATGATTTACTCAAAATGGCGGGATTTGTCAGAGGTGTAGATTATGAATTCAATAAAGAACAGGCTGGATCTGAAACGAGACCAGATTTTTGTGTATTTCTACCTGATGGTACGAGGATAAACATTGATTCTAAGTTCCCATATGCTAATCTCCAGAAAATGACAGAAACAGATGACAAGGAAATGAAAGAAAAATTCAGGGTACAGTTTGAGAGAGATGTTAAGGAAAAGATGAAGCAAGTTACTACTCGAGACTATATCAATCCTGAAGATAAAACCGTGGATTTTGTTATTCTCTTTATTCCTAATGAAATGATTTTTTCATATATTTATGAAAAAATGCCTGAGCTTTCTCAACAAGCAATGGCAAGTAAAATCGTATTTGCAGGTCCATTTAGTTTTACCGCAATTTTAAGAATGGTTAAGCAATCCTATGAGAACTTTAGGGTTCAGAAGAATATCTACAATATTATTGGTCATGTTAGAGCATTTGAAAAAGAATTTGGTGTATTTTCAGATTCTTTCTACAAGATTGGAGAGAAGATAGATGGTTTACAGAAGCAATATGATACTGTGAGTACGACCAGGTTTAATCAGTTAGTAAGGAGAGTTGATAAGGTTAAACAGGAGGGAGAAATTGCAGAGGGGGATGAGGTTCCTCAATTAGAGCTTAAGTCAGTTGAAGATTAGAGTTATATCCTCTTTCTACAAGATATTTCATTGCATCTTGCTCTAGTTCTTCGCACATTTTTACCCATGCGGATTTCCCGTTTTTTACTTGTTTGTACCATTCTTTTCTATGCTGAATTTCATTTAGAGAAGCTACACAAACTACTTCGTCATTTGTTATTGCAAATCCAGCATTGCTAACGCCCATTTCTGTAGGAGAGTTATATCCTGTACTAGCTAATCTCCTAATAATCTGAAATGCTTGTAGATCTCTGTTGTAGTTCACAGATGGTTTCCCATACATCTGCTGGTAGTATGTATCTATTACATTTTTATCTCCGATATCAGCTGTAGCAGCCTCATAGGCAAGATTTAGGGGATGGTTAAGAGGGAGATTCCATATCGGGAAAGTTTCGTATTTTGTATATCCTGAATTTAGACCTTTGAGCGAATCTTTGTATATCATTCCAAGGCAGGTAGACAATTTCCCACTGTTTGAAGCTGAGCCTGTTACGATCACAAGTTTATTCTCTAATGGAATATCATTGTCTTTTCCAAAACCATTCTCACTTAGAATATTCTCTACATTATCAGGATATCCATCGATATAGTAACGATAGTATATGTTAGGATTCCCATGAGATATTACTTGCATATTCTTTAAGAAATCTTCTCCAAGTTCTGATCCTGTAGGAATATTGTTAATGCATATCTTAGGTAGTACACCAAAAGCTTGCTGAATATCTTTTTGCATATTCAGTGAGGTCAAAATGTAATCTTGAGCTCTGTTATTTAGCTGCCTATTGGAAATGATATCCGCATAGTTCATACAAAATATAATGTCGAATGGTACATCTAAATCTTTTAAAATATCTATTTTTACCTTTGGATCGAAACCAGGTAATACCCTCGCTGCATGAGGATCATAGAAAAGCTTCCCACCGATTTCTAAATAGAGATGTCCAGAAGAGATTTTAGAAAGTCTCCTTAAAATCTCTTCTGCCTGAAGTTGTCTATAACGTATATTATCAAAGCCCGTCTTTTTGAAAACAGGGACATCATTTGTATTCATAATTTGTAACAGTTACTTTTGTACTGCTGGAGTTGGCTCTTTTTTACCCCAAGCCAATATTCCTAGAAGTACATAATTTGCAACTGGGATTAACATTAGTAAACCAAGTGCCTTGTCGTAGCCTCTCTTTTCACAAATATTCATCATAGCTATGATAGAGATTACCCCGACAATTACAGCACCTATACCAGGAATCAAGAGAAGAAGTAGCAATACAGGATTTTTGTCACCAAGTTGGAATAGCAAGACCATATTTAAGATAGGGATCCATGCATACCATGGATTCTCATGGTTCATTCTCTTTGCTAACTTCATCAAGGCTAGACTACAGTATACATATGAACCTACACCAATTATTATTGAAAACACTGCCATTACACCACTGAACAAGAGGGCTGCTGTTCCTGCTAAGAATCCAGCTTGTACTTCTTCATCAGTAAGATCTGAATAGTCACTGTAATAGTCTGAATATGAAGAATCATCGTATGTTGTTGTTACCCAATCTTCTTGTGCATACACAGGTTTTGCCATTGTTGCTAATGGTAGCAGCATAGCTAAAGAAAGGATAATGAGAGCTATTAGCTTTCTCATAGTTTAAATATAATAATTTATATATTCCATTCTGACACAATCAAATCCTTGGGTCAAATTGTAAATATCTTGTAATATGTGTTAACTTATATCTATGGATACTGCTCAATTTCAGATAATAGAAGGTAAGATACCAGTGCTTGTTTCCGCACCTCATGTTTTTCCACATAGGAGGCCAACCTTAAATGCCAGTTATAAGCTTGGAGAGCCATATACAGACGAAATTGTAAAAGGGATACAGGGGAATACAAATGCTTTTGCAATATACTTAACAAATGAGTGCAATTTTGACCCTAATTACCAAAAATCAAGAAGAAATCCATACAAATTAGCGGTAAAGGAAATTGTGGCTAAGAACAAGATTGAGAGATTTATAGATATTCATGGACTAAAAAATAACCAGGATTATGATATTGGTATCTACTACACAACGCGTTTTAGCAAATCTCTTCAGTTTGCATATGAGGTTGAGCAAGGAATTTGTAAGGGAGAACTAAATGGAATTAATATCCAAATTTTTAGATTCTTAGATAATGGGCAGGAGACATTAGGAGAGTATGTAGCTTCTAAGCTGAGGGTTCCATCAGTACAATTAGAGATTGCAAGGTACATAAGAGAGGATGAAGATTTAAGGAAAAGCTTGATTGAGAATTTAAGTAAGGTTGTAGAGAAATATATATAAAAATATTATCGGTTCATTAAGTGTTTACTTTAGGTCTTTGACTCCCATTCTTTACTTTGTTATCCTAAGTTATTACTAATTTTATAGTATCTCTATAATGTCAAATACACCTACAACTAAAGAAACTATTACAAAAGAGCCATCTGTTAATATTGAGAAGAAAAAAGCAATAGAAATTGCTGTTTCTCAGATAGAAAAACAGTTTGGGAAAGGTTCTATAATGAGACTTGGAAGCCAGGAAAAGGTAGATATTGAAACCATTCCTACTGGTGCACTTTCTCTAGATATTGCACTTGGGGGAGGAATCCCAAAGGGTAGAATAATTGAAATATATGGTCCAGAATCCTCTGGTAAGACGACATTGGCAATACATATCCTTACAGAAGCTCAGAGAAAAGGAGATGCAGTTGCATTCATAGATGCAGAACATGCTTTTGATCCAGTATATGCTAAGAATATTGGTTTAGATATTGATAATTTGTATATCTCTCAACCAGATTTTGGAGAACAGGCTTTAGAGATCTTGGAGACATTGGTTAGATCTGCAGCCTTTGGAGTGATTGTTGTGGACTCTGTTGCTGCATTGACACCAAGAGCAGAGATAGAGGGTGATATGGGAGATAGTCATATGGGATTACAGGCAAGATTAATGTCACAAGCATTGAGGAAAATAACTGCCATTACTAGTAAAACAGGTACAACTATAATCTTCTTAAACCAATTAAGAATGAAGATAGGTATTATGTTTGGTAATCCAGAAACTACAACAGGTGGCAATGCTTTGAAATTCTATGCCTCCATTAGAATGGATATTAGACAAAAGGATAAAATTCTTAAAGATGGACAAGTAATTGGGCATGCAAGAACAGTAAAAGTTGTAAAAAATAAAGTAGCTCCTCCTTTCAAGGAAGCTTCCTTTAATATGATCTACCCTATGGGTATTGATAAAGAGAGTAGTATTTTAGATGCCGCTATAGAAAAAGGAGTGGTGGAAAAAGCTGGTGCATGGCTTAAATATGGAACTGAACAGTTAGCGCAAGGTAAAGATGCTGCAGCCGAGATACTAAAGAAAGATACCAAACTAAGGGATAAGATTGTTAAAGAAGTGCTTGCAAAGGTAAAATAGAGAATGATTGTTACATCATTAGAATCACAAAAGAAAGATCCATCAAGGGTCAGTCTCTTTGTTGAGGGGAACTTTTTTTGTGGTATTTCCACAAACACACTTGCTAAATATTCTCTTTACGTTGGAAAGGTAATAGATCAAGAAACATTAGACGAGCTATTTTTGTCAGAATTAGAATCAAGATTCTTTGATAGAGCTATGTCTTTCCTTGATAGGTCACCAAAAACAGAAAGACAGGTCAGACAATATTTAAGAGAACTTGCATACAAAAAGAAAGGGAATTGGTTTGAATCACTTCCAAGCGAGCTCTTAGCTAAGATAACAGAAAGCGTTGTGAAGAAACTTCTGGAGTATGAATATGTCAACGATGAACGATATGCTGAGCTTTTTGTAATAAGCAGAACTAAGCATAAACCAAGAGGGAAAGATATCTTAGTAATGGAGTTAATATCTAAAGGTGTAGCAAAGGATATTGCCTTGCAAGTTGTTAATTCCTTAGTGCTAGATGAATACTCTCTTTTAAAAGATACATATCAAAAGAAGTATAAAAATGAGAAAATAACAATGGAGGATAGAAAGAAGATAGACTTTCTAAGAAGAAAGGGATTCAGTTGGGATTTAATTGAGAAATATATAAACGATGAGTCTTCAGAGTAAAAGCAATTGGGATATACCAAAGAAATTTAAGGATAAAGATATTGCTGAATATCTTTTAAAGCAGCGAGGGATAAAAGACACGGATGAATTTTTACATCCCAATTTAAAAGATATCCCGAATTTTGAATCTCTCTATGATGCTAAAGCTGCAGCCAAGAAAATTCTTAAATTTGTAAAAAAGGGTAAGAAAATTGTAATACATGGAGATTATGATTCAGATGGGATATGTGCAACGAGTTTGTTATGGAATTTTCTTTACAGAGAACTTGCAGAATATCTTAATACAAAGATAGATGTTGTCCCATATATTCCTAGCCGTATAGATCAAGGATATGGTTTAACAGAGTCTTCATTAAATGATGTTTTAGATTTAAAAGGTGAGTTGTTAATCTCTGTAGATTGTGGAGTTAGGGATAAGGAGTTGATAAGGAAGTATATTAAAGAAAAGAAGCTAGATTTTGTCATAACAGACCATCATCAGCCACCAGAGGATTTACTTGAAGATTTGGATTACGTACTTGTACACCAGATGTATCCTGGTCATGAATATCCAGAAAGAGAGATTTGTGGAACCACCGTTGCTTTTCTTCTTGTGCAAGCAATTAAAGCCGAAGTTGGTATTAATAGCAAAATTATGGAAGATACAACAGGCTTAGATTTAGTCGCATTATCTACTGTGACTGACATTATGCCTCTAACTGGGGTTAACAGGATATTTGTTAAATATGGCTTAAAGCAATTAAATATTGGAAGTAGGTTGGGATTTAGACATTTGGCATTGCGTGCGGGGATAGAACCAAAAGACATTGAAACATATCATTTAGGATATATTCTTGGTCCACGTATTAATGCCGCAGGAAGAATTGGTTCTCCATTAGAAGCTGTCAAGCTTTTGGTTAGCAAAGATGAAAAACAATGTCAGGAAATTGCTAATGATTTGAATGATATTAATTTCTCAAGACAGAAAATGACAACCGAGATTCTTGAAACAGCAAAACAAGATATTCAGGATACAAATAAATTAATCTTTGTACTAGGTAATGGTTGGCATGAGGGTATTATTGGGTTAGTAGCTGGTAAGCTGGAAGAAGAATATTACAAACCAGTATTAGTGGTGACTAACAATGATGGAATTGTTAAGGGTTCTGCTAGAAGTATCAAAGGGTTTAATATAACGCAGATATTAGAAAAACATAGTACGTACCTAGAAAGGTTTGGAGGACACGAATTAGCTGCAGGTTTTACTGCTAAATTAGATACCATAGAAGAATTCAAAACTGAAATTATATCGTATGCCAATGAAAATATTACAGAAGAAAATTTGATTAGAGGTATAAAGATAGACTTAAATATGGATTCAGAAATGATGAACTATCAATTAATTGAAGACTTAAAATCTTTGGAGCCATATGGATATGGAAATTCTAAACCTGTTATATACCTAGAAAATCTAATTGTAGTCAAGAAGTATCCGATGGGAAAAGAAAAAGCTCACCTTAAGCTCATGCTAAAAGGTTCGGGAGTAGAACTAATAACTGCAGTATTATTTAATTGCTTTGATGATGTGGAAAAAATAAATGAAAATGATTCAATCGATTTAATTGGTTATCCGAATGTAAATGTATGGAATGGTAATGAGACCATACAATTTATGGTAAAAGAATGGCGATATCACAACAACGATTAGAAAATACTCTTTGAAGTTGTAACCTTTGGAGCTGCCTGTACTATCTTGTTTTGTACATTATCATAATCTATTGCAGGATAGTAGAAGTCAAAAACACCCTTTGTATCATTACTAAATATCGCTTCTCCAGATACTACATATACAGGTTGTAAGAATGATTGCTCCTCTTTGCTTTCGTAATAAGTAATATTTACATAAAGGATAGTAAATTTCTTAACCTTTCGAGGAGTGTAATCTACTACATCGTCTCCCTTGGTATCATTTAGATATACCAAACTACCTTCTCCTGATTGTACTTTCTCTATGGCGGCTTCTGGAGTGATCAACTCATACGTACCACAAGCACTCGTTTCTATTGGCCAGTAAGTATAGTCTATCTGGTAGACAGAAGAGATCGTGTTACTAGATTTCTCTGCAGTTGCTCCGATATATACAGAAATATTTGGGACATTTGGATTTAGAAATGTAACGGAGGTATTAAATGTAAATACATCAACTCTTTTATCATTTACGGTCACAGATTCTGTTGTTGGCTCTCCCAAAGTTTTCTTTAGGGAAGCTATCATAGAAGTAGCATTAACAACATTAGATGGAATTGTAACCATGGATTTATTTCTTTGGAAATCCACTCTGACTAATTCTGCCTCTGAGAGAGAGGAAGCCTGACTAAAAGAACCGTCTGCATTAATATCTATTAATGTTGTTGTAGGTGTTCCATTAGCATAATCCTCTGTTGTAAATCCTAAACTACGTAAGAAATTCGTTGCTATTGATTTAGCCTCTTGCTCACTTGGAATTACTGCGGATTGTGCAATCTTCTTGATATATGCAGGCTTTGTAGTCATTTTGAAATTCAAATTCTTTGCTAGAACGGTTAAAGTTCGATTACTATCTGTCCATGTGTAACTCTCGGTACCATTTCTAACTATCGTGTCTGGCTCGAAATCAAGCTTCTTAGCCAGAACCTTTGCATCTGCTTGAGAACTTAATGATTGGGTTGGATTATCAAAAGCGTAGACATTAATAATATTGGGGAGTGTATCGACTTTCCCCGAATCAGTTTGCAGCTCAAAATACATATTGGTACCGCTAGCTAATTGTAAAGATGGAATACTAAGCTTGTTTTTCAAAAATACTTCCTTGGTGTCAGTACATGCATAATTCGCTGTCATGTATTGTTCTAACATAGTTTGTTTGGAAGATGTTGTAATAATTAGGACTACAATAGCGAATATAACAATGGTACCAGCAAGTATAACGCCAAATCTTTTTGTCCAGAATGCTGCTTCAGTTAATGTCATGGTATAATCTTAACAACAGTTTAATATCGTATCAATATATATTACCTTCAAAATTATGAGAACACCAGAGGAAAATATCCAATTAGCAGAGATTCTTTTTCCAGAGGTTAAAGAAACACCTGAGGATGTAGAAAAGAAATATTCAAAAAGAGATTTAAAAGAAGGAGAAATGGTGTTGAGATTTGCACCTAGTCCTACAGGATTCTTACATATTGGTACTGTATACATGGGTATGATCAATACAATCCTAGCAAAGCAATCTAATGGAATTTCTATATTAAGGATAGAAGATACTGATAAGAAAAGAGAAGTGGAGAATGGAGTAATGACAATAGTAAATGGACTTAAGGAGTTCGGAATATCATTTGATGAAAGTATGACAACTGTTGATGATTGGCATGGTGAATATGGTCCATATCTTCAAAGTAAGCGATTAGATATCTACAAGGTATATGCAAAAGATATGGTAGCTAAGGGTAATGCATATCCATGCTTCATAACTGAGGAAGAGTTAGAAGAAATACGAAAGAAACAGGAAGAAATGGGAGTAAGGACAGGTTACTATGGCCAGTGGGCTAAATGGAGGAATGCTTCTTTTGATGAAATCAAAGAAAAACTAGACAATGGAGAGAAATTTGCAATTAGATTGTATTCTACTGGAAATCTTGAGAATTCATTTAAGGTACAGGATTTGATTAAAGGTAATGTAACTTTGCGAGAAAATGATGTAGATACGGTTTTACTAAAATCTGATGGGTATCCAACATACCACTTTGCTCATCCAGTTGATGATATGTTGATGGGTATTACTTTAGTTACAAGGGCAGATGAATGGTTTGCATCTGTTCCACTTCATGTTGAGCTATTTAGTAAGCTAGGGTTTAAACAAATCCCTTATGCACATTTTTCAGCCTTACAAAAATTAGATAATGAAGGAAAGAGTAGAAGGAAACTTAGTAAACGAAAGGATCCAGAAGCAGATGTTCAATACTACATTGGTAAGGGATATCCCAAAGAGGGTGTTAAGGAATATTTATTAAATATAGCTAATTCAAATTTCTATGATTGGAAGATTCAAAATCCTAGTAAACCATCTACTGAGTTTGTATTAAAATTAGAGAAATTTAACAAAGCAGGTGCTTTGTTTGACATCGTTAAACTTAATGATATGTGTAAAGACTATATTGCCACTCTTACCGCACAACAGGTATATGATATGTCATTAGAATGGGCAGAGGTATACAACAAGGAAATTGCAGAATTACTCAAGAAGAACAAGGAATATTGTATTAACATTTTCAATATTGAAAGAGAAGGAAACAAGATTAGAAAGGATCTAGTAAAGTTTGAGGATATTAGTACCCAATTAGATATCTTCTTTGACGAACTTTTAGAAAAAGAACCAATTGAGAACATAACCGAAAAGGTTTCTAAGGAGAAACAGATTGAAATTCTAAGGGAATATGCTCAGATATATGATACTAATGATGATCAGACACAGTGGTTTGAGAAGGTTAAAATATTGGCAAGTAAATTAGGCTACGAAAAAGTCGGAGATGTAGCTATGGTTCTTAGAGTAGCTTTAACACATCGAACTAAAAGTCCAGATCTTTACCAGGTTATGAAGGTTCTCGGTAAAGAAAAAGTAATACAGAGATTGGAGAAATACATCGGGTAGGTGATATAATCTTCGTTGTTAATGCCGGATCGTCTAATGGTAGGACGATTGCCTCTGGAGCAGTTAATCATAGTTCGAATCTATGTCCGGCAATTTTCGATATTAACACTTCCTCTTTAAACCTATATAATATCAATATGAGTAATATATCTCCTGAATCTACAGAACAAGTAGAACCAATTGCACAAGATGAAAAGGCGTATGCCATTTTGGAAAAAGGGCCATTCCCTTTACTTAATATGCAAGATCCTCAAACGGTTCTTTCCTTACATGAAGAACTTCTTAGGTCTCGTATTGGAAATTGTATGCATATTGAAGATGATGAAGATTTGAAAATAGAAAACTTGGCATGTACCCTCTTTAGTGGAACTTCACCAGATGAGAATGGTGTTTCGTTGTACAGAAATGGCATGTCAATAAGTCTTTGGGATGTAAATGGGAAACTAGCATTAATAGCTACCTCAGATAATGTCTCATTTGTTGGGGCAATAAAAAAAAGAGACTCTCAGATAGACATGTTAAATGTCGAGCTATCTTATGGTCCACAACATGATCCATCCTCTTCTTGGATAGAGGTTTCTCACAAGGCCAATCAAGATGTTGAAAAGGTTCTTCGTGATTGGGCTAAATATCACAAAGCAAAAAAATCAGAAAAAGCATTGGAAAATTATTATAGATTAATAAGTTTCCATGTTGATTCTTGTAGAACCGATGAAAGATGGGGAAGAGAATGGAAACTAAAAACACCATTACTCTTTCTTACACATTGTGCACTGCGTCAGCATTACAACAAGAGGGTAATGTTTGATAAAAATCCTTTAATAGATTGGTTAGAGAAAAATTCTAAACTTCCAACATTTGAGCATCAGTATCGTAAAGAAGATAACTAATTATCCATCGCTTTCTTTTCGGCATATCTTATCTTTTCTGCGTCAAGTATCTTGCTATCAGGAATCCCTATTTTCTTTACATTGGGAAATTGCTCAATCTTATTTTCAGAAACTATTTCAAGTGACTCAAATTCTAATTGCCAGTTGTCACCAATAGTTAGATTCGTTACAGGTCTACCGTTAGTGGTAACACCTTCTGGTAATGTATAAACTTCTTCTCCCGAAATCTCTATTTTCTGTGTTTCGGGAAAAATTTGCTCAACAATTAAGTATGCTGAACCTTGGAAAGCATTGAAATCTTTTCTTTCTGCATAGGGTTTGGCCATTTCTTCTTCAGTAATGGCTACTGCCACTACAACTGGTTCTCCAAGTAAATCTATATTGAATAAGTGGAAAAGCTTACCTTTGTATAAAAGAGAAAACTCAGAATTAATATTTGTTGTTCCGATAGTCTCATTTTCAATGCCATGTGAGGCTTCAAGAAAAGCTAATGCTTCTCCTCGAATATGAGGATCAATTGTATTTAATTCTGCCATTTGGTTGGACTTACAACTTATTTAGTAGTGCTTTGATTTCATCTATACCATTGAGCCAAAATTCTTTTTTAGTAATATCTATTCCAATATCTTTAAATAATTCTCTAGGCGATTGTGTAGAACCAGATTCCATAAACCTCTTAACATATACTATATTCTTTTTATCACTTTTCACCATCTTTTGTAAAGCTTTGGATATTAATAATCCACTAGCATATGAATATACGTAGAAAAATCGTCTAAAATGGCTAACATATATCCAACCATTCCTCATACTCTCATCCTCCGCTACTGCATTTCCTAAGTATGCTTTCATATGTTTGCAGAACAAATCGGAGATATATTCCTTTGTTAGGAATCCTTTCTCTCTAAAATCGTTATGTAATTCCTTCTCAAAATTGTAAAATGCCACCTGTCTAAATATGGAAGCTGTATCATCATGTATCTTCTTGTCTAAGATAGCCTGCATTACTTTTTCATCCTTGGTATCCTTTAGTACTTCTGTTAATACAAAATCCTCAAAAAAGGTACTAGCTATCTCTGCAAGTGATGTAGGATAGCCATCGTTTAGAGCATCTTGCTTCTTGGCAAGCTCAGTATGTATGCCATGTCCACTCTCATGTGCAATTGTTAAAATATCTTCCAGTTGATTTTTGAAATTGAGCAAAATATATGTAGGTAAGTTCCTGTTAATAGAGGTACAAAATGCCCCTCCAGATTTACCATTCGCTGGATATACATCATATTGTCCATTCTTCACAAATGTTTCAACAATGGTTTCAAATTCAGTATCAAGATTTTTGAAAGTCTTTTTAACAAATGCCATTGCTTCAGGATATTCATATTTCATTGAAGCTCCAGGAAGTGGAACATTCCTTTCGTAATATGCTAATTTCTTTACACCCATTAACTCTGCTTTTCTTTTGTAATATGCTCTTGTGATATCGAAATTCTCAGTAACTGTCTGTATTAATGTATCAACTACTTCAGACTCAATATCATCTGCTATATGTCTTGTTAGATCTGGTCTTGGTATTTTTCTGTAATCATCAGAGACTTTTTTATCTTCTAGTACAGAATTAATTTCAAATTCCGCTATCTCTACATATCTGCTATTTACTCTGTTTTGTTCTTTTGCAGCATAGTCTCGAATTTTCTTGTTTTGTGAATCCAAATATTTATTAACCTCATTGTAGGTGATTTCCACTTTCTTAAGCTTTTCATCAAGTACAATCATTTTTTGTTTGCTAAGTAGCTCTGTGAGCATATCAACCCAGTTGGAATGCGAAGTTTTGGATGTTAGATTGAAAATCTTCTCTTCTTTGTCAGAAAGAATATATTTTGATGACAAGAATGATTGCTCGAGTAGGTGTCTGTATGGTTTTAGACCACTATATTCTAAGAATTTCTTTTGTCTTGATTTTGGTATTTTAGAAATATTTAAATCAAAGAATTGTATGTCATTTACTAGCTTTGTATATATATCTGTAATCTGATTGAGTCTTGCTTTTACAGCAGGATTAGTTTGATCTAGCTCATTTAACATCATGAAGTAATATATTGGTTTGTCACATATTCCTGTAGTTGCGCTTAATTTCTCGGATTCGTGTAACGCTTTTTCAAGGGTTGCTGGGTCTTTGGTATATTCTTTATTTGTCTTCCATTTCTTAACAAAGGTCTGTACGTTTTTAGTAGATATATCAATATCCTTTTGTATTTGAGGATCGGTTTGAGAGGAATAGAGTAGTTTTAAATTCCATTTGGTTATCATTATTCATTATACCTTAATATCAATACTATGGGAAAGTATTGACAGAATATGAAAGTGAAGTGATAATGTATGTGTTCGTGCCATTAGGCTGAAAAGCCTAAATATTTCGTAAGGCTCCTAAAGGAGGTGCCATTATGAAGGTTACGTGTCGTGGGAGTGGGTTTGGTTTGCGGACAAGTGGTTGCGGCTTCGAAGATGTGGCTCGCACCAACGTGTTCGGTGGCTCTTCATTCGATTCTACCAGCGGCTGATCCGGCGTGGACAAAAATCCAATGAATACCACAAATAACTAACCACATTCTCGGGACGGGAGCCCATCGTTGCGAAATGATGGATTACTCCATAGCCCCGAATTATTCGGTGAGGTGCCTTCCACCGAAGTGCAGTATGTCTTGAAATCTAAGACTACTTAAAGGGCACATTTGGTCTCTCTATGAGTTGCTTTTTAGCATTACAATACTCATTGGAGAGTAACTGGATGGGATCCGCAAACAACACGCGGATTCCATCCTTTTTTCATTTTCCTAATATATCTTCATAATCCTATAGTTATATAGTATAATATTAATGCTTAGCAATTGCTCTTTGTGCAGTAGATTAGAGGTGCGATTTCGCCTAAGAAAGGAAGATCCCATGTTTAGGGAACGCTCTAAATATGAATGTTCTTCGCCAAATATTTATTGTTAACAAACAAATCTGCAAAAAGAGTATAAGCATATAAGATGGGAAGTCCTGTGAGAACAGATGAAAAATCTGAACACATTTCACACTACTCGCAAACCAACTTCCCATCTTAGCACTCCTCATAAACAAACCTTGTTGATACAATATTCTTGTTGTATAATCATCTTGCTTTACATCGCAGAAGAAGGAGGAAAATATTAACACAGGTATCCTAAATCAGACCTTTTTAACCCAAACCGTGGGCTACATACACAAAGAAGGTCAAAATAGTAATAGGTTGGGCAAATCTCTATTCTGCGAGGAGAAGTAAAAACAAGGGTGAGGAGTTGGTTCTGAGAATTGGAATATCTTTTTCCTTTTACATTCTCTTAACTGCATCAAATACTCTCACCCTTGTCCCAACCCCTTTTCATATTTCATTCTATATCTGATATAATCATCCTTAATATGTTGATCCAGTAATCACTGGGGAATAGTAGAAAGAAAGTATTTCTTTAAATAGAAATATAAGTAGAATCTACCGTATGTAAACGAAATATACACAAATGAGAAATAAATAGGGTGGTACCGCGTACACAATGTTCGCCCCTTTCTAAAGATTAGTATATATTAATAGGTATATACCAGTTTTTAGAGAGGGGCTTTTTGTTACTAATTTAAAAGGATATCAATATGGAAAAATCAAAAATACAAGACGTAAACCCACAGGTAAACTTCTCACAAATGGAAGATGGAATTAACGAGTACTGGAAGAAGAATGATATCTTTCAAAAAAGTATAGAAAGAAGACCAAAAAACAGAAGATATTCTTTTGTAGATGGTCCTCCATTTGTGTCAGGGATGCCTCACTACGGACACCTTTTGGTATCAGTACCTAAAGATGTAATTCCAAGATATTGGACAATGAAGGGTTACAGAGTAAGAAGAGTATGGGGTTGGGATTGTCACGGACTACCAATCGAAGCAAAGGTAAATGAAAAATATGGAATTAAGGATAGGTATCAGATTGAGAATGAAATAGGGGTAGAGAAATATGTACAACAATGTAAAGAATTTGTGGATCAACATATAACTGACTGGAGATGGTATATAGAAAAGATTGGAAGATGGGTAGACCTAGATCATGCATACAAGACCATGGATCCTGAATTCAACGAATCAGTCATATGGGCTTTCAAACAGATGTGGGAAAAAGGATTGGTCTACAAAGGTAAGAGAGTATCTATGTATTCCACAGATACCTCTACACCAGTATCAGGCTTTGAGGTTGGAATGGATGATAACTATGAAGATGTAGAAGACTTGGCGATATTCATAAAGTTCACATTAAAGACAGACAAATTCAAAGATTTAACGGATGGAAAACCAGTAAGACTAGTTGCATGGACTACAACTCCTTGGACTATGCCTGCAAACTTTGCATTGGTAGTAAATGAGAAGTTCAGCTACTCATTAGTCGAATATGAAGGAGAATATCTAGTATTTGCAACAGACAGGTTAGAATATGCATTTGGAGACAGGAAATACAGAGTTGTAAAAGAACTAGAGGGAAAAGATTTCGAAGGGTTAGAATATGAGCCCGCATATGACTATTTCAAAGATACTGCTACCAAGAATGACTGGCATGTATATGTTTCTGATGAGGTAGTAGCTGATGAAGGTACAGGAGTCTTACACGTAGCACCAGGTTTCGGAGAAGTAGACTACAAGATGGGTAAGGATTGGGGATTGAGTGATACTGTACATATTGATGATATCGGTAATATGAAGAATGGCCCATGGAAGGGTGTATACATTAGAGACGCTTCTCCAATGGTTACTGAAGATTTAGACAAACAGGGCAAGCTATTCAAATCTGAGAAATATCTTCACAGACTTCCATTCTACAGAGGTAAAAATCCATTGATTTACATGTCTCAAGATTCATACTTCATAGATATACAGAAGATAAAGGCAAGGATGTTGGAATTAGAACCAAATGTAAGTTGGATGCCAGATACATTCAAGAAACGATTCCTAAATGTATTGGAAACTTCTCCAGATTGGGCTGTGTCTAGAAATAGGTATTGGGCAACCATAATGCCAATATGGGAGAACGAAGATGGAGAGCAATTAGTAATGGGAAGTTTTGAAGAGATGATGCAATATACAGACCAGATAGAAAAGCGAGATGAAGAGGGAAGAGCTGTTTACTATCTTGATAACGAGAAGTTAACACTACATAGAGATATGTGTGACAAAATTGTATTAAAGAAAGATGGAAAAGAATATCACAGAATACCTGAAGTATTAGACTGTTGGATGGACTCTGGTTCTGTTCCATTTGCTGAACATCACTATCCTTTTGAAAACAAAGAAGCGTTTGAAGAAGCATTCCCAGCTGATTTCATAGTTGAATATACAGGACAGATAAGGGCATGGTTCAATGTATTGTTTAGAATATCTACAATGTTGTTTGATACTGTACCTTACAAAAATGTCATATGTCATGGTGTATTATTTGGAGATGATGGAAGAAAGATGAGTAAATCATATGGGAACTATCCTGATCCTAAGGAAACACTTGTAAAAGTAGGCGGTGAAGCAATGAGACTCTACTTTGCATCTTCTCCAATATTAATGGGAGGAGATATTAGTTGGTCTGACGATACATTGAAGGACCAGGTAAAAGATGTTTTACTTCCAATATGGAATACATACAGATACTTAACAATGTATGCCACACAACATAATTGGACACCAACTACCACAGAATTTACATCAGATGATATCTTGGACAAATGGATTGAAAGCTATATGAAGAATACCACTATTGAATATGCCAAAGCATTGGAGGCATACAATATCCCAGCTTCTGCCCAATTAATACAACCATGTATTGAAAATATCTCAAGATGGTGGATTCGAAGATCTAGGAATAGATTTGCCAATGGAGATACTAACGCACTCCAGACGTTGTACGCAACAATGGTTTTGTTTGCAAAGACATTTGCTCCACAAATGCCATTCTTGACAGAACAGATATATCAGAATCTGGTCATAGGCGTAGGATTGAAAGGAGCATTGGAATCAATACACTTAGAAGACTATCCAGTCTTCGAAGCAAAAGATATTGACTTTGAATTGCTTAAGAAGATGGAATTAGCAAGAGAGATTTGTTCTAACGGATTAAAGGTAAGAGAAGATTCAGGTAATAACCTAAGACAACCATTAGTAGATGCATATATTGGTGTAGATGATGAAATAGTTATGAATATTGTGAAAGAAGAATTAAATGTAGGAGAGGTTAGGTATGCTAAAACACCGATAGCAACTGAAGGTTATGCTTCATTTGGAGATGCAGAAAAGTTTGTCAGTATAAATACAGAGATATCTGAGGAATTAAAGGCTCAAGGTATGGTAAATGACTTTATGCGAAAGTATAGAGATATTCGAAAGAAAAAAGGGCTAAAAGTAAATGATAGAGTAGGGCTACAGATATTTGTAACAGATGACAATATTAAGAAAGCATTAAGGAATTTCGCTGATCAAAGCAGTGGAGATTTACAAGTAACTAGCGTTGAATTTGTTGAATCAATGGAAAATCCAGATGGGAATATCATGATCAATGAATCAACAGTAGCTGTAAAACTGAACTAGTATTCTGAAAATTCTACGGAAATACCAGTAACTTTTGCAAAGTCTTTATTTGCTGCATCAAGATTCTTACCAGAAGAGATTGCTAATTCTCCAACAATATTCTTAACTGCTTCTTCTAGCTGTTTCTCGATACTTGTTGGAATTAATCGACCTTCTTTTTCTCTTTGCTTTTTGATGAAATTACAAATCTGGATAATCTCTATAGTAGATTTAATATCAGATTTATCTTCCAACTCTTTAAAGAGGTTTAACATAATATTGAAATCTGCAACCTTTGGATTCTTGGCAGGAGTTTTTTTCAAAATCTTAATCTCCTCAGTAATCTTTTTAACAGGCATTACCTCTCTAATACCTAGCATATCTATATTCTCTACAGGGGTAGAAATACTTAGAGGATTGGTAATTAATTCAAACTCAAAATATTTTTTCTTCTCACCATTAAATTCGATCTCTTTTTGTGCTTTAACTTTACCTGCACCGTGTGATGGGTAGAATACCTTTGAACCAACTTTGAGTTCCATATGGAAGTTCGGTTATATTAACGTTTCATTATACCACGAAAATGATATACTTTCCTTAATATGAATATAGTTGTGATTGGTGGAGGTACAGGTTCAACAGTTGTTTTAGAGGGGCTTAAGAAATACAGAGACCTTCATCTCAGTGTTATTGTTGGTATGATGGATGATGGCGGAAGCAATGCTTCAGTTAGAGATGAGTTTGGATTATTACCTCTTAGTGATGTAAGAAAATCAATACTAGCACTATCTGAGGATAACGATAATCGATACCTTCGAAAACTTCTAACGTATAGATTTCCAGAAGGAGAGGGTATGAAAGGTCATACCCTGGGTAACCTTTTAATGATTGCTATGTCTGATATTCTTGGTTCAGAAGTAGAGGCTATCAATACCCTTTGTAATATGTTTAGTGTAAGAGGAGAAGTTATACCCGTTACACTAGACGATGTTAGACTTGTTGCAGAGTACGATGATGGTACAAAGATCATAGGTGAGCATTACATAGATGAACCAGAAAAAGATAAATGCATTACACAATTCTATCTCAGTAGCCCAGCAAAGGCATATCCCGAAGCGATCAGAGCAATTGCTCAAGCAGATTATATTATCTTGGGTCCTGGTGATTTATATACGACACTTCTTCCTAACCTTTTAGTATACGGTATATCAAAAGCTATTCGTAAATCACATGCTCAAATTATATTCATCTCTAATCTTATGACAAAGATAGGGGAAACAAGGCACAAAAAATTAAGTGATATTGTTAAGATTATTGAGGATATCATTAAAAAACCATTAGATATTGTATTAGTTAATAATGGAAAGATACCTAAAGAAGCATATCAAAGGTATATTGCTGATGGTGAGAATTTAATAATTAACGATTTAGAAAGTACAGAATCAAAAAGAATTCTCAAAAAAGATCTTGTTGCAAATGATCCTATCAAAAAAGTAAAAGGTGATACATTGAAACGTAGTTTAGTAAGGCATGACTCTGAGAAAGTTGGAAAGACACTATACAGACTATTCAACAAAAGTGGTATTAAACGATTTTTAAAGACGATTCTTTCCCAGTATGTTGATTAAATCAGAACCGTAACTGTCTTTTCTAATTGTTACTTCAAAGCCATTTTCTTCTAAAATTTCCACGAGCTTTTTGTATTTTCTCCCTCCGATAGGATGAAATTCTATAATAATATTCTTGAACAATTGAAGCTTCTTCTGCTCTTGTAGGTCTTTGAGAATCTCATTCTCACTTCCCTCTACGTCCATCTTGAGGATATCAACAGTTTTAGAGATGTACTTACTTAACATATCAGTTTCTACCTTAATATTTATGGTCTTCTGCTTTCCGTTCCAAGCATTAGGAGTAAAACTTCCTGTGGAAAAACAATCTTTACCAGAACAATCAACATAGAAATCCTGTATCCCTTTGGTATTTGTTAACCCAATATTGAATAGCTCAACATTTTTTAGATCATTGCAGATAATATTTTCTTCCAGTATAGGGAAGATATTGGGATTAGGTTCGAAAGCAAATATCTTTGAATTAGGATATTTTATCTTGAAATATAACGTAGCTAATCCAATATGTGCACCTACATCAAAAATAATGGGCTCTAATGAATTCGTTTCAATCTTGTAAATTTCTTTGTTAAAGATTTCGTCCTTTAGAAGGTTGAATTCTTCTTTGTTAGTATATCCTACTTTGTAATTTTGAATTTTTGAGAAATATATACTCATGGCTATTAATATACAAAAAGACCCTGGTGTTATCCAGGGTCTAGCTATTACATTTCTTCAATTTCGTTCATAACAAACTGTACATTTGTTCCCCACTTTACAGCGTTAGGAGGACAATATGTATGTGCTATTGCTTTAGGTGTTGTTAAACCCTTTGCATAGTATTTAGAAATACCCTGAGATACTGTCCAAATACCTTCTTCCCAGCTTGAGAATGTTTTACTACCCCATCCCCATGCATTGTAAGGTTTAAATGTTGATTTACCACCTCCAGACTCAATAATGGAGATAGCTGCAACTAAGTTGTAATCTATTCCATATTTATCTGCAGCTTTTACAAATTCTTTTGCATAATCAGCTAAAGGGGCATTTCTTTCGCTTAAATATGCTTTAATCTTTGCAATTCTTACATCCGCAACTCTGTCATTTGTGATTTCTGCACTATCAGTAGCATCAGAGATGTTTTCTGTATTTGCAGCAGATACCTGACCTTGATCTGCGAGTACAAGATTTACAGGCATTCTATCGCTTATAACATTGGCTACTAGGCCTAATGCTAAGACACCTGCTATTACAGCGAGTATCTTTCGACCTTTTACAAACATTATGCTTTTCATTTCAATAGTTTTCATATTAATACCTATTTCTAGGTATATATATTATACCACGAATGGCCTGTAGTAATCAAAATGGGTAAGCTACGCTCTTCTGTTATATTATTTACAGTGAGATCCATAATTATTAATGAAATTCCTCGTAGAAAACCCAAAAAGAAGGGTTGGTTTGTTTTTGTTATCCTTTTTGCATTGCTAGTTTCTGGTGTATACCTGTTTATTGCTTACAAAGGCACAATAATTAGCCTTCTAACATTTAAAACACCAAAGGTAGTATTTGATACATACTCTGTTAGCTTTGAGAGTGATGTACCAACTGAGTATCAAAATACAGTAAAAGAAGAGGTTAAGGATATGGTTTTTAATGGTAAACCTAGGTTTGAGTTTGTAGAAAAGGATGGTGATATAAAAATTCAATCTACTAAGAATGATAACAATACAGAGGTCTTTAGCGATACTTTAATACCAGTTGGACATTTGTATTCATTAAAAACAAGTACAGACGAAGATGATATTAAAACACTTAAGGTATATGTTCTTACAGATGCATATACAGGATATCTGAAGAGCCAATATGGTATAGATGTGCATAAGGTAGAGAATGTGGACAAGCTTTTGGAGGTAATGAAAGAGAATGATAGCAATATTGGGTTGGTAGAATACAAAGATTTGAGTTACAAGATGAAAATCTTGTATGTAAATGATTTATACTACTTGGATAATCCTGAGGGTGGCATTCATATTCGTTTCTATGCCTCTTCGAAGGATTCCTTTATTCTTGATATTTTGAAGAGCAATATCTCTGTTGCAGGCGTTGATGTAAAAGATGATAGTATCCTTAAATTAAATATGTCTGGTGTCGTGGCTATTTCTAGGGGTGTAGCTAGTGTAATGGATAAGCTGAAGGATTATGACTATCCTGCTAAATATTTGGGTACTTTCCTTGCTGATGCTGATTTAACGCATGTTTCCAACGAAGTCTCTGCGGTTAGCGGTTGTGCGGTGTATTCTGGTATGAGGTTTTGTGCAAAACCAGAATATGTTCAAACCCTACAAGCTAGTGGTGTGGATATTGTTGAATTAACAGGAAATCATAATAATGATTTTGGTAGTACTGCTAACAAGAATACCATTAATACATATACAAGCTTAGGGATGAAATATTTTGGTGGTGGTTTAAACAAAGAAGATGCCGCAAAGATTTTGTATGAAGAGGTAAATGGTACAAAGCTAGCCTTTATTGGTTACAACTATTACGATACTATGCAAAAGACAGGAGCTATCGCATGGGGAGATACTGCTGGTGCTAATTCATATTCCGTAGAAAAGATGACTAGTGATATTGCCACTGCAAAAGCTAATGCGGATGTTGTTATTGTAGATTTCCAATTCCAAGAGTGTTATTGTTATCCTTCTTCTGATGTTGTATATCCTCAGTGTTACAAGCCTTTGAGTAGTCCAGATCAGAAAGGTACTTTTAAGAAGGCAATTGATCTTGGTGCAACTATTGTTATTGGTACTCAGGCTCATCAGCCTCAAACATATGAATTGTATGGTAATGGTGTTATATATTACGGTCTTGGTAATTTGTATTTTGATCAGGATAACTGGATTGGTACAAGACAAGGTCTTATACTTACTCACTATTTCGAAGATGGTAAGTATATTAATACAAAGATTACTCCAATATATATGGATAGTTCATTCCAACCTAAGTTAGCTACTAAAGCACAGGGTGATTTGCTGTT
>CAZLLO010000006.1:0-51565 GCA_964560525.1 uncultured Candidatus Saccharibacteria bacterium | reverse complement strand
TTGTATTGTGAATATCCAAACCCAGGTGTTCCAGGCTTGTACTTGTGTTCTGGTAATACTCCCCAGTTATTAAACCTTGCAAGATGCTCTCTTTGCCCTAGTAACATACATTCCCATCTTAAAAGCATAGGTGCTCTAAGTTTTGTATCTATGTCTGTTTGAGCACTGTAAAGGCATGATACTTCATCTCCATATGTAGTAATGAGTATCATAGCTAAAACATTCCCTTCTCTTTTTGCAATCCCTAACCTTACAATATCCGTATCTTTCCCAAGATATTCATAGAGGTTTGTAAAGTACTTTAAAGGTTTTACTTCAAAGGATTTCTTTTCTCCACTTTTAGTTAAGTATGAATGAAAAAGTTTCCAATCTTCAAGATCTTTTGAAAAAGATATTTCTACTCCCTCTTTCCTAGCCTTTCTGATATATGTTGGATAGTTCTTGCTCATGTCGTGTGTTTTGCACCATTCAAAGAGTTCTTCTTCTGTATTTCCTACCAGATCTATCATCCAGTTGGTTTCTGATTGTACAAAGTTGATACTATGTTGAAATCCTAATCTCTTAGGTACCAATGCTATTTCTTTATCTTCTACAAATGAAGGATCAATTTTTAATTGATATATTCCTTTCTGATTCCAATATTGTTTTAATTCAGTTAATACTTTCTCATAGTTATGTGGAGTATTCTCTTTCATTAGTGGACCTCTTGGGCAATATACATATTTACTAAGGAGAGACTTTTGTATGACACAAAGAGTTATACCAACTAATTCTTCCTCATTTAATATTGCTAATCTTTGTATGTCATTGCCTTGTGCTTTTTGGAGTTCGCCCCATTGCCATGTTTGCAAGAATGTTTTCTTTGGGCATTGGTTTAGGTATTCTTCCCACTGTTGTTGTGTGGCTACATTTATGATGTTCATGTATATATCATATTCAAAATATATTCAGGGTACAAGGGATGGTATAATGAAACATGATAGAAGCAGAAGAAAATGAGATAGAAGCTTCTGCCCCACTTCTAGAAAAAATAATTAAAGAGAATGAAATAGAAGGTCTAGCTTTTGATTTAGATAATACATTGTTCTATACAAATGAGCATTTTCACCAATATCAAGATGCCTGCAGTATTGATTTAGCTGAGCGTTTTCAATCATCTATTCCTTCCGAGGAATTTGTTCAGAGAATGGCATATAACTTAAAGTTGGAATATTTTCTGAGTGGTTGTAGGCCAGATCATATTGAGAAAAAATATCAAAATGCTCTAGATATGTATTTTAAAGACAACTATCCTTCTAACTATCGAGAGTATAAAGATTTTGTCAGAAAAGCTTTCGCTGGCTTCTATCTTGAACCACCAAAGATAATTGAAGGGAGTGAAAAGGTATTGAAATTTGCGATTGATAAGAATATCCCCTTTGTGTTTAATTCAAATGCTCAACCAGTTGCTACTAAAATCAAAGTTGGTGCTTTTGAAGAATTGTTGGGAATAAGAGGGATTCCATATAATGCAGTAAATATAGACAAGATTAAGGATTGGGTTAGCTGGAAGAATTCTGTAGAAAGGATAAATGTTCCAATTGAGAGAGTCTTGGCAATTGGTGATAGTTTAGAGACGGATGTTCTTGCTGCTATTGCTGCTGGATGTAGAAATATTGTCTGGGTTAAAGGAGATCTAACTAAATTACCTTTAGAAGTAAGAGAGAATCCTAATATTCATATATGGTGCATAAAGAGTGTTGAAGATCTTGTTTGACACACCTGTATCAATTTTTTATTCTTTCTGATATAATACGATTTGTTTGATGTAGATTTAAGCGAAATTAATGAGACCCTATGAGGTTAACAATATTTTATTTTCGGTTATCTATATGAACTGAAAAATAAAATTTAAATGTTAACACTGTTATGGAAAACAGGTATAAATCATACGGGCATGGTCGATCAAATCGATTTTCCCCAAGAAGAAGTTACGGCAGAAATATCAGAAAAAGTTCTGGTATTAGTACTAGTCAATATATAGCTAAAGCTGTTGAGACAGAGTCCACAAACATCTATGTTACGGATGCTTTATTTAACGATTTTAAATTAGATTCAATTCTACAGAAGAATATCTTAAGCAAGAGATACTCTGTACCTACAAAAATACAGAATGAAGCTATACCTGCCATTATGGCGGGTAAAGACATTCTGGGTATTGCTAGCACAGGCTCTGGTAAGACAGCGGCATTTTTGTTACCGATGATTAATAAATTTTTAAATGATGGTACACAAACTTGTTTAATAGTTGTTCCTACTAGAGAACTGGGCAGTCAGATACAAGATGAATTTAGAGAACTTTCAAGAGGAACTAATCTCAAATCAGTATTAATTATTGGTGGTAAGAGTATTAGAGATCAGATGTATATCCTAAGTAAGAGACCTCATTTTATTATTGCTACACCAGGGAGATTAAAAGATATATATGAAAGAAGAGGTGTAAACCTTTCTGAAGTTAACAATGTAATTCTCGATGAAGTGGATAGGATGTTGGATATGGGTTTTATTGATGATATTAGATATATTATCGACAAACTTGATGAAAACAGACAGTCCCTATTCTTCTCTGCAACTATGTCTTTTAAGGCTGAAGCGATTGCTAATTCCTTGTTAAAAAATCCTGTTAAAGTTGAGATTGAATCTCAATCTCCTCAACATAATGTTGAGCAAGATGTTATTAGAGTTGATGGAACAAAGCGAAAAGAAGAGGTTTTGTACGAACTCTTGTGTAAAGAAGATTTTAAACGAGTATTAATATTCACTAGAACCAAGAGAAATGCAGATAAATTATCGGATTATCTTTATGAGAAGAAGATGGATGTTGATGCATTACATGGTGACAAGAGACAATCACAGAGAACCAAGATTATTAATGGATTCAAAAAGGGCGATTTTAATATACTGATAGCTACAGATGTAGCTTCAAGAGGATTAGATGTGAACAATATTACTCATGTTATCAATTATGATGAACCAGAGTGTTATGAAGATTACATTCATAGAATTGGTAGAACTGGTAGAGCTGGTAAGAAGGGATATGCCCTTACATTTATAGATAGATAAACTATCTTCCGACCAATCCTTTTATATATTTATATGCTGCTGATATTTCGGTAGATTTTTCTGTTAAACCAGGTCTTCTATTTACTTCTAATATATAGTTTTCTCCCGTATCCTTATCTGTAACCACATCTACCCCAGCCCATTTTAATTTCAATGCATTAGCAGATTTAATAGCAATGTTAATTACTTCCACAGGAACATCTTTAACCTTTATGAACTCTTCACATGCTCCTAGTGCTACATTATTCCTAAACTTATCTGTTACTCTTGTTCTTTTGCATACCGAAGTAGATTTACCATTAGCTATGACGACTCTGTAATCAAAATCATTAGGAATATATTGTTGAAATATATACCTATTATATTTCCCATTATCCTTAATCGTTTGCTTAATCTCTTCTTCCTTGTCTATCAAAAATACATTACACCCTAGAGATCCCAGAGATGTTTTGTATATACATGGTAACTTACAGACCTGAGCTATTTCAGTAATATTCTCTGATGTTACATTCAATCCGTTATGAAAATATGTATTGGGTACTAAAACGCCTTTGTAAGCCAAAGTAAAAATATCTGAAAGTTTTGTATTGTGTGAGTTAGTCTTGTTATGTGGAATCTTTTGTGATTTAAGATACAAATGTAAGAGGTATGCCATATGGGTTGTATTCCACCCAGATTGTATCCATACATAGTCATATTGCTTTAAATCTTTTCCTTTGATATTTACAGTTATTACACCATCCACTATTTCAAATACAATGTCCTTAATTGAAGCTGTATCTAGGGTAATATCTTTGAGTTTTAATTTCTTTTGTATGACGATTTTTTCCTCAACGGGAGTATTAATACCTACGGCTAGGACAGTGCGATTAATCATATTAGTATTGAGGAGATTATGGCTGTATTATACCATTTTCTATACCTTAACGATATGTGGTAATCTAAATTGTTTAGCTGATTCATCTCCAACTGTTTGTCCAGTATCAGAAACATTTCCCATTACAATCTTTGATCCATTTGCTAGGGTTAAATCTTTCATTCCAGTTAGACCTGCAATAGCTTTAAATATCCCAATCATTGATCCTCCTGAGTCTTGCATACTACTACCATATATTGCATTGACATGTATATTTAGAAATATTTGTTGTATTGGTGATATTCCAGCCTCTTTTGCCTCTTTGTACAGTTGGTTAGCATAGTTATCAAATGTCTCTTGCTCAATTGATCCTGTGAACTCTAAAGTTTGAGGTGTTTCTGATTGAATATCTGCAATAACTGGGTCTGAGAGATTTTGATCCATATGTATATATTTAAATATTACTATATTAATATATATGTTTTAGATAATTTTTTCTACAACCTGATTATACATATCTCTGCCCTTTGTATTGAGTACAATCCGATCCTTAACCATATCCATATATTCTTTTTGAAACAGTTTTTCATCATATTGTATACCCTCATTTAGTCTTAACCCCAGCATTATTCTTTCTATCTTTTCATCATCTCTGTTAATCTTTTCTTTTTCAATATCCCATTCTTCTTCAATGTACCTATGTATATCTTCTGGATTATGTGATTTAGTGTTATCTACTCTAGAATATGCGCCTGCTCCAAGCCCTAAATAGTCTTGATAGTGCCAGAAGTTTAAATTGTGTTTACATTCATATCCTTCTTTTGCAAAATTTGATATTTCGTATTGTTTGAAACCTGTTTCATTTAAATATTCATATGCATAATGGTACATATTTCTATCTACAATTTCTGAAGGTAACCCAAGTTTTCCTTGTTCATTTAATTTTCCATATGGAGTATTTTCTTCAACTTCAAGACTGTAACAAGATATATGTTGAATATCTAAATCTGTAACTAGCCTCAGAGTCTCCTTCCATTGTTTTAATGTGTGGTTAGGATATCCAAAGATAAGGTCTATACCAATATCTTTAAAACCAATTTCTTTAACTAGTGTATATTTATCTAAAAACTCTTCGTATGTATATCTTCGAGATAACTGATTTAATTGTTTGTTGTCAGTAGTTTGTAACCCCATACTTATTCTATTTATTCCTATACTTTTGTAAGCCTTTAATGCTTCTTTTGTAATATATTGTGGGTATTGTTCTATGGTTATTTCAATATCCTTTTTAAATTGAAAATTCTTTTTGATACTCTCTATACATTCCACTATATATTTGTATGGTACTAGATTGGGTGTTCCTCCTCCTATGTATATTGTTTCTATTTCTCTATCCTTATATTGTTTTGATTTAGTAATAATTTCTTTGTTTAGTATCCTAAAATATTCTTCATATGTATCTTCACAGTTTGTACATGAGAAGAATGCACAGTATGGGCATTTAGCAAAACAAAATGGAATATGAATGTAAATATTTAGAGGTGACATTGATTATATTATCATATCGTATAGCACTATCTTTTCCCAATGACAGTGATAATTGTTTTTTCTTTCGATTGAGGTGTTGGTATTATTACATCTGTATTATCCTCTGTACCATCTTGGATATATGCCGATGGATTAATTGAAAGTAAGAAAGATATTAGGGCTTGTTTATTTTGTCTAGGAATCTCAGTTACCCATCTTGTTGATTCATTTTTTTCAGTTCTGCTTTTGATATATAGGGAAACTTTACTCTCTGGCAAAACAAATCTTTCTTGAGATTCAGTTCGCATAAATCCCAAGTTTAATGCTTGATATCTGTTCTTCATAGTATCTGATCCTAAGTACTTTGTTATATTTCTGAGAGAAAATTGATATCTAAATGACGCAAGAATTAAACTTGAAAGTCCTATTAAATCTCTTTCGTGAATTCTGTCTTCGTACTGGAGCTCTAAGGGTCCATTTTTGTAAACGTTTTCTGTATTAAAAGTCCCTCTTTCATAAATTGGGACTTCATTGTAACTTACCGATATCCCGTAATTACAACTACATAAATCAAATGTTTTGATTTTATCCTGAATTTCGGGGTAGTTTTTAATTAGCTCAATGACACTTTTTAATTGTGAATCTGAAATATCTATTACATATTTTGTTCCATTATTAGAAATCTTGGTTAAAACGGTATTCATTAGAGATCTCTTCTCAACTTTAAAAGGTGTAATTTTGTTTAATTCATTTAATACGGATAGATAATGAATTGGGGAAATAGAAAATTCCCACCTATATTCTGGATAGTTAAATGTTGAATGAAGGAATAACTGAGAATTATCTTTTAGAATATATAACTCTCCTTCTGGGAGATATGCTTTGAAATCAGCATTAAAATCATTTATTAATTCTTCTTTCTCTTGTAACCAATTGTTAGGATTGATAGGTCTCTCTCTTTCTTCAATTTCAATAACACCTTTGTAAGCTAACTTTTTTATTGTTAATTCTATTGCTTCCTCTGGTAACAACGAAAAATCCTTCTCAGGAAGGAGGATTGGTTGAATATATGCAGATTCAGCTTTTTCTGACGAAATCATGAGGGATATTATACTATGGGGCTGTGTATATCTCAATAACCCTCTTAGGATAGCAATTCTTTGATTTTGTCCTTCAGCTTGTTAATGGAATCCTTGTCTATGATAGATGTACTAACTACTTCTATGCCTTTTTCCTTAAATGCTTTGGTTATTTCTTTAAGCATCCCTTCTTCTGCAGTATCTACTTTAGTCAAAACTACAATCTCAGGCCTGTTATACATCTCCTCACTTATCTTCCTTATCTCTTCTCTCATATTTACATAACTTTGATATGGGTTTTCATCTTCCATACTTACAAAATGAGCTATTAATCTACAGTTTTCAGTATGTTTAACAAAACTTGTACCCAAGCCTTTGCCCTCATATGTACCCTCTATTAGTCCAGGAAGATCCATAAGTACAATATTGTCCATAAGGCCTAGTTGAGGCTCTAAGGTCGTGAATTGGTATGGTGCTGTCTTTGCATGTGCATTGGTTAATTCATTAAGCATACTTGATTTCCCAGCGTTAGGATACCCTATGAATATGACATCTGATTTGAGTTTAAGGATTAATGTATATATACCCTTTTGATTTGCTCGTTCACTTTCATTTGATCTCAACTCCCTATTTCTTAATAATGTTGCATTTCCATATCCTCCCACACCACCCTCAAGCAGCTTTAGTATTTGTCCATCGTTTTCTATCTTTCCAACAAGATTATTATCTAAATATACCTCTGTAGTTAATGGAAGAAGCAATGTTAAATCTTCAACCTTATCACCTTTTCGTTCTTTTTGTTGTCCAGGTTGTCCATTAGGTGCCTTATATATTTTTTCAGGATCAAATCTACTTAAATCATATGTGTGTATAGATCCTTTGAGATATACATCTCCTCCTTTACCACCATCTCCTCCAGAGCATCGATTAGCATACATGGCACTGGAACCTTGTCCTCCACTTCCTGATTCTATTTTTATTTTGACCTTATCTTGTAACATATTGGTATTATATCACCTTAAAATTTTTAAACACCGAAAGCCTCTACATAGTATGTATATCCTTTGGGATTTATTTGCCTAATAACGAAACCATAGTCTGTGACTGCAAAATCTCTAATACCTGAAGTTTCAAGAATATTATCCATAACGCAAGACAACAGATGATTTGGAACAGATATTCTCCATTTAATTTGTCCACGACCATATCTTCCATTTTGTCCTTCATTTCTCAGCTCTAAATTGACGTTTCTTTGTAAAGGAAAGATAGCAGGATAACGAATTATTTTGTTTTTTCTTTCTGCTACATCTGTAAATTGTAGTTTTGAAAGAAATCTTTCTCTCCATCTAATAGCATGTTCATCGTATGCTGTGATTTCTAAATTTAGGAGTTCAAATGGATCATTTAATCGTGCGTTAAGAAGTCCAAGATAGAGATCTACACCCCAGTAACTTTCTTCTCCTCTGTATTCTATGGTTAGTTCTTTTAAAGAATGAGTTCTTCTACCACGAATATATTTTTCTTCTTGTCTGTATATATAGTTATCATTGTACAAAATTTCGTAATCTGCGAGATCTAATACTGTTATTGAGGTTTCTATAAATTGATCAAGTGCAAAATGAGGATCTTGCGGATCTCCTACCGAACGAGGGAAGTTTTGTATATTGTAACGTTCCTTGTATTCCTTTGTTATATTGTCTTCTATTACGGGTAAATCCATAGCGGATTATACTATAAGTCTATGAAAGACGCTAGAATTAGAACTTAACATCCACATGATAATTCTGTGTGAAGAGCAATAGAATATTTAAAATGCTTCCGGGAGAAATTCAGAATAAGATCTTTGTTTTTGAATACTGGATATATTTTAAATCCAAAGGATTTGTACAGTGGTGCAAGGTCATGACTTAGTTTGTTCTGAACAGCAAGTGCCTGGCCAAGTGGAACGTTGAAATTCCATACATAACCCGATCTTTCAGTCATTTCATCATCACAATCTTTCCAAATACCTAGTGCAATAGCTCTATCTTTTTCCTCATCATAGAAAAAGATTAATTTTGAGTTATTATTTTGAATTGGATTGCCATATTTTGTTAACAGTGAAAGATAGTTTTCTTTAAACATTCCATTATTACTTGTTACCATTCTTTGTATGAAATCAAAGGTTATGCAAGGTGCAAACTTATGTAATGTATCAAGTATTTGTGTAACATTACATATATCTTGTTTTTCTTCTTTAATATGTAGATGTGTTAATGGAAATACATTTTCTCGTATTATTTCTGAAAAATCTTCTTGTCCTATTGTGTTATCAGTATCCCAAATAGCGAGTTCTGGAGTATCTTGTTCATTTCTTCTTATACTTACGGGTATTCTAACTTCAGGGATGTTTTTTTTAGGCTGTGCTTCAATTGTAATATCCAATATATTTCCAGTAGGAGTATTGAAAGTAAGTGGAAATGCATTTTTAAAAGAATTAACCTCTGTTGTTTCCTGATCGATTGAAGACATGGGCGCTATTATACTATGGGGCGGGATTGAGTTCAATTACAATAATTAGTTATAACATATTGCGAATGACTTCACTTTCAGTGTAGCATGTACTATTACTTTAGAAATGGAACTATGAAGAAACACTTTCTTCTCTTCTTTTTTGTTGGATTAGTAATCTTTGGAGTAGGTACATATATATATTTTTCTCCATGGTTTAGTGATGAATATACTCCTAGCCCAGAAGAGATATCAGAAGTTGTAAATCTTGAGAATGAGGAAGATATTCTTGGAGCTCAGGCTCCTGGAACAGTGAAGATTCCTGTTTTGATGTATCACAATATTGGTTCTGTACCTACAAGAGGTTCATACAATTACAGAGGGTTATATGTCTCTCCTTCTATGTTTGAGAAACAAATGAAGTACTTAAAGAGCAATGGATACAAGACTTTAACACCAGAAGAATTCTATACTATTCTTGAGAGTGGTAAGAATCCAGAACAGAAATCAGTGTTAATTACCTTTGATGATGGTAGTAGAGGTCAGTATAAGTATGCATATCCTATTCTTAAGAAATTAAAAATGACGGCAACTTTCTATATCATTTCTGATAAATCCCCTATTACAAAGAAAGAACTAAGAGAGATGTCTAAGAATGGTATGGTTATTGATTCTCACACTAGTACGCACAAAGATTTGAAGAAATTAAAAGGGGACAAGAATTTTAAATACCAATTGGTTACGAGTAAGCGTTCTTTAGAAGAAGTTACGGGAAAGGAGATTGTTTCTATTGCCTATCCTGGGTGTGTTGCTGATTCTAGAACATTCTCTATTGTAGAGAGAAAGGGTTACAAACTTGGCTTTGCTTGTGGTAGGAGTATATATCATACTTACAAGAATAGATTTAATCTTTCTAGAGTACATATATACAGTAATATGGAGAGTTTTAAGAGGGCTATTACCAAGGGATTATAATTGTGGTGCTTTGCGGTTTTTGAAATATATGTAGGTTTTAAACCATACTAATTTCAGGTAACGATTCTTTTTAAAGAATCTCCCGCTGGATATTTTCATACCCTTACCTTTTTGTTGTTTTGTTTAAATTTTTATTTCGACCATTTGGAATGTAGAATTCTTTGAATGTAGGAATCTTTCCCCTGCTTGAACCAAGTCTACTCCATTGTCAACGGCATTCAAGAAATCAATCAGGGCATTCTGGAAGAACGGAAGTTCTTCTTCCTGGACATATCCATTTAAGATTTCTTGATGTTCACCATTCTCTACCTTGTGCAACCTAACAATCCCAAATGGATAGACGGGGTCTTTGATTTTGAGAACTAGAAGACTAATTCCCATTGGCGGATATGACGCATCTCTAATGCTAAATCGAAATTGCATTTCGCCCTCCTGGCATTGAATAGAATGAATATAAATTGTTAAAACAACAAGCCATTATATCATTAATTTACTTCTATGGTTATAGGCTCTTCAATTCTTGTATTGTGTTCCTCTTATTAAAAAATATATAATTCAATATTAATTAATACCAATCATAAATGAAAAAGAAAAAGCTTCTCTTAATTCTCCTTGTCGTTTTTGTTCTTCTTCTTTCTGTTTTCTTAGTATGGTTCTTAAAATTTAGAAATACAGCTAACGATTCTGAATTAAAAGGATATGATACTTTAGAACCCAATTTAGAACTAACAGTAAAGGAATCTCCTTCAAAGATAGAAACAATCTGTCAGAGAGTGGAGTTTACATTAGAAGCGAAAAACACAGGTGCCAGAGCTTTGAAATACTCTGAGGTAGAATCTGGGAAATATACTTTTTCCTTTGTAAGAAATGATACAAAAACAATAGTTGCAATGACTAAGGACAATTCTCAGGGAATACACAACCTATACCTTGAAGATTTTGGGAGTATTAAGGTGAATGAAACAAAAGATCTCCATTTCTATACTCAAGAAACATATGTTGGTAATCTAGATTTCGGATATCAAAATGGTTTTAATATGTTACAAATATATGGGAATGGTAATACAAGTTTCATTTTTGAATTTGAAAAAGAAAATGGAGGTAGCTCATATCTTCTTTTAAGTAATATGGCAGAAGTAAGCATCGATTTACAAGCATTTGAATATTCTGAAAATACGTGGAGTAGCAAGATGTGTAATTATTAAGAAAGCGCTTGTCTAAGAGGTTCTTGGATATCCTCTAAATTATTGTAGAAAATAATCGTATTGGTTATACCTTCCAATGTATCCTTTATCTTTGTACCTTCTTTAGCTATGACGATGATTTTCTTTCCAGCTTGATATCCTATACCAAGCTCAATCATTCTTCCTGTGGATGGCCTTATTGTCTGTGTTGTTGCATCGAAAAGCATAGCGTCCGATTTCAAGATCTCTCTTTGGGAACTTTGCATCAACGTATGAGGGGAAATATCACCTGTATAGTCAGTTACAAAACAAAATGGTATATGGCCAATGTTTGTAATAATTCTTTTTAAAGATTCTAAATATTCCTTGGGATCATTTGTATTTGAAGCTGTTATATATACTCGCATTTTTATAGTTATGAATTTAATATAGCTTCTAACCAATCATATACTTTCTTGATACTTGGAATATGGAGCTTCTCATCTGGAGTATGGCATCCCGATACGGTTGGGCCCATTGATATCATATCCATCCCTTCATATTTATCCCCTATGGCACCACATTCTAATCCAGCATGAATTGCTCCTACCTTTGGATATTCGTTATACAGTTTTTTGTAGGATTCTTTTACAGTATCTAAAAGTTTTGATTGTACATTGGGTTTCCATGGAACAGATCTTTCGTTAAGTTCTAAGCTACCCTCAATTAATTCTGAGATGCTCACATAGATTTCTTCTGTCTCTTTAATTTTTTCTTTTACAGAACTTCGAAGCAATCCCTTTATCCATAGTTCTCCATCTTTTATGTTCACTATAGCTAAATTGTTAGATGTTTCTACTAACCCTTCAACATCAAAGGACATTCCAAGCACACCATGTGGTATTACATTCAATACATTCAGAATCTCTTTACTCTCTTTTGTTGAGAAGAAACTATATTCTCCTTTTGTCTGAGAGATCTCTATCTTCAGATTCTTCTCCATCTCCCCATACTGTTGTTTTACTGTATCTTTAAGCCTCGATACGGTTTCAGCTATTTCTTCCAAAGACTTTGAGCATACAAATACAGCTTCACAGTCTGTTGGAATACCGTTTCTAACAGTACCTCCAGTTATACTTGATATCTTAAGAGTCGAATCTTCAAGTGATATGAGGTAATTTGTAATTAACTTAATACAATTTGGTATATTTTTATGTATATCTGCACCTGAGTGTCCACCTACTCCACCACTGATTGATATTTTAGATATCTGAACATTTTCTTTTGTGATGCTATATTTCTTTGTTATCAAAGCTGTTGTAGAGCCTGCACATCCTATGGTTACGGTATCATCTTCTTCTGAATCTAGGTTAAGAAGTAACTTGTTAGTTACAAATCCAGGTTCTAGATTTAGCGCTCCTGTAAGTCCCACTTCCTCATCTACTGTTAGAAGTAGTTCTAATGACGGGTGAGATTTCATATTTAATGCGATGTGTTGCATTATGGCCATAGATATACCATTATCTGCACCTAGTGTTGTTGATTGGCTAGAAACAAGATAGTCACCAGCAATCTGTGGAATGATTGGATCTTTTGTAAAATCAAAAGTTGAGTCTTTGGTTTTCTGCCCTACCATATCCATATGTCCTTGTAGTACATATCCTCTTTTGGCTTCCATTCCCTTTGTTGCAGGTACAGTAATGCATACATTCCCAGTATTATCTTCTTTAACATTGAAATTATTTTCTTTTGCCCAATTAACCATATATTCATGTATGGCTTTCTCGTTTCCAGATGTTCTAGGTATCTTAGAGAGGCTTGTGAAGTATTCTAATATGCTATTTGTTGTGTTATCCATGAGAATATATTACTACAAAAGAAGTGTTTAGGGAAAGGGTTCTCAAAGGGCAAAAGAAGAAGCACTTACTAATTAAATAGTTGGAATTGGTGAGATTCCTGCCTCTTCTTTCTATTAACTGGGACCAAACAGTTAAGTATCCCAACGTTAGCACTGGTGTATAGCAATGTCAATGACCCTATAACGACTAGGTACTAGGATTGACTCTATTTTATATGATATATATAATTTTAATATATTTAAGTTCGATTTAAGGGGGCATAATGGGATACGGACAAATAATAGGTGCTACAAGTGCAATAGCAGCTAGTGGCTTAGCTACTGGTATGATATGGGTTATTGCAGGAGTTGTAGTAATTGTCGTAGGTGCAGCACTAGCTCTAAGGTTTTACTTTCGTAAAGGAAAGAGTATCAAAGACTAAGAAAATAAATGCTTATGTTAAGAACAGAGGTATTCCCCTAGTACTTAGCTTGATTTTGTTAATACTTAGTTTCTGGATTCTCAGACATCTTGGTACTGTAATTGCCCAATTTAATCAGAAAGAGCCTGATATCTTCTATATAATATATTTCTTCTCTTTCCTGTTCTTTACCTTAGTTATAGTTTTGTCATATTTAGACAAGCCATACAAAGAAAGAAGAAAAGTGGATAGAGATAACATTGTCGTAATAGTTCCTGTCTTTAATGAAGATGTAAAGATTGTACGTATGTGTCTTCAATCGATACTTGCTCAAACTAGAAAACCAGACAAAATCTATGTTGTAGATGATGGCTCCAATGCTATTAATTATGCATACAACAGAAAATGGTTAAAGGAACAATCTGACAAATATGGTGTTAAAACGGTTTTCAAAAGACAACAAAATACTGGTAAACGGGGAGCTCAAGCGTTAGCTGTGAGAAATACCCCAGAGGCTACAATATATGTTACGGTGGATTCTGATTCTATATTAGATGAAAATGCAATTGCTGAGGGTAAGAAACCTTTTGTAAAACCTAAGATTCAGGCAGTTGCAGGGCTTGTTATGAATTGGAATTGTAGAAAAAATTTCATTACTCGATTAACTGATCTTATGTATGTTACTGGGCAATTAGTAGATAGGTCTTCGATGTCCTTTTTGAGTTCTGTTCTTGTTAATTCTGGTGGCTTAGCTTTTTACCGAGCTAATATTGTTAGAGAAAATTTAGATGTGTACCTTAATGAGAAGTTTATTAATATGGATGTTAAGATATCTGATGATTCTATGCTTACCCTATTTGCGCTTCAGGAAGGTAGAACTGTACAGCAGTCTACCGCTATTACATTTAATATGATGCCAGAGAAATTTAATCATCATGTTCGTCAACTTATTCGTTGGCAGAGAGGTTCTTTTATTCGCTCTTTTTGGAGAATAAAATATTTACCTGTTTTCTCATTTGGCTTTATTAGGCAAGTAATAAGTTGGGTTAGCCAGATGGTTACGACTATTGTTTTTCTTTTAATTATATTTGCACAGATTATTGATATTAATATGGGGATTGTTCTAACCTTTCTTCTTGTATCTATAGCTACAAATTATATTCAAACATTTAGGTACTTGAGTATTAGGAGATCAGACGAAAGTCTTTGGTACAGAATATGTACTTTCTTGTTCTTTTCTCCCTTAATATCCTTTTGGTCTTTCTTTATATTTCGTCCTGTGAAGTTGTATGCAACACTAACCTGCCTTAAGTCAGGATGGGGAACAAGGGAGGATGTTGAGGTGAAGTTGTAGGAAGTTTATTAAGAGAAGTCCTTATCTGATTCGTTTTTCTTTGTAGCAAAATCATCTAGAGTATTTATATCTGGATTGTCAACATAGTATTCTGCTTCCAATGATTCAATTAACTCAGGAGAAATATTTGTTTCTCCACTATCACGACCAAGGCTGTATCTTTTTCCAAATTCATTAATATCAAAAGGCTCTTTTTGTGGGGTACTTGTTTTAGCTTGTTGAACAAGCTCTCTTCGTTGTTGTAGATATTCCTTTGTTTCTGTATTCAATTCTTCTAGTAATAGATCAGTTTCTGAATCTGATGTTCCATTGGTTTCTGGCATGATCCTTTTGTTAAATATTATATATAGATTATATTCGTATATATTAAATATGTAAATTTCTCCATTATACCTTTTTCACTCTTCCAGAATGTATATCTAAGGCCTGTTTAAGTGTATAACCCTTGTATTGCTCTAATGAAGCTATGATATTAACTGGACGAGATTGTTCAGCTTTTTCCAAAGTCTTTGCGATGTATTCGTTATTAATAGTGATATTTGCGATTTCTGAGATGCTTGAGTCAGGTACGAGAGAAACTGCTTGCTTAAACAATCCTGCCTGTTCTGGTAATACAGATAATTTTCCATCTTTTTTCTCTAATACTGCTTTGGATTCTCCTAGTTCATCTGTTACAAGTAAGGTGTATTCTTTGATATTAGGGTTGTTCTTGACAGTATTATTTATCAAGTTCATTCGATTTTCTCTAATCTTCTTGTAACCTTCTGCAATTGAGTCAAATGGTACCAAAGGATCTGTGCCATCCGCAACCCTACCAAGTACTCGTAAACACGAAGTTTCTAAGGGGGCATCCAAATCTATCATCCTAATCTTTCTTCCTCCCTCGGATGTTGTAGAAAGTAATTGGTCTATACTTGCTTGCTCATGCATCATCTTATCGAGCATTACTGATCTATTTTCTGTGAGTAATCGCGAATATACCGCTCTAGAAATCATTGAACTTTGAGCATGTACTTGTCGATGATCTACTGTATTTTTTCCATTTACAAGTTCTGTTTTCCTAAGTGCAGCCTTGTATACATCGGGTGCAATTACTCCAGAAACTTGTCCTTCAGAATCCAGTGCTCTTCTAAACAATTCATTATTTTTAATGGCCGTTGTCTTTCCAGATGCAATGTTTCCACGTACGGCATAAGTGGTAACTTCTTTGTCACTTAACCTTTCTGAAAGTGCTTTTGCTTTTTGATATTCTGTTTCGATTATTTGATTGTTTATTTCCCTACTCTCGGGTGTCCAGTTTTCAGGATTATCGAGATATTTATCAAATGCTTCTCCTTTTGGAAGCTCAACATCGTATGTATATGCTTCGTAAGTATCTATTGTGCCCTCACTCTTATGTAATATTTTACTTCTTAAAGCTTGGCTATTGCCTTTTATTTCCTTGTCTTTTAGTTTTATATCCACCAATACTTCTTTTGCGTTCTCTTTACTTATTGTGATTTCTTTTAGATCACCATTCTCATCTACAATTACAAGCTTATCATCTTTTGATTTTAAAAGAGAAAATTCTTGATCTTTTAGAAGTCCTTTATGCTCTTGGTTAAATGTTGATATGAAAGCTGGAACTTCAGTGTCCGGCATTTCTGAGAGGGTATTGGAAACAACTATACGAGCTTGCTCCTTTATTGATTTTATTTCATTAGCAATTTCTTCTTCTGAACGATTACTGTTTAAATTTTCTTGTGGTGTTATTTCTGTTGGAGAGTCCACTATTGTTTGAAGAGTAATCTCTGGATTTTGAGGAAAATTCTGTTCTGAAATATTTATTGTCTCTAAGATTTGATTCTCTTGGGGGCCAATCGGTTGCTCTACAGGTGTTTGGATAGGTGTCTCTTGCACTTCTACTGCCACTTGGCTATTTTCGACTCCCACAGCTTCCTGTGTTTGTAAATCTCCCATATTTTAAATCCTAATTTTTATTTTTTAATGCTTGATCGAGAAGGTTATTAGCTTCTGTAATTTTATTTTCAGTTAATAGTGTATGAATTTGTCCTGTAATGAGATTTGAGATTTTTTCATCTTGTGCTTTTATTATTGGTACTACAATTGGAGAAAGCTCTGGGAAATCATCATCAAAGGATGGAACAATTTCATTTATTTGTTCTAATGTAAGTGGTGGTTTTAATTTTTCTAATACCATTTTCGCAATTGCTTTCGCCCTGTTACTGTCAAGAGAGCCATCTTTTAATTTTGTTGTTATGATTTCTAGAATCTGATTTTCTATTTTTATTCTGTATTCTTCGGCAGTCATAATTAATATGATTCCATACTTCATTTGCAAAAGCAATAAATTTGAATATACTAAGTAATTTGATATACTAAACCCATGAAGATGACTCCAAAGATCCAGTTGGCAATCGCTAGAGCTTCTATATTGCACAGAGATCAGAAAAGTAAGATAGAAGGTTTCCCATATATAGTTCATCCATATTCCGTTGCATTTATTGTTTCTAATTACACAAATGATGAAGATACAGTTGTAGCTGCTTTGTTGCATGATGTCTTAGAAGATGTTGTAGGATATTCTTCTGAAGACATGAAAAGTGAATTTGGAGAAAGAGTGTACAGCATTGTAAAAGAACTAACAGAGGACAAGAATCCCAGTGATGGAGAGCAGAGAAGCATTGATACTTGGGAGACGAGAAAGCAAAAATATATTGAGAAATTGAAAAGTGATAGCCAAAAGGCTTTACTAATTTGTTGTGCAGACAAGATTTATAATTTAAGAGATATAACAGAAGCTTACAAGAAATCTGGAGAGAAGATTTTTTCTTCTTTTCATGCTTCAAAAGAAAGACAGCTTTGGTACTATGAAGAAATCTTGAAGATCTTCAAAGATAGGTTTGATCATGAATTAGTTACTGAATTTGAAAATCTTGTTGTTCAAGCAAAAGCGTTATTCTAGTTATATTGAATTATATTGTATTTGATTTTCATTCTTAAAATCTCTAATACCTTATTATCAATATTTATATTCCCTGCTTTTACTTCCTGTAGGATGTAATCGTATACTTGCTCTTGTATAGATGTTTCTGAATCATTCGGAGTGCTATATATCAAGATATCATTTCCTGCTATTAATGCGCGTTTCGCAAGGTGAGTATATGAATCTATATCTGTAAGTGCTTTCATTTCCATATCATCTGATATTATTAATCCCTTGTATTGCAAATCATCAATTAGCTTTTGAGATATTATCTTGGATGATAGTGTAGCTGGGGTGTTATCTATCTTAGTATATTCAATATGTCCTACCATAATACCATCGACAGATATTTGTTCTAATATTCTACTAAATGGTTTTATATATTTCTTCCAATCTGCTTCTGTAATATTTACTTTTGGTAAATTGTAATGTGAATCAGGAGAAGTATTGCCATGTCCTGGATAGTGTTTAAGTACTGAGATGATTCTAGAATTTGTATATCCACGTACGGTAGCTATTCCTTTTTGTGCTATCTCTTCTCTTGTTCCTCTAAAGACTCTATGATACATGAAAGAATTCTCATTGGTTATATATTCCACTACAGGAGCTAGATTCATATTAATACCCAATTCTTTTAACATTGCACCCCTATTCTTTGCTATTGTATATGCTTGCTCGGGATCTAATATATCTTCTTGGGCTATGGTCATATCTTTATTTCCTTTTATTCTAGAAACTATTCCTCCCTCTTGGTCTATGGATACGAATAACGGTATTTTATTTGTTGTTTGTAACTCTTTTGTTAACAGCTTTATTTGTTTTTCTGAGGAAGTATTTTTCCCATACAGTATTACTCCACCAATGAAATGTTCTGTAAGAAACTTTCTTGTTTCTGAACTTATCGTTGTCCCGTTTATCCCAAACATAAATAGTTGACCTACTTTTTCTTCTGGTGTCATATTTTTTAATATTTCTTCTTCAATTGGTATTGGAGGAACTATTGATGTATCTGGATCATGTAATGGTTTTGGAAAAAGAAGATACAAGATGGATACAAAGAGGAGTGTCGTAAATATGCCTATTAATATGAGGGAGAGATGTCTCATATCTGATTATATACCATCCAGGGTTCTTAGCCTAAAGGATTTTTCATTGTATCTTCATAGGATATTTGTTAAATTTAAAGGTATGAAAAAGTTGTTTACAAACAGAAAGAAAATTTCATTTTCAGAATTTGTTAAGAGTAAATATATTACGGTATATATTATTGCTTGTGTGTTATTCTTTATCTTGGCTGGTATCTTCATCTATACCTTAATTTCAAACAAAATTAATGGGAATGGTGAGAATATTGAGAGTGCTAAAAGAATTGAGAATCCAGAAGTACTTGATGGCTCGAATATTGGTGGCACAATGTCTACTGACTATCCAACGATTACTTCGGTGAAAGATGGTATTGGAAATGTTAATTATGGTTCTTTTGGGCAAGGTAATATGGATTATTGGAAGAATCCTAGTATATGGGTTGACGATAGTTTAAAGATTTCTGTTGTTGCTACTAATCCAAAGTCTTTAGATTTGAGCTATAGGTATGAATATCAGATTCCAGGGGGATCATTTCAAATACTTAAGGATTGGAGTAGCTCAGATAGCTTGGATTTTGTAGTTCCATCTAATGCTTTGGGTAGATGGTTGTATATTAAGGTGTCAGTTAAGGATTCTAACAAGAAGATGAGGTTTGATAATTGTGATGATTATACATACCTTGTATATGAGGTTAATCCTAAGGATGTTACGAAGAAAATATATCCTGTAATTGAAGATAGTAGAGATGACAAAGGGAATGTTAATACTAATTCTTGGGGGGCACAGGAGGGTGGCTCATGGCCTGATGGTATGGAGAAGAAATTAAATGCTGGTGATACAGTTACATTTACGATAACGGCAAAGGATCCAAATAATGATAAGTTAGAATATAGATATCAGATTCAACCTCAGGGTGGATCATTTACTGTATTAAAGGATTGGAATGTGGAGAATACTTTTACTTGGAAGATACCTGAGAATTATTCTGGTACTACTGTATATATTATGGCTTCTGTTAAGGATTCAGATGAATACCTTTTGTTTAATGATAGTGGAGATGATTATAACTACTTAATTTACAAAATTAAGTAAGTTTAGTCCACTAATACATATCTAAATGTCTCAAATCGTTTCCCATCTGGGTATTCAGATTTCATTGTAAAGAAATCTGCAGAATCTTGTGCATCCTCTTTAGAATATTGAGAAGAATGACAAGCATGTGCATTTACACGTATCTCTATGGTATCTGTAACATCTATCAATACATTGTCAGGATGATTGTAAAAATCTGTTAAAAGAAACTTTGTACATATATGTGAACATGCATTTGTATCATTGAAATGTTCTGGGAAGAAAGAAATATCTCTGGCATATGGATATGAACCAAAAAGTACTGCCTTCCCTGTATTAAGATGATCTCGATGATTCATCCAATTAACATCTTTTTCAAATCGAATAATCATGTCCTCTGGGTTTGTAGTTATTATTAAATCAGGTTTAAAGATTCTTATTTCTTTTGCAATTAATCCTATCGTTTTCATATCTGCTTCCACTGCTCCATCTCCAAGATCAAGGTATATATTATTTTCGTCTTTAATGCCTAATGTTTTCATTGAGGCCTGATCTTCTTTGATCCTTATGGCCTTTAATTCATCTGTTGAGATATTCTCTTGTTTACAACCCTTTTCTCCATTCGTCATTTTAATAACTCTGACATTCTTTCCATCGGCTATTAATCTTGCAACTGTACCACCACAATATAGCTCGCAATCATCAGGATGCGGCATTACTACTAAGACTTTTGATACATCATTAAAAATTTCGTTATATGAATCCATATCCTTATATTGTTAAATTATGTACTTTTTCTTTTATTTCATCTATCTGTTCCATATTGTAATATCCCTCTATCTTACCTAATAATTCTCCTGCTTTAAATATTAGTAATGAAGGAATATTTCTAATATCATACTTTTCTATTATCTCATCTGAAATGTTTAATTTGTAATATTGTACTTCTCCTGGTATTTCCTCTGTTAGATCTTTAATGGGTATAGATTTTAAAAGGCACTGGGCTTCAACAGGGTTATATATTTCTATTAAAGTGATTCCCTGCCCTTTAATCTTTTCTTCTAGTTGGTTTGGTTCAATCATAAAGAAATCGGATATAGCTGAAGCACCATACCTATCTACAAAAAGATCTTTTATAGCTCTAGGATCGTCCTCTATTTCTTTTTGACATTGTTGATACTCTTCATCTGTTTTACCTACTAGGATGGCTCCTATGGGGCATTCTGGTCTACATAATCCGCAACTTGTACATTTATCCTTATCTATAACTATGGTTTGTTTTTCTTCATCATAGTGCATAGCATGGGTAGGACATATTGCTATTCCACTACACTCTCTTGCGTTATCACATATCTTGAAATTTATTATTGCTGGCATTAGTTTGTAATGATAAATTATCTTTCATTAAATTCTACTTTTTCTGTAACGCCATTTCCACTGTTGTATGCTATTATTTCTACTTTTTTGTCATATACTTTCACCTTTAAATATCCAATGTTTGGTTGTCCATTTAATACAAAGTAATGTATTCCATTAGATACTGAGTGATTGTATGAGTGTAAATGGCCTGCTACAACGAAATCAACACCATAGTTTACCAAGTAAGATGATATTGTACTTGCGAATGCTGGATGATGGAACATTACTCCAGTTATTCTGTTCTGTGAATTGGCACTTTGTAAATCATTAGCTAACCAACTTAATTGTGTTTGATTACCTGAAGCAAATGCACTATCCAATACGACCATATGTAGGTTTCCATAGTTTATGGAATACCATCTCTCGTTATTGGGGAATGTAAAGTTATCTAGAAATAGCTGAGAGGGTATAGTTGAGTCCCCTATTTTACGATCATTGTTACCTAATGCTGCATAGAATGTTCTTGTAGTTCTTAGTGTAGATGTAACTGTATTAAATCTGTTTAAACTGTCTTGTGTACCATCTTCCATAATATCTCCAACATTAAATACAGGATTGGCTCCTGAATTGAGGATGTATGTTACTACTCTTTGATGATTAGTATCTTCACTGTCAGTATCTGATTGATTGTCACCATAGAAAGCGACAATAGCACTTGGTGATTCTGGAGTAGGAATAACTTCGGGTGTTGGCTCTGTTTCTTCGTCTGGTGCAGGTGTTGTTTTTGGTATGGTTGTTTTAGTCTCTGTTTCTGTTGAAGGTGTGGTGGGCGTTGGTGTTTCTGTTTGTTCTTCTAGTTTTGTATTTGAGTCTGTTGGAGTATTGTTTTCGTTTGTGTTCTCTTCTTCAGTGGTTTGAGATATCTCACTATTGGTGTCTTGATTAGTAATGTTATTGTAATGGTAGTATGTATATGTATAAGCAATACATATGACTAGGAGGAGGGAGAGAAGATATTGATATATATATTTCTTAGAGGATAGAGTCTTGGGTTTTAGAATGTTTCTAAGCATTAAGTTATTATATGGGTAGGATTATGGGGATGCAAGGAAGATGTATAATGAGAATATGATAAAGAATATTGTATTAGATACAGATAATAGAATAAGGGAAATATCTCAACCTATTGATTCTCAATATCTAAGGTCTGTAGAGTTCAAATCTCTTTGTACAGATCTTCTAGATACTCTACAGAGCTTTAAATATGGTGTAGCTATATCTGCTATACAGATTGGTGTACCTAAGCGAATGTTCTTAATACAGAGAACTGATCGTGATGGTAAAAGGGAATCTCCTAAGTACTATATTAATCCTATAATAGAATCTACATCTGAGAAATTAGTTGAGTACTATGAAGCTTGTTTGAGCGTTAACTATGCTCAAACATTTGGAGAGGTAGAACGTAAGTATTGGGTTAGAATATCCTATTTGGATGAGAATGGTAATAGTCATACACAGAAGTTTGATGGTTTAGATGCAAGGATCATATTACATGAGATTGATCATTTAGAGGGAATAATATTTACGGATATAGCTGATAAATCAACAATGAAGGATCTAAAGGACTATTTAGAATATATAAAGAAGAGATAATATGGGTAGTATTTTGACACATTCTTCATCTATATAGTACTATTAAAGACAAATATCTCTATCTTACAGAAAGGAAACATGAAAAACTATTTTAGTAAATTAAGAAAGTTTGTTGGTATCAAAACAGTTCAAGAAAAAAGAGTTATTCCATGGTTTAAAGCAAAAGGAGATTCTACATTGAGATTAGATTACGATGACCTAACTTCAAAATCAGTAGTCTTTGATGTTGGAGGATATGTTGGTCAGTGGAGTAGCGATATCTTTTCTAAGTACTGTTGCAATATCTATATTTTCGAACCTGTAAAAAAATATGCGATAGATATTAAAAAGAGGTTTAAAAAGAACAATAAAATATTTGTAAAGAATTTTGGATTAGATGGAGAAAATAAAACCACTACAATACAGTTAAGCAATGATGGCTCGTCTGTATATAGGGATAATGGGAAATCAGAGCAGATAAGAATTGTAAAAATAGTTGATTTTATGAAAGAAAATCATATTAATCATATTGATTTGATGAAAATAAACATTGAAGGTGGAGAATATGGATTGTTAGAGAATTTAATTGAAGAGGGATATGCTAAGAAGATAGGTAATATACAAGTTCAGTTTCATGATTTTGTTCCTAATGCTAAAGAAAGAATGAATAATATACAGAAAGCATTATCTAAGACACATCGTAGAACATATAGTTATGAATTTGTATGGGAAAATTGGAAATTGAAGTAATTAATTCTCGTATAGATTGTTCTCGGGCTCTGAGAATCTTAGGTAGTATCCAAATGGGTCTACTATTCTAAAATCTCTTTTATGATAGCCATGGAGCTTTAACTCTCCTACTATGTATTTACTATCTATATTGTTTTTAACCATATCATAATAGTCTTGTATATCTATATCTGATATGAATATGGCTATTTCTACTCCATAGCCTCTGGGTGTATTACTATCAAATTTACTAAAGTATAGATGATTGTATACTAGGTTATTACCACCGTAGAATCCTATTATTGAGTTATCTCTTTGTACTACCATATATCCATCTCCTTTAGTACTATCTTTTCTCCAAACCTTTTTAAAACCTAATTTAGAGTAAAAGGTTTCAGCAATATTAAAGTCAGGAATATGTAATTCCATATGTATTTCATTCTTAGGAATGAGTACTTGAGACATAGATTAATATATCATATGGAAGATTGGGATGTAAAAATTCATTTTCAATTTTGATACAACAAATATTAAATGATATAATTGGGTCTTTGAGAAATTATTATAATAACAAGGCAAAACAAATCAATCACGACATTATGACACAAACTTTAGGTGTCTAAATTGTCGTGAGATTATCTCAAACAACGCAATAGGAACTTCCAATAGAAATCATTGTCCATACTGTTTACATTCTAAACACTTAGACTTATTTAAGCCTGGTGATAGAAGATGTACTTGCCAAGGTAAGATGAAACCTATCGCTATAACATATAAGCCTGAAAGAAACGTATATTCTAGAAATAGAACGTTTGAATTAATGTTAGTGCACGAATGTACTAATTGTGGTGCCTTTTCTAAGAATCGAATAGCTGGTGATGATAATGAGTATTCTATTGAAAGAGTTTACCTTGAATCATTTACTCTACCAACTGAGAAGATACATATACTAAATAAACAAGGTATTGATATTCTAGTTTCTACTGATAAAGAAACCTTTATGAACTCATTGTATGGAAGAAATTTATATTAATAGCTCTCTGTTGTTTGTTCTTGTTCTTCTAGGGTTATGTTCCCATCCCAGTGTATGAAGTAATCTACTTGTTTTAAGAATTCTTCCTTTGAATCAAATGGTTTTTGTATATATTCTGGTATGTTATCTATATCTACCCATTCGTATGTACCCTCTTCTGAAGGGGTTAGTATGCCTGTAGGATTGATGATTTTGCAGAAGAATAGTATCTTGTCTACTAGTAGCTCATGGGTGTCTTTGGAGTATATTTTGTTATGTAATATCTTTATGAGTTGTGGTTCTCCTTCTAATCCTGTTTCTTCTTTGAATTCTCTTTTGGCTGCTTCGAGTATGTTTTCTCCATAGTCTATTCTTCCTCCTCCGAAGCCTTGGCAATCATAGAAGGGGTTCTTTTTTCTTGTGTATATTAGTATTTGGTTTTCTTTGTTTATTGCACTTACATATACTGTTAATTTTGCTTGTTGTTTTAGTGTTGGTTGATTGGGTTCTATTTTTTCACTTAGTGCTCTTCCTTTTAGGGTTAGGGTGTATTGGTTGTTTTCATCTTTGTTTACTAATTCTTGGTTTATGAGTGTGTTTAGGTGGAAGCAGAATTGGTTATTGTCTATATTGTTTTGATCCTTTTTTAGGTCTGAGAATTTGGCTTGTTTGGTGTATGTTAGTGTTTTTATTATATTTAATTGGATTTCATGCATAGGATATATTTTTTATATTATATATACCTTAGTATATCAATATGGATATGTATGAGGTAAGTCTAGAGGGGTTGACTGAGGAAGAGTACTTTGCAAATAAAGCTATTTTAAAATATTCATAATAGCTTTATTTATATTTTCAATGTTGTTTTTTGTCTTTCCTGGTGCATTTCTTAAAATAATGTTTCTTTGGGGATTGAAAAACAAAAGCGAAATTATGCTTTCAAAGCTAGAATCCTTTGGTGCCTTTAATTCATCGGAAAAGTAAGCTAAATCTTTGCCATCAAAGAGATCTTGAAGAATAACTTTTTCCTTAGAACCCAATTGTAAAGTTAAAAATCTTTTTGCTTGATTTGCACCAAAGAATTTCTCAGCTTTTCTAAGATGAGTAATTCCTTCGATATCTTTATCCCAAAGCGCTACATAATTTAACTGCCATGCAATTGCTATTGATATGAAATATTTAATACTGTCTGCTCCTGTCGAGGGCATAAATTTTACGTCTATGTTTTGTTGTATTTCTTTATACATTTCGAATGTGTAATAATCATATATACCCTCTGTAATGCAGATTTTGTTGTAATCCAAGTTCATTAAGAATGGCTTTATTTGTAAAGCATCTATAATTGGTTGGATTGCTAGCCGTTTTGTACTCTTTGGATTTTTATATTCCGAGAAATTTATCAAATCTATACGTCCACTAGACCCTTTCTGCGCAATTTTAATTGAATTAAGAGGAATAATCTCGGGATTAAGTAGGTGGTGCGAGTGAGTACAATATATTACTTTGTTTGATCTTGAAAGACGTACTAATTTCTCGCAAAGTTTTTCTTGAGCACTTGAATGTAAATATGATCCTGGCTCATCAAGTAGGTATATAGTATCTCTATCATAACTACTTCTTTTTTTAGGATTGAATTCTAACTTCATAACAAAGTTGAAAAACCAGTAGAAACCTTTGCTTCGATCTCTTATACCGAAGTACCTATCTTTTCCACCAATCTTTTCGGTAATACGTAATTTTAAAAATTCACGTCCATCTTCTTGTGTATATTCTACGCAAACATTTAATTTAGATCCTTTGTCTAAGGTAAATTTCTTCCACTCTTTTGAAAGTGTTTTATTAAGATTTGCAGATACATCACTTAAAATGCTTTGTCTTATAAGATCATCTTCTGAGGATAGGTCAAAAACAGAATATTCACTTTCGGTTTTTGTAAATAATTGTTGCATTATTTGCAACCAACCACTTTGTTCTTCCTTAACAATTTCAATTTTCTCATCAACAGTATCTCTAAAATCATCAAAATAAAGTATGTACGGTGTACAGGCCAACAAAGCATCTAGCAAAAGGTCTTTCGAGACATTAACGGCTGAAAAAATAGTATCTTCAAATGTATATTCCAGAGTTTGAATATTTCTTTTTATATTTATGATGCCATCCCACTGGCTTGTACGTATGTTTTGCTTTATAAGATTTAGTTCATTTGTGAAATTTTCATCATCTATATTAATCTGACTTCCATCTTGTTGTGTTACTGAAATTTGTGGGATTTCAAGATAATCTATAATTTCAAGTAACTCATCTAAGGTTATTTTTATTCTGGCTGTTATAAAGGGAACACTTCTAGATGTCGTTTCTGAAAGATTTCCCGCATTTAATAAATGACGCCCATCATTTAATCGATCATTATGTTTATCAAAACAAAAAATTGCCCAAAGCACACTGGTTTTACCGCTTTCATTGACTCCAATTATTGGGATAAGGGAATTTTTATTGACATCTACGATGAGGTTTGATTTAATGGCCTTGTAATTACTAATTGTGAAATCAATATATTTCATAATAACTGTTATTATATAACTATAGACACTATTCCTCAATAGCTTTTTTCTTATAACTATATTGAATCACATTAACAAATATATTCTTTGTTTTTGGTTGTGGTATTATTTACATATGAGTGCAAAGATAATATCCCCTGATGATATAAAAGAAGGACTTGACGGTTATAGACCTGAAAATTCAGAAGTCTTTCATTCAGAATCAGTTAAAATCGCGGATAAAGAATTTAAAAATGCACTTCGAAGCCAATCCAGCCCAACAAGCGTGATCTTAATGTGTGGGGGTAGTGCATCCGGAAAAAGTGAATATATAGAAACTTATTTGAACAAAGAAAACTCAATAATTTATGATGGCACGCTTTCAACAATTGAAGGTGCAAAGGTTAAAATTAGAAATTGTAAAAGATATCATAAAAATGTAAAAGTTATAGCTGTCATTACGAATTCCCTTCCTAAATCATTTTATGCATTTATTAATAGAATTAGAAAATATTCGATTGAGGATTTTTATAGATCTCATATTGGAAGTAGAGAAACATTAAAATATATTTTCAAAAATTATAATGATATTGAAATAGTTTTCATTGAAAGTTATAGTGATGGAGAAGCAAATCTGAAATTCAGAGAAATCAAACTTAAAGATTTAGAAGCATATGTGAATAATTTCCAAATTACACAAGAGGAAATAGAAAAACAAATTCTTAAATTTATAAATATCTAAGAGTATGAATAGCAAGTTAAATATGTACAATCAAGCCTTGAAAAAGGGAGCCTATACGAGACATGTTATTAAACGTGGTGAAAGATGGGTAGTAAAAAAAGTATCAGCAACAAAGGTATCTGCAATAAGGGATACTCAAAAGCAAGCAATATCAACTGCAAAACGTATGGCCGAAAAAAAAAGCTCTCGAATAGTTATTCATAACGCACAAGGTAAAATTAGAGAGATAATATAGAAATTAGGCAACAAGATATAGCTTGAGTACTCCATACTTAACTTCAATATGGGGTGGATAACGGGACTTGAACCCGTAACCCTTGGTTCCACAAACCAATGCTCTAACCAATTGAGCTATACCCACCATATCGAACAGTATTATACCCTATCTCTTCCCATTTCTCTATTGTTTTCTCTTTGTCCTGTAATATATAATATTATGTGTTGAATACATCTGGATGATAATCGTGGTACTGGGCGCATACCATGTTAGAGAGCATTTCTTCTCCAGAAATATACTCTTCTTTCTCTCTAATCATCCAATTAAAAACCCTCTTGGGAACGCCGAAGCCCTAGAGGGTAAAAAAACAAACGAGAGCTGGTAGAATGTGAAGAAATATTGGATACATATCCATACCCTCTTTCCATACACATACCAGTTCTCGTATTATCCTTAGTAACTAAACCCACTACATTCGCATATCCTTTTGGAAGAATTAGTTGATTGTTTTAAACCCTCAGAAAGATATCCTTTTGAAGTATCATTCAAATACAAAAAAGGACACTCGTACCTCTTGTCTAGCTGATTGTCTACTGTAAATCTTACAGAAATACCATCAATCTGTCCCAATACATCCCCTTGGGAAACATAATCTCCTACCTCTACCCTCATATTCTTAACAGAGTTGACATACACATACACACCATTGGTAGCTTGTATAGCAATACGCTTAGATTCAGGATATATATTGGTTACAGCACCACCAACAGGAGCAAAAACAGAACTATTCTCTCTTGCCTGAATATCAATACCTACATTTTTTTCTAAACAAAAAGGAACTACCCCACCCTCATCATATCTCATATCTACAACATCAACAGGCAATTCTAGTGATAGTTTACTAGTATCTAATCCACTATTTGCATCTATCTTAGGTAAATATACAAATGCAAAAAGAACAGCACCACCAAATATCAAACCAAAGAATATGAAAAGTATTGTACTATTTCTCATATGCTATTCTCCTTTAGTTGGGAATAATCCCTTAAAATGTAAACCACTACTCGTAAATCCAATTTCATCTATTCTTAATGTATTGCTCATAGAAGTTAGCTTTTCATTCGCAATATTTACTAAAGCCTCTTGCACGATATCTTTAATACCTGAGGGAAGACTAAGCCCCCCTACCTTAACATCTTGGATATTTGCAGAAATACTAGTATCAGTAGCCTTTGATATATTTCCAAAAGCATAAACAGGGAATGTTTTACCCTGGTATGTGAATAAGGTAGATACCTCTGCTTTGTTGTTAGTAAATTTAATCTGTGTGTTTTCTAATTTACCATATGACAAGTTCTTGTTTACATAGTCTACCCACGCACTAGCCTGTGCATTTGTAACCTTAACATCTATCTCGTGTGGATCACTAAATGTCGGATATGTACAATCCAAACATAGCTGTAATGGGTCTTGAACTGTTAAACCTGCTTGTGTCATACCATCTACAAAATCTTGTTGAGTATATGCCACTTTTAAATCTATCTGCTTTGCTAAACCATTGGTAATCCTCTTGTATCCCCAATATATACCAGCTACTAAAAGAAGTATGAGGAAAAGGAATATGAGAAAAGCTATTAGACAACCATGACCTTTCTTTTTAGGTTCTACTGCTGATTGCTCTGCTTGTTGCTCAACTGGTTGTTTTTCATTTTCTTCCATATGGAATATCCAATGAATTTATTTACAATTGTAAAACAAATTCCTTCACAGTAACAGTAACTTAAATTTTACCCATATTTAGGTGTTTTTTAAAAACGAAAATCTGGTAATATATACTATGTTTGAATTTCTAAAAAATATATTTACAAGTAATACTATTCCAAGTATCCCCTTTGTACAGTTCTATGAGAAGCTTACAAAGCTTAAGCAGATGAATATCTATCCGTATGATTACAATCTTCCTTTAGCAATATCACTTCCAGTAGAGTTTTGGCAGGATATTGTAGGAATACATAAACAAACACTTAATGATGGATTAGAGAGAGAAATAGCATTATTCTGGGTAGATGGAGAGATCATAACAACATCAGTAGTGAAAGGAAATGATTCCTCTGTAACCTCAAATCATTCTGTTAATGTAAGATATGTGCCACATCCAACTAAAAGAGAATACTTTAGAAAAGAAATCTTACTTGATGGAAAAATATTTAAGCGAAAAGAGGTGTATTACAAAAATATGCCCAAGAAGATAGTTGTAGAATATCTTTTTAATCTTCATACCCATCCTAGGCATACTATGGAAAATGGTAATACTCTTTTTTCTTTTGTATCTAAGCAGGATATCATTTCTATGCTGGCTTCCAAGGCAATTGTAACTGGATTGGTTACAGACAAACTATGGTTATTTGTGAGAACAGACAAAACACCTGGTAGTATAAAGATGGAAGAAAAAGATATTACTGTTGAAAGTTTAAAATCTGTTATGAATATTGTTACGTATGATGCTAATTTCTTTAAAAAGGCCATTAAGAAATGAGAAAAGATGTTTTAGAAGATTTCAAAAAGGTAACTAATCCTCAAAAGGCAGAGATATTACAAAGATTCTTTAAAACGGGAAAGGGTGATTATGGTGAGGGAGATCTATTCCTTGGTATTGTTACTCCTGATATGCGAAGGATTATTAAAAAATATTCAAAAACAATATCATTGGAAGAGCTCTTACCATTTACATCTAGTAAGTATCATGAGCATAGGATGTTTGCATTCCTATCCCTTACATACAAGCCTGTAACCAAGGAGATCTATGACTTCTATATCTCTAATCTTAAATATGTTAATAACTGGGACTTAGTAGACCTTACAGCGCCCAATATTGTTGGAAAGTACCTGTATGACAAGGATAGATCCATCTTGTACACCCTAGCCAGGAGTAAGAATCTTTGGGAGCAAAGAGTAAGCATTCTTTCAACATTCTACTTCTTAAGACAGGGAGATTTTAAAGATACGCTGGCTATTGCTGAGATACTATTACATCACGAACATGATTTAATACATAAAGCTGTAGGATGGATGTTAAGAGAGGTTGGCAAAAAGAATTTAATAACTGAAGAAGAGTTCTTGAAGAAATATTACAAAGAAATGCCTAGAACCATGCTTAGATATGCTATTGAAAAATTTGAGGAAGAGAAAAGACAATCATATCTCAAAGGTACTATTTAGTTTCTGCTTCTTCTCCCACCAAGTATATTTACGTAATACAAGAGATTTAACGCAGAAGATAGAAAACCTGCTATATATGTCAGTGCTGCAGCTATTAATACTTGTTTTGCTCCATAAATGTTAGAGTTCTCTAAAAGATTGTATTTCTCAATGAGTTTCATACCTCTTTTGCTAGCATCTACTTCTACAGGTATGGATATTAATGCAAAAAGTGTACTAGTTGAGAAAAATATTAGTCCTATTTCTGCTAGTTTAAGTGCGGACATTAAAATACCTATCACAAAGAGGATATAGCCAGCTGTGGATACAAACTTCGTGAGTCCAACCATAACTATTCTAAATTTGAAAATAGATGATTTACTAAACTTCTGTTGTACATGTCCAAACTCATGTGCTATTACTGCGATATTTGAAACGTTTCCCTCTGAGATATTGTCTGAAGATATATTTACAATATTGTTTTTAGGATCAAAAGAGTCTTGCAAAGCTCCTTCTTGAGGATATATATCTACAGGAAAGTTTTCTCCTTTCTTAATTAATTGAGCAACCTCTATGCCTGTATGTTTTGTTACTGTGACGTGTGTATATTTGGAATATATTGCTTTAACATATATCTGTGCAGCTATTGATATTATGAATCCTGGTAATGCAAAATACCAATATATTGGGTCTATGTACATGCTATTTATTCTTTAAACTTAAGACTATTGATGCGGTTATTCCACCTATTAATGCTGTGTAGAATTGGATGATACCCATTGTAGTTAAGAATATTTCTGGTATGTGTATTGTATTAAAGAGTATGTATGCACATGAGAAGAGGAAACATGCTTTGAGAAGTGCGCCTAAGAATGTATTTAGGTATTTAATATGAATATATTTAAATGACAGTATATATATGAGGTTGGAAAGGACAATGAATGGAATGAGGTAGACTAGGTAAAGGGTAAAGGTTCCAAAGAGAACTCCGCTTAAAAGAGATGCGATGGATGGAAGGAAGAGTATTGGGAGTATTTTTTTGATTTCATACTTTGATACGGCCATTATGAGGAGGAAGTTTATGATTGATCCTATGACTATCTGTGGTTGTTTAAAGAAGAAAGGTACTGCAAATGCTATTACATATATACCTATTAATTGTATATTTTCACTAAGGAATATTTCCTTTAGTGTTTGTTTTTTGAGCAGTACCATTCTTCTATTATATATCAATCTACAGTTTTAGCTATTTCTTACAGCCGCTTGTGCTGCTGCAAGTCTAGCTATAGGGACTCTGTATGGAGAACAACTAACATAGTCCATACCAATCTGATGACAGAAATCTATGGATTTTGGATCTCCTCCATGTTCGCCACATATTCCAACAAGTGCATTTTTTCTTGTAGCTCTAACCTTGCCAATGGCTAACTTCATTAGCTCACCTACTCCATTAGTATCTAAAGATTGGAATGGATCTTCAGCAAATATTCCATTTTCAAGATATTTTGATATGAATTTTCCTGCATCATCCCTAGAGAAACCAAATGTGGTTTGTGTTAAGTCATTGGTACCAAAAGAGAAGAATTCCGCATGTTTTGCGAGTTCATCTGCAATGACACATGCTCTTGGTAACTCAATCATCGTTCCAACTGTATATTTAATATTCTTAGTTTTTGCATCCTTAATACACTTCTCTGCAGTATTCACTACTACCTCTCTAAGATATTCCATTTCTTTAGCAAGACTTACAAGAGGTATTTCAATTTCAGGTATTACTTTCTTACCTTCTTTGGTGACGGTTATAGCGGCATTAATAATTGCTCTAACCTGCATTTCAGTTATTTCTGGATACACCATACCAAGTCTACATCCTCTGAATCCAAGCATAGGGTTGAACTCAGCAAGTGACTCTCTTCGTTTGTAGAGCTCTTCATATGGGACTTTCATTTCTGTAGCAATTGCTCTTAATTCTTCATCTTCGTGTGGTAAGAATTCGTGAAGTGGAGGATCAAGTAGTCTTACGGTTACAGGTAGCCCTTGCATCTCTCTAAAGATTTGCTCGAAATCTAACTGTTGCATCTTCTCAATTTTTGCTAATGCTTTGACCCTTTGTTCTTTTGTATCTGAAAGAATCATTTGTCTAATTGCAAAAATTCTTTCCTCTTTGAAGAACATATGTTCGGTTCTTACAAGACCAATACCTTCTGCGCCAAACTCTCTTGCTAATTTTGCATCCTTTGGTGTATCAGCATTGGTTCGAATCTGTAATCTTCTTGTACTGTCTGCCCATTTCATGAGCTTAGCAAAGTCACCAGATACTGATGGGGTTATGGTATCTACGCTTCCTAAGTATACTCCACCGTTACTACCATCCAATGTTAGCCATTCACCTTCTTTGAGTTCTTCTCCATTTGGTAATTTGATTGTTTTCTTTGCTTCATTGATACCGATATTTTCACATCCTGCTACGCATGGTTTACCCATACCTCTTGCAACCACTGCTGCATGGCTTGTCATGCCTCCTCGTGCAGTTAATATACCTTCCGCTACATTCATACCCTCAATATCTTCAGGGGAAGTCTCCTGCCTTACAAGGATGATCTTTTTACCTTCTGCTTTCCATTTAGTTGCATCTTCAGCATTAAATACAATCTGACCACTACCTGCACCAGGAGATGCGGGTAATCCTTTTGATATCTCTATCTTCTTAGCTTTAGGATCAATCATTGGGTGTAGAAGTTGGTCTAATGCTTGTGGGTCTACCCTCATTATTGCTTGCTCTTGTGAGATTCTCTTTTCTTTGACCATCTCCACAGCTATTCTAACTGCTGCTGATCCTGTTCTTTTGCCTGCTCTTGATTGAAGGATGTACAAGACATCATTTTCAATTGTAAATTCTACATCCATCATATCTTTGTAATGATCTTCCAATCTATCAAATATGTCTGTTAATTCTTTATATATCTTTGGTGATGCTTTCTTCATTTCTTCCAGGTGCAATGGTGTTCTAATACCTGCTACAACGTCTTCACCTTGTGCTTTCATGAGATATTCACCATAGTACTTGTTTTCTCCTGTGGATGGATTTCGAGTAAATGCTACACCTGTACCTGAGTCATCTCCAAGGTTACCAAAGACCATAGATTGAACATTTACTGCAGTTCCAATAATATCGGGGGCTATCTTGTTTATCCTTCTGTATGATATTGCTCTTGGATTGTTCCATGATCTAAATACTGCTTCAATACCTCGCTTAAGTTGGTCCATAGGGTCTTCTGGGAATTCGCTGCCAATTTCTTTTTTGTAAAGCTTTTTGTATTCTTTAACTACTTCCCTTAAGTCTTCAGCAGTTAACTCAACATCAAGTTTTACTTTCTTAGAAGCTTTAACTTCATCTAATATCTCTTCAAATTTGCTGTGTTCTATACCCATTACTACATCACCAAACATTTGTATGAATCTTCTGTATGAATCCCATCCAAATCTTTCATCACCACTTTTCTCAATTAATCCTTTAAGAGTATTTTCATTTAAACCCAGATTTAAGACTGTATCCATCATTCCGGGCATTGAGATTGCTGCACCAGATCTTACTGATACTAGTAATGGATTTTTTTTACTACCGAATTCTTTGCCTGTACTTTTTTCTAAATCTTGTAGATTTTTTTTGACTTGATCCCAAACATCTGAGGATATTGATTGTTTGTTTTTGTAATATGCATCACATGCGTCTATTGAGATTACAAATCCAGGTGGTACAGGTATTCCTTGTTTGGTCATTTCTGCTAGAGATGCGCCTTTGCCCCCAAGTACGTATTTGATGTTTCTGACATCAGGTATTTCTGTTTTGTCTTTGGAGAAGAAGTATGTGTATTTTTTAGACATGAATATGTGGTGTAAAGTTATGATATGGCATTATTAAACATGGGGAATATAGTTTCAAGTCCTATAACCGGAATTAATATACATCTAGAGAGGCAATATAGTATATTTAACTATGGAATTTGTACCAGGACAAAAATATATTTGTTTGCTAGCGCCATCTTTTGTATCTGAATTTGAATATCCAGATATTGTTTTTAGATTAAGGAAATTAGGATTTGATGAGGTGGTGGAACTTACCTTTGGTGCGAAAATGGTTAATTTGGCATATTACGAGTTGTTAAAAGAAAGTATATCAAAAGGAGAAAAGAAAACGTGGATTGCATCTCCGTGTCCTACTTTGATTAATATGATTAAAGTAAAATATCCAGAATTGATTCCTAATCTTGTCCCAGTGCTTTCTCCTATGGGTGCTATGGCTTTGATTTGTAAGAAATATTACCCTGAGCATAAACGTGTGTTTGTAGGACCCTGCATTACTAAAAAACAAGAGGCTCAAGAGCTAGGTACTATTGATGAGGTACTAACTTTTAAAGAGCTAAATGAGCTATTTAAAGCCAAGGGTATCCCAGAGAAAATAGATGAGCCAAAATATTCGGTATCATTTGATAGATTTTACAATGACTATACTAAGGTATATCCGATTTCTGGAGGACTTTCCTCTACCTTACATTACAAAAATATATTGCAAGAGAAGGATATCTTGGTGATGGAAGGTGTTGAAAAAATTATGAAAGTGCTTTCTGAGTTTAAGGATGGTATGTACAAGCATTACAAGTTTTTGGATGTTCTTACTTGTGAAGGTGGTTGTATTAATGGTCCTGGTATGATTGGAGAAAGAAGTGTTAAGGAGAGGAGAAAGAAAGTTTTGGATTACAGGGAGTTTGCACAGAGATATGAGCAGGATTTAGGTAGATCTGGACACAAACTTATGGTTGAAGATATTAGTTTTAAAAGAAAATTCTAATGAATGAATATATGGTAGTTGCGATACAAGAAGCTAGATATGGGATTAAGCATAGCCATGGTGGTCCTTTTGGTTGTGTGATTGTTAAAGATGGAAAGATAGTTGCCAAGGCACATAATGAGGTTGTTAGAAGAAAAGATGCTACAAATCATGCTGAGATATTAGCAATACAGAGAGCTTCAAAGAAGCTTAGGAATTTGAATCTTTCTGAATGTGAGCTGTATACAACTGGGAGGCCATGTCCGATGTGTAAAGCTGCAATTCAATGGGCAAAGATTTCTAGAGTATATTATGGTTGTGATTATACAGATGCTCAAGCAATTGGTTTTAATGAGGAAAATGGTAATTCTAAGGCATATCTGGAAACACCTTTAGATACTGAAGCTTGTAGATCTGTATATGATGAGTACAAAAATACGGCTCATACTTTGTACTAAAATGTAGTACAATATTTACTAACTTGTTACCTATTTACTATGAAAGCAGTTATTGCTACCGCTGGCTACTCTACTCGTTTTCTTCCTGTTTGTAAGAGTGTTCCTAAATCTATGTTACCTATACAGGAGGTTCCAATTATTCACGAGATTGTTAAGGAATGTATAGATGCTGGTATTACAGATGTGATATTAGTAACTAGTTTTGGGAACTATCCCGTTGAAGACTATTTTGATAACCGACCAGATTTAGAAACATTTTTAAAGGAAACAGGGAAGGAAGACAGGTATGCTAGGTTTAAAGAAGTGTTTGGAAAAGTTAATATTACTGTTGTAAGACAGAACAAGGCATTACCATATGGAAACGGTTCTCCTGTGTTAGCTGCTAAGCCATGGTTAAAAGAGGGAGAACCTTTTGTTTTTCTGTTTAGTGATGATATGGTGCTTTCTGATGTTTCTGCCGTTAAGCAGTTGGTAGATGAATACAATATGAAAAAGGTAAACGATTCTAATATTGGTGGTGTTGTTGCTGCACAAGAGGTTCCTGTTAGTGAAATACATAAATATGGTGCGGCTTCTTTTAAAGATGAGGCAAACAAGATTATTGACACCATTGTTGAAAAACCACTTGAGAACCCTCCTTCATTACTTGCTACATATGGTAGGTATTTGGTTGATTACAGTATTTTTGATTATTTGAATACGGAGAATATGCATGATGGTGAGCTATATTTTGCTGTAGCATTGGACAAATTATGTAAATCAAAAAATGTGTATTGTAAAGCTATTGAAGGTGAATGGTTAACTACTGGAGATCCCTTGAGCTACTTAGAAGCACAGATCAAGTATGCTATGAAAAGAGAGGAATATGGAAGACCTTTGAGAGAATTTTTAGAGAAAATTATGCAGAATTAACTTTTGCATGAGAATTAAGGTATTTTGTTATCCCCCATTCATTGGTACCCATATGCTTAGCCAGATTCATATTGGGTAATTCATCATCACAAAATCCTGTTACAAGCTCGGACACAATACGGTTAGGGATTATTTCTGCGGTGTTCTTTGTAACTCTTTGCCCTTCTTCCGCGTTCATCATTCTGTAAAGTCTTTCACTTCCTTCAATAACTACACGAGGCTTAAATTTGATTCTAACATTCATATCTTCAGTTTGGGGAATTGTTTGTCTGAAATATTTATTTAACATAGTCTCTGCTTCTTGCTGGATATCTGAATTATATCTTCCTTGTGATAGCTTATATACAAGGTTATTAAAACCTACAACATCTTCAGGATTATTTTTCCTAAAAGTTTTTGGAAGAATACTATCTAAAGCTGAAATTGCATCAAAATTAACACCATAGAAAACAGAAGCTTCTGCTATAGTGGCTGCGGTCATGAGTGCAAAACCTTCGCTAATAGTTGCTAGTTTTGCAAGGTGTCTTCTTGTCTGTTTCTCAAAATTCTCTTGTGTTTTCAAGCATTTAACAAGTTCTAATCCATATTCTAAATATGCAGGTCTCGTTACAGTTCTTTCTTGTTCTTCTGCTGTTGTTATTACATATCTATGTTCTGAAAAGAGTGCTGATTTATCACGGAAATTATTTATAGCGCTATTCTCTTCGATAACAGCATTAGGGTTGGATTTTAACATTCCAATAAGAAGATTACATGCAAAGGGAAATGTTTTAGGGTGTCCTTCTGTTGCATGGAAATTGTCAATCTTCCCATCTCTAGCATTTTCTAACATCTTAATCCAAAAGTCTTCATCATCTCTTTGCTCATGCACAGAAACTTGTGTTATTTCTCCATTTAAAAACGATCTTTTGATATTAGGATCTTCATAGGGAGGATATTGTGTGAAAAACTCCTTAATGAGGTCCTTTGGAGCAGATTCAACGTCTGGTGTGTTAGATGCATTTGTTGGTTCTCCTCCTGGTTGTGGTGTCATAAATATAATAATACATGTAAACAAGGTATATACAAATACCTTATAGAATTATTCATATCTACCCCCTGTTTATGATAATATCTATCTATGCAAGAATATCCAGAATTCAAAGATAAAAAGGTCCTCATATTCGGATTAGGTCTGAATGATGGTGGCTTAGGTATGGCAGAATTTTTCTTAAAACAAGGCTCAAGAGTAACTATTACAGATGGAAAGACAAAAGAAGAACTTGAGAAGACACTCCTTCACCTAAAACCATACGAAGACCAAATAGTCTATCATCTAGGTGGGCATATCAAGGAAGACTTCCTTGAAAATGATATTATTGTTAGAAATCCTGCAATAAAGCCAGATAATGAATGGCTTAAAATTGCTATTGATAATGGTAAACAAATTGAGATGGAAATGAGTCTTTTCCATAGATTAGCACCATGCAAAATTATCGGTATAACTGGAACAAGAGGAAAATCCACTACAACTACATTGGTTTATGAATTTTTAAAGAAACACTTTGGCGAAATTGTCATGCTTGGCGGAAATATTGGTAAGAGTGCAATAAGAGAACTACCTAGTCTTAATGAAAACAATATTGCCGTGTTAGAGCTTTCAAGTTTTCAATTAGATACAATGGGAAAAAATCATCTTTCCTCTCCTATTGCTGTAACAACAAATATGTATATTGATCATCAAAATTGGCACAGTGGTATGCAGGACTATATTGATGCAAAGAAAAGCATTTTTAAATACCAGAATGAGAGTGGTATTCTTGTTACAAATGTAGATAATGAGATTACTAAAACATTTAAGGAAGAAGCAAAGGGTAAAGTTATTTCTTTTTCACTAATTGATAATACAGCCGATTATTTTATGGACAAAAATAGCCTCACAGTATATGAAAATGGCCAGCTTCTTGTGACTATTCATGATTTAATTCTGGATGGTGAGCACAATCTGTACAATATCTTGGGTGCAATCGCTACCGCAAGAACGCAGGGTGTAAATACAAATGAGATTCAGGAAGTGCTTTCTTCTTTTAAGGGTGTTTCTGGACGTGAAGAATTTATTAAAGAATTAAACGGTGTAAAATACTACAATGATACTACTGCCACTTCCGTAGAAGCTATGATAGCTATGTTTGATAGATTTGGTTCTAAATACAAAGGCAAAATAGTAATGATTGCAGGAGGAGTTGATAAAGGGTTGGAATATGGTGCAGTTGCTCAAATGATGAAGGAAAATCTTAAAGCTTTGGTTTTACTAGAAGGAACAGCTTCTGAGAAGATGGCTGAACAGTTGAGTGATGTTGAAGTGTATAAATATTATAATAATCTTGAAGAAGCCATTCTCAAGGCACAATCGTTAGCGACTACTGGTGATATGATAATTCTTTGTCCAGGTGGTGCAAGTTTCAATATGTTTGCAAATGAATTCGACAGAGGGGATCAATTTGTTAATTTAGTTAACAATCTTAAATAATGCTTTCTAAAGAAGAAGTAAAAAATATTAATATTGAAAACTTACACAAGGTACACTTCATAGGTATTACATCTGGGTTTAATAGTTTTTGTGCTAACTATTTGATATCTAAGGGTGTGAAAGTCACTGCTTCAGAAATTAAGCAAGATACACCTGAGGCTCTAGAGTGGATTAAGCAAGGAGTCTTGTATACTGGAGGACATAATGCTCAATATATTACTAATGATCTGGACCTTGTTGTCTATCCAAATGGTCCAATACCTGGTAATCCAGAATGTGAAGCAACGGAGCAAATGAATATACCTGCAATTACAATTGCACAATTAACAGGAATTATTAGTAAGAATTTCAAGGTAATCGCAATTGCGGGTACACATGGAAAAACAACAACATCTGCATTAACCACATGGTTGTTATACAAGCAATTCGGTGCTCTTCCTAATTTTATTATTGGTGACAATATTTTAGAAATTGACAAAGCATGGAACTACAACCCTGATTCAGAATATTTAGTGATTGAGGCTTGTGAGTACAAAAGACAGTTTCTAGATAGAGCCCCTGCTCCATTTATTACAGTTATAACGAACATTGAGCTAGATCATACCGATTATTACAAATCTCAAGAAGATTATAATAGCGCTTTCTCCGAATTTATAAATAATACCTCCGGTTTTGTTGTTTTAGATAAGAGAGGTATCAATATTGATTCTGTTTTGAAAGACATACACATTTCTGCTCAAATTATTGATATCGCAGAAATTGAGGGTGATTATTCAAATATTTCTGGAAATTTAAGGGGTAAGTATAACCATGAGAATGTTTTGAGGGCTTGTGGGGTCGCTAGGAGCCTCGTTTTTAGACCTAATATCGAGGATTTTCCTGGTGTAGCATCCAGGTTTGAATATAAAGGAAAAACAGATACTGGCATGCAGGTATATTTAGATTATGCTCATAATCCTAAAAAAGTGAGGGCTTGTCTCCAAGAAGCAAAAGAAATGTATCCTGAGAAAAAAATTATATTTGTATGGCAACCACATAGCTATGAAAGAACATATTCTTTTAAGGAAGATTTCGCACATAGCCTAGACGATTGTGATATTGTTTTAATCCCTAATATTTTTGCACCGACAAGAGAACAGGATCAGTACAAGAATTTAATTACTTCTGAGAGCTTTGTTGAATACCTAAAAGAAGAAAACAAGGAGAAGGATATTAGATATACAGAGAATTTTGAAAAAACAGCAGAGATACTGATGAATTCAGGGTATAATGAGAACTACATTTGTGTTTTAGCAAGTGCAGGAAATTTAAAAGATATTATTCCTATGTTAAATTTGAATACAAAATAGATGGACTATACAAGTATTAAAAAGGTTAGTATTTTAGGTATTGGTGGGAAAGGCGCTTATTATATTGCTAAATTTTTACTCCTTATTGGCGTTGAGGTTGTTGGTTATGATATTAAGCATTCTGAACAAACAGAAGAGCTTGAAGAGTTGGGCGTACATATCAATTACAGAAACCCTGATATTGGTGAGAAGTTAGATGGCGATTTCTACCTTTATTCAAATGATTTACCACAAAAGCTTCAAGAGGTTATAAAAACAGACAATGAGGGTACTACTAATTATGAAATTGGCCATTTCTATCACCAGATCACGGATGATTATGAATCTGGGAATATGCTTTTGGTAGTAAAAGAGGCTTTTATTAAATCAGAAATAGCTCCTTTGTATCAGGTTAATCTTTCCAATATGAGATATATAGCAGTAACAGGCACGGATGGAAAGACTACTACGTGTACGATGGTGTATCACATGCTAAAGAATGCTGGGTTTAAACCTGCATTAATAACTACGGTTGCTTGTATTATAGATGATAAGGAGATTGATACTGGCTTTTTACATACAACTACTCCTACTTCTCAGGAAATTGCACATATTATTGATATTGCAGAGAAAGCTTTTTGTACTCATATCATTATAGAGAGTACTTCTCATGGCTTAGAGCAAGGAAGACTTGTTGGACTTAAATTTAACGAAGTCGGATATACTAATATAACCTCTGAGCACTTAGACTATCACAAGACTTGGGAGAATTATTGTCATGCAAAGTCTCTTTTGATTTCAAAGCATCTAAGAGAAGATGGTGCTGTTGTTCTGAATAAAGATGACAAAGCATATGAGATACTAAAGGAGGTAGCAGATACTAAAAAATATATAACCTACAGTAGAATTGACGATGCAGATTTGATATCTGGTAGCATCCAAGAGATTAATCAAAAGCTAACATTTTCACTAAAATACAATGCAAATGAGTACAATGTTACATTGCCTGTGTTAGGTGAATACAATGTTAGTAACTATATGTGTGCAGTCCTTTTGTGCCTACAAGAAGGTATTTCTATTGAGAATTGTATTGAGTATATCTCTGATTATAATACCGTTGCAGGTAGAATGCAGATTTTACAAGAGAAACCTTTTAAAGTTATTGTTGACTATGCACATACACCAAATGCGTTAAAAGAGGTTTTAACATCCATCAGAAATCAGAAAACAAGTGGAAGAATTATCAATGTTTTTGGTTGTGCTGGACATAGAGATTTTTACAAAAGGCCTATGATGGGTAAAATATCTAATGAACTTGCAGATATTTCAATATTAACGGCAGAAGATCCTCGACTAGAAGTGCTAAAGGATATAAATGATCAGATTGAGAAAGGTTGGAGAGAGGGAAATAACAAGGGGGCACAATTGATAAGGTTTGATGATACAACAAATAATGTTGAAAGCAGAAGACAAGCTATAAAGAAAGCTTTTGAATTAGCGCAACCTGAGGATGTTATTCTTATTACAGGAAAAGCGCATGAGAAATCCTTATGCTTTGGTCAGATAGAATATCCATGGAACGATATTGAAGAAGCAAAACGATTATTGTCTATTTCTTAACATAGAATTTGGCATCTACTACGACAGCTCTCTTCTCTGTAATGATCACAGGATTAATATCCATAGATATTATTTCAGGATAATTGATAAGTAGTTTTTCTATCCTTACAATCAGATCAATTACTTTCTCTTTTGCTAATGCTGGCTTGCCTCGGTATCCCCTTATTATCATTGAAACTTTGGTTTCATCAAAAATAGAGATGATTTTATCATCATACTCAGGTATTAGGATATGTTTGATATCTTTAAATACTTCGGTATAGATTCCTCCTTGTCCTATTGCCAATAGATGTCCAAATCCTTTTCCATCTTTCTCGTATATTTTTGAATCTCCTTCCCTATTAGCTCCTATGAAAAATTCTACTTTCCCATCAATCATTTGTTGTACCAATATCTCAGGAGATGGATTACCTGTTATTTTGGTTATATTCTCCTTTAGTTCTTTAAATCGTTCTTCTAATTCTGTAATTGTTCGAATATCTAAATATATACCTTTGAAATCGGTTTTATGAGCTAAATCCTTAGCTGTTGCCTTTATGGCTACAGGGAAATTGATAGCTGCAAAATCGATAGCATCGTCTATATTTCCAGTTACTATTTCTTCTGGGACATCAATTCTAAATTCTTTTAACATTGAGATGGCTAGGTCTTCTGGTAATATCTTAATGTTTTCTTCTTCTACATACTCAGCAATTTCTCTTTTATGGCTTGTTCTTATCTTGTAATCTTCGCAGTTAACAGGTTTAGTCTTTTCTTTGTTCTCTTCGAATTTCGCTAACTTAGCGATAAGGTGAATTCCTTCTTGGATATCATTGAAATGTGGTTGGTTATTGCTTTCTAGGATTCTAAATCCAGCTTTAATATCTTTACCACCCAAGAAACATGCATAAATAGGTTTAGATTCTTGTTTACTAATCTCTACTATTTTTTGAGCAGTTCCTTCTATATCTGTAATTAACTGTGGGGTTAATATAACAAAGACTGAATCAACATCTTTTTCTTCTAATACTGTCTGTATTGCCAACTCATATCTATCACTTCGTGCATCTCCTAAGATATCGATAGGGTTTTTAATGTTTGATTCTCGAGGTAGTACTTTGAGTAGTCTTTGTTTTGTTTTTTCACCTATTTCTGTGAGTAGTAGACCTTCTTTTTCTACTGCATCTGTGGCAAGTATTCCTGGCCCTCCAGCATTTGTTATTATTGCGATTTTTTTACCCTTAGGAATAGCATTCTGATTAATCAGTGTTATTAATTTAAAGAGGTCTTCTGAGTTTTCTGCCATTATTACATTAGATTTCTTAACTGCAGCCGTAATGGTATCGTAGGAGGACGCGAGGGATCCTGTGTGTGAGGAGATTGCTAATTTCGCTTTTTCAGAACTACCTGGAGCTATAAGAAGAATTGGCTTCTTAGCTTTCTGTGCAAGAGATATGAATTCTTTACCATCAGCAAATTCTTCAAGGTAGAGGGCTAAAGCTTTTACATTATTATTAAAAAGTAACTCTTCCATCAATTCATTTTCCTGAATATCTGCCTTATTTCCAAGAGATATAATATGGGAGAAACCAATCTTGCTTTCACAAGCCATGTCTAATATAGCTGTACAAAAAGCACCTGATTGAGAAACAAATGCGATGTTCCCATCGCCAGGGTTTTCTCTTGCAAAAGAGAGATTTATCTTAGCTTGATTATTTATGAATCCTAAACAATTGGGCCCAAGTAATCGGATACCAGCATTCTTAAGCTTTTCTGCAATTCTTTGTTCTAATGCTTTTCCCTCTTCTCCTGTTTCTTTAAATCCTGCAGTTATAATTACAACACTCTTTATCTTTTTAATTATACATTCATCTACAATACTTTCTACAAATTGATATGGTATGGCTATACACACCATGTCTATATTTTCCTTTACTTCTAATATGTTGGGATAGGTTGTTCTCCCTTGTATTTCAGTATATTTGGGATTAATTGGGTATATCTTGCCATTGTAGCCATCATTTATTAAATTCTTTAAGAGAACAGAAGCTATTTTCTCAGAATCCTGTGAGGCTCCAATTATAGCGATTGATTTTGGTGAAAAAAGGTTGTTTGACATTATTTAAATTGATCAAATAATTTCTTAATATCGTACTGTTTTACTTCATCAACAAGTTCTGTAGAGATATTTTTTCTGTTTTCTAGAGAATCATAGTATGTTGGAAGATTAGAGTTGGTATACATTATGCCAATAGGGAGATGTTCTTTTGTTATAGTTGCTACTTTTCTTGCTTCTTCTAGTGTTCTTTCCTTGGTTTCAATTTTTTGAATTCTTTGCATAAACCATTGAACATTACATTCAGGGTTATATGTAGGACACAATTGCATTATTTCTATAACACTACAACCTTTGTTTTGTACACCAGATTTGATAATTTCCGTAAGATGAAGCATATCGCCTGCATAAGCTCTTGCATAAAAAGAAGGGTTCAAGCTTAATATCAGGTCAGAGATATTTAAACTTCTCTCTGGCTTACTATCAGGGAGGCCATACATGGGTTTCTCTTCATCTGTTGTTACTGTTGCTTGTCCAGTGGTTAATGCGAAATTTTCGTTATTATGAATTAATATTGTAATATCATAATTGGATCTAATTGCGTGAATTAGATGGTCTATTCCTTCGTGAAAGCATGCTCCATCACCCAGATCTGCAATGACGGTATATTTCCTATTTGCAAGATGAGCCCCTGCAGCTAGAGCTATTGATCTTCCATGAAGTCCCTTAAAGCCGTAGACATTTATCTTGTCAGCACCATTTCCATTACATCCGATATCAAAGGCTATATATGCTTGGGATGGTTTGATATCTAAGTCCGCTAATGCTTTCTTTAAAGCAAGATGGATTGTAAAGTTCCCACATCCAGGACACCAAGTTGGTTTTTGTTGTACATTGTATTCATTAGAATCAACCATGTTTATTTTGCTATATTTAAGATATCTTCTAGAAAGAATGGTCTGCCATCATATTTTAATACTTTATTTCCAAATTGATAACCACAGGCTTCTGTAAGTAATTTCCCTAATTCTCCTGTTTGGTTATTTTCAATTAATACTATTTGTTTTCCTTCATTGATTAATTTCTTTAGAGTTTCTGTTTTTGTAGGATACAAATATTCATAGTGTAGGTATGCAAAATCAGAGCCCTCTGCAATAGCGTCTAGAACTACATTTTTTGTATTTCCGCTTCCGACTAACACGGTACTTGCTTGCAAGTTGCCATATAGTGTAGGTTCTGGTAGATTCTGCATCAATGTTTCAAGTTTTCTCATTCTCTTTTCAGACATTTGTTTTATTTCTTCCGCTATCTCTGTACTTTGTCCAGAGATATTATGTTCATCGCTATTTTGTATATATGGTTTCTTGTCAAAATCAGGTACCCATCTTGATGATATACCATTTTGAGTTATCTCGTATCTGTTTTGACCATCTTGTAAACCTCTTTGTATTTCTAGTGGTTGTGGCAAATCTGTTACTGTAAAGAGTGATTCTGCTATTTGTTTCTCAGTGAGAACTATTACAGGAAGTTGATATTGTTCAGAAATGTTTAAAGCTTGCTGTATTAGGATGTATGCTGATGGTATATCGCTTACTGAGATCACTACTTTTGGAAATTCTCCGTGTCCAGATTTAACCGCTGTATGTATATCACTTGTGCCTGTCCATGTTGGTACTCCTGTTCCAGCACCTACTCTTTGAGCAAGAATAATAACAAGTGGTGTTTCGGTTATTCCAGCACATGATATTGTTTCTTGCATAAGGTCAAATCCTCCACCAGATGTAGCTGTTAGGGCTCTTGTACCCATGGCCATACTTCCCATTGCCATTTGAACTGCGGTTATTTCATTCTCTGCCTGTTTTATGAGTATTCCTGTATCTTTGTATGTATTCCCTATATATTTGAATATTGATGTCGCTGGAGTCATTGGATATGCATAATATGCTCTCACACCTGCTGTGATTGCTCCTAATGCCAACGCATCATTTCCAGAAATGATCTTTGTATTTCTCTGTAATGAATTAGGCTGTGGGATTGTTACTTGTTGAGAATAGCTCTCTTTAAATATATCACTATTGTATCCTGCTTTTAAGCAATTTATATTTTGGGTTATGACTTCTTGTCCTTTGTCTAAGAATATATTTTTTACAATTCCTTCTAATTCTAACTCCTCCAAGCCTAAAATTTTCCAGAGAAAACCAGTTATGACAATATTGGACATAATTGCAGTTCCTCCTGCTTGTTCGGTTATTGCCTTAGAGCCTAAATATATTTTCTGTATACTATTTTGAGCTATCCAATTTTCTTCTTCTGGGGTAAAAACTGTTTCTATATCATCAAAAAGCAATATTCCCTTAGGATTAAGTGAATGGAGATATTCGTGCAAAGCATCGGGGTCTAATATCGCCAAAATATTACAATGCGAAGAGGAAGACGCAATATCTTTATCTGAGAAATCAATCTGATATGAAGCTACACCACCTTTAATTAGTGAAGGATATTCTCTATATGCAAAAATTTGATATCCAATTCCTTTTAAAGCTTTACTTAACAATATGCCTAAAGTATTTATACCTTGGCCAGATTCTCCTCCAAGTTTTATGCTGTATCTGCTAGATGTCATGTTTATATACTATACTTTAAGATGTACGAGATGTAAATTCTAGAGACTACCCTCACCGTTGAACAAAGTGTAATTAAAGATTGGGCTTGTCCATTGTTTTGATGGTATCAATACTTCTTTTCCTCTGTAAACACCATTACAGTTTGCACCTGCCTGTACTTTTATTAACTTCAAGCTACTGGCACATACACTTGCAGAGTCATATGATATTCCAATTGTTCCTCCTATTGCTTGAATTCTCACTTCATCTAGTGTGTATCCATCTTTTGTCTCATTAAGAATTATATCTAAAGCATCTGAGTTATCGTCTTCCCATTTTACCCAGTTGTCGGTGAGTTGGAAGTTCTCAGTATTATTACATGCTCCATTTGAAGCAAAACAGTAGTTGGTTACATCCTCCTCGCTATAGTCCTTGTATTCCATTGCCATATTTCCTACATAGTTTTTAGCGTAAATTTTTGTGATTGAGAAACCTGCCTGATCATTTCCTCTTACAACACCATGAACTGACACATGGCAAGGATCAGCACCTAAAGACTCGCCTTTAATTGGGAATGAAAAGACTTGCCCTGCTCTTACTTCAAAATATGAGTTTTCATCTGCAGGCTGTATGTTTAGAAAATACTCATTGCCTGTTGTAGAGATGGGACAAATATCTAAACTTGAGAGATTTGCTTCAACTCCAAAGGTGGTACTAAGTAATTCAGTTATTTGGCTATCTGTGCTATTTTCTGTATAGGTAGTACCTACGTTTGCAAGAACATCTTGGATAGGTGCTGCGGTAAGATAATCCAATATCAAATCTGAAACTTGAAGAGCTTCTGCAGATGCTCTTTCATCCAATGTAAGCATTTTGTCTTTTTGTACTCTAGAATATACAGAAATCGCAATAATAGATGATACGACTAATACCACCATTGCAATTGCTAATGCTTGTGCTTCGTAAATTTTTCTTTTCATATATATAGAACTTAAAATTAAAACGCTTTAAATCCGATATCTTGCCTATATGTTGGAACTGCAATTCCAAAGAATAGTTGAGATATACTAGAATACCTGTTGTCATATGTCATTACAACTGCTGGATTAGTCTGATTGAATAATCTTAAGTTCCTTTGAATATCTATTGCTTCTGTGCCTGTTGATATCTCTGATCCTAACGCTATCATACTGCCCTTAATCTCTATTCCATCTCTTAAACTCTTAGATACATCTGATAGCTCAAATACTATCTGGTTCTCTGCTATGAAGAATCCCTCTAAGTAGTCATATTGTATCTTACTATCACTTACATAATCTCCTCCTGATACATTGATGTTTCTTTTGGCTAAGAATATACAACCTGAGAGATGAGTATCATCATTAGTTATGTCTGGTGATATATTAATATCTCTTTCTGATATGAATAGTGTTGGACGAGTACATACATAGTCTTTAGGGATGGTTATGTCTACATTTGCATCTTCTGAGAGCATGTAACAAGCCTCATCGCAAATATCAGTAATATCGTAGATTCTTTGAAGATTATCCTGCATTTCTTTAAATGAAGTTTTTAAGCTATCAAACCAAATATTTTTAACATCTGTAGAATCATAAACACCTAGTGCTTCTGTTGCTCCTAAAGTAGGATGAATAATGTTAATTATGGAGCTATCTAATGATGATAGCGTCTCAGTTCCAGTATCCAACAAACTAAGTTGCGAATCTGTAAAATTCTTAAGTATGCCTCCTTGAAGTGCAGTGCTGGAAGAAACATCCTTTGGAGTTGATAGGATTGAGCCATTCGAGTAAAGACTTCCTCCTCTTGTGGCAAACCAAGGGTCGAGATCTACTTCCTCACTATCGCCAGTTGTGTTACACGCATTGTCATATGCTGTTACATATATATCAATCTTTCCACTTTCGTTTGCACCAATATTCAAAAGATCTGCCTCTCCAGTATTATTGTCAAAGGCCCAAGCATTTGTCTCGTTATACAGCCCTATTTGTGATTCTAAAGGTACAGAATTCAAACTGAGGTCACCCTTATTTGTGGTGTATGCAGATGGTAAGTAGAGTTTAGCAATGTCAAATTGGGTCCCTCCTACTCTGTAACCGTTCATAACGGCTCTCTTTATCCCACTAGTTGGATCACTTACTCCCCAGGTAATTTTCGTATTTATTGGGTCCTGAACCTGCTGGGAAAGAGTTTCAACACTAGGGTTCACAAGATCTACACCCCAATCAAATAGTTTAGTGAAATAACTTTGGTCTACAGTGCTTCCATTTATCATATATGAATCAAGCCCTCCTCCGTAGATGTTGTACATCCCTGAGAGATTGTTTGAATCCTCGAGAAACTCTAATTTAAAATCAAAAGTTACATTTTCTGTCTTTGTTATGGATACATCGTATACTCTAATAATATTAGTATTATTTGCAACGATATAGCCATTTGATAATGATACCCATTCAAAAGCTGAATTTGTTACCAACACAGAACCATCTTTCTTTATCATAATACCTAAATCAGAGGTACTACTCCCAGATGATGGTGAACCTGATGCCATTGTTGTATCCGCAGTACATTGGCTTCCAGAATATGTTGTGTTATTTGGACAGCAAACTGTCGAGCTTGCCAAGAAATATCCCGTTGTACAAATATTCGTAGGAGTTAAGTATCTAACTATAACAACACCTTTTCCGCCGCTTCCACCAGGGATACCTGTTCCATCACCACCACCACCTCCTCCTCCAGTATTGGCAGTACCTGCCGTCCCAGGAGTATCAAAACCACCTTTTCCGCCACCACCTGAACCACCTAAACCAACAACTTGAGCACCACCACCACCTCCTCCTCCGTAATATGTATTTGTTCCTGTGATACTGCTAGCTACACCTATTCCTCCTGTACCACCCTGAAATGAAGCACCAGTTCCGCCGATCGCCCCAGCTCCGCCACCACCTCCTCCAGAATAACTACCACCATTTCCACCAGCATAACCATTACCAGAAGCTCCTCCAGTACCTGTCACGCCTGCGCTAGTTCCAGCGGTTCCACCCGTGGCAGTTATAGAATTGAAAGAAGAACTACTACCTGAAGAATTTGAAGCTCCACCACTTCCAACTACAACAGGAAAAGAGCCTGAGCTTATTGTAGTGCTTTGAGAAACAACTTTTCCACCACCACCCCCTCCTCCACAATCTGCATCGTGTCCCGCACCGCCACCGCCAACAATGAGAGCATCAATTGCTCTTGAAGCATTTGCTGTAAATGTCCCACTAGAGGTAAATGTATGTAGTGTATACGATCCTGATGTTGTAATTGTTCCTCCTGTTGCAGAAAAAGTATCGCTAGTTGATTGTAATCCTGCGGCTACACATTTTCCACCAGTGTATGTTGTATTGTTTGGACAACAGATACCTGTTCCAACAGAGAAATAACCTGTACTACATGTACTGGAAATGTTTGTAGTTTGAGGTATAGAAGTATCTTTACTAAACCAAAGAGTAAATGCTTGAATTTCGTCTACACTGTTTGAATCTGTGACAGCTACATTAACATGTAAAGGGTTATTAATATCCAGCCCTGTGTACGTCAATGAAGTACATCCTTTTGCTGTTATATCGGAAGTGATATCTGGAAAAATATCTTGAGGATTAACAATATTTGGAAGATCAGGAACTATATCAACAACATAATATCCTTCTCTAGGTAATGAATATTTGTATGTATTGGCGCATTTATCTAATGTGGTATACATACCTGATATTTTTCCTCTAGCACCCTCTTTAAGTACCTGATTTATTGTCTTAGAGGTTGGCACGAAATTTTGTGTATTGTTTGTACTTGGAACTGTTGTACAAAAATCTTCTCCTGCAGTACCAGAGCAACT
>CAZLLO010000005.1:0-58705 GCA_964560525.1 uncultured Candidatus Saccharibacteria bacterium | reverse complement strand
TGGATCTAGAGAATATTAATGTTGAGGGTAAGATGTATATTATTGGTAAGGGTAAAAAAGAACGTTCGGTGTTTTTAACACAAAGAAGTTTGGATTGGTTGAATAAATACCTAAGTGTAAGGCTTAAGTATGCGTTTACAAATAAGGATGCGGAGGAACAACCAGGAGTTTTGGATAAACTAATGGCTGATGTGAATACTGAGCGTGAAACATCTGGGGGTGAATTGAATTTGGAGATATTTGATAAAGGGAATAGGAAATATATTTCTTTGGTTGAGAGTTACAGGCAGAGTGGGTTCCTTGAAAAGTTTGACTCCCCTGCTCTGTTCATTCCTTTTTCTGGTGGTCGGTATGGTAAAGAAGATATGAGGATTTCTACAAACTATTTTCAAGAAAAGATTGCTGAATATAGACGTAAGCTTGGTATACAGATTCCTACTTCAGCACATAGTCTACGTCATGGTTTTGCTACTTATCTTGCTGAGCAAGGTGCTAGTCCTGTGGCGTTGCAAGCTCTATTAGGTCATGAGAGTTTAAATACTACTACTAAGTATGTACATGCAAGCGAGAAATTTGCAGAAGAAACTGTTAGAAAGAACCATCCACTCAAGTAAAAGTTTTATTATCTCCTTATTCCAAGTCTCTCTTCTTGTACATGTATGAGCTGAGTTAATTCGAGTAATTCTGATAGTCGTACCATGTCATGTGGGCCAATCTTCTCGATAGGTATAGTTATAGAGTGTCCATCTTTTGCAGGGTATTGTAATCCCATTTTTGAGAATGTAATATATCCACTTTCAGTAGCTTCGTATATTGCTGGCGTTAAGCAGTCTCTCAAGAAAGATTCGTTATCTGCTGGTACGTAGTTATTTCTGTCATATGGAAAGAGGTTTGTTACAGATCGCATTCTTGCTTGTATAGTATCAAATACTTCTTGGATAATCCCATGAGGTTGTTTTTCTTTTAGGAAAGGTTGAACGGCACGAAGTTTGAGGATTTCGCCATCTTTGTCAAATGCTTGTGTATACCTTGCTTCTAACTTCTCTATATATTCAAGGTTTCTTTGTATTTGATCAGTGGATAGTTGATCTGGTGTTTGTATTGTTATCTCTTGAACAGGAGGTGCATTGTTTACTTCAATTGGATTGAAAAATGGAGGTTGATTTTGGGATGGGGAATTAATTTCAAGAGTATTTGTTTGTAGTTCTGCCTTGTTTGGGATAGGAATTATTGTTAAGGGAGTTATATTTTCAGGTTGTATTTTTGCAACTTTGTGAGCGGGTCGTTTCTCATTGATATATTCTCCTACCATTTGAGTTACTTCGAGTAATAGTATTATTTTCTTCTGGTCATTTGCTCCTAATTTCTTTTTCCAATCTAATATTGTAACGTCGGAACTTAATCCATTTGTATGGCACAAATTACTTCCCACGAATCTTATAGCTCCAGGCACAAATGAATTTCTAGCTTCTTTCAAACCTTGCACAAGAGAGAAGTTTCGAGTGTTGTCATAATCCGTGGCCTCATCTAATTTGTTGTTAATAACTTGAATGTCTTCAGAAGAGATGCCGTTTATTTGCGGTGCAGAAAGGAAGTTATATATATCTCTGAGAATCAGAATATTACCATCGTTTTGAGAATCTTTTGAATCAATAAACGCATCTGGATATGCCAATTTTAGTTCTTCAATTTCAGGTGCAATTCTTTTTGTATCAGTCTGGTTGGTTGGCAAATTGAAGTCAGTAGTTTGGAAACCGAGACCATCTACCATTGTGTGGGTATCTTTATATTCGCTCATTATAATTAGCCTTATTTAAATTGTACGTAACTTAATCATTCAGGATTCAGAGATAAGTGTAGAAAGAGGTTAATGTTTATTCCTGTACTTTTTTCTTCGAAAGCTATTTAACTCCGTATATTGTCTTGTTTAACTCTTCTCTAGCTTCTTCTAGTTTTCCTTGTTTAACCAAGGATATAATCTCGGTATACTTACCATCATCTGTTGGCACATTAGGAACTTGTGGTATAGCACTTACACCCTGAAATGTTTGCATCTTTTGCAGAAGCTCTTCTTCTGGGACTTTTTCTTCAATCATACCTTCAAGTATCCTTACCTGATCATCTGTTAATTTCTCAACATCAGAAACGGATTGTCTTAAAATCTCTAAATCTTTTAGTACTCTCTCTGCCATTTCATCGTAGAGTTTTTGTGCAAATATCTCAATATCAGAACCTTTGTTTTTTCTGTATAGTTCTAATTGTAATTCTAGAATTTGCATTTCTGTAAGACCAGTTTGTGAAGCGTTTACAAGACTTTCTTTGTTTTCTTCAGTAAAGCTAGAGAATAGTTCAGCCATTAATGCTAAGTAGAAATCTTCGAAGAGTCTCTTTTCCAACTCTGCTTTAGCTTCTGCACTAAAAAGACCTGATTGCTCTAGTACTGTCAAAAGATTTTTTATTGCATCTTCTGTTTGTGTAGAGAAACTTGCTTTACTAAGAGCTTTCGATGTCTCTTCACTAATTTGGGCCATTGTATCTTGGGCAGCCATGGTTTTGTTTGTTACTTAATTTATATTATTTAATTATAGTCCTGGTTGACCTAAATTGAGATTTCCAGGTGCAACTTTTTCTGCCAATGACAGTGCTTCTGGGGTACCAAGTTGTTGTAGTTCAGCACTTAGATCTGGAGTTGGATTACCTCCAAGTATCTCTTGAGTATAGTTGTAAGCTAATCTATGGATCCCTAAATCGCCTAATTTGTCTAACTCAGGTCTAGTAATGCCATTTGCTACTAAGTCTTGATCTAATTTCCATGCGGCCATATCGTATGCTCCATAGTCATAGTTGTTGTAGTTGTTAATACCTCCCTCAAGTGTAGTCTGTGAAGCTGGGAATCCTGGTTGACCATCCATAGCATCACCTGGTAAGTAAACACGTCCATTCCTCAGAAGTACACCACCTTCGTTAACTGGTTGAGTTGGTTCTGTTGGTCCACTTGGATTGGTAGGATTTGGGTTAGTTGGATTTTCTGGATTTGTTGGATTCTGTGGGTTTTCAGGATTTTCAGTTGGGTTTTGTGTTGGATGTGCATTTATTGCTCCAACTGTTATTCTTGCTGCTCCACCTACTAGTGCACCAACCATTGAACCTGCAAATACCGCACCCCACATTCCAGCTGCCTTGTTGTATTTCTCATTCATTTCTTTTACTGCCTCTTGCTTTGTAACTACAACGTTCATAACTTCCAAGAAATCTTTCTCTTTATTTGCATCTGGATCTGCTTTGTATTTATTTTCTGTTATAACTGCAAGGACTTCTTTGTCTGAGTAACTCTCGAGAGGTCTTGTAGGCTGTCCTGTTCTAATAGCTTCTGCTCTCTTTTCTTCCAAGAGGGATGCTCTTCTTGTTTTGTATTCGTTCCATACATTTACTGCATTAACAGTTCTACCGCTTGTAGTTGCATAATTTGTGTTTTCCATAACAGATCTAATACCTGCTATTTCTGCTGCAACATGTTTTCTCTGATCACTTAAATGCTTCTCAGATCCCCACGCTGCACCTGCTTCAACTACTGAATATATGGCACTTCCCACTCCTGGCAAGAACATTCTTCCTGCACTAGCTAAGAATGCTGCTCCATAGACAAGCTTTTCCTTAACAGTATGCTCTTTGTCGAAGAGATATGTAATACTGTCTTTAAACCCAGTCCACATGTTCTTCATTGTTTGTTTAAAACCAATTCTCTTTGAGCTTTCAATGACGTTTTTAACGACTAAACCAATTTTCGCGATTCCTGTTCCTATTAATATTGCTGCTCCAATTGGTGCTAAACCTGGTGTAAATGCCATAACTGCACCTGCTGCTGCAATTCCTGCAATACCAACTTTTCTAAGATTTTCTGAATTATTTATTCTATTGAATTTGTTATTTTCTGTTGCCATGACCTCGCCTGGCTTTGTCATAGCCATTATTTCTGCAACCTTAGGATCGTTTGCATTTAATCCTAATGCTTCTGCTATGGCATTTGCTTGTAATTCTCTCTGGAACTGATCTCCTATTTGTTCTTGTTGTCTTTCGTTGAATTGTGCTGGATTTACTGTCTTGGTTACATCAAATACACTTCCATCACTATTATGTAGTCTGCTAATCAAGAATTCTAATTGTGCTGCTTCTTCTGGTGTTCTTGTATTTGCTGCCTTATTATTTATCTTCCTGTAATATTCAATATTCTCTAATCTACTAAAGACTAAAGCTGCTAATTGTACTGAGGTGTTCTCTGGATTTGCACCTAGGTTTCCTGCATTGGTATCTGTGAAGAGTTTCTTCATTTCGGTTCCGTAGCTTCCTGGTGCTGTATCTTGAATTTTCTTGAGTACATCTTCTTTGTTTGCACCTTGATGGAGTAAGAGTGAAGTTAACAATGTTTTTAGTTCTTTTTCTGCTTGATCTCTTAATTCTTTCTTCTCACTGAAGATTGCTACTCTTCCTAGTAAATCTGCAACTGGCATTATGTTCCCATCTGTATTGATAGCTGTTGTTGCATTTCTAAATTCTTCTTCCCATGTCTTGTTCCAAGGAGTTCTCAATGCGGTTAAGTCAAAGCCTTTGTCTTTTGCAATTTGGTTAAGAATTTCTACTGATCTTCTTGCTAGTACTTCTTTGTGCTTTGGATTCTCTAACGAGACATTTGCATCAACGGTTTCTTGTAGCTCTCCAAGGTTTTTCTTTGTAACATCGTTATTTAGTCTCAAATCGATATCCTTTACTTTTTCGTTTAGAGCTTTTGTTCCTCTTGCTATCTTTGCTATCTCTGATATTTCATTTAGTTGTTTGCCTAGCATCACAAAAGGTGTTTTGTTTAGCGAAGAAAGCTCTCTGGCAACAATACCTCTCATACTTGGAGCCATGGATTTTAATGCTCCTGATGTTGTATTAAAGATTCCCTTGAAAAGGGTCTTTGCTGCATCATCTTTACCTTTCTTAACCTTTGTTTCCCATTCTGTTGTTTTAATTGCCCCTGCGGTTGCTGTAATCGTAGCGGGTGTTGCATTTAAATGCTTCGCACTCATGAATGTTCCAAAAGCAGTTTTCTTCGCAGGATCTTTTGGAGCTTCAATGAAGTTTTTAACCTCTGTTTTTAAAACAGGAGAAACATTTATTCCTGTGCTAGTGGTGTATACATTGCTTTTTAAGGCTAATGCGGATTCTAAAAGTAATTTCCCTGAAGTTGTAAGGTTTCCTCCTGCGGTTATCAGTGAAAGTTTGCCAGTTTCTAAGCTCTTCATTAAAGAATTTACTTCTCTTGGAGAACCTGTTGCTAATGCTAATTTGATTGTATCTTTAAGGATTGTTTGTTTAATTGCAGGGTCTGTACTTCCCGATACCATTTTTTCAAAATCTGCTGTGGAAAGCGCGGGGGTATCAACTACTGATTTTAAAGAATTTCCTGTTGTATCTTTGCCATATACCGTATCTAGATAACTGTTTACTTGTCCCATATCTATTGGGCCTGTAGGATGGTTTCTAAAATCTTTTTCTCTATGATCTAACGCCGTGATTAGGTCCTTTAAGCTTGTATCATTTGGATCACATAGTGCTTTTGCGGTTTCAACAGCCTCTGTTGGTATGCCTGTTACCCTATCTTTCCATTCTGCATCTGGTACAGCAGAAAGTTTCTCTACTGGATAACTTCCTTCCAACCTATCTGTCGATGTTGGTGTCTCACTTACGGTCTTTAATGCGGAGGATTCAAAAATTTCTCTTTCCATTTGGGGCTATTGTTTAATTAAATGATATTAAAATATATAGTTTATTGGATATAGTTGTCAAATATCGTGAAGTGCTTTTAAAAAGGTTGAACTAACACAAAAAAGAAAGGGTAAAAATTAGTACATTTTTGAATATTTTACGCTACTGCTGGAGCTTGAGCTACAGGTTGTGTTACTGGTTGAGAATCATTTGTGGATTCATCTACTGCCTGTTGCAAGTTTTGGATTTCTTCATCCAACTGATTCCCTTTTTCGTCTATTTGAATACCCTGTGCTTCCATTTCAGCAATTGCTGTTTTCTCTAGTGTATCAATATCTGCAATTCCTTTGTCTATTTGGGCTATTGCATTATCTAAATTCTGAATATTAGTATCTTCTGCAGCTACTTCAATGCTAATAATCTCCATGACTGCCTGAACCTTTTCTATTGGGACTTCCTCACTGTCTGGAATCATTCCGACAATATTGTCTATCTCTAACCTGGTGACGTCTGTTAAGACAATCCCACTTAACTCTTGATATAATTCTGATTTTTTCATTTTTATTTATACTAAATTAAAGATATCGTTATTAGATTCTATTACTGAAGATCATAAGCCGTTGCTGGTGAGAATGCTGTAGCTTGTTGTGGCCCTACCCATTTCCCAGTTAATACATATTTACCAATCCTTTGTAATGCCATTCTTCTATCTTTGTTTCTTTCTACAGACTCTGATTTAGCTTTCATGGCATCTTTCTTTGCTGCAAGAAGACCTTCTTTGACAAATGTTTCTCTAAAGAAACCTGCTAAAGCGGTTTCTCCAGGCTTACCTTCTTTTTGGTTTTGGCTTGCTTTTCTTTCAAGCCCACTAGCAATACCTAGAAGAACTGTATGAGATACGTTATCTGCAGCGTTCACTACATTTACTGCTACGGCATTGGGGATATATCCATATTCTAGCTCTCTAGCTGTTGCTTTTGCACCTTTAGCAATTCCCTTCCCTGTTTCTGCAATTACATGTCCAACAGCTTTACCAACGACTATAGCGTTTTCTCCAACCCATTTTGCTGCATTACCTACGGCTTTGTATGTCTCTATTAAAGCTTTCTTTCCAAGTACACATGCACCATAACCAACAATCGCTGGGACTACAACTGGTGCGATTGCCACAGCACCACCAAGAGCAGCAGTAACACCTATAGCTTCTCCTGCGGCTGCTGGGACCTTTGCTCCAACCTTCGCGGCCCAACCTGTAACTATTGCATCTGCATTTCTTGCTTTCAGTTTAAGATTCTCAACCTTCTTAAAGAAGGTTCCAACTGCTTCTACTGCATTTGTTATCTTTTCTACAGTATTGTCAATCTTTTCTATTCTCTGTTGCGCAACATCTGCACCATATGCTCTAACGGACGCTTCAACTTGTTGTCCTACAACTGCTGCTCCGTATCCCTTATCCATTCTGAAAGTTGGTTGATCTGGTTTTTCTACCAATGTTGTAACACCAGCTACTTCTCTAAAACCAGTATTGATTCCAGCCATAAAACCTGGAGTACCTTCTGGAAGTTCGACTTTTCCACTTGCTCTCGGATCTATAGGGGCTGTTACCTCTGGATCACTGGTAAACATATCACCTCCATCTCTTGCGGCTACTAATGTAGAAGTTTGTATTTCTTGAGCAGATGTAGGATTGGTACTTCCATCATTAAATTCACTTGAAGATCCTGGCTGAGTGTCCATTTTAAAAGCAGTTATAATTTATTCAATAATATATATATATTGATAGTTTCTTATTCCGTTGTCAAGGTGTATAATTATAGGCCTATGATAGCCCAAGAATTAATGTCTGAAACAATTGAAACAAAACCTGCTTTCCCTCCTATTGGTGAGCGCAGAAATCAACTTGATCCAGGTATCTTTAATGATGAGGTTCTGCAATTATTATATGATAATAATTTTGAGGTAGAAATTATCCCTAAGAGAAAAGTTCCAGAATTTTTCTGCTCCCCTACTACTATTATGTTGGACTCATGGGATAATAGTTACCTATTTAAAAACGAAGAACTTAATCGTGCAGTTATTATAAAGGATGTAAAAGGTTTTCAAAAGCCAGCTATTAATATAATGTTTTGTTACTTAGACTCTTTGAGGGATTTTGATGAAAGAATGGATACTGCATTGTGGAAACCATTGTTTACTGAAACGAGAACTGAAGAACAATGGAACAGGATTAAGTTTGGACAGTTTTTGAAAAAATATCTACAGATTTTAAATAGGAATGAAGTTGAAGTATATTACGAAGCTTTTGGGAACTGGAGAGCAGAGAAATATTTCAGATATCTTTTTAGTGAGAATGATTGTTTGCCACAATTTCCTCATAAGGAACTTTTTCATATAATTGGTAACCAGGCGACCCATAGTATTGACATCTAGGCCAGTATTTCGTATAATTATTGTGTCAAAGTTAAAGACTGCTCTTTAATAATTAAACAAAGAAACATATCCCATTCATAGAAATGATGTCAGAGAGAATACTGCTGATTCTTTCTAATATCTTTTCTATATGAAAAGGTAATGTTCTTTAAAATATTACTTCATTCTTATTATATATATATGGTATTTATACCTATATTAGAATGTTAAAGTAATTAAAGATGTACATGTTATATATGGTAAACCAAAACAGGAAGTATATACTCTTCTCTTCGTATTAGTACCAGATTAATATCAGGTATTGGTATGAAGAGAAGCTGCATTGCTTCTAAAAAAATTGTTCAAGTTGTTCAGGGTGAAGCCCAAAGGAGAAACAAATGAAAAAGGTTTTGGTAGTAGTAATTGTATTGGCAATAGGAGCTATGCTCCTAAGCGCGTGTGCAACAAGCACAGCGTCGGCAGATTGGAGAAATGATGGTCAGCCTTCTCAAAAGGAAAGCAATGTCGTAACACGTGGTGGAGCTTATGTTCCTACCCCTACGTCTTCTGCGACCGTCACTTCAGCAACTCCAGCGGCAATATCGACGCCTGACCCAAATACCGTCAGCGGACAGGAACAGCTTTGGCTGAACTCCTTACCATGTGATGAAAACTGGGTCGTCGCGACAGATTACGAACTTTTCCGTGTCGACAAGAAATGTGTCAATGGTATTGACTACTACTTCTTCTGGGACACAAAAGTGATCTGGTGGCCGTATCCGATTGCGAAAGAAGTTGATGGAAAGCTTGTTTGGGGTGAAGACCGCTATGCCGTTGATAGTCAGCTTTCTCGAGAAGAATTTTTCTCTCGGTTTGCGTATTTCAACTACGGCGTGAGCACTTCTTCAACATTAACCCCCGCACAACCTCCATTGATCATCGATGAACCAGGTAGTCTTCCCATGAATACACCTGCGCCATCCGCAACCCCCGCACCATAATAAACACCAATAACACAGTAACACTGTACATCCTTACCAGAGCGGTAGAAACTTTTTACCGCTCTGGATGTACTTAAGAATATAAAGAGATTTGTATTCTTAAGGGCGTTAACTAAGGAAACATATTAGTAAATATTCATTATTTATTATTATGTCTCTTTAAGAGACAAAGTTCATTAAAAACGAATACATATTATTGTAATGAGTATATCTTTATCGATATCTCAGTATTACTTAATATATATTCACCGATGGAAAAAGAAACTAAGTAACAACATATTTAGAAGTAATTACTTCACCCATATTAGTCTTTCATACATATGAACGATTGATACGGGTGAGGCCAAAAGCTTCAATAAAAATTTCAGAGAGTATCTCTCGAGGAGAATTAAAATGAAAAAAAATATGTTGGTTGTTGTATTGGTAACTATCTTTTCAATGGTTGTGTTGTCCGCTTGTGACACAAAAGCCGAGTTGAAGAAACTCACTGGGCTTTCTTGGGCCAAGGCTGTTGAGTATGTCAAAGGGGGTTCTGGACCTTCAGATCCTTCCAATAATGATTGGCATATCACAGCAGTGAGCCACAGCAACCAGTTGATTGTTGATAATGCGAAGCTAGACCCTCGGGCCTGTTTCGATAAAATCGACGATGCAACATGGCAAAAGATTCAGGATTGGGCTGACCAATGGGGTTCAGATTCTCCCACACGCATTGAATGGCAGGTGGATGAGAGTCGTTGCTCATGGGTCTTCCCCGGAGATGTAACCGATGCTATTAGTCAGAAAGACTATGAGGATTTACTCAAAATCTTTTCTGATGCTGGTTACAACGACACGTGGTTCGTAAGCGGTCCTGAAGGTGGCGAATTTGGTCGTAAGACCTATGCAGAAATTAAGAGCGCAAGCCCTTATATCAGCAGAGTCCATGTCTATGGTTTTAAGTTGACAGAGATGCCAACTCGTCAATAGACTTCACCCGGAGCCTAAGTAACAGAAACAAAAGTTTCAAAAAGTTCCATCGGTATACGGCGGGTCAGGATAATTAACATTACTCTTTATTGAGTTCTTAATCCTGACCCCCGTCTACCACCCTATTCATAAATAATAATATAAAAGTAAATAATACTTATTTATTTTTAGTTCCTATTTATAAATAAGTTCCTCCTTTCATATATCCAAAACAAACATAAATATATATAATGAGATATGCCTATCTCATCTTTCTATTTTAGAAATCGTAAAAAGCTATTCTTCTACCTAATAGGATTAGTATTAATATCAGCCCTCCTCTATTTCACAATCCTTAGACATCCAGGCTATATCTATTATTGGGATCTAAGTGGAGCATTTGATTTTAGAGATCCATTTGGACAATACTTCAAACTCTTTACATCATGGGATGCTAGTAATGTTGGGTTAAGAGATAGACTACCATTAGTCTCCTTAATATATCTCATATTCTTACCATTCAAAGCACTTGGAATGGGCAACGAGGTTGTAATCAAAATAGCCATAACCCTACTCTTTACCGGTGCATATACAACAATATATTTCTTAGCACCAAAATTAGTAAAACTTTTTTGTAAAAATAACGTAGAGAAACAAGGAGGAATATATATATGGGCATTGATAATTGCACTTCTGTATTGCTTTATCCCTTTCTATACATACCGTGTATCACAGCTCCATCTCTTTTACATGAGCATTTTCTACCCTATTCAGATATATCTCTTTTTGAAATTACTCAATACAGAGAAAATAGACTTCAAGATTATTGTACTCTTTGTACTTTCAATGTTTTTTGGTTTAACAACACCCAATATTTTAGTATTTGATTTGTTTACATTTGCAGTATTTTTCATATTCAAATTTGTATTTAGCTTAAAAAGTCTCAAACAAATACTCTATCCTTTTCTTAATATCTTGATTGCAGGAATATTGGTTATTGTTACCAATCTATACTGGTTAGTACCGTATTTCTTAAGTGGCTCTCCTACCCCAGGATACGTGGTAAACAATACAATGATATCAATGCTTTCTCAGGGTACAACTTTGACGAATTTCCTTTTGGGGCAAGGAGATTGGTTTGTTAATCAATCAAATCTTGGTGTCTTAGACTCTGGTTCTACAATATATATTATTCAGATTTTGGGATGTATTGTTTTTTATGTAGTAGCAATATATGGACTGGTAAGACATATTAAAATACAATATGCTATTCCAATTATTGTATTGCTCTTAACTGCTCCATTGCTTGTTTTAGATATATTCCCATTCCATGATGCCCTATTTAATTTCTTAGTATATTCACCACTAGGATGGGTATTTAGGGAGATAAATAGGTTGTCATTTCTTTGGTATTTCTGGATGTTTATACTTTTTGCTTTAGGTGCATATTCTCTCTTTGAAAGTATTCTTTTGCAAGGGAAGCTTAATCATATTCTTAAGATAGTTGTATTTCCAGCTATATTTATACCTTTTGCAGTCTATCTTTTTGCTGTTAATGTTAAATTCTTTGGATATCTCAAGCCAATAGAGATAGATGGGAGCATCAAAGAAGTTTACTCCTTATTAGAGAAAGACAATGACTATTACAGTGTATTCTACTACCCTCAGGTAGATGCTTACTCTATTTCTTGGATGGCGGACAAATTTAGTATTGCAGATTCCGAAGAATACAAACTGATTGTATACAATTCTCCTAAGTCCTCGGTTGATATTAGTAGTGTTATACCAAATGGAAAAACCTCGCAAGGTATGATGACAGATTATCTTTTTGAGGAAAGAGATTCTTTATCTGAGATCTCAAATACATTGGCAGATGCTGGTGTTAAGTATGTAATAATTAGAAAGGATGCAGTTCCCATTAATCTCTCTGAGGACTATGTTCGCTCAGATATCATATATCCCGTATATCTGTATCTAGAGCAAAGTGCAGATTTCGAAAGTGTTTTAGATAATGATTTCTATGTTGTGTTTAAAAACAAGAGTTTTAGTAGCGTTGTTGGGAATAAGCTAAATTCCATATATACATATGAATCATTTAATATCCTCGAACATTTAGATTCCAATATCCTTGAAAACTACGATGTTCGATTCTGTGGCTTTGAAGAGAATGTCAAGGATTGTGAAGCTGGTCAAAATACAAATGTATTTCTGAAGTATGATAGTGATGATAACTACTTCATGGATTTCCTATCTAAGGAAGATCAAGTGCATTATGGATATTATCTATATGATTATGTCTTTGACTATGGTTTAGGGTTAGATTGGGGACGAGCATCATACTATGACAAGGTGAATGGTGAGTTACACAATGTATTTAGAAATTATGATATTCATGCTTGGAATTTTAATACTGTAGACAAGGTTGTATATTCGGACAAGCCGTTTAAGAGGTCTGTAGAGAATAATAATCCATATGTAGTCTCTCAAGCATCCTTTGAACAAGAATCAGTGTGTAGTGGTAGCTGTGAGGTCTTTGCATATGTTCTGTACAATCACATTGGAGGGAAGCTAAGCATTGGGGTGAATGGAAAAAGTTTTGAAATAGATACGAAGAGTGATTTTGAGCAATACAAGTGGGTTGATTTAGGTGCCGTAGATCTTAAGTATCATGAGAATATAAAGTTGAGTATGAAAAATGAAGGAGGATTTGTTAGCTTTGGAGGGATAGTCGTTTTACCGCAAAGTGTGTTGGCTACATTAAAGAACAAAGTTGCAACAATTAGCACAATTGATATTCCTGAAACGGGAATGGTTGTTTCTAATAAGCTTTCTATCTACAAAGATAGTTGTAATATTTCGACTTCTGGGTATCAGGCGGGAATCTTCCCAAAGCTTACTTTAAACACAAACTGCTTGGACAGTTCTAGCTTGTATATTCGCAATTACAACTCAGAGTATTTACTTTCTACTAACGGTGGAAATATTATGAGCACCAACCTATTCCAGAATGTATCTATATACAATCAAAACACAGATATTTGGTTCGTAGGTATGGATAATCTATTCTCCCTTATGTTGTTTGTATTTGGAGTCTTAGTTGTTGGAATGCTTTTAATCTTGTACTAATGCTTTTAGTACTATTTGGTAGAAATTGTCTAGCTGATTTCTCCATCTGAACTGAGAAGCCCAGGTAATTCCATTCATCTGCTTTGATACATAGTTAGGATCATTTGTCATAATTTCGTGTAAAGCTTGAGTCCAAGTTTTCCTTAGCGAACCTTTTACAAGGTACCCAGTATTTTCTTTTACACTATCTCGGAGTCCTTGGACAGGATAGCAAATTGTTGGTGTTCCCTTAGAGGATGCTTCTAAGACCGTAGTACCCCACCCCTCTTTTTTGGAGAACTGTACATGTAAATGTGCTTCCTCAAATAGCCTTGCCCTTTCATTATCTGTTGTAAAGCCAAGGAATTTCACATATTCTTCTAATTGATATTTCTTTACTAACCCTTTTAGTCTCTCCTCGTCTGCTCCTCTTCCAGAGATTTTTAGGATAATATTCTTTATCCCAAGTTTTTTTACTGTGTAGTTTATTAGCTTAATCGCTTTATCTATATGCTTTGTTCGAGGCATTCTTCCGTGTGAGAGGATTTTGATAATAGAGTTCTCTTTTTGAGCATTTCTATTAATTTTGGTATTAATACCGTTGTATACAATGCTAACATTTTGAGGCTTAAAACCATGGTCGATTAATTCCTGTCTAGATGATGGAGAGACAGTTACGATATATGGTTGACGTTTGTAATTTTTTACAAAGAGAAAAGTAAAGACATTATGGAAGATCTTCCCGAGAAACTTACCATATTTAAGCTTCCACTCCTCATCCTGTAAGTGATGAACAACTGTAATATTCTTTTTGAAATACAAAGGGATGTTAAAAGGAACAGCATTGAAATTTTCAATGAGTAAACCTGTTGTCTTCCTGAGTTTGAATATGAAATACAGTGGAAGTAGAAGATATATCGTTATAGCATTGCCCATCCTTATAAACTCTATATCTTTCCTAGTCTCTCTTTTTTTAGCGCCTTTGTACAAAGCAGTAAGATATGTGACATGATAGCCACGATTTTTTAAATATAGGGCTACTCTATTTATGTAGAGATCCGCACCGCCCTTTTCAGGGTGCCAGACATCTCTCCATGCCATTATTACAATGTTATTTCTCATATATAGTAAAGTACTGGTTTGAATTAATAACGGGAAGATCTTGAGTTAATTGAATACTTTTGTTCTTTAAATCTTCGTCTAAGAAAGATTCTGCAGAGGTATTGTAGATAACATAATCAATGTCATCTGGAATTACTCCTGTTTCAAAAATATTCTCATACTCTGTGGAGTATTCATACATATTTGCTCCATCAACAATTTGTGAATTACTTGTATATGAAAGAAAATCTGAACCGTAGTATCCCCAATCAAAATCTCTCATGTAAAGACTTTGAGCATGTGGAAGTATTAAAATCTTTGAATCCGAAGGAATATCAAAATACTCTTTAGGAATATCAACCCACATCTTTGCTGAAATTAGGTGACCATTTAAAACAGGATATCCATAGAGGATGAATAGTAATACTAAGGGTGTCAACAGAAGGTTCTTAAGTAGTAGACCTTTCCCTTTGATTATCTGTTTTACAACTATCGCGGGCAATACTGTGATTGGTATTACATACATAGGCCATAATTTGCTTGAAGCCCAACGTAGGATACTGCTGAGATATGGAATCTTCTCAATCAATCCCATGCCAATACCACTACATACGAAGATAAAGAGAAAAAGTATTAAGAGAAGTAATATGTATTTCTTACTTCTTTTAAATATAATGACCAAGAAAGAAAGCATGAAAGGTAGTATTCCAATCAGTGTGAACAAGATATTTTCCCTGTATGTAGTATAGAATTGGAATAATGTTTGATTTCTTGAATTATGTAATTCCATCCACCCCAGTGCAAATTGCATTGTCCTAACCAAGGAGTTTGTTTTTTCAGAAGCTATAATGCCTGATGTAACAGTTGGCATGTATGCGTTGGTTAGTAACTCTTTTGTATAGTTAAAGATATTTACAATGAAAAGTTTCGTGTCAGAATTGAAATACATAACACACTGTATTGTTAACATCCAGATAGCTATTAGTATTCCACCCCAGAGAAGATTTCTTTTCCATTTGGATTTATCCTTTAACAAAATCTGAGATATAACTAGGACTTGGATTAAATAGAATCCAAAAGCTACAATGTTAAGAGTTGTTGTCAGGAAAGATATTGAAAATATTACTAAAAATACCCAATGATACCAACGAAGTTTACTTCTGGAGAGAATGTATATGAGTAATGGTATTGATCCATATGCAGCTACGAATAGGAAATTGGGTTGTGAGAATATGAAGAATGTGAATAAGCTAGTAATAAATATGATTGAACCTATTAGTGTTGCCCAAATATTCTTTGTTTGTTGTTTTATTATCAGAGCTATCCCTATTACCCCAAAGAAGAAATTAGTAAATACATAGACATTAGAGATTACAGCTGGTGTTAAACCTGCGATTTTTAGTGTTTGTAGAAATGGTACTTGAAATACAATACCTCCGTATATTACAGAAGAAGTATCCTTGATTCTGTTTAATATCGCAACTGGATTGAAATATGGAGAAGCATTGTCTGCCCCCATTATTATATAGTTTAGCTTAATATTGAGATATATTAATGCTAATGCAATTAGTCCAACAATGATGACAGAAAGATTTTTTTTGAGGCAGTTAATCATGGTGTAATTCTAACAAAAAAACAGGATTTAAACAAAAAGACCCTCTTTCGAGGGTCTTTCGCTATTTACTTAACAAATTTTTTCTTCATTAACTGAGAATATGCAATAAATGAAACACCTATTGCGTAAAGTACTACTCCTATGAGTACTAAAGTCTCAAGATCTGCAAAACCTGTATCAATTGGTTTATGTGGTTTATATGGATCTGTTCCATCTGCAAATACTGAAACAGCATTTAGAGATAAGATAGTTAATGATGTCAAAGTGCTAAGTAATATATTCTTAATCTTTTTCATTATTATTAATGATAAGAATTTATATTATTACGCCTTAATTATAGCAAAAATCATGCCAGAGGTCAATACTATAGGACTACGCGTAAAGTTAGTTAGTAACTAACTTTGCATACCTAAATATCCTAATTGGAGAGTTAAAATATTTACATGTGTAAATGATTAAATCTGCAGAATAATCTGTAAGGTATGTCTTCTCTTCTTCCAGATATATCTTGTATGTGAATACTCTCTGGTCCCAAATGATATCTATTTGGTCTCCAACATGTGTTTTAGGTAGATTGTAGAATGAAATTTGTTTTCTCATTGCATCACCCCAATAAACATATCCAAAACGATGGGCTGCAATAATAATTGGTTTCTTACCATTTAGAGGTGTGCCATATTCTGGTACAATCCATGATCCTTTCTTCAATGCTGAGATATAGTCTGAAGAGGTAGATATTGGGGAGAATACTCCAATCTTATCTATCTTAATATATGGCGTCTCTGGCAGGGAGAGATCTTGTACTGGTAACTGATTAGTATTTGCTTGTGTATCAATATCACCATTTTCTTCTACTGCAAGCGTAATCTTCTTTACCTCGTTATCTGTCTCAGAGGGGTTAAGTTTGTAAACTATATATGGTGCAGTAGGAATTAATATCAAGACGATAGCAACTGAAAGAATAACTATGCCCATTAATGTGTAATAATTTGTTAGAACTTTAAAGAAATTCTTTTTTTGCATAAAACTAATTCTTACTTCTTAAATATAGCTCTAAAATCATACCACTATTATGCATCTCCTGTGCATTCTCTCTCCCAATATATCTGTAATGCCAACTCTCATAGCTATATCCCGTTGTGCTTTCATATCCTGCAGGATAACCAATTACAAAACCATACTTCCAAGCATTCTTTACTAACCATGCACTAGCTTTCGTATTTGCGAAAGTACTAGACAAACCATTAGCTATCTCACTACTACTAAAGTCTGCAGTAGTACCCAATTGATGTTGACTATGCCCTGCTCTAGCAGAAATCTTGTCTGCAGAAGCCACACTACCATTGTAATAACTTAACCAATGGTTATATGTTCCTATCTGTGTATTGTATGACCTGTATCCTGAAACCATACTGAGATACAACCCCTCACTCTTCATATCACTTACCATCGCCTTGAGATCATTAATAACTATATTTCTTAACATATAGTTACTACCATTTTTAATACCAGTAGAGCTTGCGCTTACTAATCCAGAAGGTACATATGTAGATGAAAGCTTGTATTCTTTGTTTACTAACACTAAAAGATCGTCTCCAGTTCTAGTAACCATCTTAATATCCTCTGGATATCTCCACCATCCAGAGCTGGTACTCGTTGTTGTTTTGGCTGGTGTAACTTCTAACGATTGTATCTCTTCTACCATAGAGGTTCCTAATACAGCCCTATCGTTGCTTGTTTTAGAGACATCTTGTATTAATGTTTGAGGGGTAAGAGTTGCAGTAGTTAAAAAGGCTACTATTCCTAAAAATATGGATTTCATAATCGATTATACATTTAAAATATTACAAGGCAAAGTTACCGACCTTTCGGTCATGAAATATTTCGGAAGAGGAATATACTTAGTGTAAATATATAAATTGTTAGGAGTAATACGATGAATCAATCAATTAAGGATTTGAAGAAAATCACTCTTAGCATGGATTTGATGAATAGGAAGTTAGAATATCTTACTAAGCAGTTGGATAGGAACAAGATAAAGTACCCATTGGGTATTACATATGACCAGCTTTACTCTAATATATTGGTTGTAGCAAAAGAAGATGGTCTTAGAGATTTCAAAATTGTAAGGATTACGTAAGAAAGATTTATTACAATATTCATATGCTTACACAAGAGGATTTAAAGAAAATTGAAGAGTTATTACAACCAAAGTTTGATAGCCTTGAAAAGAGACTTGATTTGATTGAGGATAGACTGGATTCAATTGAGAATAGACTGGATTCAGTTGAGAATAGACTTGATTCAGTTGAGAATAGACTTGATTCAGTTGAGGATAGACTTGATTTAATTGAAGAACGACTTGAGTCTGTCGAGAGGAAAATTGAAACATTAGAAAACAAAGTTTCCGAACACGACAAACAGTTGAAAAAGATTTTATTAAAATTATCAGAACAAGATAATAAGTTTATACAGATATCTAATGTTCTTGGTGATATAGATAGAAGGATTGAAAATCTAGTGGAAGTAGTAGCTACGCATACAGATATGTTAAAAGACATAAACTTAAAGGTTGTTACAATGGAAAGACATATGAAAAGTAATATACAATATATTCAGAACCTAGATTCAGATATTGGTCTACATAGTGAGAGATTACATAAATTAGAAGAAATCTCTGGGACATTAAACACCCTAAGGGATAAAGGTAAAGATAGGTATAAATATCCTAAACCTTAAAGCAATGCTACTGTAGCTACCCTATCATCATCTCCAATATTCATAATTTTTACACCAGAGGTTTGTCTTCCAAGTGTCGGTACTGTCTTTAGTTCTGACCTAATTACTTTAGATTTCTCTGATATAACTACGATTTCCTCTTGGCTTGTTTCAATGATTCTTGCGGTAGAAACCTTACCTGTTTTTGGAGTTACTCTAAATGTAAATACACCTGTTCCTGCTCTCTTTTGTGTAGGATAGTCTTTGAGTACAGACATCTTTCCAAAACCATTCTCGGAGAGAGTAAGAACTTTCATCTCGTCATTTTTGACAATACCCATACCTGCGACATAGTCTGCCTGAGATTTAAATTTGATAGCTGTTACACCCATTGTATTTCTACCCATAGGTCTTACATCAGACTCCTTAAATCTTACGGATTTGCCCTCAGCTGTAATGATTAATATCTCATCTTTTCCTGTTGTTGGTTTAACCCATGAGAGTTGATCTCCCTGGGCTAACTTGATAGCTGTTAAACCATTTGAACGTATCTTAGTAAATTCTGCTAACTCTGTTTTTTTGATGGTACCCTTCTCTGTTACCATGAGGAAGTACTCGTATGGTGTCTGGTCTCCATTCTCTTGTTGTTCCTTAATAGCACCCTTTGGATTCCTAGTGAGAACTGAGGTTATAATTTCATCTGGTTCAAGTTGAACTAAGTTCACAAGAGGCAAACCTTTCGCTGTTCTTCCATATTCAGGGATCTCAAATATTCTCAAATTAAAGACTTTCCCTTTATTAGTGAATAACAAGAGTTCATCATGAGTGTTACATAGGAATGCATGCTCTATAAAGTCACCCTCTTTGGTATCTCCTCCAGATACACCCTTTCCACCTCGCTTTTGTGCTTTGTATGTATCAGGGGTTAATCTCTTAATATATCCTGTATGTGTAATTGTTACTAACATATCTTCGGAAGCGACCATATCCTCTTCAGATATTTCATCTATCTTGCCTTTTATAACCTTGGTTCTTCTATCATCACCATATTTTTCTTTGATCTCTTCCAAATCGGCATTGATGATTTCAAGAATTCTAGCAGGATTCTCCAATATCTCATTGTATGTTTTAATATTTTCCTGTAATTCCTTGTGCTCATTCTCTAATTTCATTCTCTCGAGTGCTGCTAATTTCCTTAGTTGCATATCCAAGATAGCTTGTGCTTGTACTTCTGTAAATTTGAATTTATCCATCAAATTGGTTTTTGCAGTCTCCTGTGTTTTGGAACCACGGATGGTTGATATAACTTCATCGAGCATATCCAAAGCCTTGAGTAATCCTTCCAATATATGTGCTCTGAACCTAGCTTCTGCGAGATCAAATTCATATCTACGAATAGTAACTGTCATTCTAAATGACAAGAATAATTCTAATATCCTCTTTAGAGGTAATGTTTTTGGTTCTTGTTCTACTAATGCAATCATATTCATATTGAATACTTTTTGCATTTCAGTATATTTGTAGAGTTTGTTTAATACTGCTTTTGGTTGTGCTTCTCGTTTTAAGACTATGACTACTCTTAAACCTTCTCTATTTGATTCATCTCTAATATCTGCAATACCTTCGAGTTTCTTTTCCTTTACTAAATCAGCCATTCTTTCAATCATATGTGCCTTATTTACCTGGAATGGTATTTCGGTAACAATGATATTGAATCGTCCTTGTTTACCCTCTACAATAGAGGCCTTGGCTCTTTGTAATACTCTTCCTCTTCCTGTTGCATATGCATTTAGGATTTCTTTCTGATCATAGATAGTTGCTCCTGTTGGGAAATCAGGTCCTGGAATTATCTCGATTAAGTCTAATGGAGAAATCTCAGATTTAAAATCTGGATACAATACATTTTTGTCCTCTGCTATCTTTGTTCTAAGAGCTTTTATCTTCTCCAGGTAATCGAGGTCGTTCGTATCAACGTAGTTTTCAAGATAGTCCTCTGGCTTGGAATTCAATGTCCTAGGGATTATTTCTCCTGCTTCTTTATTTTTTCTTAACTCATTGTATATGGCATTCCCCTCCCAAGTATTCCCAAGTTTAATCATTGCTTGCAATCCATTGATTAACTCCTTGAGGTTATGAGGTGGCATCTTTGTTGCCATACCTACTGCAATACCATCACCACCATTGGCTAATACATTTGGAAATCCTGCTGGTAATACAGTTGGTTCGAGTCTTGTACCATCATAGTTTGGTATGAAGGTGACAGTACCCTTACCAAGATCTTTCATCAATTCCTGAGTTATCTTTCCCATCCTTGCTTCTGTGTATCTCATTGCTGCTGCCATGTCTCCATCGATTGAGCCGAAGTTTCCCTGTCCATCAATTAATGGATATCTAGTGGAGAAATCTTGAGCTAGTTTAACCAACGTAGGATAGATGACTACTTCTCCGTGAGGATGGTAGTTACCTGAAGTATCACCTGCGATCTTTGCACATTTTCTATAGTGGGCATTATATGTTAATGCCAAGTCGTTCATTGCCACAAGTATTCTTCGTTGAGATGGTTTAAGACCATCCTTTACTTCTGGTAATGCACGAGAGACAATAACGGACATGGAGTAGTCTATATAGTTAGACTTCATTTCATCTACTATTGATCTGTTAGCTATTTCTCCTGGTTTGAATGAAAGACTGAAGTCTAAATCTCCATTATCATCTGAATCTGTTGCAATATCTTCGACTTCGGCTAGAGGGGTTTCCTCTGCTTCTGGTTTCTCTTCTGCAATCTCTAATATTTTTTCTTTTTGTTCTTCGTCTGTCATAATGGTTAGTATTATTTAAAGTTGATGGGATTGTTCTGTATCCGATCTTGCAACATCTACGTCTACACTTTGTTCCTGCAGTGCTCTATATGTTACAGGAGATACTTTCTCGGTTGTTAGATCATCAGTTGTGCTTACACCAATAGAACTTACAAGACCTCCTTGGTCGCAGACATGTAATTCTAAGTATTTTTGTAAATCTTCTACAAAGATTTTAGCTTCTGCATTCCTCTGGACAAATCCCACAACATCTCTCATGAGAACTTCATTTTTAGCTTCAGCGTTTGATATTGCATCACAAATAGCGTTAGTTCTATTGGGAAGTCTTTCGATTGTACCCTTATCAATTATAAATGTTCTTTCTAAATAGTCAGCAGAGGTTTCAAAGTGATCCATATTGTTATATTAATATCTTAAATATCTAAGTTAGCCTTTGTAGCATAGGTCTGTATAAATCTTCTTCTAGGAGGAACGTCATTTCCCATTAAAAGTTCAAAGGTTTTTTCTGCTTCTTCAGCATCTTCAATATGTACTTGTTTTAATACTCTAGTAGCAGGATTCATGGTAGTCTCCCATAGCTGTTCTGGATTCATTTCTCCTAAACCTTTGAATCTATTCGCTATAATTGTTTTTCCCTCTTCTTTTGCTTTCTTAACAAAAGCATCTTTTTCCGCATCATTTAATAGATAGTACTTCTTTTTCCCTATCTCAATCTTGTGTAAAGGAGGTTGAGCTACATATACATACCCTTGTTCTATTAATGGCCTAAAGAATCTGAATAACAAAGTCAATTCTAAGTCGGTGATATGCAATCCATCAACATCAGCATCACTCATGATTATGATTTTGTGATATCTCAATTTCTTAACATCAAGACTATCTCCTATACCTACACCAAGTGCTGTAGTAATGTTATTAAACTCTTCGTTGGTTAATACTCTATCAACTCTGTACTTATGTGTGTTTAAGATCTTACCTCTTAAAGGAAGAATGGCCTGTGTATGCCTATCTCTACCCTGTTTTGCAGAACCACCTGCTGAGTTTCCCTCAACGATGAATAGTTCACTCTCCGCAGGGTCTTTACTACTACAATCAGCAAGTTTTCCAGGTAAGTTTGTAGATTCTAGTGCACCTTTTCTGATAACTGCATCTCTAGCAGCCTTAGCTGCTGCTTTTGCTTTATTTGAAAGTACTGCTTTTCCAATGATTAATTTTGCTTCTTGTGGATGTTCATCAAGATATGTTAAAAGCTCATCTCTTACTACTTTCCCAACAATACCTTTTACTTCTGGATTATTAAGCTTAATTTTTGTTTGTCCTTCAAATTGTGGATCTGGAACTTTGACAGAAATTACAGCTGTAAGACCTTCTCTAACATCATCTCCGCTTAACCCAGCACTTAATCCTTTAAGTAGCTCAGACTTTTGAGCATATGAGTTGAGTGCACTGGTTAGTGCTGTCCTAAATCCAGCAAGATGGGTTCCGCCATCAGGATTTATAATGTTATTGGTGTAGCATCTAACATCCTCTTCTAAGCTATCGGTGTATTGCATCGCAACTTCTACCATTACATCGTCCTCTCCCTTATTCATATAGAAAGGCTCGGAGCTAATAGGTTTCTCATTCACAACTAAGAACTGGACATATGATTTAATACCATCTTCAAAATACACATCATAATTCTTTACTTTCTCCCCTCTTGTATCTGTGATGGTAATCCTTAGGCCTGCTGTTAAATATGCATGTTGCCGACAGCTCTTAACTATGGTGTGAAAATCAAAATCAATAGTATCAAATATCTCCTTGTCAGGTTTAAATGTATGTTGTGTTCCTGTCTCTGTAGAATCACCTATTCTCTCAACTGGTGCAACTGGAATACCCCTCTCGTATCTTTGCTTAAAGATACCACCATCTCTCTTTACAGTTGTCTCCATCCATTCGGAAAGTGCATTGGTACATTTCATACCTACACCATGCAAACCACCTGATACTTTGTAGGCACCTGTGTCAAATTTCCCTCCTGCATGAAGGTTAGTCATTACCGTTTCTAATGTTGAAACTTTTGTTTCTGGGTGAATTTCTACAGGAATACCTCTAGCATTATCTCTTACGGAAAGAGAACCATCCTTGTTAAAGGTTACCCATATATGCGAACAGTATCCTGCAATTGCTTCATCTACAGAGTTGTCTAAAATTTCAGTAAATATATGATGTAAACCAAATTTATCGGTAGAACCGATGTACATAGCAGGCCTTTTCCTTACAGCCTCCAGACCTTTCAAAACTTGAATATTTGATGCACTGTAGCTATCTACTTTCGCCATTATTATGTAGGTTCGTAATTTAAATTCGTTTGCTAGAATATCCTATATTCTACCTTTTTCCAGCGCAAATGTTAAGCATTTAGAGATATGAATAATGCCTCTAATACAAGCTTTTTATTACAATTGCTATTAATTTTGTCTCGGGTTTCTTGAATGTACTTTAAGTACTCTGAAATAGCCCTAGAGCTATTTATATTATCATTTTTAATTTCCTTTTCAAGCTCTACTCGAAAGTACTCCTCAATTTCGTTTAGTAATTTGAGACAATCTTCTTTCTCTTTTGATATTTTCTCGATGTAGTTAAATTGATCAACCAGATCATTTTGAAGAATCTCTGGTTTCTGAATATCTTGTATTTCTCCCTTTGTTTGTTTTACAAAAATGGGCTGTGAACGTGAGTATATCGTAGGTAGAACATTTTTTTCATTGTCTACACACAGTATATATATTGTATCATCACTGCTCTCCTCCAAAGTCTTCAGGAAGGAATTTTGAGCCTGTGTTGTTAGTTTCTCGGCTTGGTATATAACGGCTAATTGTTTTCCACTCCCAAAGGGTTTAAACATCATCTTTTTTACAAAATCTTTAACATCTTCTATTCCAATACTATTCTCCTCTCTTCTATCTAGTATGTGTATATCAGGAGTTTCTTGTAAATCGCTAATTGGTTGGTTAAGTAATTTTGAAATCCAAAGTTTAAGATAACTTTGCTGTTGTTCTTTATTTTTACTAATGAGTAGATATGTCATAGCCTATTCTATCATATTGAAAATATTAAAAGTTTTGACAAACAAACCCAATGTAGATATACTTAATATTGAAATTGGCATTAGCCACGACTCTCTCCTTTGCGGGAGAGAGGCAAAATAATTATCTCCCTAATTCTTTCTATAACATAGTTGAAGTTGTTATTATCAAGCTCGCCTATTTTGTTTAAAATCCGTTTGCTACTAAACGTTTTAATTTGTGAAATCATAGCTGAGATTTTTCTGGTTTGGTGGGTTATTTCAATGTAGTAAATATTGTTTTTGATTTTTGTACTCAGTGGTACTCCAAGGAAAATATTTTTGTTAAATTTCCGAATTATTAATACTGGCCGTACAAAATTTGAATCCTTACCATCTTCCTCATATCCTACGTTTACCCCTATCGATAACCACCAAATTTCTCTCTCTTTAAAATATGGAGGTCGAACATACCTTCTATCAAGATGCTTCTTCTTAACATTCCAATTGTCAAAATCTTTTTTGTATTCCATCAATAAATTATATCTCCAATGTATTCTGCAAACATTGCTAGTTCATTATATATACTTCATTGACTCCTCTGCCCTGTTATCATAAACTGAATACAGTAATTAGATTACAAACTGCTGCCCAATGATAACTAAAAGCTCGCTTTTGAAATATTTCCAAAATCAAGGCTTGATAGACGAAGAAGGTGCTAGAAAAGTACTTGTTGAAAGAAGCCGTAGTCAAAAAAGTGAGGAAACCATAATCCGAGAAATGTCTTTAGCTACTGAAGAGCAGATTGCTCAAGGAAAAGCAGCGATTTTTGGTATTCCATATGTCAATTTAAAAGAGCTTGAAATACCAGAAAGTATTGTTTCGGAAGTGAGTGTAGATGCTTTGCAGAAATATCGAGCAGTTCCATTTGAACGTGGTCAGGATTTGGTTAAGATCGCTATGCAGGATCCTTTTGATGTACAGGCTACACAAGCATTACAAAGAAAATATCCAACAGGTACAAAGATACAGGTATTCATTACAACTACTGATAGTATTGGATATGTGTTAGATAGACGTGTCGGAGAGACAATGAGTACAGAGGTTACTGAGGCCTTGGAAGATGTTGAAATGCCAGTTACAGAGATAAATGAAGATCCAAATATTCTTTCCAGTTCTGATTTGACAAGTGCCCCTATCGCTAGAATTGTTAATGCAATTTTACAATATGCAGCTATCTCAAAGGCTTCAGATATCCATATCGAACCAATGGAAAAGAAAACTAGAGTAAGGTTCAGAATCAATGGTGTCATGACAGAAAGACTAACTCTTCCTCAGAACTTAAACCCCGCAGTAGTTTCAAGAGTCAAGATTCTTTCTAACCTAAAAATAGACGAAAAAAGAATACCTCAAGATGGTAGATTCCCTATAAAGGTAAATGGTATGAAGATAGACCTTCGTGTTTCTACTATGCCAACTATCTATGGTGAAAAAGTAGTTATGCGTCTTCTGGAATCTGATACCTCTGGTGTTACATTAGAATCAACAGGACTTAGAGGTAATGCATACAAGATATTTTTGGATGGACTCGGAGTGACAAACGGTATTGTACTTGTTACTGGTCCTACTGGTAGTGGTAAAACTAGAACTTTGGCATGCTCATTAATGAAAGTAAATGATTCAAAAGTAAATATTATTTCTCTTGAGAATCCAGTAGAAATCCGTGTTCCTGGTGTGACCCAGGTTCAGATTAATCCTGATGCAGGTTTAACATTTGCAACAGGTCTAAGATCTGTATTGAGACAAGACCCAGATATCGTAATGGTTGGAGAAATCCGAGATCAAGAAACCGCAGAACTTGCTGTACAAGCTTCTCTTACTGGACACTTAGTGCTTTCAACACTTCACACGAATAGTGCTGCTGCCGCAATCCCAAGACTTCTTGATATGGGTATTGAACCCTACCTTCTTTCTTCTACTGTTAGAACAGTGGCTGCTCAGAGATTACCCCGAAAGGTATGTGAACATTGTGTAGAAGCATACGCTGCAATTCCAGAGGTAGTTGAAAATATTAAACAAACGATGAGTAGTATCCCTGGCTTTGATGTAATGCAATATTTGGCAAGAATTGGTGCTTCAGGAAATAGTAGTGCCAATTATAATTTCATCCCAAGAACTTCTGTTTTTAAAGCCCCAGAAAAAGGCCCAGATGGTCAACCAATTCTTTATCTATACAGAGGAAAGGGTTGTGACAAGTGTGGTGGTACAGGATATGCAGGAAGAATTGGTATTTTTGAAGTATTAGATGTAAATGATAAGCTTAGTCGTATGATGATGGAAACGGTAACAGACAAAGATATTGAGAAGGTAGCCCAGGAGCAAGGAATGTTAACTATGACACAAGATGGTTATCTAAAGGCACTAGAAGGTATTACTACTATTGAAGAAGTCCTTAGAGTGTCAAAAGAGTAAATTTTTGATATAACTATATTATGAATGACAACACTGCCCAAGATAACAATGTAAAATTTGGATATACTAATGTTTCTAGTGTGCCTACCCCACCAGCACCAACAACTGATGACATATCACAAGTTACACCACAACCCATTACACCCAATACTTATGTATCTCAACCAACACCTCTTCCAAACTTAGAAAAAGAATTGAGTGTATCAACAACGTTGCCAGAATCAGCATCTCCTCTTCCATCTTCAGCTATGTCTGTAAGTTCGTTTGGAAGAACAGATAACAATTTAGATGAGATTATGCCAGACTTCAAAAAGGCGAAAGCTATGAATCGAGATCCCAAATCTAATAATCTTGCAAAGCCCATATCTACAGACAAAGTTGAGGAAAGCATCAGAGATCTAATTGATGCTCCTGCCGATGTTCCTCCTATCAATCCGCTTCCGATATATTCAGGGAATGGTACAAACGATCAGAAGTACAAGATACAAGACTTATTAAGTTTGACCATGAGCAAAAATGCATCTGACTTACATATTGCTGTTGGATATCCACCTGTTATTAGAATTGATGGTGAATTACAGGAAGTTGGAGAAAGAATATTAAATCCTGAAGATGCTGAGGAGCTAATCTTTGGTGTTTTGAACGATGAAAAGAAAGAACTTCTTGAAGTAAACAGAGAAATAGATTTCGCATATACATATAGCGGTGCTATGAATGCAAGATTCAGAGTGAACGCTTTCTATTCTATGAAAAATCTTTGTGCAGCATTCAGACTTATTCCTGCGAGGATTCGTACTATTGAAGAACTTATGTTACCCCAGCTTTATCATCAATTCACAAAATTGAAACAAGGACTTGTTTTAGTAACAGGACCTACTGGACATGGTAAAAGTACGACACTTGCAGCACTTTTGGAAGATGTAAACCGAACAAGATTCGCTCATATTGTAACGATAGAGGACCCTATCGAGTATGTATTTGAAGGTAAGAAAGCGTTGATAGATCAAAGAGAGATGAATGATGATACTCATTCGTGGGAGATAGCTTTAAGAAGTGCTCTTCGTCAAGATCCGGATGTAATCCTTGTTGGTGAAATGAGAGATTATGAAACTATATCAGCAACTATTACTTTGGCAGAGACAGGGCATTTGGTATTTGCAACATTACACACGAATAGTGCTTCTCAAACAATTGATCGTATTATTGATGTGTTCCCTGAGAACCAACAACAACAAGTAAGAGCACAGTTAGCCAATATTTTAGAAGCAGTTGTGGCTCAAAGACTTATACCTCTTGAAAAAGGTGGTAGAAGAGCTGTGTCTGAGATTATGTTAAAGAATTCTGCTGTTGGAAATCTCATAAGAGAAGGAAAATCCAACCAAATAGATAATGTTATCAGAACTAGCTCTGATATAGGTATGATTTCACTTGAGAAATCGCTAGTAAACCTTGTCCGAGAGGGTGCTATCTCTGTACCTAAGGCTCAGGAATATGCAGTATTCCCAGAAGAAGTTTTAAGATTGCTTAAAAATTAAAAATTATGAAAAAATACAAATATTCAGCACGTGATGTAAAAGGAAAAGTTGTAAACGGTGTTGTGGAAGCTAGAGATGGTAATGCTGTTACGGATATTCTTCACGATAGAGGTTTGATCGTAGTAACCATAAAAGAATCTATGGGTATAGATTTTGAAAGGCTCTCTGAAGTCAATATTGGTGGTATCCCTATGAAAGAAAAGGTTATTTTTATGAGACAGATGTCTACCATGGTTGGTGCTGGATTGCCTTTGACACGTGCGCTCGAAATTATGACACAACAGGTAGAAAACCCATTTTTCAGAAGAACACTTAAGGATGTTTTAACCTCTGTTCAATCTGGAAAATCTTTATCAAATTCATTCAGAGCACAAGAAGAGATTTTTGATGAAATTACTTTAAACTTAATAGAAGCTGGTGAAGAAAGTGGTAAGTTGGAAATTATATTGGAAAGGTTAGCTACCGAATTGGAAGAAAAGAACAGCTTGAGTAGCAAGCTTAAATCTGCAATGATTTATCCTGCAATTATTCTATTGGTCATTGTTGCTGTTGTTATTTTGATGATGTTTGTACTTGTCCCTTCTATGGCAAGTATATACGCAGACTTTAATGCTGAGTTACCATTTGCTACGAAATTACTTATGAATATCAGTGATTTCTTTATCAATTATTGGTGGGCAATGTTGGTAGTCATAGCTGTTCTTGTTATTGGTGGAAAGTACTACCTTGGCTCTCATAAGGGAAAAAGAACCTTTGATAAATTAGTTCTGAAAATCCCTGTGGTTGGTGGGATAATAACCAAGATGCAACTTTCTCAATTTACAAGAATCTTAGCTTTATTGCTTGGAAGTGGTCTATCAATTATCAAAGCATTAGAACTTACCGCCTCATCTTTGAGTAATAGTGTGTTTAAAGATGTTGTATTAGATGCTAAATCAGAAGTTGAAAAAGGAGGTGCTTTAGCATTGCCAATTGCACGAAGTGAGTACTTTCCTCTTTTGGTAAGTAGCATGATTGCAGTTGGAGAAGAAACAGGAGAGATTGATGCTGTCTTAACTAAAGTGTCCGAATATTACAAAGAAGAGGTAGATGTTGCAACATCTAGTTTGTCTTCTGTATTAGAACCAGTATTCCTTATTATAATGGGATTAGCCATAGGATTTATTGCAATGGCTGTGTATATGCCTATGTTCCAGCTGTCCTCTGCAATTGGATAGTTGAGGCATTGACACGTTATAAAATCTTATGTAATCTATAATTAGTTAAATTAATAAACTGTCCAATCAAACATGAGAAAGAATCTCTATGAAGCATTCACATTAGTAGAAATGCTTATCGTTATGGGTATTTTAATCATCCTTATGGCTGTAGGTATTACTGCTGGAAGGTTTGCAATTAACAGAGCAAACGAGGTAGCTCACCAAGATGCTGTGAAGCAGATATATACTGCATTACAAGCATACTATACAGATCATAGAGAATTCCCTGTTGCAGCAACACCAGAAGATTTAATAGATGGTGAAACTGCACCTCTTTACAGTTATTTAGATCAGGGAGCATTTAATGGTGGAACTGAAGCTGATTATATTTACTTTGTTGGTGATGGACAGGCTGTCTTGGTATGTGTATCTTTAGGTGGTGCTGCAGATGATAAGAACCTTGGTTATTATTGTGATGGTAATGGCTTTGGTGATAGTACTTTGATATTGTCTGGCGCTGTATCAGCAGAAGCATTAACAGATAAAAAAGTCCCTTATGAATCAGGTGGCACAATATATAATGCTGTTGAGGGTGGAGCTAATAAATCAACCTGGTATGGTGGAACTAAGTGGACTGCACCTGTTTAATTCAGGTTCATAAACGATTCTTAAACCCCTCGCAAGAGGGGTTTATTATTCTATTCAAACAGATATAATAAAAAATGTTTATTTTTTATGCTTGTATATTTTTCTTAGGCGCTGCAATTGCAAGCTTTCTTAATGCTACACTGTATAGAATTGATAAAAAATATAAGTATCCTCAAATCATTACACAAGGATCACATTGCGAAAATTGCAAAAATCCTCTTTCTTGGTGGAAACTAATACCTATCTTAGGGTATATATTAACTCTTGGAAAATGTAAAAGTTGTGGAAAGAGAATAAACCCGTATTATCCAATATCAGAATTGTTGTTGGGGTTAACGGGATTATTCTTTGTCCTCTACTCTGTTCCTTATTATTTCTTTGTCCTTTCAATATTCCTCTTCATTCTTAGCTATTACGATTTTAAAGATATGGGAATACCCAAAAACATAACCCATATCTTTTTAGGGATTTGTGCAATCCTTTTTGTCTTTAATTTCAATTTACCCAACCTCTTGCTTCCTCTTGTAATAACCCTTGTATTCTTGATCTTAAATTTAATCAAGAAATCTTTTGGAATGGGAGATATCTTAATAATATTGGGATTAGGAATTCTTTTAACTAAATCACAATTTATAATATTTTTTTGGATTTCCATATTACTTGCTCTCCTCTATTCTTTAGGATTTATAATGCTTAAAAAAATAAAGTTAAAAGGAGCCAAAGTCCCAATGGTTCCCTTTCTTTCTGTCGCATTTGTGGTATCCGTATTGTATGGAGAAACCCTCTTTACGACGCTTCTTAATTTTATGGGAATATGATAGATTGGAACAATGAAGAAGAAATATACTGCCTTTACCCTGATAGAAATGCTAATTGTCATGGGAATATTAATACTTCTTTTAGCTATTGGAATTGCTGTTGGGAGGTATGCTGTACAACGTTCTCAAGATGTTAAACACATGGATGCTGCAAAAGGTCTTTATGCAGCCTTGATAAAATACAAGCTAGATCATAGATCCTACCCTACCCTTGGAGGTACATGTAGTTCGTGTATTGAAAAAGAATTCTTCGCATATGCACTTGGGTATAATGGAACTCCTAATAACTATATCCTTAAACCATATACAGACGAAGACTCTCAATTTGAAGGAGGTTCGGATGCTACATACTACTATGCTGTAGATGAAACCGATCAGCAATTTGTTGTGGTATGTGTTTCCCTAGGAGATGTTGATGATGAAAATCAGAGAGGATTCTACTGTACGGGAGATGGTATTGGACTATTACCTGAGGGTAATCCAATAACAGATAATGATATCGGATCACAAAAAAGTGGAGATCCATTAGCCGATATTGTCTTAAGCTTGGATAATTCGGATTGGCATATCAAGGATGGCTTCTCTTTGAGTGGAAATTAATCCTTGACTATGTTAAATTAGATTGTTGAATTGTTTCTTTACTGCCTTGGAATTAAACAAAAAGAATAGCTATCAAGCATACACACTGTTAGAGTTACTTGTTGTCATGGGAATTATTGTAATTCTAGCAAGTCTGAGTTTTGCATCTTTCGGAGGGTTACAAAATACTATCAAAATGAATGAGTATTCGCTTACTTTAGAACAGGATATTCGTTCTGTACAGAGAGCTGCAATGCTTTTAGAAAGGGATCCAGATGAACGTTGGCTATATGGCTTAGGGATAGATTTCTCAAGCATGAGTGTTGATAATAAATACAAAGTTTTTAAATGGTGTTCAACATTTGATACATATGGAGATGTCAAAACGACTTCCCTATTCCCAAACTATGATCCATCAGGTAGTTTAAAAATCGGTGATACAGTTGATGGAGAAAAAAATGCCTATATCCCTATTCCAACAGATTCGTCATATCTTGCAAGTTACTGTGATCCCTCTGCAACACTATCACACCTTCGCTCTGTGCCTGGTTATGACTCTTCTGCTACTCCACCCAAATCTGCAATCACTATTTCTAGTATCGATGGCTTAACTCCTGCATATATCTTGTTTGAGGCTGTCTCAGGAAAGACATTCTTCTATGGTACTAATGGACAGTTGTTAAACTACCAAGCAGATGGAGAATTGTCAGTATCGCCAAAGGCATTTGAGATAACGATAACACCAGAAAGTACGACATCGAAGATACATAAGTTAGTGATTAGTAATTTATCAGGTAAAATTAGTACATCAATTGTAGAATGATAAACACAAGTGAAACAACAAAATATGAAGGAATGGGCTTTGTAGAGGCTCTCATTGCTATTATGGTTGTAGGTATCTCTTCTGTAGTACTAATGCAGATGGCTGTTGGAACAATGCAAGGTATGATACAAAATGAAGTGATAGACAAGATGACCCAATATGCAGTAGAGGGTTCTACTATGGTGCAAAATATTGCAGTACAAGAAAGGCAAACAGGAGAGAATCTCTTTCCTGACGCTGGTGGTGAATGCTATCTAATTCAGAAAGTTGAGGGCCAGTATCAATTTGAAAAAGAAGGTGGCGGGAGTGAACTCTTCAAGACATACGAACTTTCAAATGATATTGTAAAAAGAACTGCGTATGGAGTGATAGATGAAGAAGGAGAATATTTTAGAATATTTTGTATCAGTGACGATTATAGCTCCCCTGCCAAATATGCAATAGTTAAGGTAATCGTTGGACAAACAAATTCTTCTGGGACAATAACAAAAGGAAACAATGTAAAAGATTATTCATATTTCACAGTAGTAAATCTATGATAAACATACTGAAAAATAGAAAAACAAAATATGAGGGATTTAGTTTAGTAGAGATGTTAATAACTATCGTTATTATTGGTGTCGTTATGCTAATCTCCTCTACTACGCTTACTACATTGGTAAAAATCTCTTCTGTATCCAGCAATAAGACAAGAGTGAGAAATGAAACTGAATTCGTCTTAGAATTAATTCGTCGTACAGTTAGAAACTCTGATCCCTCAGAAGTATATGTATACAATTCATATGAGCAAAGAGACTACAATCCATTAACAAACCTTGTGGTAAATGTTGGTTCTGATATTGATCTCACATATGGTCAAGCATTGGGAGAAAACGCAAACGGTAATGAAATACAGTTTAGGCCATATGGATACAAGAATTGGATATGTATAGGATTCTTTAAATCTACAGAAGATCCTGAGATGGGATATATTATTAAGACTTCGGCACAAAATCTTTGGAATGAGCATGAAAAGTGCTTTGTGAATGATGATTCTAATGATTATACAAAATATGTAATACCGTTGAACTCTGATATCGTAGACATAGACGCATTTAATATTGCATATACAGTATTAAAAGATAATAATTTCCTAATCAGATTTGATGTCCAAGCACATCCTACACAGTGGTATTTAGCTCCTGGAGCTCCAGTAAATAAGGAAGTATACAGGCAGGCAGTGGTTTCTACTGAAGGAATAGTATGGTAATTGTGAACGTGGTATATTAGTATTAACATCAAATAAATATTAAATAAAATTTTAATAAAAAGGCTATGAAAACAATATTAATAGTGGAAGATGATAAGCAATTATTAGATTCATATAAGGAGTTAGTGGCTACTGCAGGTTATACCTGTTTAACTGCTGCGGATGGATATCAAGGACTTGATACAATGGCTCAGAAGCTAGGAGAAATAGGTTTAGTATTACTTGACTTAATGATGCCAGGAGTCGATGGCTTGGAGGTCCTCAGAGCCGTGAAAGCTAATCCTGAGAAGTATGGTAACGTCCCTGTTGTTGTTCTTACGAATATGACAAGTGATGCTGTGATAAAGGAAGCTTTTGATTTAGGTGCATCATCATATTTAGTAAAGACAGATATAGATTATGAAGAATTAGTTAAGGAATTAAATAAGTATCTGGGAGAGTAATAAATACTTGTTCCTAGTACGTGATTTGATATTATATATAAATATAAAAGTTAAACTTTGATAAACTGCTCAAAATGGCTAAGCTGTCCGACCATGTTGGTATAGATTTTGGAACCCACTCTGTGAAAGCTGTGGAGTTAAGAAATATTGGCTCTGAAACACCAGAGTTGGTTAATCTCGGCTCTCAGATGACACCCAAGGGAGTCATAAATAGTGAAGACAAAGCAGACCAAACAAAATTGGTAGATGTATTAAAGAAGCTTTTTGATGCTTCCCGTATTAAAAATAAATCTGTAGTAATGGCTCTACCAGAATTCTCTGTATTTACACGATTTTTAGAATTTCCAGGTGTTAAAAAGGAAGAATTAAGAGATGCAGTATATTTCGAAGCAAAACAATATATCCCAATGCCTTTAGATGAAGTACAGCTTAGCTATATTACAATTGGTTTTAACCAAGAAAAGAATGCTCCAAGAGTATTGTTAGTAGCTGCTCCTCGCAAAATCATTGATATATACATTAATATCGCTATGAGTGCTGGCTTGGAACTTGCAGCAATTGAGACCGAATCTGTAGCAATGGGAAGAGCAATGTATCGTTCTACAAAAAAGAAAGATCTTGTAATGTTAGACTTTGGAGCAAATAGTACAGATATGAGTATTCTCTCTGAAGGATATTTAGTCTTTTCTCAGAGTATTGCTATTGGGTCTGATTCTCTAACACAATCTGTGGTTAATAAGTTTAATTTTGATTATTCGCGAGCAGAAGAATTTAAACGTAACTATGGAGTAGTAGAAAATGTTCTTGAAGGAAAAATATATGGAGTATTATCCCCTATCATAGAATCAATATTAGTTGAGGTTAGAAGAGGTGTTGAGTTCTACAAGAATAAAACCCTTGCAGCAGCTCCTGCAGACTATATCTTAAATGGTGATGGAGCTTTGTTACCAGGATTAACAGAATATGTTGCTAAAAGCTTAGGAGTTAATGTATCAATTGCGACACCTTGGAACTCTATGAAGATAGATAATAAATTTAAAGACATAATAGCAAAAAGTGGGCCCTCCTACTCTGTTGCTATTGGTTTAGCATTAAAAGATGAGTAATCCAATCCCAGAAGTCAAAACTCAAGAAGTAAAGAAAGTGCCAGTTGCACCTGTTAAGGCACCTGAAGTTAAAGTTGAGAAACCTGAGGTAAAGCCTTTACAGAAAGAAGAACCTAACATCCCTCCTGTAGAAACTAGCATTAACCTAATCCCAACCCTTACAAAAGAAGAGGTCATTGTTGAACAAAAGAAAAAGAAACTTAACGTTGGCTCTATTGTTAGTCTTCTAATCCTTGTAGTTATATCTATCTTTATCGTTGGTTTCAATATTATATCCAAAATACAGGTAAATAATGAAAAGAAGGTTTTAAGTGCATATGAGAGTAAATTACAAAATAGTATTCAGAAAATTATCTCGAGTAATGAGGTTGTTGACAGGGTTTTACTATACAAAGACATCGAGGGAAAGACATATTCTCCAAAGGGGGCGATAGAATATATAAATAAGATTGCTTCAAAAAGTGGTAACGCACAGATTACAAAATTTACATTCGGAAATGATCTTTCTTTCACAATTGAGGGAACAGCATCAAACTTAGAAAATGTCTCGAAATTCTGGTATTTATTAGGCAATGATCCCGAAGTCAAAGAAGTAAACTTAAAATCTGTTGGAAATACTTCTAATAGGTCTACGTTTGCTTTCAACGGTAAAATGGTGTTTGAATATTTCTTAAGTTCTTCAGATTAAAAACATGGCACTTAATACGACCAATGCGAGCAAAACAAAGAAAGAGATCGAATCTGTAAGTGAAAGGATTAAGAAATCCAAGATAAAATTCTCGGATATCGTTATTCCGATGTTAGTTGTAGTTATATTAGTAATCCTAGGTGTTTTTGTCTTTGTTCCTATGATTAAAGCTGCCACTGCATCGCAGAATGAATATCATGCGGTATTGGAGAAAGAGAAACAACTGAAAGCGATAGAAACAGCTTTAAATAAAATGGATGAAGCTACGTTACAGGTTGATTTAATTAATGCAAAGAAAGTCATACCTAATACATTGAAAGTTTCAAGTTTTGTCTATTACATTGACAATTTAGCAGAATCAAAATCTTTGAAATCAGATAAATTGTCTGCAGGAGATATAAAAATAAGCACAAAGGGAGAAACTAATCAGGGGAAATTCATATTAGGAGTTAGTGGTCCTTTAGAATATTCTGGAAGCTATGAGCAGATATTAGATTTCTTAAATAGCCTCTACTCTGCTTCGCCATATATAATATCTATTGAGAATATCGATTTGGAGAAAACTGCAAATTCATGGGATGCAAAGTTGAATGTTACTGGGTATTATGTTCCAGAGAATACTGTATCCGTTAATCTGTATTCTCAATTTACACCATATACCCAATACACAGATATCATTAAGATATTTGAAGTAAAAGCTAGTAAACTAGATTAGATCTCATCGTAAAGCATATTATCTCCATCAGAAGATGGTTGCTCTACTTGTTGTGCAGGAGTATCACCCTCTTCTCTATGTCCAGCGTTATCATCTTTTATCAATACTTTGACTCGTTTATCATTTCTAATCGCATTGATTGTGATTAAATCTCTAATTGCATTGATTGTTCTTCCTTTTCTTCCAATTACAACACCTTTATCATCTTCTGCAACATCAATTGTAAGAATGGTAAGTCCAGGAAAGTCTACACTTTCTCTTTCATCAATTTTAACATCATCAGGGTGATTAACTATAGATTTGACTATATGTTCTAGTAGCTCTTTCATTTGTATATACAAAATAATTAAAATATTTTAATTATTATACTACTATTTTTCTTCTTTTGTCTTCTTCTCAGTTTTAGGCTTTGTAGAACCCCTCTTGAGAGCTTTAAGAAGGCCTAATTTGACAAAGTATTGAGCTATAGTTCCTGTAGGCTGTGCTCCATTTGCGAGCCATTTTTTTGCCTGCTCTTGATCAACATCAAATGTTGAAGGATGATTTCTAGGATTATAGTATCCAATCTCTGCAATAGCCTTACCATCTCTTGGTTGGTTATCTTCCATGACTACAATCTTGTAGTGTGGATCAGCTCTTCTTCCTGTTCTTTTTAGTCTTATTTTTAACATAACGATGAATTCTATCAAATGAACTATATTAATTCAAGGATTTCTCCTTATTTTCTAACATAACTACCGCATTTTGTGCAGCATCTTCTTCGGCTTTCTGTTTACTAGACCCCATTCCTGTTGATATTTGTTTGCCATTAATATGTAGCCCTACAGTAAACTTTTTATCATGATCTGGTCCTTCTTCTTTAATAACTTCATAAACAGGAGTAACTTTGAATTGTGCCTGAATGATTTCTTGTGCTTGTGTCTTTGGGTCTATGAAAAGATTATTATTTACGATATTGTCTATTTTTAACAATAGTGTTCTATTAATATATTCTTCACAAACCTTAAAACCCTGGTCTTCATAAATTGCCCCAAGTACAGCTTCGAAGGTATTTGCAAGCAAATAATCCTTATCCTTACCACCCGATTCTGCTTCACCCTTAGACATCTGTAAGAATTCACCCAAGCCTAGCTTGCGAGATTCTTCAGCTAAGCTTTCAGTTCTTACAACAGCTGCTCGAATATTTGTTAAGTCTCCCTCTGGCTTCTCTGGATATGTACGAAAAAGATGGCTTGAGATTATTAATTCTAAAACTGCATCTCCAAGAAATTCTAGTCTTTCATTGTTTTGTAATGAAAGTTCTCTATGTTCGTTGAGATATGATCTATGAGTTAATGCAACATCTAACAAAGTTTTATTGTTAAATGTAATCCCTATGTTTTTTTCTATTTCAGTATAATTAATCATTTATTTTCTTCTTTCTTGGTTTCTTCATATATTGCTCCAAGCACACCATTTACAAACTTACTACTTGTATCTCCTCCAAAATCTTTGGCTATTTCAATAGCTTCGTCAATTGCGACCTTTGGAGGTGTAATTTTTCCAATAACACCCTCAAGAATTGCAATCCTAAGAATTTGTAAATCAACTAGCTTCATCTGTGAGATTGGCCATTGTGGAGCATATTTAGTTATTAAGTCATCTATTTCCGTCTGTTTCTCCTCTACTCCATTAACGATTTTCTCCAATAGCTCTTGGTTATATTCTTCAATCTCATCTAACTGAACTAAATCCTCAGTAGCAATGTCTTCTACCGTTAGATTATTTTTATTGAAATAACTTGAGAATAGCTTTTGTAAAGCAAGTATGCGTGCTAGGTGTCTTGGGTCAGATGCTCTTTTCATAGATTATTATGACTTTTTAGTTTCTTTTTTATCTTTATAGTATCCACAAAACGCACATGCAAAATGTTCTCTCTTTACGTTTCCGCATTTAGGACATTTTGACATACCTGTAACTTTCAATGCATTATGTGATCTTCTTTGGCCACGTACACTGCTTGAAATTTTTCTTTTTGGAAGAGCTCCCATTACTTTTAAATATTTATATTATCAATCTTGGATTATATGCAATATATCCTCATTTTTCAACAGCTTATATTATCCAACTCTCTTTTACGTTTATTTCTGCACCAGCTTTTAGATTTCCCTCAATCATTTCCTTTGCTATTTGACCCTCTACTTTATCTTGTATATATCGTTTCATTGGCCTTGCACCCATTCCTGGTTCATTGGATTTGTTAGCAATGAGCATAGGGATCTGGTCTGACCATTTAAGTATAATGCCTTTTTCAGAGAGTCTTTTTGCTAATTCCGCTAACAACAAATTAGAAATTTGAGTTAGGTTGTTTACATCATGTGGAGCAAATACAATTACCTTATCAAAACGGTTTAGAAGTTCTGGCTTAAGATATTGTCTTAGCTCCATAAGGGCCCTATCCTTGGCTTCATTCCAAAGAGATGCATCTTTTTCTAATGAATCTAGAAGAATCTTACTTCCAATATTACTTGTACAAATAATTATGGTATTTGTAAAATCTACTGTTTCTCCTGCAGTACTAGTTAATCTCCCTTCATCGAACATTTGAAGGAATAGGTTTAAGATATCTGGATGTGCTTTTTCGATTTCATCAAACAAAACAACTGTATATGGATTTGATTTAACTCTATCAATTAAAGAAATCGCTGTTTGTCCTAGAATATTGGTTTGTCCTGAAGCACCTAAGAATTTCTCAATACTATTTACTTCCTGATACTCTGACATATCTACACGGATAATATCTTGTTTGTTACCAAAGAATTCTTCCCCAACTACTTTTGCCAAGTATGTTTTACCTACACCAGTAGGTCCTATGAAGAGGAATGTGCCTATTGGTTTGTCTGGGTTTCTAATGTCAGTTCTTGCTCTTCTTAAAGCTTCTGTTATCGCGATGACAGCTTCATCTTGTCCTACCACTCTAGCCTTAATATTCTCTTCTAATTTTCTCAACTTGTTACTTTCTTCTTGGTCTATTTCTGTTATGCTAATATTTTTTTGTATAGAAAGAGCTTTAGAAACATGTTCAGAGGTTATCTTCTGGATATTATTTGATTGTGCCCATGAACATGTAGATTCTATTGTCTGTACTGCACTGCTTGGAAGCTTTCTATCACGTACATATCTTTGTGCTAACTCTACAGAAGCTACTAAAGTTGGGAAAGTTATAAAGCAATTAAAATTGGTCTCTAATTCATTTACTTTTGTTTCCAGTATCTTTAATGTGTTTGTTGTACTTACTTCTTTTACTTCAATATTTGTAAAGCTTTGTCTGAGAGATTCATTACTGTAAAAATATTTCTTGTAATCTGCATAATTTACTGTCCCAATTATTGGGAATTTGCTGTTCATTATGTATGGAAGCATAATACCTGCTATGGATTGTCCAGATTCCTCTGCCTTTGCTGGTATTAATTCTTGCATCTCGTCGATGTAAAGAATTGTATTTCCAGCGTTTTCCAATTCTTTCATTGATTTGATTATTAATTCTTCTAAATTACCATTTGCAGATTGTGCGACAAGTCCACTGATATCAAGCTGTACAACTCTTTTGTCCTTTAATTGTGGAGGGACATCTGCTGTGTTAATTCTTTGTGCAACACCAAGTATTAAACTAGATTTTCCTACACCAGCTTCTCCCAAAAGAAGTGCATTTCGGTTAGACATCTTACCTAAGATGGAAACCAAGCTTTCAATTTCTTCTTCATGTCCAATACCAAAGATATCCTTTGATTCTGCTACGACCTCATTTAGATCTTTGCTAAAATGACTTAAGATAAAGGTGTATCCATATACCCACTGTCGAGCTATTCCACCCTTTTTGTAATATGGTATTGTGATATCGAATAAGTTCGTTTTTTGCTTTTTGTATACTATCTTGTTGTTGTACAGACATATTTCTCTGAGAATATCTAGAGTTATATTCTTTGTTTGAAGATATTTCTGTAGTACTGGGAATATTCTTGTTATGGCTAAGAATATATGTTGTGGTTGTAAATCTCGACTTTCGGTTAAGAGTGCTTCTTCTAGTGCGTATGTTAATAGGCTTCGGTATGCGGAAATCCCGTATTCTGGAAGTGTTTCTTTGCTAACATTAAAATCTTTTTCTAATTCATTCCATTGTATATCTATCCCAGATCTTCTAATTATCTGTTGTATTTCATAGTTCTCATCAAAGAATGATCTGTATATCTCATATGTTGAGAATTTATCATCCTTTGTGAAGTTGCATAATAGTTCTAAGGTTTCTTGACTTGCAAAATTTACAATTTCAAGATGTCCGTATCTTCCAAATTTAAATCCTGTACCACGAATCTCATCTAATTCCTTTTGAGAGATTTGTTTGGCAATAGGTAATCTAATAGGATGGCTTTTTTCTTCATAAAAATCATGCCATAAGGTTATGACACCCACGATTGAGAGTCCAAAAAATAGCGCACTTATTTTGCTTTGCAAGAAACTTATAACCCATGGTACTGCTGTTAATAAATCGGCATATTTCAATATGAAACCGAATGCTACGAGTATTCCTGGAATTATTAATATGTTGGCAGCTATTCGCTTGAAATCATTGAATTTCTTGTATCGAAGAAAATTTGTTAGTACAGAAGAAATTTGTTGTGTGGAAATTGAGAAAAAATGATCACGTGTGACCATGAAAGTAGCCTCATTTTCCGTTTCTATCATAGGGTATTTCTTTTCTATAATGCCAACCCTATTCGTATCCTTTTTATGATATCCACAGATTGTTTTTTGTTGCATTCCAAAATCTAGAGCCATAGCTATTTAAGCAAAGAAGTAAATATAAAGGTGAGTGTGGCAATAGGAAGTAGTAACCAGATTAGTATAACCACTAAATATGCAAGTACAATTACAATGTATATAGATAGCGCCAAGGGAAGGTATAATATTCTCATTGCGATTCCAAATACTATCCCCATTGCAGAATAATCTCTATGCCATGGAATAAAGAAAGTTTTGGCCAGAAGAGAAAGGGAAAGCTGATCATCTACAACAATACTTAAGCGATTAAGTTTTCGAAGATGCCAAATAGGCATTCTTAGATACCACCATCTCAGAAAATCCTGAAAAGAGTACAATAAAATCATCGAATACGAATCGATTTTAGTGCCTGTGAGTAGTTGTTGTCCGGAACTATCCGAAACTTTATTTTTAACTTCCATCTTTTTGGGCAGATTTTATCTGTTAGTTTAGTTTATTGTAAATTTGGTTGTTGTGCAAGGGCAGCCCTAGGGCTGCCCTTGTGGTAGAATGTCCCTATGAATATATTCCAAGCTATTAAACAAGAAAAAGGTTTTTTGTCCATGCTCTCCCCTATGGAGGATGTTACGGATACTGTTTTTAGGCAAATCTTATGTGGGATTGGTAAACCAGATGTTTCTTTTACTGAGTTTATGAATGTTGAAGGGTATTGCTCTGTTGGTAAGGAGAAGGTGGTTCATAGGATACAGTTTAGTGAGATTGAACGTCCGATTGTTATACAACTTTGGGGAAATATCCCTGAGGATTTTGCTAAGACGGTTAGAGAAATTAAAGAGTTAAAACCCGATGGATTTGATATTAACATGGGATGTGCTGTCCGAAATGTGATAAATACTGGTGGTGGATCTGCTTTGATTAAGGAGCCTGAATTAGCCAAAGAGATAATTCAAGCAGTCAAGCAAGAGGCAGGCAGTATTTCTGTTAGTGTTAAAACGAGGTTGGGATACTCAACAGTTGATACCGAGAATTGGATTGGATTTTTACTGAACCAAGGGTTGGATATGCTTACTGTACATGGGAGGATTGCTAAGGATAGTTATGCTGTGCCCTCAAGATGGGATGAGATACAGAAGGTTGTAAAGATGCGAGATGAACTTTCCCCTACTACATTGATTATTGGGAATGGTGATATTACCTCTTCTAGGCAGGGTGAGGAATATACTAAAACATATGGTACTGATGGGTATATGGTTGGTAGAGGTATTCTTGCCAATCCTTGGATGTTTAGTGGTAGAGAAGATGTTTCGGAGGAAGAAAGATTTAATGTATTGCTAGAACATGCAAAGTTGTTTAATGAGATTTGGGGTGATGAAAAGAATTTTAGTGTTATTAAGAAGTATATAAAGGCGTATATTTCTGATTTTGAAGGAGCTAATGAGTTAAGACAGAAATTGATGATGGTTAATAGTTATGAGGATTTAAAGAATTTGATAGAATAGATATATGGATCATGTAGCCATAATGAATAAGGCGTGGAAATTAATACCAAAAATATTAAATGGTACAAAAACCATTGAAAGTAGATGGTATGTTAACAAGATCAAACCATGGAATAGTCTCAAAGTCGGTGAGCGTGTATTTTTCAAAAACTCAGGAGAACCAATAACTGTTTCATCTGTGGTATCAAAGGTTTTACAGTTTGAGAACCTAGATGAAAAACAATTTAGAAACATAATGAATGAGTATGGAGATGGAATACAAGTTACTGAGAGAGAATATGATGAATACTATCAATCCAAAAATTACTGTATCCTTGTATTCTTAAGTGATGTTAAACAACTAGAAACTCCATTTAACATCTCTAAAAAAGGTTTTGGTAGTGCATGTGCTTGGATGTGTATAGATAATATCAATGATATTAAGCTATGAGTGAATATTTAAAAGAAAATTTCACAGGTCATATAGATTTCAAAGATAATGAATATGAAGAATGTAGTTTTGAAAAATGTAATATCAATGAAGAAGAAATAAAGAATTGTATATTTACTAACTGTACATTTAATAACTGTGAGATTAGTAATGTAGAAATTATTAATTCAAAAATAACGGATAGTACATTTAATAAATGTAGATTAATTGGTATTGAATGGAGTAAATTTGAATGTAGATTTGGATTTGGTAATACTTTCATACAATGTTACATGCCCTACTCCGTTTTTGTAGAGATAGATTTAACAAAAAGCAATTTCATTGAATGTAATTTAACAGAATCATATTTTGAATATGTTAAAGCTAAAGGAGTTTCCTTTCATAAATCAGAATTAAAAGGTGTTCAATTTCTAAAGTGTAATCTTTCAGAATGTGATTTTCTTGAAGCAAAGAATTATTTTTTTGATATACGAGAGAATAACTGTAAGAATGCAAAATTCTCTAAAGAAGATGCGGTATATCTATTGAATGTGTTTGGTGTAAAGCTGGATTAACTTAATACCATTATTGAAATGAATGAAAGAAAAGTATCGTATCGAGCGGGTGCAATAGTTGTAAATTCTTTAGGGCAAATTGCTTTAGCTAACGAGCATTTGTGGGGATTCCCAAGGGGTGGTGTTGATGATGGAGAAGATTATGCTACTACAGCAAAAAGAGAAGTTAGAGAAGAAATAGGCGGTTTGGTTATTAACAAAATGATTTCCTTTGAAGAATTAGGAATCTATGAAAGATATCCAAATGGAATAACTAAAGATACTCCTGGAGCATATCCTATGGAAATTCATATGTATTTGCTTGTTACTTCTGAAGAGGGACAACTTAATCCTGAAGATAATGGTGTAAAAGAAGCGAAATGGTTTTCTTACGAGGATGCCCTAGTACAGCTTACAAATGATGAGGATAGAATGTTCTTGGAGAGTCACAAAGAAAGTATATTTACGGAATTAGATAAAGAATTATCTCAGAGATCTTAAATTAATGATTTAAGCTTCTCTAGCGTAATCTTGAATACAATATTTGGTTTTCCCCCTGCTCCCAATAATATCTTACTAGAATCGAAGCCGTCCATAATATGTGTTTCTAATTTGGTTAAATGACCAAAAGGAGGAACACCACCAATACTGTATCCTGTTACCTCTTTGACCTCATCTGCGTTAGCCATTCTTCCGCCAATACTTTCTAGATCTAATTTCCTATCTCCTGGTACTAGATACAAGACGAATTTATCTCCTACCTTTGCAACTAATGATTTTGCGATATTTGATAGCGGAACATGATGTGTATTAGCTGCATCTTGTGCAGTACGAGTGGATTCCTCAGTTTCTAACAACTCTATATCTATATTATTTGCTTTAATATATTCTTCAAAAAGATTCATAATATTGAATAATACTATGCTCTAGAACTCTTGTACAGTATATGTATTTTCATAGATATCCAAAGATCCTCTTTGTTTGAAACTTTCGAAAATTGCAGTTTCATTGTAATATTTCTTATCCATTTTTAAGAATTCCTCTTCTGTTGCCCAGTAGTTCTTCCCATTCTCAGTAGAAATTAATTTTCCTGTAGGATTTCTTGCAGCAATAATGAAGAACAGCTTGTCTTCCATGAGCTTTCCATCATCTAGGGTTATGACATGGTCATGAAAAAGTGTTTTTATCTTAAAGTCATCACACTCAAGTCCTGTCTCTTCCTTTAATTCTCTCCTCGCGGTTTCAATTAATTTTTCTCCAAATCTTACTTTCCCTGTCATGAATCCACGATATCCATAGTATGGTTCCTTGGTTCGCTCTTGTATGAGGATATGTTTCTTTCCCTTTATATATTTGTATGGAATAACCATAACTGCAACCTTTGGTTGCTTTTCAATCTGTATCTGGTCTGTGTCCATCCTGTTTGCGAATTCTTTCCCGTTACTAGTAAGGGTATATCCTCTGTCCGATTTCTTAACTAACCCCAAATCTACTAAGGTGTTTATATGGTAAGAAAAATGATCATTTGTTAATCCCTTTATATTCAATTCACTAAATCTGGAATTGGGTTTAAAAAGTAACTCTTTCAGGATGAGCATTTGTATTTGGTGTAAATCATCCATATCTTCTTGAATCAATTTATATACATAATGATATGCATATTATTATTAATAATCTAGTGAAATGTATTTCACTTAGGGTGTATAATCTGCTTTATGGAAAAAGAGAAAAAAGAAGCTAAACAACCAAATATCTTCAAACTATTATGGTTTGTATACAAAAGATATTATCATAATATTAGATTCGCGTGGCAGATGTGGGCTTTATTCTTCACAGAGTTTCTTACAAATCTTTACCCACTATTACTTAGTTATGTAATGGCTCTGTTGGTAGATAAGAGTATTTATGTCATTAACCATGGTGGAAGTTTACAAGACATGTATCCTATTATTGGGATACTTGGAGGTGTTGTCTTAATATGGATATTCATAACAAATTTTCATCAGTACTTCGATGTTATAACAAGCATGTGGGTAGCCTATCTTGATGATGAGGTATACCTTCGACAATATCTTAAGATAGAGCCACAAGCATACGAGAATCCAGAGTTCATAAATGACAAAAGTACACTCAATTGGAATGGTAGTACAGTATATAATTCCTTGTATACAGGAATGTCATTGGTAGCTTTGATACCTGTTGTTGCAATCTCGTTCTTTGCGATTTTCAATATCACTCCGTTACTTGCGGTTTGTGCCATTGTTGCTTCTATTCCTGCGGCATTGATTGTTAAAAAATTCGGAAGGAGAGTTTGGGGGATATGGAACGATCGTGGCGAAGAAAAAGTGAAATATATGTCATACAAGAATTCTGCCTTTACTACGAGTTTCGAAAAATATCAAGAAATCTTTGTATTTAATTATGGAAATCATCTTTTGGATAAAGCGAAAGAAATAAATCTTGCATTTAGTAACAAATTGGCGAAAAACCACAAGAAAAGATATTTTTGGTCTACAATTGCTTCTTTTGCATCTACTCTTATTTATATATTTGCAATTATTTATGCCATTAACATGGTAATTAAAGGCCAAATATCTGTAGGTATGTTAACTTTTGTAATTGCTTCGTATCAGAAGTTTAACGGAGATATCTCAGGTCTTTTCTATGATGCCTCTTGGATATTGGGTAATAGAAAGATAATTGAAAAGTTCTATGCTATCCAAAACTGGAAAAATAGTATTGTTAGTGGTGAGATCAAGTTACCAGAAACAAAAGAGGGTGTCTCATTAGAGCTTAGAGATGTTTGGTTTAAATACCCCAATACAAAGAAATGGATCTTAAAGAATTTGAATTTTAAAATTAATTCTGATGAAGATTTAGCTATTGTGGGTAAGAATGGTGCAGGAAAAACCACGTTGATTAAACTAATTCTCCGGGTATATGATCCTAGCAAGGGAGAAATATGTATTAATGGAATAAATATCAAAGATTTGGATTTAGAAAGTTATTACAGAAATGTAGGTATTCTTTCACAATCTTTTAATCAACTTAGCATTATGGCGAAGGATAATATTTTTGTAGGAGATGTAGACAAGAAAAGAACAAAAGAAAATTTAGAAACTGCTGCGAAGCAAGCGGATATTCATGACACAATTGCAAAACTTCCTTTAGGTTATGATACTTTCCTTTCAAGGGAGATAAAGGGAGGGATTCAACTCTCTGGTGGTCAGTGGCAGAAGTTAGCTATAGCAAGAGCATTTTACAGAGATGCGAAGTTACTAATTCTTGATGAACCTACTAGTGCGGTGGATGCTCTATCCGAAGAGAAGATATTTGATAGTATAAGAGCAAATGCTAAGAACAAAACGACTTTAATAGTTTCTCATAGATTTGCTACCGTAAGAAAAGCAAAGCGAATCATTGTTATAGACAATGGTAGAATAGCCGAAGATGGAGATCATACTTCTCTTATGCTCAATGATGGCTTGTATTCAAATATGTACAAGACACAGGTTCAAAAAGATTAGGAATGTTTGACGATTTTCGTAAATATCGTTCTTGAGTACTTAGTTAATAGATAGTTAAAAGCGATTAACCCTATCCCACCAACGATAATTATTATGTATAGGATATTCATATTTAATATTCCATGCAAGTTAAACATCCCCTCTAAATCATGAATAGTCGAAGTGCTTTTTAAAGCAAGGTATGCAGAAGCACAACATATTGCAAAGATTACGGAAGAAGAAAACACGTTAAAAGTTCTTAACCATTTTGGATTATATTGCGTAATGTACAGTGCAAACGGGATACATACAAAGATATTGAAAACAGGTACTCCCATAAAGAAACCCAAAACGCAGACAGTATAGAAAAGATATGCCAGTATAATAAGGGTATTTGATAAATCCTTATTGATATATTTTTTGTAAATCAGTATGTCTATTAATATCCCAAGCACAAATCCTCCCAGTGCAAGGTATTTTATATATTCCTCTTGTATGAAAGAAATTGATGACCACCAAAAGCAGAGTGAGAGAAATATCGGAGATATGGGAAGAAGCAGAATAGAATTGAACAATTTCCTTTTTTTCATAATTTCATTATATACAATTTAAAATATTAGGTATAATGGAATAGATCTAAATTAATCTATATATTTATGAACATTGTACTATTACTGGTAGGAATAATCTTTCTAGTATTTGGAGGGATTCAGTTTTTTAAAGCCAAGAAGCTAGTGAATAATGGTGTTACCATCTCCGCAAAAATAACTGAAATTAGACAAAAAGAATCTCAATCTCAAGATGCAGATGGCTTTACCACAGCATCATACTCATATGCTCCTGTATTTGAATTTGAGGCCAAAGATGGAGAGAAATATGTAGTGGAATCTGGGCATGGATTTGCAAACAAGAACAAGTTTAAGGTTGGAGATATGGTGGATGTTGTGTATTTGGAGGAAAAACCGCAGGATGCAAGTATTAAAAAGTTTGGCAGTCTTTGGTCTTTGCCAATAATCTTAATATTTGTAGGTGTGATGTTTATTGCTGTTAGTTTTGTGTCCTAACAACTGGACGATACAGGGCTCGAACCTGTGACCTCCACAATGTCAATGTGATGCTCTAACCAGCTGAGCTAATCGTCCATGTATTATTAAACAACAGTGTGTATTCTATCTTGTATTAAGTGATTTTTCAATCTAACTAGCTTCCAATTGTTTTATGGGCATATGTATTAGGTCTGAGATTCCTGAAATCTTCAACATCTCGGTTACTTAGGGACTTTACTAAAAGAGATATTCGGTTATCACTCAAATCAAGTGCTACTACACCGACCGTTGTTTTTGAAGTATCTATTAATACACCCTTTACACCTTCGTGGTATTCAACACCACCAATATGCATCTCCTGCACAACCTTATTAAACTGTAAGACCCCAAGCGGCAAAGACTCAATTCTTGGTTTGTACTCTTCAAACGCTGGAGATTCTATCTCTTCTTTAAGTGTTGTGTAAAAATCCTCAGCCGATGTATTATCAATTACTTTAAGATATGGTTGAGTATTACCCTCTATGAAACCCTTTATTTCCGTCTCTATTTGATTAAAAGGACTAACTTCTCCTTTACTTTCTTGTATATCCATTATGTTTTACTGATAATTTAATGCATTGACAAGAATATCTTATCCTATTATCAAACCTATTCCAACCACTTTCTTATCGCTTTTTGATAACTTTATCAATAAGGCCATATTCTTTTGCTTCCCTTGCAGTAAAATATTTATCTCTATCTGCGTCTTTCTCTATCTCTTTAATGTCTCTTCCTGTTTTTTCTGCTAAGAATTCATAAAGTACAGTTCTATTCTTAAGGATTTCCTCTGCCTCAATGGCGATATCACTTGCTTGCCCCTCTACTCCACCTAAAGGTTGATGGATATGAATTTTGCTATTTGGTAACGCAAATCTTTGGCCTTTTTTACCATTGGCAAGAAGAATACTCCCCATTGATGCCGCTAAGCCTACAGCTATTGTTGAAATATCGCACTTAATATAGTTCATGGTATCTAATATCGCCATGCCAGCAGTAATAACTCCACCTGGAGTATTTATGAACATTTGGATAGGCTCGTTAGGATTTTCTTTCTCGAGGAAAAGTAATTGAGCAACAATAATATTTGCCATTTCTACATCAATTATCCCTGTGACGAATATAATTCGATCCTTAAGAAGTCTAGAGTATATGTCATATGCTCTCTCGCCATCCCTATCCTTCTCGATAACTGTAGGTATTAAATACATATATTTAAAAGATTAAATTAATTAATCCTTGTGTACCTCTTCCCCTAGCACTTCTTTAATAAATTCTTCAAAAGCTCTTTGCTTTAAATCAACATTTTTAACATATGCCTGCCAGTTCTCATCATCGTATACACTCATATCTGTACCCTTAGGTGCATTCTTTTTTAAATCTGCAATTCTCTTCTGGAGCTCTTCTTCACTCATCTCAATCTTATGCTCTTTCATATACATCTTCAAGAAAGTATCTGTTTCCAATGCTTCCTTTGAATCCTTCTCCCAAAGCTCTCTCATTTTTTCAATTGTTAGATTTTGTGACTTAACAAAATCCTCAACTTTAACACCTCTTTGCTGCATATCATATCTGAAAGATCTTTCCCTCTCTTGTGCTTCATACTTGATAGCTGGAAGTGGAATTTTAATATCACAAATCTTAATAGCTTCATCTAAAGCTTTCTCTTGCCTTTGGTGTAAGAGCATATGTGCTTTTTGAGCTTTTAACGCTTCCTCTATCTGCTTTCTCAAATCCTTGATGTCTTTTACATCCTTCAATTTTAACATCGTTCCTATTTCTACTGCCCAGGCATCATTAATTTCCTTTTCTTTTGTTTTGTAATTCTTTTGAATATCGTTCAATGCATCTTCCATCTCAGCTTTTGAAATAATAGCTTCTTCTTTCTCTACTTTAACTTTCTTCATATTCCCAAGTTTAAACTCAGGCATTACAGTTACAACGATTGTTAACTTTAAGTCAGTATCATCTTCTAACTTTGGAAGATCCTTGTATTCTGGAGGTGCTATTGGATCTAAGTTTTCTTTCTGGATAGCAGTAGAGATATACAAAGGAGCTACTTTCTCTAATGTCTCGAGTTTTACAGTTTGCTTGAGTTGTGTTTCTACTAATTGTGTTGGAACTTTTCCTTTTCTAAAGCCCTTGATATCTGTTCCCTTTACCTTATCTTTCATCATTGCTTCATAGCTTGCTTTGAAACTATCCTTTGGTATTGTAATTTCAAATTCTATAGTATCTTTGCTAATGTCTTTTCTTTGGTAAAAATCGTTCATTTTTTAATATTTTTAACTTATATTTAGCTCGAAAAGTCTACACTTTTTTGTATAATTTGTCTAGTTTAGCTGTTATAACAAGCCTTTGGTGTGAAGTCCACAATGGAGTGCAAGTTATTACCGTTAATCTGTAGTCATCTGTTTTCTTTAGTACAGAGATATCATTAGGTTCTGTGACTCTAATATTGGTTACTATGTAGGTATATTCGCCTGAATCCCCAAATACTTTGATACTATCCCCTATCTGCACACGATCAAGATAAAAGAATGTATTTTTTGCAGGTGGAAGATATTGAAATCTATGGCCGACAATTACGACATTGCCTTGCTCTCCTGGATATGAAGAAGTTGGGAAATGCCAGAAACCTTTTAGCATAGCCTTAGAATCTCCTCCCTCAGATATTCTTCCGAGAATATTTACCGAGTCTATTTGCAATTTTGTATTCTGATCTTCTAATACTGTTTGTCCTATTTGATTTTCTGCATCTAGGTAATCCTCTATGGATTTTTCTGAAAGGGCTTGTGATTCGAAAGTATCAAGAGAAGGTGAGACCCTAGTTAAAACCGACATATATACATTCTTAGAAACTCTGTATGGATTTAAATCATTAAAGATTATTGAAATCTTGTTGTATGCTGGGTATATGAACAAGAAAGCTAACAAAGTTAGAAGTAATAGTATTATGAAGACGGTTACCCCGACTTTTAGTAGTTTGCTTTTTCGCATATGTATATTTTACTAGTTTTTGACCATAGTTGCATTAATTTCGTTATTATATTATCCTTTATGTAGAACTATATAAATTTTAATATAGGTTTAGCGGGGATGAAAAAATCTAAATCTGTAAATACTGCTCCCAAAGTTACGAAAAAAGAGATCAAATTAAAAAAAGAAGAAACAATGACTTCTAAGGTTGATGTAAAAAAACCTCAAGATCCTGAGAGAGTTTCTAAATTAGTTGGCTCTATTTTTATTGTTTTGGGATTGTTACTTGTAGGTTTTGGTATTTATTCTTTTGTGAAATACAACAGTAATCCCAAATTGGATACTTCTTTAGTGTCCCCTTCTTTTGAGGAAATTCCTTCTATCACTAATGGAGAAAATGTATCTGTTGCTGGTAATGCCAAAGGTTATGATACTGTGCTTGTATATCTCAATGATGAAAAGATAGGTTCTGTAAAAGTTAATAACAAGGGTGAATATCTTTACAATGTTGCACTTAGTCAGGAAGGTGAATACAAGATAGCAGTTGCAAGTGTTAAAGGCTTCCCTATGAGACATCTTTCTTCTCAATCTGCTATTCAAACAGTTGTAGTGGATAGGACAGCTCCTGTGCTTGCAGATGTTAAATTCCCAACAGAGGTTGGAACTCAGACATTTACAGTAACTGGTACTGCAGAAAAAGATGCTCAAGTTACAGTTAAAAGAGGCACGGATTATTACAGTGCTACATGTAACGAAAAGGGATATTTTAAGATTGTAAGTATTGCTTTAGATAGTGGCTCGAACGTTTTTAATGTAGTTATAAAGGATACCGCAGGCAATGAAACTGCATTGGTAGGAAGAATAAAGGTAATATACTCTCCTGAAAGCAGTGTTAATGGTGATGCTGTGGATGATGCATCTATACCTGTTGCAGATGGTGATCTAGATAATGTTGCTGATTTCTTAGCAGGTAATAAGTTAGTATGGTTCTTTGCAATACTTGCATTAGTTGGTGGTATAACCACTACCTCTGTTATGTATATTAAACAAAGAAAACAATAGCCCTACTGTTTATGTAGTGTTTGAGGGGAGTAGCTCTCCCCTCTTTTGTTTATTATTGATATAATAGGAGAAGTAAATTATACATAAAGGCAATGGGAAAAATATTTTCATTTAGAGATACGGATAAACAGATAAAAGAAGAGCAAAAAAAAGGTCTCGAAGATCTCCGAGAGGCAGTAAAATACAATGAGAAAATAGGAAAAGAAAAGCCTGTTATAGTTGTTCAGTTCTCATGGGAGCTTTTAGCTTTGGTATTACTAATTCTGGGTATCATATTCTTTGGTAGCCAACTAGTTGCGGTTGCACTATTTCTTTTCTTTGGGTTTGTATTTACATCTGCAGCAAGACCTGTTGTAACCTGGTTAATGTCAAAGCGTATTCACAAGGGTTGGGCTGTTGTCATAACATACATCGTTGCTGTTGTAATTATCCTTTCCCTCCTTTCTATTGTGATAGTTCCATTAGCTGGACAGGTAGGAGATTTGGCTAAAGCATTCCCAGAGTGGGTAAAAAATACAGTTGCTAATTTCCATGGATTTACATTCGGATCAACAAGTATTAATGCTCAAGATATAACGAATTTCGTATCCAATAGCTTGCAGAATATTACAACAGGAGAAAGTCTCAAAAATGTAACAAGTGCTGTGTCTAGTGTCTTTAGCACAACAGGACTATTAGTTTCATCTTTAATCCTCTCAATATATCTTGTTTTAGAACATGACTCTCTACTCGATTTCGGATTGATAAGAATAGTTTCTGATGAGAAAAGAGATAGGGTCAAGAAATTGGTTATTGATGTTGAAAGGAAACTAGGAAGATGGATGTTAGGTCAGGCAACTATTAGTACTATTACGGGTATCTTCGCAGGAATTCTCTTAACTATACTAAACGTACCGTTTGCATTGCCATTGGCTGTTATGATTGCTATTTTAGATGCGGTACCTGGTATTGGAGCTACAATAGCTACTTTAATTGCTGCATTGGTAGCACTTCTAACAGTTGGACCACTAGGTGCTGTTATCTTAATTGGTGTCTTTATAATCTATCAGCAGATTGAAAACAATTTAATAATCCCTAAGATCATGGGGAATGCGATTGGTCTCAAACCTGTGGTTATTATGTTGGGTGTTTTCATATTCTTAATTCTTTTTGGTGTATTTGGAGCTTTGGTAGCTGTACCATTCATGGTATTACTTCAGATATTCTATGAGTTCTATATAGACTTGCAAAAATTAAAAGCTAAAGGTATTGTTTAGTATATATACCATTATTATTTAACTGCCCAGTACAATGGAAAATGCCATAACGAAAAAGAATAATGTTTTCTTTTTTGAAGATTTCTCATCTAAAGAATTAAATGAAAACAAGGTTGGAAGAAAAGGACTTAGCCTATTCCATCTTAAGGAGATGGATGTTCCTGTCCCTGAATTCTTTGTTGTATCTAGTACTGTATATACAGATTTTTGTACTAAATCATTAGAAAATAGTAAACAAAAGCTACTAGATAAAGGAAGGAATCCAGAGGGAGAAGAAGTATATTATGCTTTTCAAGGACAAGAGTTTGCCCAGGATGTTCAAGAAGATATCTTAAGCGCATATACTAGGCTCTCAGGTTTCTCTGATGCTTGGGTGTCTGTAAGATCTTCGGTTGTTTTTTCAGAGAATGAAAGTGTCTCCTTTAGTGGTATCTTTTCTACGGAGTTAAATGTAAGAAAATTTGAGGATTTAAAAAGCGCTATTAAGAAAGTATATGCATCCCTTTTTACTGATGATGTTGTTGCATATGCTTCTAAAATGGATATCGATTTGGCAGAAGTCAAACTTGCTATTGTAGTACAAAAGATGGTTCAGGCTGAAATATCTGGTGTTGTATTTACCGTTGATCCAATAACTCAAGATAATACAAGATTAGGTATTGAAGCTGTATATGGTCTTGGTGATGTTATATCCACTGGTGAAGTTACTCCAGATTCATATCTTTTGAACAAACGTGATCTAAGTGTCATTGAAAAACATATTGCACCTCAAGAATGGATGAAAGTAAGAAATATGAACAGTGGAAATAGCAGAAGAAGCAATGATGAGAAGATAAAGATATCTGCTGGATGGAGTCATAAGCCAAAATTGGGAGATAAGGAAACACAGGAGATTTCCAAGATAGCATTGATTGTAGAAAATAAATCTAGATTACCACAAAATATTGAATGGGTACTCTCTGGTGGTAGGGTTTGGATATTACAAAACAAACCTTTGATTTCTGAAGTCCTTTCAAATCGTGTACATATTTCTGAGATGGAAGTAACGCAGAAAACATTGAGAGATTTAATTCTTGCTTTCTTGGGTAAATATCAGATGCAGGAAATGATTAATAATCAGGCAATTTCTGGTGCTCAAAAGATGGTTATGAAAAATAGCTCTAGCATAACTAGTAAAATAGAAACCCTGATTAATGCGGCAAGAGTAAAGAAAGAAAAGATTGAAGAGAGTAATCAAGTAAATAAAGAAGATCTTTTGGTTTCAGGTATTGGAGCAAGTTTTGGCGTTAGTATTGGTAATATTGTAATCGTTGATAATCCTACAGGTAAAACATATACCAAAGAAGATGTTCTTTTGATTAAGCGATATTCCACGGATATGGAATCCATGATTATGTCTTGTGGTGGTGTCATTATGGATTTTGGTGGTATTACTAGCGATACTGCAATATTGTGTAGAGAAATGAAAATCCCAGCTATAGTTGGTGCTTCAAAAGCTTCAGAAATACTTAAGGATGGTGATTGGGTTAGAATAGATGGTAATACAGGTAGTATATACAGAGAACAAAAACAGAATCAGAGAGAAGAAGTGCATCCTGTTGTAGAAACATATGGTGATGGTGTTAATCTTTTGAAAGAAGAAAAACAACAGCAAGAAATACAAGCGGAGCAAGAAGTTGAAGCTCCGGGTTTGATGATTAAAAAGGACTTTACCCTACCCCCATGTGCTACTAGGGTATTTAGTATGGGTAATATTGAGCCTACAAAGCTCTTTGATTATGTAGGTAATTCTAATGGTATTGTGTATATTGATTTGGATGAGATTATGATTAACGAAGGTAGGCACCTACTTGCATATGTAGAGGACAAGAAATTCTTAGACTATACTGCAAGAATCACTGAGAAGATTTTGAGATATGTTGAATTGGCCGAAGGAAATGAGGTTGTTGTGTCTATTGGTTCTGCAACTATTAATCAATTTAGAGCTTTAACCAGAGGTAAGGAATTTGAGGATGCTACTCTCTCTGGTGAGATATATGGTGCTACTCACTATGTAAACAATCTTCCGTTACTTAAAAGAGTTATTAAGATCGTTAAAAGAGTTAGGAATGTGCATAAAAAGAGGAATGTTTCTGTTGCACTACACTCCCCTATGAATGAGGATATGATGAAGGAATTTAAGAAGCAGCTTTCTGCAGAGGGCATGAGACGTACTTCTTCATTTAAGGTTTATGCTATTTTGGATAACCCATCAGAGATTATTCTTGCTGATGATATTCTCAATACTAAGATGGATGGTTTGATTTTGAATATGCCTAGGATTGCTAAGCAGATGCAAGGGTTTAAGGTTAATGATGAGAATGCTAAGTATGATTTGAGTAGGAATAGTGTATTTAAGGTTATAGATAATGTATTGGATGTTGCTAGGGTTAAGGATAGTCGAGTTATAGCTATTGTTGAGGATAGTAAACCATTATTAAGGCATTGTGTACAAACTGGTATATATGGTGTTTCTGTTTGTGCTGAGGATATTGCAGAGGCTAGAAAGGTTGTATCTGAAGAAGAATCAAAGTTGATATTGGGGAGATAACCTATCTTAAATATTCACTAAGGTTTTCTTTTATCCATAGTGTAATATCATCATCGTATCTAAACATCAAAACGTTCTCAGTTGGAATAACAAATTTCTTAATTGATTTATCAAAATTCTGATCATCTACCAGATGTCTTTTCAAATTCTTTGTATTTTCAAATCTCCTAGATCTTACAATCTCTAAAGGTGTATCAAGGTAGATGATTAAGGATGAAGCATTTGTATCCTTTGCAATGTTAGACAGTCTTTCTCTTTGATCGGGAGTATCATTTAAGGAATCATACATAACGGAGTACCCTTCTCTAAGTAATTGGGCTATCCTTTTATCTATAATTTCTGTTACATATTCAAAAGATAGTTTATCTTTTTCATTCGGATTTTGTTCTAATTCTTTCCAAAGAATATCAAAAGATATTGTTTTGATATTAGTAAGCTCTGAGACGGATTTTAACAATGTTGATTTCCCCGAGAATGGTAAACCAACTAGTATGAATAATGTAATCATCATTTATTCTATCAAATTATTAGATAAATGCTTCTTCTTTTAATAATCCCCATTTTACCCTATAATATGCACGGGAAAAGGATCATTAAAAAAAGGTTGTGGTATATGAGAAGAGCTTTTGCTGTAATGCTAGCCTCTATGGTAGAACATTTGGGCGATTCTCGCCAAAAAGAAGGATTGTTAAGAGTCGTTAGAGACTCCGGCACCTTAGACAAGGATGAAGTCCTTGTTTATTGGGGCTTAACTTCTTCTGGCTCTTGTAATGAGATTTTTGCAAAAAATATAATGATGCAAATATTACAAGAGAAAGAAACAGATGAAACAAAGGTGTTTTTTAGTATCCTTCGCAGGATTACTAAACATGGATCTCAAAAAAATCTAAGTGAAGAAGCCAAAAGCTTTCTAGATAATCTTCTTGAAAAAGAGATTCCATTGGCACTTGTTGATTGTGTGAAAGAAAAATTCAAAACTATTTAACGGTAGTACTTCTTAATGGTATCATGACTTTTAGTGTTGCGTCATATCAACCTTTTCCCCACCGCCTAATAAAGGGCTCCTATTTGTACTGATGTACAGGAGCCCTTTTCTTAGCAATACCTATTTCTCTCATTATAGGTTTCTATGATATACTTTCTGTACATGGAAGACACACCAATGATGAAACAATATATGGGTTTTAAGAAGCAATACCCAGATAAAATACTACTCTACAGAATGGGAGATTTCTTCGAATCCTTTGGAGACGATGCCAAACTAACATCAAAGGTATTAAACATAACCCTAACCGCTAGAAACAAAGAAAACAACAACGTACCATTAGCAGGATTCCCACACAAAGCCATAGACCAATACTTACCAAAACTCATATCAGCAGGCTACTGTGTAGTAGTAGTAGACCAATTAGAAGACCCAAAATTTGCAAAAGGAATAGTCAAACGAGGAGTAACAAGAATAGTAACACCCGGAACCCTAGATGGAGACGAAGCCAATGCAGTAAAGAACTCTTACCTAGCAAGCTTCTACTTAGAAAAGAAAACTCTCTCAGTATCACTCTGTGATGTATCAACAGGAGAGTCGTTACTCATAACCGAGAAATATACAGAGAACAGTGTAAGCAATATCCTTTCATCATATTACCCAGAAGAAATACTAGTCATAGAAGGAGAGGATACCCTACTCTTTCCAAATACCCCAGTACACTTTGTAGAAAAAGGATTAAAGAACAAAGACTATGCTACAGAAATAGTAAAAGAATTCTACGATATTAAAAATATGGAAAGCTTGGATATCTCACAAGACAATGGAGATATCATAGCAGTAGGAATGGGACTTCAATACATCAAAGAAACCCAACTCATGGATCCAAAGCATATACTCAAACCAAAACGAGTAAATACAGACAGAACCATGATCCTAGACAGAGCAACCATTAGAAACCTAGAACTAGTAGCAAGTGCATACAGTGGAAATATCTCAGACTCACTCTTTGGAGTACTAGATCGAACCTCTACCCGAATGGGAAGAAGATTACTCTACTCGTGGATCTTAAATCCGCTCATAGACAAGAAAAGTATAGACGAAAGATTAAACATAGTAGAAAAGCTATACAACAAGCAAGACTGTTTAACAGATATCAGAAGTAAATTAGAGAATATTAATGATATTGATCGAATAGTTGGAAAAATTGGATTAAATAGAGCTAATGGAAGAGATT
>CAZLLO010000004.1:0-65194 GCA_964560525.1 uncultured Candidatus Saccharibacteria bacterium | reverse complement strand
TTGACCAGATGGACATGAGGGTGTGCAACCACCACACGGACCAGGGGTGCAACAGCTACAGGAGCCTGTAACAGCAGATCCACCATTACCACAATTGTAGCAGCGAGAAATACAATTGTGGTTAGGGTAGCATACAACCCGTTCTCCCACAAATGAACAATCTTGGCCACACTGTAAAACAGAATAAGTCCCAGAATTTGTGTAAACTGTAATTATTTGTCCCGATCCACAATCACAATATGAGTCACTAGACATTGTACATCCGCTACAAGACTTTACTGGTATTACAAACCAGACAGAAAGGAAGAGCACACCCACAAAAGTACTTAAAAGAAACTGTCTCAATGTTGTGTATGCCTTCATTTGATTATTGAATTCAAATTTATGCAGTTATTAAGTATAGATAATTGATCATGGTTGTTTCTATTACCGATATAGTTTTTGAGATAATAGCCAGTCATATCTATTTTCGTTTTTTCTATAGCTTCTAAGCACAGTCCTGATCTCATATCCTTTAAATTTTCATTTATATAATTTTCCATATATGAGATATAACTTTTAAGCGTCTTGTTGTCATTCCCAAAACTTTTTAATAATTTATACGTACTGCAATAGGTCTCCTGATTGGTAGTATCACTTAAACTAAGTGATTTAATCATATTTTCTAATATTCCTGATTCGTCACTAAAACGTGTGAATTCTTCACCATCATAAATTATGGAAATATTGTGAAGTGTAGAAATATCAAACTCCCCAAAACCTTGAGCAAAATTTATATTTTTGGGCATTTGCAATAAGGCTTGTTCTAAGTTACTTGTAATATTAATATTTTTAGTTGTACATAAATCTTTGTACCCACTTGTAATCTGAGATTCACATCCGAAAATTAATTTTAGTTCGTTTATCGGGGTATTATATAGTGAGCCATCAGAAAAGAAACTCTGGTCTAATTTAGAGGTACTGTAAAATATATCATATGTTTTTTTATTTTCTTCTGTTACATATTCAGGTAACAATTCTAATCTTGGGCAGAAGTTAATACTATTCTGTATTGTTGTAGTTTTAGAATCAATAGTTACTAAATTGGCAATATCTTCATTAACAACAGATTGTACATATGTATCCTCCATTTTTAAAAAGGACACATTACTAAATGAATAATTCTCCAATATCCCACTCTTAGTATATGTAAATACCACATCAACTGGCATTAGATTCTTGTACCCCAATATATCATTAGTATATGTTAATATATCATCGCTCTCGCACACATTTAAATCCCTTAATTCTTTATCCTTAGTTATTACTTGTACTTCAAAACAACTATTCGCATCAATATTGATTAACAACGCTTTGCAATCGATAGACAAGGTGTTGTCCTTTATACTAGTATCACACCAATTAGTAACATCCGAATATTTATCTACAGAGTATAAGGTTGAGCTATTTACTTTAGGGTTAATGAATAGGTATATTCCTGCTGTAATAGCAGCTAAGGTTAACATGCTAATCAAAAGTATGAGGTATTTTTTCTTTTTAGACATTACTATTCCCATAGCATCTATTTAGGCAGATTAGATATATTTAGTATATACTAAAATATTCTAAAAGGAATAGACCTGTAAAAAGATTAAATTGAGAAAAAAGTAGAGTACGTTCTTTTTCTTGGAATTAGATATACTTTTGTATAAAATTAAAACAATGTGGTATAATGTACTATAGGTTGAATAAATCTATACTGCTCTTTAAAAAGGTTTATCACTCTCCCAATTACACAAACTTTGTGCTTTTAAATCTATCTTGAAGGTTTAAAGTTTGTGTAATACAAAATCTAAAAAATTTATACTCCCATATATGGGAAAGGAGAGAAATGGAGACAAAGGATATTTTGTTAAGTGTAGTGGCAATATTGCAAGTATGTGTTTTTTTTATAAAAACACTTTCAATTACCAAAAAAAGCTCTGGATGGTCTCAACTCGCGATGGTACTATACGCACTGGGAACGGCCTTCCTATTCCTTGGTATAATCTATAATTTCTCACTTGCCAAGGGCGCATATACAATGTTGTTATGGATAACTGTAATTGTTGACATATGTGGCCTTCTTAGTGAGTGGAAAGAATTGAAGAAATTATCTTTCTTTACCCTCATGTTCGGAGTTGCCTTAGCTTTAATTATGTCCGTCGGTTATCATCTTTTTTAATGATAACTAGATAAACCTTTTCGGATGGTATCCAACATTGCTAAAAAGCACATTGGATACCATCTCGAAATTGAAGATATATTACTAATAAATATAGATATAAATTTCATAATTTATATTTCTTTCATTAGTACTATGTTAAGTTACAGGTAATTTGAAATTACATGTAACTGTTCTTTTAAAAACCTATTTCCAAAATCTTCTCTTATTTGTGGAACTTCTATATCTTTTACCTAATAGAGATATGTAAGTTCCACAAATTTACATAGGAGAAAAAATGAAAAAAATTCTTGAAATAGCAATTGTCGTCCTCTCCATTCTTGCGCTTACGATCCCAAATGGGCATGTAAATGCAAATAGCTTTGAATGCGATTCAAATTGCATAAACAAAGCTTTGAGTGGGGAAATGTCTTCTGAAGAAATAAAATATTATGGTACGGGTAATTTAGTTAGAGCCCTTACCAGTTATTTCAACGGAGACGTCTGGAAGGCATTAAAGACCTTGAACTTGGCACCCGATTCGTATACAGCCGATACAACTGTAAATGCTGTGTATAATACGACTTTGGATGGTACCGTTACAGGTCTCTATGTCTGTCAATCTGGTTGGAGCTATTGCTCTGAAAACCAAATTCTGGGGTATATCCAAGAAGAAGGAACTATTTTCAGAGTAATTTGTACTCCAAATAAAGATTGCAAAACAAAAGTTTTATTTGAAAACGAACCCAATAACATGTTGGATGAAGTTTTCAACCAGAGCCGTTATTACGGAGGCTCCGGTGAATGGAAATAGGTTAAGAGGTCGTGTCTGGGAGATACTATATTTGTTGCTTTCAAGCATCAATACATTATTCCAACCCCCAGACACACCTCGAACACCCACACCGATACAATCGGAAATCATGAATATATTACATATCATGATAAATATCTATACAAAATCACTATATTACTAATAAATATTGATATAAATCATTAGTATTTGTACCCATATCGTTAGTACAACCCCTATTATAGGCAACTCATATAATTAACAATTGAAACATTTCACTGGCTATTTAAAACAATCCAAAGAACATAGATGCTCCTAAAAGTATGAATATAATGCCAATAATTAGATGCATTATTTTTACGTTCTTTTCTCTCCACTGAGTAACTTGTTTAATACTCTTAGAACCAAAGAAAACCAGAAGTATTATTACAACCATTGGAAGTATAAAAATCAAATTGTAAACAGTAAGATATGGTAACGCGCTCGCAAACTCACCATAGGAAAGCATACCACCCAGTATAATGTATGGGCCAATAGTACAAGGAAGTAAGAACAAAGTAACAAACATACCCAACCCAAAAGCCCCGAGTGGAGATGTGACTTTAGCAAGAATCTGCTGCACCTTAGGTCTAAAAATCATAGGCATCTCAGTACCAATAGATCCTGGTTTGTAAAAGAAGAAATCCTTGATCTCAAGTAATCCTAGAATAATTGCGCCAGCACCCAACCCCTTATACAGATACAACTTAATGCTGCTAATCCCCTGAACCACTTCAAAAGCCTTAACAATTAGTAATCCATATACAAAGTATGTAATGAATACCGCAGCAACAAATGCTAAACCAGCCCACAATATCTGTTTTTTATCTTTAGGATGGTATGTAGCAATAGCTATTAGCATCATGAGCAATACAGACAATGCACATGGGTTAATAGAATCCGTAAGCGCTAGTGTTGAAATCTTAGCCCATGAAATATTATTTGAACTGTTTTTATCAACATTCGTATTCACAGTATCTCCTATTACGATTTTTGCATCATTGTTTCCTCTCCAAAGCAAAGTCCACGAACCAATATTAACACCGTGGGTATACACCTCATTCCCTCCCGAATACTCAATTATCAGATCCTTTATCTGTGTCCCTTGTACAGTTTGTACATAGGTATCTAAATCTGTTGTAGTTAGAAATTCTTTTATCTGACCCTCTTGTTCATTAGATAAATCTTGTGATGTATTTTGTAAAGCTACCCTATCCTTCGTAAATAGTTTTACTCTACCTTCGAAATCATTTAGGTTAAGATCACTCCAGCTTACAGTGCTTTTTGATAGTTCAATTGTATTCACAGGAAGTTTAGATATTTGAGTATCAAAATTATTAAGAATTGGGGAATCACCTTGGTCAAAATCTTTTGGAGCATACAAAGTTAAGGGAATAGCTAATTGATAGCCATATTTTGAATTGTAGCTATACAAAACTGTTGCATTGGAAGACTCTTGGTATATTTCGTACTCGATCATAAGCAAACCCTTTTGTGCATTGACTTTCTCATGTAATACAGGAGAAACCTTAGCACAATGAGGGCACCCTATACCTGTAAAATAGGTGAAGGACTTTAATTCCGTAGATGTTGTTTGAGCATGTACAACGCTTGGCATCAACAAAAACAAAGATAGTACAATAACTATTTGTGCTAACTTGCTCTTTTTTACTATACTATATACATTAGACATGTCCTTTAATCTATCAATTATCTTTACATATCTCAAGTGGACATAGCATTTTCTGAAAAACAAAAAAATATCTTGGATGATATATTACAGTGGTATAGGGAGAATCCTGTGCAATATCTAACCTTTGGGGGATATGCTGGAACAGGTAAAACAACATTGTTGGGATACCTTGGACAATATCTTCACAAGGAGAAAAAGAACATTAAAATTGCATACTGTAGTTATACGGGGAAAGCGGCACGCGTGTTGCAACGCAAGCTTAAAGAAGCTGCTTCTATTAATAAGTCCGACTATATTGGCACGATACATGGATTAATCTACAAAGCCATTTGTGATGATAAAGACAATATTATTGGTTGGGAGAAAAAGCTTCAAGAAGAATTCTCCTACGATCTGATAATTGTCGATGAAGCTTCAATGGTTACAAAACAGATATGGGATGATTTACTCAGTTTTGGTGTACCTATTCTAGCCTCTGGAGATCATGGGCAATTACCACCTGTAGAGGGCAGTTTTAATTTAATGGAAACCCCTACCCTCAAATTAGAAGAAATTTTTAGGCAAGAGAGGGATAACCCAATCATTAAAGTTTCTGAGATAGCAAGAAGGTATGGTCACATACCACAATTAGATTTTTCTAGCACTGTACGTAAAATCTCTAAGAAGGATGAAAATACACAAGAATTTTTAACTAGCAAATTAGAAACTTTTGATGACCAAACCATGGTTTTGACAGGATACAATAGAACAAGGGTTGATTTGAATAAAGGTATTAGGCAGTTATTAGAATTTGATTCACCTGAACCTAAGTATGGTGATCGAGTTATATGTTTAAAAAATAATGCTAGTGTTGGAATATTCAATGGTATGACAGGTACAATTCTCTCTATCTTTAAAGACGAGAGAGCACATTTCTATGATGTAGAAATAGCATTGGATGGTGAAGATGATATATTTGCAGGACATATAAGTGTGGAACAATTTGGAAAACCAGAAACATTGACACAACATTTGGTTGAAAATATGAATTTATTTGATTTTGGATATGCATTAACAGTACACAAGGCACAGGGTAGTCAGGCAAAGAGAGTAATTGTTTTTGAGGAAAGATTTCCTCGAATGACAGATGATAATTGGCGAAGATGGCTCTATACAGCTGTCACAAGAGCTGAGGAAGAACTATATATTATTGGCTAGTTAGAGGTATAATACGGGCATGATTATAAAGAATCCAAAAGATGAATTAATGCTGAGAGAAGCAACAGAAATTTCTGTTGATATTCTTAAACAACTAGGAGAAAACATCCATGAGGGTATTACTTCCTTAGAATTAGATATTCTGGCAGGACAATTATGTGCAAAATATGGTGTAAGGTCTAGTTTCAAAACTGTCGGAGATTACAAATATAATACATGTATATCTGTTAACGATGTTGCCGTACATGGTATCCCCAGTAATACACCCCTTAAAAAAGGTGATTTAGTTTCCATAGATATGGGAATCATATATAAAGGATATTTTACAGATCACTGTTGGACCTGGAGTGTAGGAATACCTTCAAAACAAAATGTAAAGCTTTTAGAGGCTGGTAGAGCTGCGGTAGAGAATGCAATTACTAAGGCTGTAGTTGGTAATCATACAGGAGATCTGGGGTATGAAATGGAGAAAGCTGCTAAAGATAGTGGTTTTAATGTTTTAAAGATGTATGCTGGCCATGGTATTGGTAAATCTCTTCATGAAGATCCAGAAATTCTTTCATATGGTAGAAAGGGCACAGAAGAATTACTAGTCGATGGCATGGTTATATGTATCGAATGCCAGGTTGTCGATGATAATGGAAAAGCTTACATTGATGAGGATGAATGGTCTGTACATACACAGAATGGTGGTAACAGTGTTATGTTTGAATATATGGTTATTGTTAGAAAGAACAAGGCTGAAATATTAACAAATACTCTTGATTGGGGAACAATAGTGTAGCATTCTTTACTTCTGTCTCACCTATTTACATATATGCTAGAATGTATAAATTGAAATATCTTCTAATTTGTAATCTCTAACATATATGACATACGATATAGCAATAATAGGAAGCGGACCCGCAGCATACGCTGCTAGTATTTACTCTAGCAGATACAAGCTTACGAATATCATATTAGGAAAAATAGTTGGTGGAACTATATCAGAAGCACATAAGGTGTGTAACTACCCTGGATTACCAGATATTACTGGACTTGAATTAGGTATGTTATTTGAAAAACAGGCTAAAGATTTGGGTGGTGAGGTAGTATATGAAAGCGTTGTGGACATTAAAAAGTTTGATGAAGTATTCCATGTATACACTGACAGAAATAATGAATATGAAGCTAAAACAGTGATACTTACAACAGGAACGGAGAGGAATAAACTAATGCTACCTGGGGAAGATAAATACCTTGGTAAGGGTCTCTCCTATTGCGCTACCTGTGATGCTATGTTTTACAAAGATAAAACCGTAGCTGTTGTAGGAGGAAAGAATGCGGCAGTAATGTCTGCTTCTATGCTTTCTGATATTGCTAAGAAGGTCTATCTCATCTATAGAGGTACTGAATTGCTTGGAGAACCTATGTGGGTTGAACAATTAATGAAGAAACCAAATGTAGAAATAATATTGAAAACATTACCAATTGGACTTGAGGGAGAGCCTAGATTAGAAAGAATCAAGCTATCACAACCATATAATGGAAACGAATATGTTGAGGTAAATGGTATGTTCATAGAAATAGGCTCTGAACCTAATGCCGTATTATCCGAGAAATTAGGTATAGATACAGATGAGAAGAAATATATTAAGGTTGATCAAACACAAGCAACCAATGTTGATGGTATATGGGCTGCTGGTGATTGTACAACTGCTTCAAATGGCTTTAGGCAGGTTATAACAGCTGTCTCTGAGGGAGGTATTGCAGCAAATGCTATATATACATATTTATCACGATTGGTTAGGTAGTTTCTTGCGTTTTTCGAAACTGATGCCAATCTTCTAGGTAGTCAGAGCTAGACCATATCTTGGGATCCCCAACATTATATTCTATTCTTCCACCATAACCTTCTATTAACTTTGCCTCTGGTGTTGTATTACCCACTCTATCGCCACCTTTTGTAAAGACATCAGGACGTATAATATCAATGGCTTCAATACAATTGTTTTCAGTTGGATGATTATATATCGTTACATAATCAACCCCAGGAAGATGGTCAACAATATATGCTCTATCCATCTCGGGCATAAAGGATTTTCCTTTCTTTGTTACGGCTCTTTGATCACCATCGACGACAACTATTAATATATCTCCGAATTTTTTAGATTCCATAATACAAGAAACATGCCCTGGATGTATTGGGTCAAAGAAGCCAGAGGTACAAACAATTGTTTTACCTTTTAATTCTGATTCACGTAATGCAGGAAAAGATTTTAAATCGATTATCACAATTTTTGAGTTATAAACTTAGTTATATATGTTATCTGCTTCTGTTCATGTAGTCAAAGTCTTATATATTCCATAACTAGTCCTGTAATATTTTCCTACTGTATGTTGTATTGATAAATCAATGACTATACAACATGTGCACTATCGGCTCTTGACCGATACTACTGGTTGGGGGTAGCTTAGAGACACACACAATATGTTGTGTATAAAAATATGAGATGTCCATTTTGTGCTTGCGATACAACGAAAGTAGTAGACAAGCGAGATAATCGAGAAGATAGCTCAACCCGACGGAGACGTCAGTGTTTGAGATGTGGTAAACGATTTACTACATATGAAAGAATCGAAAAAATGGATGTTTCAATAGTTAAGAAAGATGGCTCTTTAGAAATATTTGACGTAAACAAAATAGTAAAAGGTGTACGTAAAGCTATTAATGAAAATATTGTTAGTGCACAAGAGGTTGAGGATTTTGCAGAAGAGGTTGAAAGGTATGTTATTAACAGCGAAGAGCCTGTTACTTCAAAGGAAATTGGCCATATGATATTAGAGTGGCTAAGACACAAAGACCCATTGGCATATATTCGTTTTGCATCTGTTTACAAAGAATTTAAGGATCTTAATGATGTTAAAGAAGAAATAAATAGTTTAGAAAAACTTTAAATTTTTAATACACACTAGATGGCTGCCCTAAAAAAACAAGTCCCGTTCCAGGTCAAGAAGAGAGATGGAAGAATTGTTAAGTTTGAGAGTGAAAGAATTTCTACTGGTGTATTTAAGGCAGCAGAGAGTGTTGGCGGGCATGATAGAAAAAGAGCTGAAGAGATAACTAATGAGGTGATAGCAAGACTAGTAGCAAAATATCCTAAACGAAAATATGTTAAAACAGAGGAAATAGCAGATGTTGTAAAACAGGTCTTAATAGATATGGGCCATGGAAAAACATCTATTGCATTTGGGCTTTTCGTGGATTTAAAGAATCAGGTAATGAATATCAAATCTCTTGTAGATGCTGATACTCTTGTTAGAGGATATATTGATCAGCTTGATTGGCAGGTAAACGAAAATAGCAACATGACCTACTCATGGCAAGGTTTAAATAACTACCTATCTTCTACAATTCAAGCTAACTATTGGCTTCACAGTATATATCCCAAAGAAATATCAAACGCGAATATAGATAAGGATATTCATATCCATGATCTTGGTATGTTGGCAGTATATTGTTGTGGTTGGAGTTTAGAGGATTTGCTTCTAAAAGGCTTCACAGGTGTTTCTGGTAAGATATCTTCTGGGCCTGCAAAACATCTTGGTGCAGCTCTTGGTCAATGTGTTAACTTCTTCTACACCTTGCAGCATGAGGCAGCTGGAGCCCAAGCCTTTTCTAGTTTTGATACCTATCTAGCTCCTTTTATCAGATATGACAAATTAACCTACAAAGAGGTTAAGCAAAAGATGCAAGAATTCTTGTATAACATGAATGTACCTACAAGAGTAGGATGCCAAACACCTTTTACCAATATCACAATGGATTTAATTCCTTCAGGAATTTTAGCTGAGCAGGGTGTAATCATAGGAGGAAAGGTTCAAAAGGAGAAATACAAAGATTTCACAGAAGAAATGGGTATGTTAAATAGAGCTTTCTGTGAAGTAATGATGGAGGGTGATTCTCAAGGAAGATTATTCTCTTTCCCAATACCTACATACAATATTACTAAGAATTTTGATTGGGAGAATCCCAACTACAAACCTGTATGGGAGATGACAGCTAAATACGGTATCCCTTACTTCTCTAACTTCATCAATTCCGATATGAATCCTGATGATGCTAGAAGTATGTGTTGTAGGTTGAGATTAGATAACAGAGAACTTAGAAAAAGAGGTGGTGGTCTCTTTGGTGCCAATCCTTTAACAGGGAGTTTAGGTGTTGTGACAATTAATTTACCTAAGATCGGGTATTTGAGTAAAACAAAGAAGGAATATTTCGAGAGATTGGATCGTATGATGGAGCTGGCAAAGGAGAGTTTGCTCATAAAGCGTGATTTCATCGAGAAGTATACAGAGAAAGGGCTTTACCCATACTCCAAGTTCTATCTTGCAGATGTTAAAAAAAGATTTGGAGAATATTACAAGAATCACTTCAATACTATTGGTATATTAGGATTGAATGAATCTCTAGTAAACTTCTTCAAGGATAGAGACAAGGGTATAACTTCTGAAGAAGGTCGAGAGTTTGGGTTAGAAATAATGGACCATATGAGAGAGAAACTAATGGATTACCAGGCTAAGACCAATCAAATGTTTAATCTAGAGGCATCTCCTGGTGAGGGTGCTACCTACAAGTTTGCAAAAGCAGATAAAAAGAAGTTCCCCGATATTATAACTGCGGCGGATATGGTTGAGAAACCTGGAGCTATTCCCTACTATACAAATAGTTCTCAGCTTCCTGTGAATTTTACCGATGATATTTTTGAAGCTTTAGATAAACAAGATGAATATCAATGTAAATATACAGGTGGCACAGTGTTGCATTTGTATATTGGTGAGAAGATTTCTTCTCCTACAAGCGTAAAGAATCTAGTCAGGAAGATAGCAGAAAATTACAAATTACCATATTTCTCTTTAACTCCTACCTTTAGTGTATGTCCTAAACATGGGTATATACCTGGAGAACATAGGTACTGTCCTAAGTGTGATATTGAGGTTGGTTATAGAGATGGTATGGAGTTTGATGAAGTTATTTAGTATATATTTAAATTAATTGCCCAATAATATGAAGAAAGTTACAAGACAAAGATGTGAGGTATATTCTAGAGTTGTAGGATATATCAGACCTGTAAGCCAATGGAACGTAGGGAAGCAGGCTGAATGGGGAGATAGAAAATTCTTTAAAATGACAGAATGTCCATGTTCAGAATCGCAGGCTTAGAAAAAGTTTCGTTAATTGACTACCCTGGCAAGATTTCTGCCATAATATTCACACATGGCTGTAATTTAAGGTGTGAGTATTGTCATAATCCTGAATTAGTCATTCATGAACTCAAAGAAGAAGATACTTTTGATAATGAGAAAGTATTAAGATTCTTAAAGAGTCGTACAGGGAAGCTAGATGCAGTAGTCATTACTGGAGGAGAACCTCTTTTGTACGATGAGCTGGAGGATTTTGTTATTAAAATCAAGGACATGGGCTATCTAGTTAAACTTGATACTAATGGCCTCCTTCCTAAGAAACTCTCAAATCTTCTTAAGAAAAACCTTTTAGACTATGTCTCCATGGATATCAAATATCCAGAAAAAGACTACACTACATATACCGGTGAAAATACACTAAAGAAAATTAGTGAATCTATCTCTACTATTATGAACTCTGGCGTTGATTACGAATTTAGAACTACTTATGTCAAAGGAATACACGATACAAACTCTTCAATAAGTATTGGTCAAATGATCAAAGGGGCTAAACAGTACTATGTACAAAATTTTAGACCTGGTAAGACAATAAACCCTACTCTTTCTTCTACGAATTCTTTTACAGAGGCAGAATTAAGAACCCTAAAGAGAAATATTAAGCCTTATGTTCTAAATGTAGAGATTAGGTAGTTGGTTTTTTGAGAACTTTTACTACTTTCCCATTAATTAAACCGCTCCAATCTCTGTTTATGAAAATTGGCTGATGTATGGGATTACTAGAATGAGGATATAAAACTATCATATCTTTATCTTTCTTTATCTTTTTTACTGTGGCAGAGTTCTCTATAATCGCCACGACAACATCACCATCCTCAACCGTGCTGTTCTTATCTACTATTAGATAATTCCCATCTGATATCTTTGTATCTCCAACAATTTCTTCATTCATGGAGTCTCCTTTTACAATTACTGAAAACAATCCTTTCTTTATTTTGCCTAATAAATTATCTTGCACCTTTATTACACCTAAGTTCTCTTCTTCAGCACTCACAAGTGGTGTTCCAGCGTTTACATACCCTAAGATAGGTATACCTACCAGATATTCAAAACTAATAGCCTCGTCATTTTCGTCTACTAAACGTATACCCCTTGGTTCATTAGTTCTAATGATATACCCCTTCTTCTCCAGCGCCATTAAATGTATTACAACTCCACGCTTAGTAGAAATTCCTAAAAGCTTTTGCAGCTCTGATAATGATGGTGCATAGCTATTTTCTAAGAAAAAATCTCTAATAGCTTTAAGCACTAATTCTTGTTTCCCTGTCAGTATACCTCCCATATATATTATGTTAATAATTTATATATACCAGTATACCTCTACACCATGTCCCTGCAACTACTTATAGTATACCCCTTGCAAATGGAGAAAAGTGATTGTATCCTTAGGAAATATAATTTATTTAATTAGTAACTATGGCTACAGAGAAAAAAGCAAAGAAAGTTTTTACATTAGACGGTATTAAGTATAATGAAAAGAACCAATGGATGGGTGTACTCGCATGTATTCCTATTGTTGGTCTTATCCTTATGTTAGTTGAGAAAGATGATGATTTTGTTAGATATATGGGTGCTCAATATACATTGGTTGGAGTTTTACAACTCTTCACATGGGTTCCAATCATAGGTTGGTTGCTTGCACCACTTACATTGGTATTGATGATTGTTGGTATGGTTAAAGCATACAAGGGTGAGAGATTTGATATCCCCGTAGTAACAGATTTAGCTCTAAAGCTACTCTCTGCAATATAAAGAAGTCATTTTTGAATTGTTATTTAAAGGGAGACTAAACATCTCCCTTTTTTCTTTTGATATGTTATGTTAAAATCACACAGTTATCGGGGTGTAGTTCAGTTGGCTAGAACGCTGCGTTTGGGACGCAGAGGTCGCACGTTCAAGTCGTGTCACCCCGATATTCTATATTTGATCAATCTGCTCATATGTCAGCGTTTCTATTATCTACACTTGGACTCATTGTCTGCTTTATCATATTAACCTTTAGTGGAAAATATCTTGTAAATATTTCCATCAAACTTGCGAGGAATATTGGTGTAAGTGACATACTCATTGGAACAACTCTTGTAGCATTAACAACAGGAGCTCCAACTCTACTTGTAAGTATCATGGCATTCATTGGGAATCAACAAGATATCGCTCTAGGTAATCTCATAGGTACTAACTATGTAAATCTTGGCCTTGCTTTAGGTATTCCAGCCTTTATGACGACAATCATGGTAAAGCAAGAAGTATTTGAAAAAGAAATTCCCTTGTACTTTGCAATTACTGCTCTCTTTACTGCATTAATAATAGATGGACAAATATCCAGGGTCGATGGAATTATTTTAGTTCTTTTCTTAGTGGCTGCATGGGTCATTATTATTCAATATGGATATCTACATAAAAACAAAGATACTGAGGAAGATTTTAAAAATGTTGTAGGACTGAAACATCATAAAGTTGATGCTACGGATGTCGGGAAACAGCTATTTAGTATCGCGATATTGATCTTAGTTATCTTAGTCGCATCACTTGGTATAACTCTGCTTACTCCGATTTTCTCTCAAGCCACAGGGATTAGTAGCTATATATTAGGTTTAACTCTTGTAGGTATAGGTACTTCCATTCCTACAATCGTAGCTAGTATCGTAGCAGCAAAAAAAGGAAATAATGATCTTATTGTTGGGAATGTATTTGGTGGAAATATTCTAAATTTAGGGTTAGGTATAGGCCTATTAGCAATCCTTAAACCATTTAACGTGGGGGCAGGTGTAATGAACGACACTTTCTTTGTAAATCTATACGGTGCTGTGATGGTTATACTTATTCTTGCCGAAATGAAACTCCTTGGGAGAAATAAAACATTGAGCAAAATCTCTGGTCTTGTTATGATTCTAGGTTACCTTGCATATACCCTGATTACAATATTAAAATAGGAAGATAAATTTACAAATAAATAGATGTATACAAAAAAAAGAAACCGAACATTGATTATTATTCTTGCAATCATTATCTTCGTAATAATGTTCCCTGTTATAGTAACCTGCGGAGCCCCTGGCTACGCTTGCACCTCTGGTCTTAATGAGAATGGAAAAATAAGTCGAACCAGTGACGTTGAGCCATTCATAATATATATACTAGAATCTGCTTCTCACGAAGATGCAAGTTTCAAATACTTCGAATTCAGTAGTGAAGAATCAATATAGTAAATAACCAGTAACTGATCCTCCCCTCGAAGATATTGACAAACATTCCCCAAGTGTTAAATTAATAGTATTAATCTATTAGCTTTACAAAAATGCCCAAAGCTAAAACAACAAAGAAAAAGGTTGTTAAAAAGCCAGCAGCAAAAAAGACAATGAAAAAGAAAGTTGTCAAAAAAGCTGTAAAAAAAGTAGCAAAGAAAAAAGTTGCTAAAAAGGCTGTAAAGAAAACAACTGCAAAGAAAGTTGTTAAAAAGAAAGCTACAAAAAAGGTAGCTAAGAAGAAATAGTCCGTACTTACAATTCGCATGTATAACCCCTCCATCGGAGGGGTTTCTTTTTATGTTGCATTCCATATTGAAAGAATCTAAAATAGAAAGATATAAGTTGAATAAATACAAAAATGACAGCGCTGTACATAACATTAGGAATCGTATTGCTCTTAGCAATAATCCTGGTATCTCTTTACAACAGACTTTCAAAGCAAAAAGTTTTAATAAGCGAAGCTTCAGCAGATATTGAAACAATTCTTAAACAAAGATATGACATGATTCCTAATCTTGTAGAGATTGTAAAAGGCTATGCTCAGCATGAAAAAGGTACATTCGAAGCTGTTACAGAGTTAAGAAACAAGGCAATGTCATCGGAATCATTTGAAGAAAAAGCTGGATTGGAAGATCAACTTTCAAAGGGTCTCTCTAAAATATTTGCATTAGCAGAAAATTACCCCGAATTGAAAGCAAATACCAACTTCTTAGATTTACAGGCAAGTTTAAAGGATTTAGAAGATAATATTCAAAAATCTAGAAGATTTTACAATGGTACTGTTAGAGACTTTAATACGATGATCGTCGTCTTCCCAAACAATATCTTAGCTGGAATGTTTGGATTTAAGGCAGAACCATTCTTTGAAGCAACAGATGAAGAGCAAAAGAATGTTGAAATAAAGTTCTAATAGGAAAAATATGAAGAAGCTATTCATTGCGCTTTCACTAGTGTTGGGTATTGTTTCAATATTACCTACAAAAATATTTGCAGAAGAATATACCGATTATGTTAAGACGTTTAATAGCGAGATAACACTTAACCAAGACGCGTCCATTTCTATAAATGAGAAAATAGACTATCACTTCACTTTCGCAAGGCATGGAATATACAGAGAAATTCCTGTCAGCTACAAGACATCTGGATCCTTTAAAAGACCAACACTATTAAAACTTAACGACCTTTACTATTTTCAGAAGGATTTCCCGAATGATCAATTTACATCATATGATAGAAGTACTAATAACGGATATGTGATATTCAAAATTGGAGATGCAGATACCACTATTACAGGAGATTATACCTTTGTTTTAGACTATAAATTGATATATGCAATCAATTATTTTGATGACCATGATGAACTATATATAAATGTCACAGGTACTGGATGGGAAGTTCCCATAAATGAGGTAATTGCTAATATCATAGTACCAGGAGAAATCACAGATAAACTTTGCTATACAGGTACCACAGATTCTACAGAGTCAAATTGCACATTTACGGAACTTGGGGGGAATAAGGTGTCTGTGAAAGCAAACAATCTTAATACATATGAGGGACTTACCGTTGTTCTAGCCATGCCAAAGGGCACAATAGCAGACACAACAAATCAGCAAAGGGTACAAACAATATTCGCAAATCTCGGTTTCTTTCTTCCTATTTTGGCAATCATTGTTGTATTGATCCTTTCTCCTATTATCAATAAAAATAAAAAGATCACAGTTATTCCAAACTATGATGTTCCTAAAGGTTTTAATCCGTTAACTGCTGGATATCTTTTCAAGAAGAACCTTGTTAACAGCACCATAACTGCACAGATAATCCATCTTGCAATAAATAAATATATTAAGATAAAGCAAGTATCGAAGAAGGATTATGAATTAATTAAAACTGAAAAAGAGGCACCACAAGATAAAAACGAGAAAATACTGTACGAAGGATTGTTTGGTAGTAAAGATACTGTGAGCTTAAAAAATCTTAGTAACAAATTTTACAATGTTGTTCAAACACTGAAAACTTCTGTTGATAATCAACTTTATGAAGATAACTATCTTTCTATTCACCAGCGAAAAATACAATCTATCTTCTTTGTAATTGCAATCATCGCAATATCGTTGACCCTGTTTCTAATAAGGTACTTTGTAGAGAATGCAGCTGCCAGCTGGTTATTTGGCTTACTAATTTCTTTCGTAATAGTTTTCATATTTGCATACCAAATAGATAAACGAACAAAGGAAGGCAATGAGATCTTCTACGAATTAGAGGGCTTGAAACTTTACATTAAGACCGCAGAACAGCACAGAATTGAATTCCATGATAATCCCAAGAAATATCTTGGCCTTTTTGAGAAACTTCTTCCCTACGCAATGATCTTTGGATTAGAAAAGAAATGGGCAAAAGAGTTTGAAGACATATACACCGAACAGCCATATTGGTATGAAGGTGACACAAATATGTTTAACTCTTACCTCATGATGAACTCTCTAAACCATATGAACCAACAAGTTGTTTCTCATGCGACACCAAGTAATAGTGCTAATGGGTTTGCTTCTTCAAAAGGTGGGTCAGGGTTTAGCGGTTTTAGTGGAGGAAGTAGTGGTGGTGGATTTGGTGGTGGTGGTGGTGGAAGTTGGTAATTTCTAGTAGTATATACTCATGATTCTTAAAGAAATCGAAGATAAAAACCAATGGGATAATATTGTATCCCAACAAGATCAATCACAGTTACTGCTTGCTTGGCAATGGGGAGAGTTCCAACAATCATTGGGGAAAGAGATTAAGAGATTTGGACTTTTCACAAACACAGGGGCTCCTATTGCACTCTTCAATACTATAAAAAATATCCTCCCTTTTGGATTTTCATATCTCTACTCACCAAGATCACCATTAATTCTTCTTCCTGAAGAATTTAAATCTCAAGAATTCATAGATATAATAAAGACACTCTCTCAGCAATCAAATGCTATGTTCTGGAAATGTGACCTTCTAGATACCACACTTCTATCATCAAAAGAACTTCATAAGGTTGAAGATTTGCAACCAAGCAAAACTTTAATGCTAGACCTAGCTAATTCTGAAGAAGAAATTCTGAAAACTGTACATCACAAGACAAGATACAATATTAAGGTAGCACAAAGAAATAATGTAATCGTAAGAGAAGCAACTAAAAGTGATTACCCCGCTTTTCTAGATTTACTAAAGGAAACAACCAAAAGAGATGGATTTAGTGCACACTCACAAGCATACTATTCAAAGCTTCTCTCCCTGGATCCCAACTTTGCAAAACTAATGGTTGGTGAATATGATGGGAAAATCATATGTGCACATCTCATGACTTATTATGGTGATACAGTAACCTATCTGCATGGTGCATCCTCCAATGAGAATCGTAATGTAATGGCTCCTTTCCTGTTGCAATGGAAGTGTATTACAGATGCACAAAAAGCAGGGTTTAGATACTATGATTTCTGGGGAATCGATGAGAGAAGATGGCCAGGTGTAACTAGATTCAAAAGGAACTTTGTAAATGAAAATAATGGATTAGAGGTCTCATACCCTGGAACTTATGATTTAATCACAAAGAAGATCCCATACATCCTCTACCGAATGTACAAGCTATTGAGAAAATAACTAGTTTAGAAGAAATAGACATGGGGCTTTTGGAAGTACAATCTTACATTTCGCCCAATCTCTCACTTTCATTGTTTTAATATATCCATCATCTGCACCAACATTAAATGCGATGCATAAATATGTCTCTGGGTTACAAACTTGCATTACAGACTCAAACAATTTCTGATTACGATATGGTGTATCCATAAAAATTTGTGTTTGATTAATCTTTATGGCTAAATTTTCCAAGAATTTTATCTTTTTCTTTAATTCTTCACTATCCTTTGGTATATATCCATTAAAAGCAAAATTCTGCCCATTCAAACCAGAAGCCATAAGAGCTAAAAGAATTGAGGATGGTCCTACTAATGGTACAATCTTAATATCATACCTCTGAGCCTCTCTTACGACCCTATAGCCAGGGTCCGCAACACTTGGTACACCTGCATCAGACATTAACCCAACATCTTCACCATTTAATAAAGGTTTTATTAGAGCATTGATTTCAAAATCTTTAGTATGCTCACTAAGCTCATACATGACGATCTCCTGCATCTTAGTATCCATAGGTAATGTACCTAAATTTCTTCTTGCATTCTTAGGAGTTTCTACAACAAAAGTCTTGATCTTGGAAATCATAGATATGTCTTCTGGTAAGAGAATATCTTTTAATTCTTTGCTATTTATTGGTGTAGGTATTAAGTATAGTGTTCCTGTTTTCATTAATATGTTCTTTCAAAATTTTTATCTATTTCACTCAAAGACATCTTCCATATTGCAGGTCTCCCATGGGGACAGCTATATGGGTTCTCACAATTCAGAAGCTCTTTGTACATACTCAACATTTCAGATCGATCCAGTTGTTGCCCAGATCTAACACTTGTGTGGCATGCAATTGTTGCAAGTATATCATGTTTCAGTTTCTCAAAATTCTTTCGTAATGTTTCTGGCGAATCACTTAATTCAAAAATCTCCTTAAACATTTTTTCAATATCCATAGAAAATTCAACAGGTGTACTTAAAACACTGATACTCGATTCCGTTATATCATATTTGAAACCTAATTCTTCAAAGAAATCTTTGTATTCTTCTAAAAACAAAAGCTCTTCTTTTGAGAAATTCATACTAGAGGGAACAAGAAGGTTTTGAGTCGTAAGATTCCCTTTTTCTCTTTTGGATATCTTTTCAAAATTAATCCTCTCTGCAGCAGCATGTTGATCAATTACCCAAAGCTTTTCATTTTCAAATTCGACAACAATGTACTTGTTAAATATCTGGAAAATATTTCTAATAGAATTATTCTCTATACTGTTATCAAACGGTAATGGAGATGTTTCTGTTACCCTATTCTCACTTAATAATTGTTTAGAAAATAGCAGACTATCTCTCACTGATGAAGCCTTATTATTAAATGCAATTTCGTTATACCCAGAAGCTGAATAATCTTTTTGCGAAGATGAACCTTGATGAGGCTTAAACATCTCTCTCATTTGTGAGAAATCTCTAGGAGCAGATCCAGCTTCACCATTAGTTTTGTAAGAAAGAGCTTTTTCTAAAGTATGTCTAATCGCTTCTTCAACAGCAGAATATATTCTAAATGCATTTTCAAAACGAACTTCTTCTTTTCTAGGATGGACATTAACATCTACAAGATCAGGACGTACTGTTAGGTTTAATACAAAGGGTATCTTCTCACCAAATGGAAGATATCTAGAATAGCCCTCATAAACAGCTCTAACAATACCATGCTCAGAAATAGGTCTTCCATTTATAAAGATATACTGTTTAGTAAGCTTAGGCCCATGCAACGAAGGATGTGCTGTATAACCGTTCATATGTATGCCAGAGCCATCATAGAAAAGACTCAATCCCGTATCTCCAGGGAAAATATCTTTAACCCTTTCAATACAAATATCACCCGGCTTAGCATCCTTAACAATAGGAAGGTCTAGAACACCTTTGCCATCTTTTTCAAGAGTGAAATGTATATTTGGATATACTAAGAAATACTTAGAAAGCAATTCATATATTTTTCGATATTCTGTTTGTTCCGATTTAAGATATTTTCTTCTAGCAGGGATATTGTAAAAAAGCTCTTCAACCTTTACAGAAGTTCCTACTTCCCGAGGGCTTTTCTTTATCTGTGATTTACCGTTTTCATCATATCTAATTTCATTCCCAATCTCTTCATTTTCAAATTTTGATACCAATGTTACCTTTGCCACGGAAGTAATAGTTGAAAGTGCCTCTCCCCTAAATCCCATACTCATTAGGGTATTAAGATCCTCGATACTCTTTAATTTTGAGGTCGTATGAGCATCAAAAACACTATCTAGATTCTCTTTTGGAATTCCAACACCATTATCACTTACCTCAATCATATTCATTCCACCACCATTAACACGTATAGCTATCCTAGTAGACTTGGCATCGATAGCATTGTCTACAAGCTCTTTTACTACAGATGCAGGACGCTCTATAACCTCGCCTGCTGCAATTTGGTTAATAACCTCTGGTGTTAATTTGTTCAATATTGGTCTATCCATATCAACTATTTTAACACAAACTGATATCTGCTAGAATCGATGAATGGATTCATTCAAATTACAAGCTCCATACAATACTTCTCCAGATCAACAAAAAGCCGTTGAGCAGATTTTGTTAAATGAAGAAAATGGTAAAGATCGCCAAATACTCTTTGGTGTTACTGGTTCTGGAAAGACCTTTGTTATGGCAAATATCATACAAAACCTTAATAGACCTACACTCATAATCTCACACAACAAAACTTTGGCAGCACAGTTATATGAGGAATTTAAAGAATACTTTCCTGAAAATTCGGTAAAGTACTTTGTCTCCTACTACGATTACTACCAACCAGAAGCATATATCCCTGCCAAAGATCTTTACATTGAGAAAGAGTCTGAAGTTAACAAAGAAATTGAGAATCTGAGGTTTGGAGCAATGAATTCTGCATTAACAAGAAGAGATACAATTGTAATCGCATCTGTTTCTTGTATCTACAATATTGGGGATCCTTCAAACTATGAGAATAAATCTCTCGAATTGAGACAAGGACATTCATACAACCTATCAGACCTAGCAAGAGAGCTAGTTTCAATGAGATATATACGAGATACTTATGATTTTGATACAGGAGTATTTAGAATTAATGGCGATATTATTGAGATCTTCCCACCTTACGAGGAGTATTCAATTCGTATAGAGATGTGGGGAGAGAAGATTGAAAATATATACAAAGTAGATCCTATTTCAAAGCACAAGATACAAGAGATGAAGGAAATATTAATCTTTCCAGCTACATCTTTGGTCTACTCTGATGAGGTCATAAAAGAAGCCAGTAAGCGCATACAAGCGGATCTGGCTCAGAGAGCTGCATTCTTAAAAAATATTGGGAAAGAAATAGAAGCTTACAGATTAGAACAGAAGACCAACTATGATATAGAGATGCTACAGGAAGTTGGATACTGTAAGAGTATGGAAAACTACTCCATATATTTTGATGGCCGAAAAACAGGAGAGCCACCATATACTTTGTTAGATTACTTCCCAGATGACTATCTCCTTTTCATTGATGAATCACACATAACTATTCCTCAAATTGGTGGAATGTTTAATGGAGATAAAGCAAGAAAGGATAACCTAATTGAATATGGATTTAGATTACCAAGTGCTAGAGATAATAGACCGCTAAATTTTAAAGAGTTCACACAAAAGCAAGGAAATACACTGTATATATCCGCTACACCATCTGAGTATGAGATTCAGGATAGTAATAAAACAATTGTAGAGTTGCTGACAAGACCAACTGGTTTGTTAGATCCTAAGATAGAGGTGAGAAAAACCGAAGGTCAGATAGATGACGTCATTACAGAGATTGAGGCAAACGTTAGAAATGGTCAAAGAGTCTTGGTTACAACACTTACTAAGAAAATGGCAGAAGATCTTACAGATTATCTCAAGGAGATGAATATCAAGGTACAGTATTTACACTCTGACATCGATACAGTTGAAAGAGTAGATATTCTTAGAGATTTAAGATTAGGTAAATATGATGTACTGGTTGGGATTAACCTTTTAAGAGAAGGACTCGACCTACCTGAGGTATCATTAATCTTAATTTTAGATGCTGATAAAGAAGGTTTCCTAAGATCTAAAACTAGCTTAGTACAAACAATTGGAAGAGCTGCACGTCATGTTAATGGTCGTGTTATTATGTATGCAGACAAGATTACAGATAGCATGAAATTCGCTATTGAAGAAACTAACAGAAGAAGAGCATATCAAGAAAAATATAATTTAGAAAACAATATAACCCCTACTTCAATATCAAAAGAAATAAGAGGGTCATTAATAGAAAAAGAAGAAGAGATAGAAGTTGATGATAAATATATTGAAGCTTTAGATCAAAAACAAAAGAAGCTATTAATTAAGAAATTAGAAACACAAATGTTAGTTGCTGCTGATAGTTTACAATTTGAAAAAGCAGCCGAATTAAGAGATCAAATAAAAGAGATACAATCTAATTTATAATATACTGCCATGTTCCATTTATTTAGAAAGAAAATTGGCCTAGCTTTAGGAGCTGGTGCAGCTAAAGGTATTGCACATATAGGTGTTATTAAAGAATTGGAGAAGAATAATATTGCAATCGACTATATTGCTGGTACAAGTATTGGTTCCGTTGTAGGTGGACTATATGCGCTCACAAAAGATATTAAGATGATTGAGGATTTGGCATATTCTAGTGATTACAAAGACATGTTTAATGCTTTTTTTGATCCTTCCCTAAAATCAAGCATTTTTAAAGGTGAAAAAGTCCTTAATCTTTTAGATGGGTATATTGGGAGAAACACATTAATACAGGATACAAAAATTCCATTTGCAGCAATAGCTACAGATTTAAATACTGCACAACCAGTAGTTTTAAAAGAGGGAAATCTTTTAGAAGCAATTAGGGCAAGTATCTCAATCCCATTACTTCTAAGACCTGTGAAATACAATGATATGGTACTAATAGATGGGGGGAATACTAATCCTGTTCCAGTTAATGTTGTAAGAGAAATGGGGGCACAAAAAGTCATAGCTGTTAATCTCTATTCAGAAAAATTCCCTCGGAAGCTTGATATCGAGAAGCTCTCCTTTATTGATGTTATTAGTGCAATGATTGATATTTCCCTTTACAACTCTTCTATGGAAAGTGTTAAAAACGCTGATATTGCACTGAATCTTAGCGTAGATCCTAATCTTCCACTTACAGCAATAGCAGAAGATCCAACAGAATTGATTAAGATTGGAGAAGAGGCAACAAAGGCTGCAATGATTAAATTAAAACTGCTTTAATATGTGGCAATATGTCTTAGATATAGGTATTTTAATAGCTAGTATATATGCCCTGGTACAAGGTGCAGAGCTATTTATTAATCAGTCTTCTGCACTTGCTAGAAAATATCACATACCAGAATTTTTAATTGGTATTACAATTGTTGCTTTTGGTACTTCCCTACCAGAATTCATAATTAGCCTTGTTGCTGCAATTCAAGGGAATGTAGCTGTAACAACAAGCAATGTAATCGGAAGTAGTATTGCTAATATCGGTTTTATTCTTGCCATAACTACACTCTTTGGAGCTATAAAGATTAATAAATCAAATCTAAAATTTGATATTCCTCTCTCTGTTCTGAGTGTGGTGATATTCTTAGGAATATTATATTTCACAAAAGGACAAATAAACTGGGTAGCAGGAATAATATTACTGGTGATTTTTGCAGCATATTTTCTACTGGTATACAAAAGGGAAAAGAAAAGTACAACAATAGAACACCCTAGACACACAAAGATTCACCCGATTATGATTGTTTTAAGTCTAATTCTTATCGCAGCAGGTGGTAAGTTCTCAGTGGATTCGGCTGTTAATCTAGCAAATCTACTTCATATTTCTGAGGGTTTCGCAGGGTTCACAATCCTTGCAATTGGTTCCTCCCTACCAGAACTGATGGTTTCGGTTATTGCACTTAAAAAAGGTAGATACGCATTGAGTCTTGGTAATATTATTGGTTCTAATTTCTTTAATTTGTTCTTTATTATTGGTATTTCTTCTTTTATTGTTTCTTTACCTTTTCAAGACTATATTTATGAATTAGTTGTATTAGTATTGTACAACTTGGTGTTGATAGTCGCCGCATTCATTGGAAAGAAGTTCTACATTAGTCGTAGAGAGGGATTATTTATGCTTATATCCTACATAATGCTTATTGCATATATGTATTATAGATAAACATATAATGGTTGCGGGACATAGATTCGAACTATGATACTTGGCTTCAAAGGCCAATGTCCTACCATTAGACGATCCCGCATTAATAACAACTCCGAGATTATACTACAAAAATATATATACTTGTAAGACTAAAAATGGATATAATGGATAATTATGAAGCCCCTCAGAAGAATAAAACATACCACCAGAAAAGATAAGAATATCTACATGCCTGTAAAGAAGAACAACCTAAGACAAATACGTAAACCGAAATTTCAAATATTTAAGAAAAAGAATTCCTCAATCTCAAGGAAGAGAAATGTGCATATTCCTCAACTTGCTATATATGTTGGCTTAATAGCCATATTTCTAGCCATAGCATATCTTGCTGTAGTATATATAAATAAACTTAGAAATAGAGAAAAGATCCAGGAACAGACATACATTATTGGTATTGAAAACATGCCTGCCTATCCCAATTCCTCATTCATATTTGCAAACAGTATGGATTTAGATTCTGTAAAAACATTTCTAGCAAGTGGAAGCTCTGGGTATAGGCTACCAAATGGAACTAATATTGATGAAGTATTTGAATATTATAATGAAAAACTTCCTACATATGGCTGGACATTTGTACAGATGGTATCTATGGAATCGGAAGACAAGGAATATGGACAATACTGGACCAAAGAGAATCAAGGGTTGAGAATCTATTCTAAATATAACGATGTCTGGTACGAGACAATCTCAACAACACAAGCCCAAAGCGGATTAGCCGACAGAGTTGCATTAAAAACAGAAAGGGAACTTTTATTAACAGATGAAGATGCACAAGATTTACTCCCAGATTTTCCATGGATATTGCCAATACCAAAAGAATATATACTATCCTACAAGGTCTCCATATATAACTCCAGTGAACAACAACTTCTCATGAGTAAGATAGGAACTAACGAAAAGATATATTTAACCCCTATCGGAAAATCAGGAACAAAAGCTTTAGATTATTTTGTAGACGATTATGTGGCTCAGCTTAATACAAGCAGCGAAGAGAAATGGAACGTAATTAATACTGTCGTAATCTCAACTCGATGGGGAACTGGGCTGAGAGGAACAATAGGAACAAAATCAATTACAGATCAGATAGTAGTAATCCCAAATACTTACAACAAACTCGTATATATAATTGATTCAAATGTACTCCAGAACCCTTTTGTTGACTACATTCTAGAAGAAATTCAGCCACAAAGCTCTAAGAAATATTAAAATAGTTATACACTTCTTTTGCTATTTCATTATTCTTCAAAACTGTTGCTAATTCTTCAACTGAGGCTTTTTTGATATTTTCTATACTACCAAATACTGTCATCAACTCTTTCCTTCGTTTAGGACCAATACCTTGTATAGATTCCAGTATAGACCTTTGGCTCTCTTTCGACCTTGCTTTCCTATGGTGGGTTATAGCAAACCTATGTGCTTCATCCCTTAGATCTATCAATATGCTTTTGTTCTGTATATCAAGTTGTTTAACATCATCTTCATACATACCCCAGAACTCATCAAGAAGTCTTCCACCTTTCCTTTTTAAACGTTTTCCCTTTGAAATACCTAATATGAAAATATCATCTGGAATGTTTTTCTTTACCACACCTAACTGTGACTTACCTCCATCGATAAGCACAATATCGGGCCATGTTGTAAATTCTTTGTTTGCAAACCTCCTTTTTAGCACTTCACTTAACATAGCGGGATCATTTGGAGTATCCTGTCCTTGTATTTTAAATATTCTGTATTCTCCCCTATTTATTTCTCCGTTTTGTGCAACTACCATAGAGCCATAGGCTTCTTTCCCTTGTGTATTGGAGATGTCGTAGCATTCGATTCTTTCTAGCTTTGAAAGCCCTAATTCTGTTCGAAGCCCATCAAAATTCTTCTTTAAAAGATTCTTCCGTTTTTGTGTATATTCCTCCTCTGTATCAAAGTATGTAAACTCAATCTTTTCCCCTAAGTATTCCAAATCGTTAATTCTATCCCTAAGATTTGCTGCTTTTTCATACTGTTTACTTGCTGAATACTGTTTCATCTCTTTAACTAATTCTTGTATTTGTCCCTTCTTCCGACCTTTTAGGAACTTAATGATTTCATTAATATTCCCTCTGTATTCTTTTTCTGATATATGACCTTGATATGGACCAGGACATAGGCCTAGGTGGTAGTAGAGGGATTCTTTGGAACCCTCTTGGCAACAGTTACAGAAAGGATACAACTTTCTAAGATATGTAAAGATCCGTTTTACAGCTAATCCACTGGGATATGGACCAAATAATTCTCCTCTGCTGTATTCCTTCTTGTTTAAAGTTCTAACAATTTCTACAGTTGGGAATTTATCTTTTGTTGAAACATATATCCATGCATATGATTTTCCGTCTTTTAGATCGGAATTGTATTTGGGATCATATTTTTTAATTAATGCTGATTCTAGTACTAATGCTTCTATTTCATTATTTACTTCGGTAATTTCAAAATCTTCTACCATTGGCATCATTTGAACAATTCTTGGACGATCAGAGATGTCTTTAGCAAAATATGACCTTACACGATTGTATAGGTCGATTGCTTTACCTATGTACATTATTTCCCCTTTTTTATTTAGGAATCTATATACTCCTGGTTTATGGGGTAATATTTCTAATTTCCTTTGTATTTGTGAATTCATTACCTATTATATCACTAGAACTTCCTTAACCACTTCTTTGTTTCTTCATTCATAGCTATCGTTTTAGATAGCATGACTGTCTTCTTATGCTCTCCATCATCCACAATTATCTTTACTGGCAAATCTCCTTCAGAATTTGCTATGAATGCTTTGAGCTGTGCAACCTCTTCCTCACTATGAACAGGTCTAATTCTAAATGTAATACCATTAAACTCTGACTTACATTTCTCTTCATCAATATATTTTGCTTTTTCTATAACAATGCTTTTTTCTCCATCCTTTTCATTAATTTTACCCGCTATGAGCATAGGCTTGTTCGTAACTAGAGTATCCTTTAATTCTTGATACACTCTAGGGAAGACAATAGCGTCTGAGGTTCCCGATTTATCTTCTATGGTTAGAAAGGCCATAATATCACCTTTTTTAGTGGTTATTTTCCTTATCTTGTCTACCATAACACCAAGAATTACCAATGCATTATTTTCTTTTGTATCTAACGCCTGTTTTAGTGGTATGACATTTTTGCTTTCAAAAAATTCCTGGAATGCATCAAGTGGATGGCTTGAAAAATACAATCCTAGAAGTTCTTTTTCCCAGGCAAGGGCTTGAGAAACAGGTGTTTTCTCTACATTTGGAAGCGGTGTCATACCGACTGTTTCTTCTGTTTTTGTCTCACCTTGCATAAGAGAAAAGAAATCTATCTGTCCCAAAGATACAGATTTGTTACGAACTTTTTCTTTCTCATATATATTGGGGAGAACTTGAAGCAAAGCATTTCTGTCTCCAAAGGTATCCATCGTACCAGCCATTACTAAGTATTCCATCGCTCTTTTCCCAATATTTTGATACACCCTATGTACAAAATCATCCAAATGTTTAAACTCTCCTTTACTCTTTCTTTCTTCTACCACACATTTAACCACGTCTTCTCCTACATTCTTTATACCTCCAAGCCCAAATCTAATAGCATGATCATTTTCTACATCAAAATAGTAACCGCTTTCATTAATATTGGGTGGCAATACCTCAATCCCAAGTCTTTCACATTCCCCTAAATCCAATATTACCCTATCGAAATTATCCAAATCTCCCTCTAGGAGTGCAGCCATGAATTCAAGTGGGTAGTGTGCTTTTAGATATGCGGTCCAATATGCAACAGTAGCATATGAAGCACTATGTGCTTTGTTAAAACCGTAGTTTGCAAACTGTATTAATTTATCCCATATCTTGTCTACTTTCTCTTCATCGAAACCGTTTGCTCTTGCACCTTCTACAAACTTTGGCTTTTCTGCCGCCATGATTTCTACTTTCTTTTTACCCATTGCTCTTCTTAAAACATCTGCCTTACCAAGAGAATATCCTGCAACAACCTGTGCAATTTTCATAACCTGTTCCTGATATGTGATGACACCTCTGGTGATTGAAAGTACAGGTTCTAATTGTTCGAAGATATAATCTGGAGCTTGTTTACCTTCTTTTACAGCTACATACTCAGGGATATACTGCATAGGACCAGGACGATATGCGGCTAATATGTAACAGATGTCTTCCTGTGTTTCTGGTTTGAGTGCACGGATAGTTCGTTTCATCCCCTCACTTTCCATTTGGAAGATACCTATTGTATTTCCACCACGTATAACTTTGAACGATTCTGCATCATGTTTATCTATGACTCTAAGATCAACAGTCTCGTTCCTACTTTTTTCTATCTTTTTAATGGCAGAACCGATAATATTTAGATTACGGAGTCCAAGGAAATCAAATTTCATTAACCCAATAGGCTCAATATCAAACATTTCATATTGTGTCATACCAATACCACCACCATGAGAATCCCTTTGTACAGGAGCGTAGTTAACAACTGGTTGAGGAGCAACAATAATGCCACAGGCATGAGTAGAAACACCTCGACATAATCCTGCAACTTTCCGTACAATTTCAGCTAAATGAAGTGTCGTGTCAGAAGAGTTTATGATCTCTGCAAACTCTGGGTTATGTTCAACCATATAGTCAATATCTTTGGCATGGCCAAACACAATCTCAACCATTTTAGAAAGTTTGTTTGCTGTTTCCAAATCAACCCCTATGACTCGAGATACATCTCTAATCGCTTGTCTTGTCTGAAGTTTACTAAATGTACCAATCTGTTTTACATTATCTGCACCATACTTCTCCATGGTGTACTGTATTAGCTCATCTCTTCTTTTATCTGCAATATCGATATCAAAGTCAGGAGGACTTGGTCTTTCTGGGTTTAAAAATCTTTCAAAGTACAATTCCCACCCTATTGGTTCAATGTTTGTAATCTCTACCGCATATGCAACGACAGAACCACATCCTGAGCCTCTCATACCCACTACAATACCATTGTTCCTACAAAAAGCTACAAAGTCACGGACCACTAGAAAGTAATCATTGTAGCCCTTGTCATTGATTATGGTTAACTCATACTCCAAACGATCTTTTAGTGCTTGATCCATCCTCCCATATTTATCTTCTGCTCCTTTGTAGGCAAGCTCTTTTAAATATGTTGCAGGAGTATATCCCTCTGGTAAGTCTAAGAAGTGGGGTTCAACCCTTCCAAATGTAATATCGTAAATTTCAATTAAATCAGCTATCTTTAGGGTATTCTCAACAGCTTCTGGAAGATCTTTAAATAGTTCTGACATCTCCTCTGGAGTTTTAACATAGAACTCATTTGTAGGCATAGTTCTTTTCTTGGGATCATCCATAGTTGTACCATCACTGATGCACCAAAGGATTTCTTGTATCTCCGCATCCTCCTTATTAAGATAATGTGCATCACAAGTCGCTACAAGTGGAAGCTTTAATTCTTTTGAAATTTTGATTAAACCCTCATTTACTTTAACCTGTTCCTCCATACCATTTCTCTGAATTTCAATATAGAAGTTGTCTTTGAAAATCTCATTGTATTTTTTAGCTGTTTCTAAAGCCAAATTATAGTTGCTTTCTAACAATGGTCTAGAAACAGGCCCCGCAAGACAAGCAGATGTACATATCAGGCCCTCTGTATACTTAGAAAGTGTCTCAAAATCTATCCTTGGTTTGTAGTAAAAACCATCCATATGGGCAGTAGATACAATTTTCATTAAATTCTTGTATCCTACGAGATTTTTAGCCAAGAGAATTAGATGGTAGTATTTATTATCGATACCAAATTCCTTTTTATCCATTTCTCTAGGTGCTACATAGATCTCACAACCAATGATTGGTTTAAGCCCAGCTTCTTTCATCGCATTTTGAAATTTGAATACACCGTACATATTCCCATGGTCGGTAATTGCACAAGAGGTCATACCCGAAGATTGAAGCTTCTGTATCAATGCTGGAATTCTAATAGTCGCGTCCAACAAAGAGTATTCTGTATGTAAATGTAGATGAGTGAACATAACAAATATTGCCCCTTTCTGTTATACTGGATATTATGCCAGATGAGATATACAAAAAGCTAAATATACTATCTATTAAGCCTTTTTTGCACTCTAATATTACTAGAGTCTTGGTTGCGATTTTTCTTATTGCAGCATATTATCTTTTTCTTTCACCACATATTGAGAATATTTACATGGCGGTCATTGGAAAAGCCATTCGTAATACTTCAACCGTAGAAATGAACACTCTTTCGCCAGTTTTTGATATACACGTATATTCTGGGAAGTATAATCTTAATACACAGATTGAAGATAATGCTTTAATAAGTAAGACGAAATTCTTTACTATAGATGCAAGAATTGTCGCTATGAATAAATTTCTTAGTGACTATCACTCCCCAATGGCTCAATATTCTTCTGTTTTAATATCACAAGCAGATAGTTACGGATTAGATTGGAGACTTGTAGCCTCTATCTCGGGAGTAGAATCTGCTTTTGGGAATTTAATACCCAAGGGTTCTCACAATGCATGGGGCTGGAGGGGGATAAATAAAAATGCAAATGGTTGGAGTATGTTTGCAACATGGCCAGATGGAATTAAAGAGATTACCAGGGGTCTGGCACAGGGCTATGGTACTGATTTAACTCCTTTTGACATCGAGCCATCATATTGTCCTCCATGTGCACAAGGGAATGCACATGCTTGGGCTCATGGGGTTACAAGATTCATGAATGAACTTGATTATTATGCAGATAACTTAGATAATCTATAGCCATGTTCAAATTCTTAATTAGATTATTATATACTGCAGCTGTGCTCATAGAAGCCTTGGTGATTGCTAGAACAGTACTTTCCGTTGTCGGAGCAAATGTCCAAAATACTCTTGTAGGCTGGATTATGAATACTAGTGAGATATTTATACGCCCTTTCAATGGTATAACTGCGAATTCCTTACAGATTGACAGATTCGTATTACCTTTAACTCCCTTGATAGCGCTACTTTTCTACATAATAGCCACATTCATTCTCTCCGAGCTTTTAAAATCCTTTTCTAGGGATTAAACCTCATGTGGTATAATATCCGATATGGCAAAAATAGACCTTAAGAAAACTTCTGGTTTTCCCCTCATTTATGATGGAGAAGATTTGCAGGCTAAGGATTTGAAATTCCAGGAGACAATTTCCATTTCAATAGATGATGTAAGAGCACAACTTCTTAACAAAGAATTATCATGCCCTGAAGTCTTTTACAAGAAATACAAAGGATTAGACTTTGACAATCTATACGCTTCAAAAGATTTAAAGATAAATTTCTATGTACTAAAACCAAACTTAGCTGGGATAGAATTTGTAAAAACCAGAGCTACTAAGTGTCTCAGATATCCTAGGTTAATAGATATTATATATGGTGGAGCTACTATCCTGTTACAAAGATATCGATCTCCCAAAGACAATCGAATTATAAGGATTACTGCGAAAAAAGAGCAAAAGGTCATAGTACCCGCTGGATATAGTGCAGTTGTTGTAAATACCCGCCAAAATTCCAACCTTATCTTCGCAGAATATCTAAGTATTAATGCTCATCCACACGTAGTCCTTGATGAGAAGAATGGATTAGCCTATTATATTATTAGAAAAAATGCCAAGCAGGAAACTGTCCGAAATCCATATTACAAAATTGTTAATGAACCTGAGAAACTAGACTGGGATAAGATAATTTTAAACTATGGAATTACACCTAAGACTCCTGTAATAAAACAAATATTAAGAAAATATGAGAGATTTGAATGGCTATTTAAAGAAAATTCTGTCGCTATCTAGCCTTGTATTTGTAATTTCTCTTCTTTGCGCCTCCAAAGTATCCGCTGTAGATTCTTTTACTCTTACTAGTGATTTTGTTCACAATATTACAGAAACAAACATCAGCACTGAAGCTATTCTTACAATATCTTCCTCTTCTTCAAGGGTTATATCTTACTATACTGCAACAATCCCAGAAGAGAATCTCAAGGTCAAATGTTACAACTACAATACAAGCAAAGAATACTCCTGCACTAACCATCAAAGGACAGGAGCTACTGATGTACTCTTAGACCTTAACAATGCAGTTGTACGATCTAATACACCATTAAAACTAAGATTGATATATACACGAACCTCTTCTAGTACAGATTCGTACAATATACCATCCTCAGTACAAGATACAACGACAAAAAGTATTACTGTAACATATTCAAAAACCCTTGGAGAACCACTATGGACTTCAGATACTGTACAAAGCATAAAAAGTATTGGAGATAACTATCAGATTACTATTCTCAAACCTATACACAACAAACTATCCATACTTTTTGGGAAACAAATCTCATACAAATTCGAAGTATCAAAAACCTTCACAAACTCATTAGAAGACGAGAATCAGACATTTGAGTTGATATTACCAGCTGATGGGGCAAATCAAACGATTATCTGGGATGAAATCAGCCCACTTCCCAATATAGCCAAGCAGGATGAAGATGGAAATTACATATTTCAATATACATTAGCCCCTCAGAAAACTACTGATTGCATGATTAAAGGATACATACTAAAGCATGATGCTTCTGAGGATACTTCTGCTTTAGACGCATTTTTAACCCAGAATACTGGATACTGGAGTGTTACACAAAAGAATGAATTTACGAGGATTGATAATTATTTGAGAGAGAAGAAATTAAACATCCCTGAGGGTTTCTCTAATATTCAAGATGTTTCTAAAGACACACAAGAATTAGTATACAAATATCTGTATTCATACGTTATAGATCGCCTGAATCCACAAAAGGAACTAACTAGTGGAATAATAACAGACAGTAGAGTTGGATTTGATAATCTCGTTTCAAATCCCAACGAAGTAACACCCTCTGATTACACCGATTTCTTAATAACGGTATTTAGAAAATATGGTATACCTGCAAGACAAGTTATTGGGTATGTTTCCAATATTTCTGGATATACATCGGATGGTTTTTACAACTACTGGGTAGAAGTATATGACTATACTCAAAACCAATGGTTAACATTAGATCCTTTCTTAGAGGACTACGCTTCCAAATCTCTCTACAAGGATAAATTCTATGACCATATAGCCATACTAGTAAGAGGAAAATCCTCTGTAGCTCCAAAACTTACTTTTTACAATGATAATGATTTTAAAGTTACTTCTAGTTCTCAAGAAGAAGTAGTACCAAATTTCTCTGTGGAAGCTCAATTGGTTTTTGATAGTAATAATATATTAAGCAAATATTTTAAAACGTTAATAAACATTACTAACACGGGGAATATTGCTATTTCAGATTACGCTATTTCTCAATCCAGCTTTGAGAACTTACAAAGATATGTAGATCCAGTAAATAATATAAATACACAAATTGTACTCCCAAAACAAAGCGCTACATTACAATTTAATATTCCAAATTCTGGAAGCTATTCAAATTCTTACGTAAATATTACCTTTTCAAATATGGATTACAAAAAGGAACTCCTACTGGAATCCGACTTAGATATATTTATTCCTGTATACATGCAGGTAATGGTAAAGATACTTTCGTTGGCTTCATTTCTTGGTTTAGGATATTTGGTATACTTCTTAGTAAAGAAATTTAAGCATAAACAAAATGGATAATAATGCAGTCTTAATTACAGTTCTAATTTTAATCTTCATTGCAGGTCTCTTCATCCTTGTTGCTTCAAGTCAGAAGCATGAAAAAACAAAAACCAAATCTCGAATGTTAAACAGTTTAGAAGCATTAAAAGCAGGAGCTTTTAGTGATGATCTAGCTAGAAGAAGAGATACGGTTATTAAACTAGACAATATTCTCTCCAAGGCATTACAATATCGACTGAGTAATACTAAACTATGTGGGGATAATTTAAAATTAATAAGTAAAAGATTTAGCAAAAGAGAATACAATGAACTTTGGGAAATTCATAAACTACGTAATAGAATTGTACATGACGATTTAGATGTATCTGAGAATGAAGCCCAAGAGGCATATAAAATATATAATATGAGCATTCATAGGATATTAAAATGAAAAAGATAACAACCCTGATACTCTCTCTTTTACTCTGTCTAACTTCTTTTGGGTACGTATTCGCACAAGATACAACTACCACAACGACAACAACAGAAGAATCTACTGGAGACTATACATTAGAAACACAAATTGATGAGAATACAACAAAGGCTACTAATAAGTACTTCGATTTAACATTAACACAAGAACTTCAATCTCCACTTGATAACAGCATTCTTTATACATTAACCGTAGTACCACATATTAACTCTGCAAAAACACAGATGACTTGGAATAGTTCCTCCGCAAGTCTTTCTATTTCACCAAGAACACAAGGTTTCGTGTCAATGGCAACGGAGCAAGAATACAGTTACAAAGCAGTTGTAAGACCAACAGCTAAGGGTACATTCACTATTAGTGTTAGTGTTGTTTCTTGGCAATACGATACTAATTACACAAATAGCGTAGAAGATACACTGGTATTAAGTAAAGAATTAGTATCACAACCAGTAGGTACTCCCTACATACTCTTGTTAGTGCTAGAAATATTAATAATCGTTGGAATAATAGTACTTGCAATCTGGGGTATTAAAAAACTTGTTAAGAAATACAGTAAAAAAGCAAAAAGCTGGCTCACTCCTCCTCGTTAATCTTTAAAAAAGAAACCAATCTCTTTCTTTAGCTCTTTCGCTATTCTTAATAGGTTGGATATTGGGGGATATACAGAACCTTTCTCATAGATACTGATAGACTTATCTGATAGCCCAACTCTTAGCCCTAATTCTTTCTGAGAATAACCTACCTCCTCACGTGCGTCTTTTAATTTCTTTGCTAATATTCTAGGTGTCATGACTATTTAGATAGATTTTGAATAAAATAAAAAAGCTTGTCTAACCAATTCTTTGAAACTCCAACTCTCTCGCTCTTTTGTGTCTGTGCAGCACTTTGATAGTACACAACTCCCTTGCCCTCTAAAAATGATTGTGTAACATATGGAATATTTTTTTCTTCTCTTAGTACCCCTATTTCTCTATTTTTTTCTTGCAGTATAGCCTTTGTTTCCTTAAATTCCTCTTGTTGATCTTCAATACTATGTTTAAGTTTCAAGATAGTACTCTGTCCAAGTTTTTCTCTCTCTTCTAATTCTGGATACTCTCTCCCTTTTTTTACAAGATCTTTATGCTCATCGCTCTTCAAAAGCTTCTTTAATATCTCATCCTTTTTAACAGGAGCATATCTATAGTAAGAAAGCTCTCTAGAAGTAGGTTTTCTACCTAACACCAATTCATAAACCTTTTCCACATCCTCGGTTTTATCACCTTTTACATCTGAATCAAAAAAAGAAAAACCACTACCACCACCTTTGGCATAATCATCTGTTTTGTCTCCTTTGTCCCATAAAGGTACATCTGCGTTTTGCATATGCACAGTATTATATTACAAATTGTGGATAAGTTACAGTGGGACTACATTTCCATATATAGATATGGAGCGGGGGACGGGGCTCGAACCCGCAACCCTCTGTTTGGAAAACAGACATTCTAACCAATTGAACTACCCCCGCGCAGTAGTATTTTTAATAATACTAAGCTTCTGTCTTTTCTTCAACTACCTCTTCAACAGGTGTCTCTGTAACAACTTCTTCTGTAGAAGCTTCTCCAACCTCAGGAACCTCAACCTCATCCGTCATAAAGACATCCTTAATCTTGTTAATCTTCAAAGCTCTCTTTCCAACCCTATCTCTCAAGAAATATAGCTTTGATCTTCTAACTGTACCTCTTTTAACAATCTCAATCTTACTTAAAACAGGAGAATGTAAAGGAACAATCTTTTCAACACCAATACCGTAAGAAATCTTCCTTACTGTAATATTGGTATTAATACCGCTACCATTGATAGCAATAACAACACCCTCATACATCTGTATTCTTTCCTTTGCACCTTCCTTAACCTTCATGTATAACTTAACAGTGTCACCTACCATAACATCAGGTCTCTTTTGTAGCAGACTCTCTTCTATGTTTTTTAATATATTTTTATCCATTTTTCTGTATTAATATTTAAACCAGGTGTGATTATAGAATAAATTTCGAAAATATGCCAGAATATATTTATAACTGCCCATGAAAGTAAAACAAAAAGTCCTGTTAATAATATTAGACGGTCTAGGTGCTGCTCCTAAAAATCAAGGGAATGCAGTTACTTTAGCAAATCCACAGAATCTTTCGACCCTTTGGAACATATATCCTCACACATATTTATTAGCCTCAGGAGAAGCCGTTGGTTTACCTAAAAATGTTAGAGGTAACAGTGAGGTTGGACATCTTAACCTTGGTGCTGGTAATGTTGTTGCACAAACGTTTCCAAGAATAAACAATGCAATACAAAAAGGATTGCTTCTCAATAACGATGCTTTAAAAGGAGCGTTAGCCCATGCATTAAGAAATAATAGCGATATACACCTCATGGGTTTGCTAAGTGATGGCTCTGTACACTCACATATAGACCACTTCAAAGCTGTATTGGATTTTTTTGCAAAAGCAAATTTTGAGGGAAATATATACATACATGCTTTCACAGATGGAAGAGATACCCCAACTAATAACGCACTCCAGTATTTAACAGATATAGATAAATACTGCCTGGATAGAGGTATTGGGAAGATAGGGACAATTGTTGGTAGATATTTTGCAATGGATAGGAATAATCAATGGGATAGGACAGAAAGGGCGTACTATCTTCTAACAAGAAATATTGGGGAGAAATTCACAAGCTATGGACAGGCTATTGATACGTATTATTCCAAAGGTGTCACAGATGAATTTATGGAACCAATTGTAGTCAATGATAGTAAAATCAAAACTAACGATGCAGTAATAATGCTAAACTTCAGACCAGACAGGGCATTACAACTCTCTCAAGCCTTCGCAGATCCTAATTTCTCAGCATTCAAGCATGATCCTATACAAAATCTGTACTTTGCAGGGATGGTTGAATATAGCAAAGGTTTTCCCACTGTAGTTCTCTTCCCAAAACAATACGTAAATCTACCCCTTGGTAAAGTTATAGATTCTGTAGGACTCAGACAATTAAGAATCGCAGAGACAGAAAAATTCCCCCATGTAACCTATTTCTTCAATGGTGGTGCATCCGTTATATATGCAAACGAAGATCAGATAGCCATACCTTCACCACAGGTAGCAACCTATGACTTGAAACCTGAGATGAGTGCACTAGAAATATTGAATGTACTCGGACAAAGGATCTCTAGTAAGGCATATGACTTCATACTAGTAAATTTTGCAAATGCCGATATGGTAGGACATTCAGGAGTACTAAATGCTGGAGTTAAAGCAGTTCAAACCGTAGACTACTGTGTACATGAGCTAGTAAATCTATTCCTAAGCCAGGGTGGTGCTGTAATTATAACTGCAGATCATGGAAATGTAGAAGAGATGATAAACCTTGAGAATGGATCCGTAGATACTGAGCATTCCTTAAATCCTGTACCATGCATAATAGCAGGAACAAATATTACTAACCGTTTCCTACCCTACGGCTCACTAAAGGATATAGCTCCTACGATTTTGGATATTATGGGAGTAATCAAACCTACAGAAATGAATGGCCAATCCTTGGTCAGAACCACCTAATTAACAGATTTCAAGTACAACACCATACTATTACCAATGGTAATACTATTCCTCTCACAAAATCCAGAATTAACCTCTAAAACATACTTATATGGTTGTGAAGAATATATTGAAGGACAATATGTGGCAGTACACGGTGCTTGGCTCCCCTTTATATCAACAACGAAATTCTGATCATCTAAGAAAATCATATCCAACGGCATTTGCATATCCTTCATCCAGAAAGGCGTAGTCACTTCAGAATCATATACAAAGAGCATTCCATCATAATCCCCAAGGTATTTTCTAAAAGATAATCCAGTCGATTTCTCTGTAGCTGTTTGTGCTAATTCAACATTAATTTTAACAGAAGTATTTCCTCCAGTTATAATTTCAACACTATTCCCAACTTCCGCATCTATACTTGCAGTATTCCCACTTTGTACATCATTATTTTCTTCTGTCGATGTCTTGTTAGGATCTATAACAGAGATATTGAATATATGAAATTTTGTTTGTACAAAGAAAAATATAGCGACTACAAAAACAATATATATCAAAAGCTTCAATTGATTACTCATATAGATAATAATATATCACAAAATATTTGACTTACCCTAGTATATTTTGTATCATTTCGGGCTGTAATTTCTAAAGCCGAAATTCCAAATGCAAACATTCAAAAAATATCTAAATCCTTTGTACAAGGATCTGGACGAAGTGGCTTCTTTTTCAGACATTACAAATCCCTCCACATTAGAGCAAGAAGAATATCCTAGATTACAAGAGGTTACTAAAAGAAAAGTTCTCCTCATCAAGCAATTAATTCCTAGATTAGAGAAATTAGAGATAGAGCTTGAGCATCAGATAGATATCATAAATATGGAAAGTGGTGAAGACGATATTAAAGCCGCCAAGGGTGTATACAACCAACTTCTAAAGCAAATTAACCAGTTAGTAGATAGGATAAATTCCGAGTTAATAGCACTTGATTCTCCATACTTTGGGAAGATAGTCTTTCTCCCATACGATAGTTCTACTAAAAAGTCCCTGATCCTCTATATCGGTAAATTTGCCTTGATGGATGAGGAAACTCATATTCCAATTATTACCGATTGGAGAGCACCAATTGCAAACCTCTATTACGAAAATTCAGGACCAACGAAAAACGTATCTTTTGTAGCACCAATAGGTCAAAGAAACGGTGATTTACAGCAAAAAAGACAGTTTCAAATATCAAGAGCTAGAATCAAAGGAATATACGATGCTAAGTCAGGAAATGTTGCTGCAGATGAATTCTTACTAGCACAACTAAACGAAAGATTAGGTCAGAAGCTCCAAGATATTGTTTCAACTATACAAGCACAACAGAATGAGATCATTAGAGAAGAGATAAATAAACCTGTGATAATACAAGGAGTAGCAGGAAGTGGTAAGACCACAATTCTCCTTCATAGACTTGCTTACCTCTTCTATGCACATAAACAGACTATCACACCCGAGAACTCCCTCATAATCGCACCTAACCAAATGTTCATAGATTATGTCTCAGATGTATTACCTGATCTTGGAGTAGAAAGAGTAGATACCCAAACCTATCTCTTCTGGGGCAAACGAGCGTTAGGTTGGAATGATAACTTCATCATATCTCCACTAGCAGATGATTTAAGAATAAAAGAATTTAAGGGTAGTATAGAATTTTTGAATATATTGGATAAATATTTTGAAGAATTTGAATCCAATTTACTAGAGAACATCCCCTATTCTAGGAAAGAAAGAATCCGAAGAAGATATTATGAATTAAAAAATGAGTTCCCCAATATAGATATGGAAGAAAGGCTTGGACTTTCTGTAGATTATGCATTCGCAGCAAAACAGTTTGAACAGGCAAAAACTGGATATGTAGACACCTACTTCAACGATGATAGCGAAAGAAGAAAAGAAATACTTGGATACTTTAATAAAAATGTAAATATATATACCCTCTACAAGAAGTTATTCAAAACAGACCTTCTTAGCTCTGACTGCAAAAGCTATTCTACAAAAGCATTAACTAATTCTGGAAGGACATCATATTACCGAATTGAAGATCTAGCTCCAATGGTATATTTGCATCAAAAAATATACGGAACAAAATTCATGGAGAGAGACCACATTATGGTTGATGAAGCACAAGATATTAGCTACATACAACTAGCAACATTACTCAAGGTGGCTAAGAGTGGGAATATTACAATTGCAGGTGATTTAGCACAATCAATCATTCCTCCTTTTTACATTAGAGATTGGCAAGGGGTTATAGAATTGGTCAAAACAATCACACAAAAGACAGCCTCTTTCCATCAACTTCAGAGATGTTATAGAACAACTGTTGAAATTATAGATTACGCTAATAATATATTTAAAGATAAGTTTCCACATGGATATAAATTACCTGAAGCAGTATTAAGACATGGTGAAGAAGTTAAGGAGATCACACTACCTACTACATTTAAAAATTGTTCTACGAAAGAGGTACATAAGATAGTAGAAGATATTAAAACGCAATTTGAAAAAGGAGCTGTTACTTGCGCAATACTTTGTAGGGATAAAAACCACGCACAAGATATTTACACAATATTAAAAGAATATGAGGGGGAGATACAGAGAGATATTGTTAATTACTCTGAAAGTGACTATAAGCAAGGGGTATTGATATTACCAATTGAACAAGCAAAGGGTCTAGAATTTGATTCTGTCATCATTATGGATATTAATCAGGATCTATATCCTGATACAGAATTAACATGGAGATTGTTATACGTGGGAATGACTAGAGCATTGCACAGGTTAATTATAGTTCACCAATAGTTCACTTTTAAGGGGATATTGACTTCATACTTCCAAAAGATATATTATTATGGGGCAGGGGCGATGATACTTGATTTCGTTTTGGTCGCTATATAAATCAAGTGGAGCTAATGGCGAAACCGATCTGCACAGAGAGGTTTTGCGGCGACTATTTCAAAGGAAAACTTCCGCTAGATATAAATTTAGAGGAACTTGAAGATTCATGAAAAAGAAATCTTTGAGCGTGATTGGGAAGATATTTACTTCTGTTATTCTTACCTGTTATTCATTTGCACCATCTGTAATGGCTATAGATGATCTCATCTCTACGGATAATAGCCAAGATATTCTTGATGTTGGAATTTCAGATCCCACATGGATTACAAATGGGAATCCCCCAGTTACATCCAATGTTGTTGTTTTAGGAGAGACCTATGTTGCTCCACAAAATAGTGATGTTACTGTGACATTCACAAAACTTCCTTCAAATCCCTCTACCCTATCCATTAATGAAATCACTCTTACAAATGAAGAGGTAGATGCTACAGGAGCTGTATCAAACAAGGCATATGATATTAATACTAGTATGATGGATGGTACTTTTGAATATGACTTAACACTTCCTTCTAGTTCTAATAATACAAAGGTTGTATATGCTGAGAATAGAAGTGAGTTATTGGATAATGTTCAAGAGGTTAGTAATCCTGTTGTAGATCAAGGAAATACTGTTAAGGTTGAGGACTTGAATCACTTCACACTCTTTATTTTAGTCTCTGCAGATAAAACTGAAAATAATAACAGCGTTGGAACATACAATAATGGATGGGTTTCTGATAATCAATATGCTACCTTTGACAGTAGTAATGATTATGCTGAATACAGTTTCCCAGACATATCTATACCTTCAAACGCTACAATCACGGGTATTGAGGTATTCTTAGAAGGAAAAACTGGCGGAAGGAATTTTGATGTTTCTCTGTGGAATCAATCAAACAGCATTCCTGATTCATATTCTTCTACAAAAACAACATCACTTACTAGCTCAGATACAACAATTACACTTGGAAGCATCTCTGATTTATGGGGAGAGACTTGGACAGTAAGTGATTTTAACACAAGCTTTAAGGTAAAAGTTGACGCAACAAGCGGTGGAAGTACTGCTTCATTAGATGCTTTGCAAGTAAAAGTACACTACTCTATTCCAATAACACCTCCTGTCCTAGTAGACAATCCTTTAGATAAATATGCTATGACCTCCGTTACAGGAATATGGACATCAATATCTGGTGGAAGTGGTTACAGTGGAATAAATACAAATGAAATAAGGTGGGGAACCCCAGCTGGATCAACCAAGAGTGGATTAAAATTTACAAATAGTGGAGCACAGTCATTTAACGAAGGAAACACCTTCTATCTCGGTATGCTCACCCACATGAACTGGGGAACACAGGCCGGTACAGCCGCTACAGGTGCAACATTACAAATAACACTAGATTTTAATAGACCAGATATTGCAAACCAAGTTTTAACATATGGTTTCGCAATAGAAGAAACTTCTAATGGAAACATATACTACTGTCCTGCCTACCAAATATCAGGCACACCATGTGATGACAAAGTCACATTCCCAAACAGTTATGGTACACAAGTATTTGTAATTGATGATGTTCAATATACATTAGTTATTGATGGTTTTGTTAGTGAGTACCCAAGTGGATCAGCACTCTCTGCATTCATAACTGAGGAACAAAAAGACAACTCGGCATTTTTGGTTGGTCACCTTTCTTCAGTATTAGTAGAAAGACCTGCAATCAGTATTATTAAAAAGACAAACAATCAAGATATTACTGCAGCTCCTGGAGACAATCTCTATGTCGGAGATTCTGTAACATGGCAATATGTAGTACAGAATACTGGGAATACAACATTAAACAACATCACTGTAACGGATAATCCTGCAGAAACAATAACATGTCCAAGCACATCACTTGCATCTGGGGCTTCAATGACATGTACCGCATCAGGTACTGTAATGGCTGGACAATTTACAAATACTGCAACCGTCACAAGTGGTACTCTCTCTGCAAGTGATACTAGCTACTACAATGGTATCTCAAGAAGCCATTTGATAGTACAAAAAACAACGTTACCTGCAGGAGATACAACGTTATTTGACATTAATGCCTCTGCATCAGCAGGCGCAATATTTGGTGTTACAACTGGAACAATCTCAGATTCTACAGATAAAGACTATTCTGTATCAGCAGGAACATATTCTGTTACAGAAACTGTACCTGCCGGATGGGGTCAAACTTCAAATACATGTACGAATGTTGTTGTCGGAATTAATGAAACCAAAACATGTACAATTACAAACCGAAAACTCCCAACATTAACTATTGAAAAAGTTTTGCTTGGAGATAGTACTTCTTTTAGTAACTTCAGCTACAAGGTAGATGGAGGAATAGCAGTACCATTTGAAACAGATGGAAGTAATACAATATTTGTAGTCCCAGGATCTAATTATGCAATTACAGAAGTAGACCCAGGAAGTAGCTTTAATGTAACTTACAGTTCAGGATGTAACGGGAATCTAACATATGGACAAAGTGCAATATGTACAATAACTAATACAAAGTATGCATCACTTACAATTGTAAAAGATGCAAATCCAAATAGCATACAATCTTTTGAATTCAATACCTCGGGTATAGGATTAACAAATTTCTCCTTAACCGATGATGGAAGTGTATTCGGATCAAATACAAGAACATTCACAAATCTTCTACCTGCAACATACTCTGTAACAGAGAATGCTGTTAGTGGATGGGATTCAACCTCCTCATGTACTGATGGAAGTTTAAATACCGCAATAAATATATCAGCTGGAGAATCAGTAACTTGTACTTTCGTTAATGTCATGAGAGGAGCTATCGGTGGACACAAATACAATGACGCAGATGGCGACTATGCAACTAACGATAGAACTGGTGTATTTGGTTGGACAATTGAGCTATACAAAAATGGGATTAAAATCGACGAAACAACAACAGATATCAACGGAGCGTATGGCTTTAGTAATCTAGTTTCGGGCACATATCAATTAAGAGAGGCTCTTACTATTGGTTCTGGTTGGTACAAAATATACCCAACTGCTGAATATCTTGATATAACATTACTCCCTGGGGAAAATGATTTTGGGAATAACTTCATAAACGTTAAATATCCAACAATTACTGTCCTTAAGAATGTAGATACAAATGCAGATGGTGTAATAGATATAACTGGTGCAACTGATTGGACATGGGATATCAATGGAAATGGAAATCATTCCACAGGATCTACCGTTTCTGTAAACCCAGGTACATACACAATCTCTGAAGATCAAAAAGCTAACTTCAATGTAACAAACCTAACATGCAATGGAACAAGCTATGGTGCTGTTGAAGGTCAATCCGTAATTCTAACTTCAGGACAAGATTTAGTATGTACATTTACAAATACCAGAAGCCTAGGAACAATACATGTGGTTAAAATATTAACCAATGATAATGGGGGATCAACACTAAACAAAGATAGCTTTGGGTTCCAAGTGGAGAATGGGACAGTGATACCATTCGAATCTGACGGAACTAACGATATAACAGTCTTAGAAGGTTTCCAGTATGATATTACTGAACCTTCGTATGCAGGCTATGAAACTACATACTCCAATTGCGAGAATATACATGCAGGGGATACTTGTGTAATTACAAATAATGATATAGCTCCAACCTTGAAATTGATTAAAACATTAACTACAGACAATGGTGGGAATGAAACTGCACATATGTGGGATCTCACAGCCTCTGGCTCAGATGGTGGATTCATGGATGAAGGAGATGCTAATGAATTTCATACTGTAAAAGCAGGAGTAGAATATACATTAAGTGAATCTGGTCCATCAGGATATGTAGCAAGTAATTGGTCATGCGATGGTGGGTCTCTCCTAGGTGATAAACTTACTCTTCATTTGGATGAAGATGTCACATGTACGATAACCAATGATGATATTGCACCTGTTCTTGTCTTAGACAAGATTTTAGTTACAGATAATAATGGAAATGAAACTGAATCCTACTGGACATTAAGCGCAGATGGCGGAAGTGCTGGAATTATTAGCGGACAAGGAGCTTCAGGACATACAGATGTTGTCAGTGATTCAACATTTAAAGCTGGAACATACACACTTAATGAAAATAGCACTGGAGCAGCATATACTTCAGGGCCATGGTCATGTGTAAAGAATGGAGGAATAGCTGTAACAGGAAGCACAATAACTTTAAGTGTCGGTGATACAGCAGTATGTACAATAACTAATAATGATATTGCACCAACCCTAACAGTCATTAAAAATGTTGTTAACGACAATGGTGGTAATGCCGTAATTGGAGACTTTGATATTAAGATGAATGGTTCGGCACTATCCTTTGATTCTGGCACCGCATCTGGAAATACAACAACATATACCGCTACTCCAACCGCACTTTCAAACACATCATATATGCTTTCGGAAGCAGATTTGGCTGGATATACAGAGGGCACGTGGAGCTGTGTTGATTATATGACCGGTGCCACCCTATCCAATCCTCTTATTTTAAATGAGGGGCAGGATGCGATATGTACAATAACCAATAATGACGTTGCACCAACAATTACACTTACAAAGATAGTAAATAACAACCATGGAGGGAACGCTACAGCAAATGACTTTGGACTAACAGTTGGAGGAACAAGTGTAACATCAGGACAAACATTAAATGTAAATGCTAATGAAGCAATTACATTAAATGAAGCTGGCCTCTTCGGTTACTCATTTGTTTCAATAACTGGTGATACAAAGTGCCCAAGTGTACTTGGTGGCACAGTAACACTTAATGAAGGCGAAAATCTTGTATGTACAATAACTAACAATGATATTGCGCCACAATTAACAGTTGTAAAACACGTTGTAAACAATACAAATGACACAAATAGCGTTGCAGCAAACTTCCAAATGCTGGTGTCAGGAACAAACGTTTCTAACCCATCTTTTGCGGGATCCGAAGCAGGAACAACCCTAACACTAAATGCAGGATCATATAATGTAACAGAGCTATACAACACAAGTAACTATACACAATCCATAGGAAATAACTGTTCTGGAACAATAGGAATCGGAGAATCTAAGACATGTACAATTACTAATACAGATATAGATCACTTTCCTACAATTGAAGTAAATAAAACAGCAAATGATAACGATATCCCTGAAACAGGTCAGAATGTAACATTCACTTATACTGTAAAGAATACAAGCTCAGAAAGTGTAAATATCACATACCTCAACGATAGTGTATTTGGTACTCTTGATGGAAATGATACATGTAAAGTAGGAACAACATTAGCTCAAAATGCTTCATGTTCATTCACTCTTACAAAGTTCATCTCTGGAGATGCAGGAAGTGCAGATCATGAGAATGTCTTTGTTGTAGAAGCTCAAGATGATGAAACAAATACAACTGGAAATCATGACAACGAGGTTATCTCATTCTACAATGTAAATCCAGATATCACTGTAACTAAGACTGCTTCTGTGGAATCGGTACCTGAAACAGGTGCAGATGTATTATTTACATTCACAATACAAAACAATACTGCAGAAAGTGTAATGATTATGGACTTAGTTGATGACAAATTCGGAGATTTAACAGGAGATTTAGATTGTAACGTAGGAACAGTCTTAGCAGGAAATTCAAGTTGTTCATTCGAACATACATTCTCAGTCCCAGCAGGTGTTGCACCAGCAATACATACTAACGTATTTACTGCAACAGTAATGGATGATGAAGAGAATACAGACAGTGCTTCAGCAACAGCAAATGTCTCTCTAACATATGTCCCTACTTTGAAATTAGTGAAGTCTGTTGAAAATGCATACAATTCAGATGGTTTTTCAAGCAATTGGATATTAAGTGCAACAGGAGACAGATATGGATTCTCAGCTGTAGGAGATGAAGGAGCATTCCATGTAGTAACACCAAGACAAACATATACACTTTCTGAAGAAGGACCTGATGGATTCACTGCTTCACAATGGTCATGTGATAAAGAAGGCGTTCTCAATGGAAACGTGGTTACATTGGCACCAGAAGATGATGTTACATGTACAATAACAAATACAGCTCAGCCAGGAACCATAACAGTGTACAAGGATGTTGTTAACGCAGACTATATTGGTGAAGGTGTCTACTCTGATACAGAATTCAATGTAACACTAAATAATGATCTTACAAATATACAAACCATTAGTGATACAAACGATGCCTCAAATAATAAGGTAGCTACATTTAGTAACTTAGATGCAGGTCCTTACTCTATAAATGAGCTAGAAAAAGATGGATTCCTTTCACTAGGATGTCATGTAATAAATGAAAGACCATCACTTATGGGAACCGGTACGTTCTATGTCGGTAATGGCGAAAATATTGAAGTAGTATGTACAAACCGAATAATTGTACCAGAATTACAAATAGCAAAAGCAAATAATGCTGGTGGCGTAAGCTTGGTAGCAGGAAGCAATGTCCTTTACACCTTGATCGTAACTGCACCTGAATCACAAGATGATGGTGGAAATTATATAATTGAAAATGTAAAAGTTGTAGATCTTCCACCTGCCGGTATCAAATACCAAGTAGGTTCATGGACAGCAATTTCCAATATTAGAGGTAATTTGAAAGCACAAAGTATAACGACCGAACCAACCTATGCAAGCCCAGGAAAATGGAATCTTGGGAAGATGCTTGAAGGAGAAGTTATAACACTGACATATGTTGGTAATATCTCTGACACATTAGACGCAGGAAAGTACAAAGATCTCGCATGGACAGAGGGAGTAACCCTAACTGATAACAGAACTTTGGGAAGTGCAGCAACAGGATTCTTTGCAAGCACAGACGTTAACATCACTGAACCAGTTGAGCAAGGGCAAGTTCTTGGTATAACAGATGAACAAACACTCCCAGATACAGGTGCAAGCACAATATTAACAATTGGCGCAATATGTACAATGTTACTTGGTCTTGCATTCATAATATTTAGTCCGAAAAAGAAAATGATGAAAGTTCTAGGTCTTTTAGTAGTTGCATTAGTTGGTATAACTTCTTTAGTAATGCCAACAAGAGCATATGCAGATTCTGGCGACCTAGCCGTAGAAATTGAACAACCAAAAACACCATACAGCGAATCAAGCTTCGAGGTTGGATTTGTAGCATTAGATATTCAATCAAGAAGTATTACTGTGCAATGTTACGAAACAACTCATGGCGCTTTTGGTCCAGAGTATACATTGAATACAATTGGAAATAGTGGAAACTGTGTAGTTGATAGCTCTGTAGTAACTTCAGATGGAACATATGAATTCTATGTAGTAGCAAAAGCAGGCGCAGATGAAGTAACTTCTGACAAAGTTTCAGTCATCATAGATCTAGTTGAACCATCTCCAGTATTGAATTACACCAAAACAACAGCAAGTTGTACAAATAATTTGGAATTCACAACTGCAAATGATGGACAGACAGCAAAAGTACAAATATTCAGATCTGACAAAGCAACCTTTACAGCGGACAGTTCTACGTTGATAAAAGAAATAGTTGCAGGACCAAATCAATTAGTTACATATTCTGATACACAGCCTGTATGTGGACAAACCTACTTCTATGCAGTAAGAGCATTAGACGTTGCAGATAACACATCTACATTTGTTACAGATAAAACTGTTGTAGTTACAATAGTTCCAGCAACACCTACCACACCAGTTACGCCAACAGTAGTCCCTGTAGAAGAAGTAAAAGGTACCGAAACTACAGAAGATAATACAGACACAAATACAAACGAAGAGGTCAAAGGTGTAACTGATGAAGAAACTCAATCAAACGTATGGAGCTGGTTAAAATATGTTTTAATAGGGGTGGGAGCAATAACAATAATCAGTATCTCATATGTTTATGCAAGAAAACGAAATAGAGGAAACGAAATCAAGTAGTAATAAAAGAGGATACTTACGTTATGTAGGTATCCTCCTGCTATTCGTTGGATGTACATTCCTTTTTGTAACATACAAACCCCTCATCTTCGCTTATTTCAGCTATGTATTCACACCCTCGGAAGAAACACTCCCCCTTAAAATTTCTTCTGATAATAATGAGGTCACAAAAATAATTACCAAGTCAACAGAAACAATATTTGTAGATAAAGATTTTGGAATATATATTCCAAAAATAAAAGCCAATGCAAAGGTAATCTCCAATGTAAATCCAGTAGATAAAGAAGCATATAACTCAGCATTAAGTCAAGGAATCGCTCATGCAGAAGGAACATCATTACCAAATCAAACAGGAAATACATTCCTTTTTGCCCATTCCGCTGTAAACTTCTATGAGCAACGCAATTTCAATGTCTATTTCTATCTACTAAATGAGTTAGAAAATGGTGACCCAATATATATCAGCTACAATAGTGATATATATAAATATCTAGTTCTAGAAACGAAAATAGTTGATTCTACAGACACCAAGTATTTAGGTAAGTATATGGATGAAGATACATTAACATTAATGTCGTGCTGGCCCATAGGTACAAATTGGAAAAGAGCCATTGTTATAGCAACAAGAGCAACAGAATAATCTCCTCTGTTCATAGAACATACCTTTTTTTATACCCCCATCTACGCTACAATGGTTGGATATATGAACAAGAAACTACTGACAAAAATATCTAGAATAGTATCAGAGATATTCAACGGCTTCTTTACAATGATACTTACACCAACAATCGCATTTGCGATATCAGATATTAATATTTTTTACAAAATCCTTTTCCCTTTCTTGTACATTACAGCAACAATAGCCCCATTCTTCATTTTAAGAAAAATGGGTAAGATATCTGATTACGAATTTACAAAACGAGAAGAAAGACCACCATATTTCACTATTACCACCATTAGCTATTTAATATTGTTCCTTCTAACCCTACTACTTAAAGATACCATCTTAACTCAAGTAACATTAGCTATCTTTACTGTAACCTGTGTATTAACCATAGTTACACTTTATTGGAAAATGAGTGGTCATATGACATATTCCACACTACTATTCTTCACCCTTTTATTCCTTTTCCCATATGCAGATTTTTTACCACTCATCTTCATATTTACCCCATTTATTGCAGTATCCAGAGTAATTCTAAAAAAACATACTCCTATGCAAACAATCATAGGGACACTAGTTTCAGCAACCATATCCATTCTAATTTTATGGATTCTTTGATAGAATTGCATAGTAATTAATATATTCTTAACACAACAGGTGGAAAATCTTAGTATTACAGAACTCAGAGAAAAACTACTCTCAAAAGAAATATCCGCAACAGAAGCAACTAATTATTACCTACAACGAATTTCCAAGCTAGACAAAGAATTAAATGCATATATCACAGTAGATGCAGAGAATGCACTAAAAAAAGCATCTGATTTTGACAACAACTTTGAGACATTAAAAGACAAAAAACTCGCTGGGATTCCCATAGCTGTTAAAGATGTATTCTCTACAAAAGATATCTTAACCACATGTGCATCACACATCCTAGATGGATATACCCCCGTATATGAATCAACAGTAACTAAAAGAATCTTAGATGAATCAGCCATTATACTTGGTAAAACCAACCTCGATCAGTTCTGTCATGGATCATCCACCGTTACATCATATTATGGACCTACTAGAAACCCTTGGAACAAAGAAACACTACCCGGAGGATCAAGTGGAGGTTCAGCTGCTGCAATAGCTGCAGACCTATGTACAGGCTCCCTAGGCACTGAAACAGCAGGCTCCATTAGATTACCCTCCTCATGGTGTGGAACTGTAGGCTTAAAGCCAACATATGGAAGAGTACCAAGATATGGAGTATTAGCAATGGGATCATCCCTAGATTGCCCAGGACCAATAGTTAAGACAGTTAAGGATGCAGCATATATGTTAGGTATAATCGCAGGATATGATCCACATGATTTTACATCTTCAAAACTTCCAATACAGGATTACCTATCACAATTGGATGTAAACAAGATAAAGGGAATGAGATTAGCATTACCTAAGGAATATTTAGATTTAGATATTGAAGATGGGGTTAGAAAGAACTTTGAAAATAGTATAAAGATATTGAAAGATTTAGGAGCAATCATTGAAGAAGTACATATCATGGATCCTAAGTTTGGGATGGCAGTATATACCATTACTTGTAGAAGCGAGGTATCTTCTAACTTAGCCAGATATGATGGTACTAGATATGGTTTAGAAGGTAGCAGGAATGAAAATGTAAAGATATTCTACGAATCTACCAGGGGTGAAGGTTTTGGAGAAGAAGCTAAGCGAAGAATTATGACTGGAACATTCTCACTCTCTGCAGGATATGCTGATGAATATTTTAGAAAATCAGAACAGGTTCGACAGTTAATTAGAGAAGATTTGGAGAATGTATTAGGTAAGTATGATGCTATTGTAGCTCCTACTACTCCATCGGTAGCCCTTAGAGACAAGGATGCAGATAATCCATTGTTTGGTGAAATAGCGGATGTATTAGCAGAGGGTAGCTCAGAGGTTGGATTACCTGGTTTAACAGTTCCTTCTGGATTATCTAATGGTATGCCTACTGGTATACAGTTCATAGGGAAACATTTTGATGAACAAACACTATTACATCTTGGACAGGGTGTTGAAGACGGTGTTGGAAGAGTAATACTGAATCTTTAGTTATTCATAAACCACTCAATATCCTCTACAGCAAGATCCATATTCCTTCTACCCTGACCCACAGGATAATATACAGGTAATGTAGGAATATTATTATGCATAAACACCTTCTTCCTATCCTTTGATACAGATATATTTGTATCTAAGAATATACTACTCACCTGATTCCCAAATGTAACAATCTTTTTAGGTTTAACAATATCTAATTCCATAAATAAAAGATCTAAATATTCTTTAAACACACTATTCGGTAATGGCCTTGCATCAATCTGTGTACACTTAGCTAAATTAGTAATATATATCCCTCTTTTGGTTATATCCTCATATACCCTATTTGCAAAATCATAATCCCAATCTTTGGGTTTTCTTTTTTGTATTTCTGTGAATACTATTTCGTCTAACATATTTAATTTAGAAAATATATTCCATATATTCTTAGTACCAAGCCATGGGGATTTAATTGATGCCCAAGATTTCTCGGCTGCGACATTACGTCCAGTAGGGTTCATAAAGACGAAACAAATATCGGGATTGATATACTGACCACCACTAATAATGGGATCTAAAGTTGGTTCACCATGGATATTCTGAAGTCTGTTGTATTCATTTAAGATTTGTTGATCTAGCATACTCAAAGTATACCATCTACACCTTTAATTCTTCCTTAATACGTTCTATGAAATCTCTAAAACTATCAAATATATTCTTCTCTGTGCTAGTTGCATTCTCTGTATTAGTTTTCTCTTTTGCAAATATCTGAACAACCAATGTAACATCCTGACCATCTAAAGTACCATCCATAACTGCCACACCAATACCTGTATATTCTGGCTTTACTAAATTATCCCTATGTGCAGGACTCTCAATCCATGCTTTGTTTAGCTGCTCAACATCGGAGAAGCCTTTTGCTAGGTTCTCACCAGCATATGAATACTCATAACCCTCACCACGTATGAACTGCCAAGGAGTTTCACCATTAGGACCATAGTGATCCCAATAGCCTTTTTCAAACATATCTTTTGCTTTGTCATATGCAGCCTTAGCCAACTTTTCATCAACAGTTAATGGTTTTAACCCCTGTTGTTCTCTATATTCATTTGCTAGTGTAACAACTTGATCAGAAGTATATCCTGCAGCATGTATCTTGCTAGTAGATGCCATACCCATTACCATTGTAAATACCAAGCTCATTAATGTAACACCCGATGTCTTGTTCCAAAATTTAGGAAGCTTCTCTTCTGTTTGTTCTCTTAGCAAATCCAAAGCCTCCATTAAAGATACATACCTATCCTTGCTATAGTTTCTCTGTAACTGTGGGATACTGCTGAAGGATATAGCGCTTAAGCTATCTGCAAACCATAGCACAGTATCAAGTTGAGATATGGTTTTGTCCGTTCCTGGATAACCCTCTTTAAATAGATTACTGTAGACAGAATGGTAGTTAAATGCAGTTTCTACAATCTCAAAGTTTAATTTTGTTCTGGCTTGTAAATATTTTTTTGTTTGAACAGGGTATAGCTTTAGAGCTTCAAGAATCTTCTCAAACCCTTTCTCACCTTTCTTAAGAGGAGAAGTAATATATTCATAGGCAAGAGCTTTGTTACCACCACACATGTATGTTTTACCTATGTCTTGTACTAGCCCTGCAATATATACGTTAGAAAGCTCCTTCTGTGTTAATCCTACTATTTCACCAAACTTGTATGAGAGATACGCTACTAATATTGCATTGTTTTTCAGTTTGGAGAAATTCTTTTTACCATATTCCAATTCCCAAGTCTCTATTTCTGAGAGTACCGTTTTAGCTATCTTAAATGATTTTCTATCTATATCCTTACTTGGGTGTGCAAAGAAACGTAAAGCTCCATTGAATATGAGCTCTTTTGAATACAGATCTGTTTGGGTAGTTTGGGAATTAATATCGTTACTCACAAATCCTATCTTCTCTGACATAGGGATAGTGGGTTAGATTAATACATAATTATATGGTAAGGATGTGGATAAGTCTAGAGGATGAAAAGTGAGCAGCCTGAAAATATTTTGCAACAAATCATGAAAAGGTTGCTAAGCCTCGGCTCTTTATTAAAGCGGTTAGGTATAACCCCTACAAGTCTAGATATAAATACTATATGAGAATAGAACGACTGTGTTATCAAGATAATTAGCATCGCCTATTTAAGACTATGCACGTAACTGATAGAATTAAATTTATGACAGATAAACAAAACGAACCTCTAAGATTCATAGATCTATTTGCTGGAATTGGTGGTATTCACCTAGCTCTTCATAATGTTGGCGCAAAATGTGTATATGTTAGTGAAATGGATAAATATGCTCGTAAAACTTACAAAACTAATTTCAAAAAGATTTCGCCAGAAGTATTTAATGATGAGCAATTTGCTGGAGATATTACCAAGGTTGATGAGAATAAAATTCCTGATTTTGATATCCTTTGCGCTGGTTTCCCTTGTCAACCTTTTAGTGTTGCTGGATTCAAAAAGGGTTTTGGTGACACACGTGGCACATTATTTTTTGATATTGCCAGAATAATAAAAGTAAAACAGCCAAAAGCTTTTATTTTAGAAAATGTAAAAGGCTTATTCCTCCATCAGAATGGTCAAACGTTATTAAGAATGAAAGATATCTTAGAAGAGATGGGGTATTCTTTCTATTACAAAGTTCTTGCTGCCAGTGATTATGGTATACCACAAAACAGGCATAGATTATTAATGGTAGGGTTCAAAGACAAATCAATTGAGTTTGAATTTCCTAAACCAGTTCCTCTAAAATATACAATGTCAGATATTTTTGAAGGAGAATGCCCTAAGAAAATAGGATTCACCTTAAGAGTTGGCGGTCGTGGCTCTGGACTTCACGATAGAAGAAATTGGGACACTTATCTTGTAAATGGTAAAGAAAGAAGATTAACCCCGAAAGAAGGATTAAAGATGCAAGGGTTCCCTAACACATTTGAATTTCCAGTATCAGAAGCACAGGCAATGAAACAACTTGGCAATAGTGTCGCAATTCCAATGATCCAGGCAGTTGCGCAAAATGTTATAAATTTACTTAGAAATAAGAATGATAACAGCAAATAGAGGTGAATGGTCAGAGCTATACACGATGCTAAAGCTATTGTTAGACGGCTATTTCTATGGCGCCAACAGCTGTCTCAAACCAAGAGAAGAGTTAAAATATATCGTAAAGAAAGTCTCATCTGCAGACGAGCTTACAAACTTCGAATTAGAGGACGGTTCACCAATATCAATAAGTCATAGCGGACACACAGAAGAAATAGATAGGGTACTAATTGAGAAAGTAAAAAATGATATTCTAAAAGCGATATTAGAGGAGAGTAGTACAACCTTTTCTGTAAACAGTGCAAACGAATTCTCTGATAGATATTTTGGTGGAGGAATCAAGTCAAGTTCCCACGTAAAAGGCGATCTGAAATTAACCTTAAAAGATCCTAAGTTAAGTACAATTGTCAGTGATTTCTTCAGTGTCAAATCTTTTCTCTCTGGGAAACCTACCCTATTAAACGCATCAGGACAAACAAAAATAAGATATCAAATAGAAAATATAACAGAGGAACAGGTCCAGGCTATCAATAAAATTACCACCGCCTCGGAGAGCATTGATGTAACCAAAAGGCTCCGAGCTATAAGAGCCATTGATTCAGGAATATCTTATGAAAGCTGCAAATCTCCTGTTTTTGAATCTAACCTTAGGAAAATTGATACTCTATTCCCTAAATTCCTTGCAGAATCCCTCTTGGACGCATATATGAACGGAGAAAAGAATCTATCTAGACATCTTAATGATTTAATCCTACTTGATTCTGAACGGAAAGCAGGTCAATTTCTTGAAGCAATTCTAAAGGGAATGATGCCCTCTATCGAATGGAACTTACTGAATATTGCGAACGGTCTTCTAGTCGTAGTCTCCTCTGGTGATATCCTAGGTTTTTATGTATACAATAATCTTGATCTGTTACAATTTTTACTTAGCAACTCTTATTTTGATACTCCTAGCACATCGAGGCACGAATTTGGAACTATTTATAATGAGAATGGGAGATACTACATTGATCTATGTATGCAAATAAGATTAAGATGATGTTTTTGTTCCAGATTATAACCAAGTTTTAATCATCCTCAGGTCTCAAATATTCCTCTATATATTCTTTATTTCTCGAGAATCCAGGTCTATTTGTAATTCTTGGGTTTGTTTCAGAGACTTTTTGGAGGAGGGAACAATATCAAAGGCTATCTTTTTCTTATCACTACAAAAGAACATAAAATCAGAATTCTGAGGAGGTAAAAGACTACATCGTCCTTGGAAATGTCTCAGAATTTGAGCCGCCTGGGACTCGGACCCAGCACCTACTGCTTAAAAGGCAGTTGCTCTAACCGGATGAGCTAGCGGCCCATGTATAAATACATGAATAACAGAGAAGATTATATCCTTGATATTAATTATTGACAATACCTACCGTTATTTAAACATCTAATGTAAAAGAGAAGCCTATTAACAAACTCAAAATACTTTAAATCCGCATCCTTACCCAGAATTATTTGTTCACTATCCTTAGTACCTTTAGAGATATAGAACTTAAATTTCCCATTAGGAGATATTGTAATACCACAATGCATCTTCTGTGAACCAACAATATCATTTTCATCAGACCCTTTCTCCACAAAGAACAATCCAAACTCACCATTCAGGTTATGATAGGCACATATTTTTGCTTTTAAAGAATCTAACTCTTCTCTTGAAAATCCCAATTTCGCTAAAGATTCTTTAATCAGATATCCACTAAGATCGGAAGAATTTACCTTTTTCTTATCAAAATTTGTTTTGATAACAGGGCTTTCTTTTAACAACTCTTTAACTCCTCTTCCTATTTCTCTTTCATATCTTTTCTTTGTATCTTTCTCTTTCGTTCTAAGAACTTTTTCTCCATCTTCGTCAAAATCATTGTACGAACTCGTCAGAACCGAAAACATCAATGCTGCGACAAAAGAATGCTGTGCAACTGTCATATTTTCTTCTACTAAACGAAATTCTGGATCTACGCTATTTGAAACAACAAAAAAGCTATTCCCTTCAGTATCAAGCTGCAATCCAAGATAAAAAAGATCTTGCTGATCCTTTAAGTGAGAAGCCAATACCTCATCTTCTGCAATCTTTTTGTTTAATAGCAATAATCGTAAACCAAATTCAGAATCTTTCGAAAGAAGAATCGACATATTATTCCAATCGATTTCTTCATTCTGTTCGTAAACATTCATACTCACAAGTGAATCAGAGACATCCCTCATAGAAGTCTCTCTTTCTCGGAGCTCATTAAAAGAGTATATTATAACAGTATTATTAGGCACTTCTTCTGCAAGCTCTTCTACTATTCCCCTATTATCATTTTGTAACTCAAGAGTTGAACTGCTTACCATATTAAGATGTTATTAGAAATTAGGCTACAGCTACTTGTCTTTCGGCTATATCAACTAAACAATTTGCAAGCTCTATATATTTACCTCTATTAGAACTCCCATCTATGTCTGAACGAATAATTCCTCCAGATACATAGCCACCCCAAATGAAATAATCAAGTTTATTTGTATATCTATTAAGAATAATTCCAATTTTAGGATTATCATTCATAGTTGCAGCAATAGGATTTTTGATGGTATTGGCATTTCTTTTGTAGTATAGACTTGGTTCCTCGTCGACATTTATAGAGAAGAATATACCATCTTTTTCAGGATTTACATGATTATCAGAGCCAAAGAATCCTAAACATTGAAAAATTTCTTCTAGATGAAGATCTTCTTTTTGTCCTATGTTAAAGGTATGTAATTGTTCAAAGTCATACCAATCTTTATAACCTTCCAGGCAATCAATTATTTTCTTCTGGGCATCAGGATCAGTAAGGTCATGAGTCATAAATATTTGTATTAAAATATTGTATGAATAAAGCTTACTCCACCCTATAATACATGTCAAACGGCCATCTTGTTAAGTGGTGCGAAACTCATCCTGTGTATCTCACATGGCCCATATTTCCTTATCATTTCCATATGTAGTTTAGTACCATATCCGACATGTCTTTCAAACCCATATTGAGGAAATTTATTTGCGTATTGGTTCATTATTCTATCTCTTGTAACCTTGGCAAGTACAGATCCCGCAGCAATGGAATAATGATTAAGATCTCCTTTGTTAATACTTTCCATATTGTAGTCCTCAATGAGATAGATTCCACCGTCTGCAATGATATAGTCTATTCTTTGTTTTAGCATCTTCTCTGTTTCCTCCACTGCCTTTGTCATAGCCTCCAACACTGCATGTCTTATACCAATCTTGTCTATCCGCTTAGCATCAACAACTCCTATACCATACCCACTAGATTTTTGAATTATCAAATCATATGCTTCATTCCTTTGTTTCTCTGTCATCTTCTTACTATCTCTAACACTTTCTATTGCTTGCTCTGGAGAAGTAATACATACGCATCCTGCTACAACAGGACCTGCAAGTGGACCTCGTCCTGCCTCATCTAGTCCTGCTACAAATTTAAAGCCTTTCTTCCAGAGTGTCTTTTCTAAATCTAATGTTGGATATATCATATTAGAGTTTAGCACCTCCCCACTCTACAAGCATATATCCTGTTCTGCTTACATTTTTAAGATCTAGAGGTTCTGCAAAATATCCATCATCAACAGGTTTGTAAAGCATAAATACACGGAAGCTACTTTCTGGCTTTGGATCAACTTCTAATTTTGCAACTTGGTTAACTTCATCATTGAACAAGAATGTAACGAAGATATATTCAGAATCTTCATATTGAATCTTTGGAATCCAGTATGCCTTAAATTCTGCTTTCTCACTTTCGTTAAGATTCATAGCTGAGAGTTTTTCATTCAGAAATTCTGCTATCTGTGACTTTTCAATTACAAAACCCTTGGCAGGAACATTTAATTTGTAAGTATATGAATCCCACCAGAGATAGTTGTAAGTTCTTCCATCCGCTTTGTTTACAATTTTCCCATCCTTGTATGCAACAACATTCCAACCGTTTCCATATTTGGGATATGTGAAAGTTAATTTACCATTTGGTATGACTTTTACCGATATTTCTGTTGTTTTCTGAGGATACAAATATATAGCTGGCTTGGCACATCCACCAACTGCAAAGAAATCGCTGTTTGTATATCTAATATATTCACCATATATATCTTTAACATATATTACTGGATGATATGAGAGATATTCATCATATGTCAGAGCCTTAGCATCATCATCGGATATTTCATTGTATTTCCAATATTCTGAACCGAGATAGTCTTCTTTGTACATCTTTTTAGTGAATGCATCTGTGGCAAAACTCTTCTTCTCATACAAATCAGTATTCTCGGCAACACCAATTTTCTTAAGCTCAGATTCTGGGACATCTTCAAATACATATCCCTCAGTTGCATCATTCATAGACTCGCAAGTCCCATATGAAGAAAAATATGTACCACTAGAAGTAGTTCCATCTAACCAGTTAAATGTTACTTCTTCAGATGAAGAAAAAGGGGCCTCATATGAAATTTCCTGCAAGAAACCCTCTCTATCAACAATTCTAAAACCCTTCTTACTATTTTGATATATCTTTAATCCATTATAACTATCTACCTCTGTATATCCCGATAGAGATTGGGCTGGAGTAACAGAGATATTGTAATCGTAGAAGATAAACTCTCCACCTTTTGTAGAAGTAAAGAAATAATAGCTAAATACAGCAGGATCATCACTCGAAACTTTTATAGAATATGTACTATCATCAATTGGATTTCTTACATCTGGGGCAAGTACAACAACATTCTTTTCTAGGATACTTTTTTCATGGATTTCATAACTATCATCCATATCGTCATCTTTATTCGTATCAGGAACTATCTCTGCAATTTCTCCTATCCCTGAAATTGTAGCAGCACTAAAGAAATCATCATCATTTATAATGTATACCTTCCCATCATTAATGAAATATCTAACAATACCACCAAATGGAAACCACCCTTCGGTTTCATAAGGGCCAAAAAGCACAGAAGGAGAATTATATACCATAAATGAGGCTGCGTAGTACTTTGTTCCTGATTTTACGGTAATAGTCTGCCCTTCGCTTTTTAGAGTTCCAGAAATAGTACCTGCTTCATAGCATGTCACCCTCTCATCTGGATCATAGATGTCTTTACTGGAGTCAGATTTTACAAAAATGGAAACAGGTGGAGTTACCTTGGTTAAATGTCCGTTAGGATTAAGAACCAAGTCATATGCGTCATCAGATTCAAAGACAATGTTTTCCTCGTATCCTCCCAATGATGATGGCTCTTTTGTATCAGTGTCAGAATCTGCATTTAGATCTTCTTCCTCTGTTTTATCCTTATCTGCCACATTATTAATTACCGTTTCTACTTTTGAGGCAATATATGTTAACTGAGGGTACAGGAGGATTGTTATCCCCGTAAACAGTAAAACACCTATTAATGAGCAAATAATAACAATAGCCTTTCGAGAAAGTTTGGGTATTTTCATAACATTTGTTTTTAATTATTTCCTAAATCGTACAAAAAAAACTTCACCTTCGCAATCTTAATATTTCTGTTTGTACAAAGATATGATAGCATTATGAGTATGAACATATCGTCACTAGGAACAATTTTAATCGCAGTTATAACTCCTCTCTTACTAATCGTTGTAGCATACCTCATAATTAAGATGACCAGACAGAAGTAGCTATTTTCTCCTCCTTGTTCTAATATGTAGATATATATAATTTAAAGATATAAACATATGAACGGAGACAAAGCATTTTCATTTTTGAAAGGACTATTTCTTGGAGCTATAGCTGGAGCTGCAGCAGGTATTCTTTTAGCACCTAAGTCTGGTAAAGAAACACAAGAAGATCTGAAGAAACTAGCTAAGGAATATCAAGAGAAAGCTATGGATATGTATGCTGTTACTAAGAAGACATTAGAGAAAAAGTTAGATGCACTTAAAAAGGCAGGAGACAAGATAGATGAATCTAAATATATGGGATTAGTAACAGAGGTGGTTGAGGAGATAAAAAAGGATGGAACTGTTACAGCAGAGGTTGCTAAGAAATTAGGAACACAATTAAGAGGTGATTGGGAAATTGTTAAAACAGAATTTAACAAATAACTAATAGATTGGTATTGATTTAATAAAGGGACTAGAAATAGTCCCTTTTTATTTGTAGAATAACAATAATATGCGAGAGTAATTCAATTGGTAGAATGTCTCCTTCCCAAGGAGAATGTCGCGGGTTCGAGTCCCGTCTCTCGCTCCATACCCCTATAGTTTCAAGCCCTTACTAGTGATATAATCCTTGTACTGACTAGCTATTTCATAATATTCTATTTTTAATAGCTTGATCTTTAACAATTTCTAGTAACTATGGATGGCTCTATGCTAATTATATTAATTGGTATATAGCCATTCATAGCAATATCTTGGATGAGTACAACATCGCATATGGAGGGATAATGTTACAAATTGGGAAGTGCTGTTGGTACGGGAAACACATTAGGCTACTGAAAGTAGCTGGAGGGGATGAAATTAGCATTTTGCACAGTAATTTGACAAGTGAAGAGCCATTTTTTGAGGCTTCTCAAGATGGAACTACAACCCAACTAATTTTCCAGGGTTATGGGTTCATCATTGTTGAGGACTACAAAAAAGGTCTTGGTACCGCTAAGAAGCTCCTCTATTCTAGACCATTAGAAATGGGCAAACCACTCTCTACAATGGCGAGAATTGAGGATGTGAAGAGGTATCCAACCTTGGAAAAAGAGTTGCTTAAACAGAAAATCAAGCCAACTCCTGCACCAGAAAAGCTTGTGATTCTCTATCCTGATGAGATTGCCATTGGGCATTTCAACCAAGAAGATGGCAAGTTCAGCAAAGAATGTTGGATAATAACCACAAAGCAAAAGGACGACCTTTTCAATGGTCTTCCAATGCAAAAAGATTTTCAACCCCAAAAATTCTGGATTCGTTACGACGCAGGCGATCCTTGCATCCTTTGGGAACAACCCAAAAGTGCATGTAAATGCCTCCGAGAAATTGTATACAATCCAGACAATCGGATTGTAGCATCCATTCTCGATCAGGATGGTAATCCATTCCAATCCGCCTTGGTATCACAAAAGCCAGATCTCTTCCTTATATCAGGAAAAGAAATTCCACGAAGAATCCGACTACAAAACAACTAGAAATTGTAAAGAAATATAAATCAGTAAGTGTTCCTCTGCGGTTCACAAACAATCGCAGAGGAACGGTAACAAATATAAAAATTTCCCATCGTTTTTCTTGTCATTACCCATCCTCTTTGTTACAATATCGTTACATTAAGCTGATGTAGCTCAGTTGGTAGAGCAATCCCTTCGTAAGGGAAAGGTCGGTGGTTCGAGGCCACCCATTAGCTTGTTAAATATATATACACAAATGAAGACACCACAATACACAATAACAAGCCTCATACTCAATTACCTCATCAAATATGAGTTAGCAGTAGCAGACATTACCCACTATCCATTACCAGAAAAATACAAATCCATAATACAAGAGAAATACGATGCAGAGGATACAGAGAAACTAGGAGAACTGATCGGAAATCCATTAGGATATAATAAAGCATTACAAATACAAAGAGGACAAGAACAACCATCACAAAGAAAAAATTTAAAGATATTCACAAACTTTAGAAATGTAAAAGATTTCATCAACTCATATGGACCTACAAATGCATTAAAACCATCAATAGAATTAAGTACACATATCAACAAACTTCTAATGAAGAACATAGCAGACGATTGGGATCTAGCAAAATTAAGAGGATTTAGTGAAAAACCAAATGAAATATATGATACATGGTACAAGTACAGAGATTTTTACCCAAACATTGACCCAGGAGATTACTTCAATGATTTGTTTGATTGGGTAAAAAATGGAAAAGATCATAACCACTTTCTCATAAAACTAGGAATACTACTGTATGAATTCATAGACAAAGCACCCTTCCTCGCAGGTAACCAAGCAACAGCCATACTTACATTAGAAATACTTGCAAAAACATATGGCTACAATCCAGACAATATATTCCCATATTTCAGAGCATTAGAATACATTGGCGAGGACTTAACCTCTGCATTCAAGCTTTCAAAGGGCAAACATGATATGACTATGTTCTTAGAAGCATTTCTTTACTCTCTCTCTTACACAGTTATAGAGGTATCCAAAGAATACAAGGATGTACATATTAAAAAAGTAAGAAATCAAGGAGCCATAGAAGTATTACTAAATCCACGACAGATTAAACTCCTTGACTATATCGCTGTAAACTTCAAGGTAACGAGGAACAAATATACCAAAATGATGGGAATCTCCTTTATGACCTCATACAGAGATCTTCAGGATATGGTAGAAAAGGGATACATCAAAGCCAAAGGCAAAGGGAGAGGAACATACTATATCTCTGCAAAAGAACCCTCTAAAGACGATATTTTCCTTGATGAAATTGTATAAAGCTGGTAACATTACTGACTATGGAATATGACACAATAATCGGTCTAGAAATACATGTACAGACCAAAACCAAATCCAAGATGTTCTGCACATGCCCTACTGGATACTTCCAGAAAGAACCTAACTCCCATGTATGCCCAGTATGTATGGGGTTACCAGGTGCACTACCAGTTCCAAACAAACGAGCCATTGAATTGTGTATGCTCATGGGATTGGCTACTAACTGTACCATTGCAAATGAAATATATTTTGATCGAAAACATTACTTCTACCCAGACTTACCAAAAGGCTACCAGATTAGCCAGTACAAGAATCCAATCTGTTCTAACGGATCAGTTACATTACCAAATGGCTTTGAAGTAAAAATTGAAAGAATCCACCAAGAAGAAGATGTAGCAAAATCAACACATCACACTTCAACTTCTGAAAATGATTACTCCCTAATTGATTACAATAAATCAGGAGTTCCACTAATTGAGATTGTTACAAAACCATGTATTAGGAATGCTAGAGATGCGAAGGACTTTGCAACACAGATAAGGCAGATTGCGAGATATTTGGATATCTCTGACGCAGACATGGAGAAAGGACAGATGAGATGCGAACCCAATATCTCTATACAGGAAAAAGGAAGATGGGAAGAGAAAGATGGGAAAATATTACCAATTGGAGACTATGAATTAAATCCAAAGGTAGAAGTAAAGAACATTGGATCAATCACAGCCGTAGAAAAAGCTATTGAATTTGAAGTAGAAAGATTAACCAAAGAACTTGAAGAAGGTAAGAAACCAATACAGCAAACTAGAGGTTGGAATGCAAACAAGAATGTAACAGAGTTCCAAAGATCCAAAGAAACCGCAGACGATTACAGATATATGCCAGAACCAGATATTCCAGTGATTGAGGTCTCTAATGAAGATATTGAAAGAGTAAAGTCTGAGTTAGTGGAACTACCACATGAGAAGATAACCCGATATATGAATGATTGGAGTATTTCTCAGTATGCGGCAGAGGTCATATCTGCTTCCAGAAAAGATGCTTCCTACTTTGAGAAATTACAAACCCTACTCTCAGAAAAATTAGAACCGAAAATAGCAGCACAAGAAGCGGCTAACTGGTTGATGGGAACGGTATTTGCATTAGAAGGTGAAAAAGAGATTGATATGAATGATCTTTCATTATTAATTATGAAATTTAAAGAAGGAAAGATTACTAAAGGAAAGGCTGAAGAAATGCTAAAAGATTGTATTTCAAACAACAAAGACATCTCAGATGAATTAGATATGTTTGAAAAAAGTGCTTCACAGAATGCTGGAAATATACAAGATATTGTAAAACAGGTATTAGATAACAATCCTAAGGCAGTAGCTGATTACAAGGGTGGTAAGGAAGCTACAATGGGTTTCTTAGTTGGACAGGTTATGCAGGCTACAAAGGGTGCATCTAATCCTAATGATGTTAAGAATATATTAATAGAATTACTGAAATGAAAATAGATGTTAAACATACAGCTGAGCTATCAAGAATTACTCTTACACCTGAAGAGTTGGATAAGTTTACACCACAGATGGAAACAATATTGGATTCAGTTACTCTTCTTAAAGATGTTAATACTGATGGTGTTCAACCTATGAAAGCTCATGTTAAGTTTGAAGATTTAAGAGAAGATCTTCCTCAAGAATCATTAACACAAGAAGAGGTTCTAAAAAATGCTAAACACAAGGAAGCTGGATTTGTAAAAGTATATGGCAAAGTATTTGGCGACATTGAAGAAAGTTAGTATCTTTAGTAGAATATCCCTTGTAAGTGTATATGCCGAGGTGGCGAAATTGGCAGACGCGCTTGCCTTAGGAGCAAGTGGGAGTA
>CAZLLO010000003.1:0-86407 GCA_964560525.1 uncultured Candidatus Saccharibacteria bacterium | reverse complement strand
TTCCCCTATATGGGTTCTTGTTAGTAATTCCATGAATATGGTTTGATTAAATAATCTATATGTGGAGATTATATCATAATTAAAGATAGAAACATTCTAACAATCTACTCTTCCACATGATTTTCATGCTGTCTTATCTCATAATCCCAGATATCTTGATCTGTAAGATTTCCCAACCTTTGTATCCATTTATGTATTGAATATCTGTTTTTGTTCGATTCATAAGCATTCAGCATATTATAAATGTCTGATTTGCTAAAATATTTTTTCTTTAATCCTAAAACTCCCTCGAGTATGTATATTCCATTACCATCTAAAGAGGCTTCTCTGTAGTTAAATCTTACAATATCTGTTAGCAACATTACTGCAAGGGAATTTAAGTAGTTCTTTTTGATTTCGTTATTGATATAAGGTTCTGCATCGTAGTCATCCTGGATACCACATTCTTTAAACAAAAACTCTATGGCAATATCTTGCAAATCTGTTGGCGCTACTCGATAAGAATCCAATGTAGCATAATATTCATTCTGCACATCTTTGGATGAATTCTCCAATTCAATCAAACTTAAATAAACTAATTTTTCAGCTTTTCCAAACTGTGGCTTAATGAGTTTTATAGTGTCAACCAATTTCTTAAATTCCTTAGCCAAAGAAAGCTCTGCTTTTTGATGCAGTGGAAGAATCTTTTCATAAGTTTTATTTCCAATTAACAATGCAGCTGTTGCATTTGACATAGTCTCCATCTTTATTCCAGAATCAAGAGAGCCCTCGTTTTTTATTACAACTTGTGAAAACATATTTAAATAATGAAACCTTAATTTCTGGCAATTCAGTAAAACAAAACCATAATACATATATTCATCTAGTTTCTGTACAAACTTTTTATAATTGTCTTTGACTATGCTATTAGAGCCATAAACTCGTTTTTTTATGGAGCCTAAATAGAGGGGTATCTCGTACATTATATTTTTGAAGCCTTGCGATATGATTTTCTCTTGTGTTTCACCAATTTGTTTAGCAACTTTCTCGGCAGTTTTTAGTCTTACTGCTTTTGACAACTGTGTATCTGTAATTTCTTTATTCAACTTATCAATTTTATTTGCCTCTTTATCTAATAACTCAAAGACTTCAATAAATTGACTGTTCGACTTTTCTAATTTACCAATAATATCTTCAAATACCTGCGCAGTATCACAAATTTGTAGAATATCTTCCATAGATTGAAATTTTTCAATAATTTCATCTAATAAGTTTGCAAAGGATTTCTTACCGTTAGTTTCCCAAATTTCCCGAAGCTCTTTAAAAGCTCCTATTTCAGAATCCTCTAAATCTAAAAAATCTGCGAAATCTATTTTGAATCGTAGATATTGAGATAAAGAAACATACTCCGGCAAGGATATTTCTTCATCAAAATCGTTTATTGGGAAAATATTTTTTTGATATTCGGTATTGTGAGATGCAAATTGAGATACAAGCATAGAGATATTGTCTTCTATGGCTTTATCTGTGAATTTCTCTGATTTACTATTCTTCTTTTGCATTTGAAGAAATTATATCATAATAACCTTACACAGCATATATATATAATACCTAAACCTTACTCAACTCCTCCCACAATTCCTTCTCTTTCCTGTTTAATCTAGCAGGTACATGTATATTTATCCTCACATAATGATCCCCCCTCTTACCATCACCATTCAAAATATATGCACCCTTACCCTTTAATCTAAAAATACTCCCAGATTGAGTACCATTAGGAATCTTTAAAACAACATTCCCCGCAACAGTATCAACATCAACCTTACCACCCAACACAGCCATATGAATAGGGATATCAACATCAGAATAAATATCATTACCCCTTCTCTCAAATTTAGAAGAAGTCTCAACCTCAATCTCAACATACAAATCACCATGAGCGCTACCATTGTTACCCGCATTACCACCACCTCTAAATCTCAAAATCATACCATCATATGCACCAGCAGGAATCTTTACCTTAACCTTTTCAGAAGTAGCATTAACACCAGTACCACCACAAACCTTACATGCATTCTTAATACTCTTACCAGTACCCTTACACTTAGAACACACACCCATTACAGCAATCTGCCCTAAAATGGTATTTCTAACCTGTCTCTCCTGGCCAGACCCATGACACACAGAACAAGTCTCAACCTTACCATCCTCACTACCGGTACCCTCACAATGTTCACAAGTCTCATCCCTCTGGACCTTAATCTCATACTCACCACCCTCCATAGCCTCATCAAATTTCAATCTAACTCTGTAACGAATATCTGCACCACCCTGTGCTTGTCTTCTACCAGAAGAATTACCAAATCCAAAATCAAACCCACTATTACCGCCACCAAAGAAAGAACTAAAAATATCACCCATATCAAAAGGAGTATTACCATCAAAACCACTAAAATCAGAATATCCACCAGCACCAGGATTAAACCCAGCAGTCCCCGCATGACCATACTGATCATATGCAGAACGCTTAGATTCATCCGAAAGTACCTCATATGCTTCTTGTACTTCTTTAAACTTCTCCTCAGCCCCATCATCCTTGTTAGAATCAGGATGATACTTCTTAACAAGGTTTCTGTAAGCCTTTTTAAGCTCAGCTGGAGTCGCTTTTTTGTCTACACCTAATACTTCATAGTAATCTCTTTTTTCCATAGCAAGACATTTTAGCAGAGGATATATCAATTTGCTAGAGGTACAAACAATAATGTAAATCTGGTAATATGAAACAATGGAACAAAGCAATTGGAACATACAAACAGAAGACCAAAAGAAAGTAAAACGAGTACGAATGTATATCGCATTCGGATTCGCCTTTATTGGTCTCGTCATCATAGCAAGTCAGGTTGCCCCTTTAGCAATCTCTTACATAGATGGATTAGTTGAACAAGCTAGAGCAGATGCAAAGGTAGAACCTGTTCCTGAGTCTTACAAAACGTATGTTGAACAAGAATTTGCTTACTATGATCCAGGAAAAAGCTATTTTGCAAACCTTTCACAAAAATTAGGAAATATTGGAGAAGAATATACTTACGACCCAACAACACAAACACAAAAGGCAGTAGTTGTAGACAAGAAATATACCAAGTTAATGTATATCACAATCTCAAGTATTGGGATCAAAGATATACAGATAACCCCAAATGTAGAAAGCATAGACGAGAAAGTCTACGATGAATTCCTAAAACTAGGATTAGCACACTTCAAAGGTACCCCACTCCCCGGAGATGGTGGGAATTCATTCATATATGGGCATAGTGCAGTTGAGTCATTCTTTAGTAAACATCAGAATTTACCAGAAACTATATTCTCAAGACTAAATGGTATTGATATTGGACAAGAAGTAGATATCAAAAAAGATGATAAAATACTAAAATATATAGTCAGAAGTAAAAAGATTGTATCTCCTGAAGATTTCTCTATACTAGAATCACAGGGGAACAAGGAGATGATAACGATGATGACATGTTGGCCACTAGGCATAGGGACTAAAAGACTAGTAGTAACTGCAGAAAGAGAAATTTAATTTAGTAAATATTAGTATGGATAAAAAGAAAAAAACTCTCTTGATAATATTAGGAAGTGTATTAGCTATTCTCATAATAGTTACTGTTGTATTGTTAATTAACAAAGCAAATTCAGATAACAATGATGGCTCAGATGTAGGCACAGGAGAGTTAGTATATTGGGGACTGTGGGAGCCATCCTCTGTTATGCAACCATTAATAGATGAATATGAAGACGCACACCCTGGGATTAAAATCCTCTACTCCCAACAGACATCTACAAACTATGAAAGCAGGCTATATACTAGGCTCCAACAATCATCTAGCTCCTCTGAACCAGCACCAGATATTTTTAGAATACATAATACATGGACTCCAAAGTACTACTCGTATCTCTACGCCTTACCAACTACTGTGATGACACAAGCTCAATACGCATCTACTTTTTACCCAACAGCTACAGCCGACTTTACAGCAAAAGATGGAAAAATCTATGCAATGCCATTAGAAATAGACGGGCTAGTAGTCTTTTACAACAAGCAACTTCTTACAGCAGCTGGTGTTACAACACCTCCAACAGATTGGGATTCTTTCATAGACTTAGCACAAAAATTAACCAAAAAAGATTCTGCGGGAAGAATCACACAATCTGGTCTAGCCATTGGAACTGCTAACAATGTTACACACGCGCCCGAAATATTGTCATTCCTAATGCTAGAACAAGGTGTTGATATTATTGATGAGACCAAAACAACCGTTACATTAAATACGACAAAAGCACAAAGCGTTTTGGATACATACACAAGCTTTGCAATGGGAAGTGATGCAATATGGTCACCAGATTTAGAAACAGATTTAAATATGTTTTTTGAAGGTAAGTTAGCTATGATGATTGCACCTAGCTGGAGGGCCTTCGACATTATACAATCAGCATCTACTATAGAATTTGGAACAACAACCCTACCCCAGTTAGCTGCAAATTTAGAGCCAATCTATTTCTCTACATATTGGGGAGAAGCAGTTAGTAAGAATTGTGAAAACCCAACTGCGGCATGGGATTTTATCAATTTCTTAGCTCAAAAAGAGCAACAGAAAAAGTTGTATTCAAACGAGGCAGCGATTAGAGCTTTTGGGGAGCCATATTCATTAGTAGACTTAAATAGTGAGATGACAGACCAAGCATATGTAGGAGCAGTAGCAAAATCTGCAAGCAATATGATCTCATGGGCAATGGGTGATGAATCATTTGTAAAGGCCACTCTAAATGAAGCAATCACTAGTGTTGTAGAAGATGATGGAGATTCTCAGACCGCATTAAGTAAGGCACAAGAGGAAATTAACACACAACTTGCACAAACGAACAAATAACTATTATTATATATTAATGTTCAGAAGAAATGCCCCGAAACAGAAGAAGTCAATCATAGTCATATATACTACTTTTTTTCTGTTGTTCTCCATCCCTTTAGTAATATGGGGAACAAAGACAGGGTCTTTTGATATTAGAAATAGGGCTTTTGATGATATTTCTGTAAGTGATGAGAATCCCTGCGTAATATCTCTACCAAATGTTAATCCATATACATTAGATGTAGGTAAAAGCATCACAGTACAGGTAGATGCAGAGCTTTCAGATGCTGCGATAGCATCTTTGTCCATTACTGACTCTACTGGAGTCTCCATATACCAACAAGCATTTGATAACTCCCCTATCTCCATCTCTACTAGTTTTAAATTTACACCTTTGAAATCTGGTGTAGTAGATATGCTTGGTGCAATCGCTAAGGTTGGTGGTGGTAGTGTAGCATGTAAAATCAGCAGTACATACGATGTATTGGGGCTTAGAGCGATGTCTGGGAATGAAGCACCTACATTTACATCCGCACCTGCAGCTTCAAAGCCCTCACAAGATATCAAAACAGAAACAACATATGAATACACTCTTACGGCAACAGATAATGATGGAGATAGAATAAACTACAGTTACTCATTTACTCCAAAAGCCGATTGGTTGAAAGCTGTCATCATACAGGATGGTGCAAAAGGAAATTTAATGATTAAATTCCAAGGCTCAACAACAAAGGCAGCTAGTTACCTTGCAAATGTCTTCATACATGATGGATACAGTAAACATCTTAGTTCTCAATCTTGGGTCATAAGTGTAAGTCCTTCGGAAAATGATATTCCAATAGTTAGAATAATATCCCCCTCTGAAGCAAAAACAACTGTAAACAAGGGAGAGGTAATTAAAACTTCCTGGGAGGCTACCGATCTAAATCTTTTAACAAAATATGAAGTCTATGTAACTCAAAATCCTACAGATACAACCAGCTGGACTATAATTAATAACAATATTTCTCCTAAAACTACATCATATTCCATTGATACTTCCAACTTAAAAGCTGGTACATATAGAATCATAGTTAAAGCAACAGATAATCAAGATCCAGCACTTTCTGGAACAGGAATATCAAATGAATTTGTGGTAGCAGGAGGAGCGACAACAGATGATAATGACGATGTGGTTATACTTGCAGAACCACAAGTCACCAATATGACTCCAATTAGTACAGACACCATAAGCAACAAGCAAGTAACAATGAAAGCAACTTTGATAGCTGGTGAGAATGCAACTATAGATACAAAAAGTCTTGTTTTCAAATTTGATGATACAGACATGACTTCTTTGATAAGTATAAATAAGGTTTCTGAGAAAGAAGTAACCATTATATATCAACCCGAAGAGGATCTAACAACAGGAATACATAAAGTTGAGGTGTCCTTTAAGGATTCAAATGAAAAGACCGCAACGAAGGATTGGACATTCACAATAGCAAAAGAAGAAACCGTACAAGAGGGTTATGTAAGTATTTTTGGACTAGAAATTAGCCAAAGAACTCTCATAATAATTGGTGTCGGATTACTCGTAGTCATCATTGCCATTGTAGCTCCAATTATAATCTTCTCTGTTTGGAAAGAAGAACAAAAGAAATATGATGACGAGGAAGAAAGTGCTAATATAATACCAACAATAGAGTCTTCTACTCCATTACCACCAATACCTGTGACCACAAACATAGTTCAAGATCTTCCTGCAGTACCACCTATGGAAGAAGAAAAGAAAGTCGAAGATGTCTGGGATAACTATTCTGCACCATTACCACAAGAGGAAGAATCAGCACCTGTTGTTCAGGAGCCACAAGTCATTCAACCTGAAGTAGTTGAATCAACACCTGTCATAGAAGAAGCACCTGCAGCAGCACCAGAAGTTGTACAACCTGAAATAGTGGAACCTACTCCTGTCGTAGAAGAAGCTCCTCTTACTCCGACACCAGAAGTTGTTCAACCTGAAATAGTAGAACCAGCTCCAGAACCAGTAGTACCTAAAGAATCAATACATATAGAAAGTGTCGAACCAGAATCAAAACCAGAAGTGGTCACACCTACCCCATCAGTTCCTGAACAAATGCCACAAGCAACACAAGAAGCTCTTCCACCAGAACCAGATTTAGATATGGATATCCCTACAAACGAAGATCTCAGTTCAATCTTTGAGCAAATACAACAAGTAAATCAAGAAGAAACTCCTACGACTAAGGAATAGATTCTCTCCTCTTTAATTGATATAATCTCCTTTATGAATACATTTTCATACAAAGAAATAAGGGATAAATATATCGAATATTTCAAAAAGAATAATCATCAAGAGATACCTAGTGCCCCACTCGTACCAGAAAATGATCCTTCTGTACTTTTTGTTAACGCAGGAATGTTCCCATTGGTACCTTTCTTACAAGGAGAAACTCATCCCAAAGGTACAAGATTAGTAGATTCACAAAGATGTGTTAGAACTGGAGATATAGATGAAGTTGGAGATGCATCACATTGCACAACTTTCGAAATGTTAGGCAATTGGTCTTTGAATGACTATTTCAAAAAAGAAGCGATTACAATGACCTTGAAATTTTTTGTCGAAGAATTAGGGTTTGATATTAACAAGATATATGCGACTGTATTTAAGGGAGATGAAACAGCCCCAAAGGATACAGAATCCATACAAGCTTGGAAAGATGTTTTTAAAGAATATGGTATTGATGCTGAAGTTGGAGACAGAATAATTGAGAATGGAAAAGATGATAACTGGTGGGGATTAGCAACAGGTGGGCCATGTGGTCCAGATTCAGAGATTTTCTATGATGTAAATGGAAAGAAACTAGAAATTGGAAACAATGTATTTATGGAATATCTTAAGGTTGGAAATGAATACAAACCATTAGGAAGACATAATGTAGATTTTGGTGGTGGATTAGACAGAATTGCATGTGTAAGTCAGGGGGTCGATAATTTCTATGAAATAGATATTTACAAGCCAATATTTGATTTAGTTAAATCACTTGGAAAGAATGATATTTTAGTTTCTCAAAGAATTATTACAGACCATATTAAAGCTGCTACATGGATGATCATGGATGGTGTAGAACCTAGTAGGAATGAACAGGGATATATTTTGAGAAGAATAATCAGAAGAGCAATTAGGCATGGTAGGAAGTTAGGTATTGAAGGATTGTTTACTAGGAGGGTTGGAGATGTAGCTATACAACAGTTCTCACAAATATATCCTCAATTAGAAATAGACACGGCAAGAATTTTAAATATATTGGAAGAGGAAGAGAAGAAGTTTAGTAAGACATTGGAGAATGGATTAAAGGAATTAGATAAAATGGTTCCTACACAAGCACCTCTCCATGGAGATATAGGTATGCTTCCAGGATCTGAAAAATTGGCTGGGCCAACAGGAGTACAGGCTTTTCAACTTTACGAAACATATGGATTACCATTAGAAGTAACGGAAGAAATATTAAAAGAAAAGGGATCTTCAGTTTCTAATAGAGAACAGTTTTTTGAAGCACAAAAGAAACATCAAGAACTCTCTAGAACCTCCTCAGCAGGAATGTTTAAAGGAGGACTCGCAGATACATCAGACATGTCTACCAAATATCACACAACTACTCACCTACTACTTGCAACGTTAAGAAAGATATTAGGAGATCAAGTATATCAAAAAGGAAGTAATATAACTCCAGAACGATTAAGATTTGACTACCCATCAGACAGTAAATTAACCCCAGAACAAGTAAAACAAGTAGAAGAAATGATAAATGAACAAATACAAAAAGAGCTACCAATAACCTGCGAAGAGTTACCTAAAGAAGAAGCTCTAAAGATGGTACCCTTTGCAGCATTCTCTGAAAAATATGGAGATATCGTAAAGGTATATACCATTGGAGAAAAAACAAACCCCTACTCTGTTGAAATCTGTAACGGACCTCACGTATCCAATACAAGAGAACTCGGCAAATTTAGAATCTCCAAACAAGAAAATGTAGCAGCTGGTATCAAAAGAATTAAAGCTGTATTAGAATAGACTATGATTGAATACCCAATATTAGCTATAGACTACGGAAAGAAACACTTTGGATTAGCCATATCTGATACCAAAGGCATAATCGCCTCCCCTTTAGAAGTACTATCCATAACAGAACATACAGGACAAGCAGAAATCATAGAACAAATCCTAAATATTTGTGAAGAGTACAGAGTAAAAACAATCCTTTTAGGATATCCGCAAGCCTTCATAGAAAAGCATATTACAACACAAAAGCACGTCTCACAATTTGAATACAAACTCAGAAAAAATACCGACATACCAATCATTCTGTACGATGAGAGCTTTTCTACAACTTCTGCAGAAAATATGTTAATATCTTCTGGACAGAATACAAAAGGATTTAGAAAGAAAATAGATAAAATTGCAGCAACAGTATTTTTACAAGAATTTTTAAATTCAGAAAACAGTAAGAATGAAAACAATAATTAGAATTTTTCTCCTCGCATTAATCACAGTTATAATCGCTGGAGTAGTTATAAAGCTTGATTACAGTCATGCCCTTAAAACCGCAAATAGTGACAACTCCGAGAAAATTGTAGTCCAAATTCCAGATGGAGCTACAGTTCCACAAATAATTGATACCCTTACTAAGAATGGGCTGATGAACGAGAAGTGGGCTAACTACTTCAAAATCTATTTGAGATTAAATAATCTTGGTGCCAAATTACAAGCAGGTACATACAACATTCCTAAAAACCTTAATATTGTAGAGCTTATACAAACGCTACAAAATGGAAAGGATCCTGAAACTTGGGCAACTGTACCTGAGGGATTAAGAAAAGATGAAATAGCAGATGTATTAGTAAAGAACATCGGAGGGACATTTTCTAAAGATACTTTCTTAGCACTTACATTAGACCAGGAGTTCATAAAGACATTTGGTCTAAACGCTGATGTTAAAGATTTGGAAGGATATCTATTCCCTGATAAGTATGCATTTGAGCCAGATGTTACAGAGAAAGAAGCTATAACAAAGATGGTTAACAATTTCAAAACAAAAGTTGGAACCAATGATAGCTATCAAACAATAGTTCTTGCGAGTCTTACAGAGAAAGAAGGAAGAACATCAACAGATAGACCTATCATTGCAGGAATCATATTGAAAAGATACAACGAAGGATGGACATTAGGATTAGACACAACCCTTATGTATTACTACAAAACATGGAAAGAAGACCAAATAACTGGCCATTTAAACGAAAATAATCCTTACAATACTCGAATTGTAACAGGTTTTCCGCCTACTCCAATCTGTAATCCTGGGTTAGATTCAATTAATGCTGCTAGAAATCCTGTTAAATCTGACTATTACTACTTTATCAGTGATTTGGAGGGAGTAATCCATTATGCAAAAACAGCAGCAGAACATAATGCCAATGTAAATAAATATCTTAGATAATTTTAGTCCTGCCCCATATGATGAAGCTAGATATGCAAATTACTGATGAGAAGAAACTAGAAGCACCAGAAGTAAGAAAACAAATTGAAAAGCCTAAAAAAAAGAAATGGCCAATATTTGTAATTCTTGGTGTAGTAGTCATAATACTTGGAGGAATAGGCTTTGCAGTATTTAAAGGACTTTCCATATTTCAAAAGATAGGTTTGAAAATAGATGCAGGTTCTCTGTCATTAACAAACAAAGAACCTGAATTGAAGAAAGATAGCACTGGTAAATTTACAAACTTCTTGATTGTTGGTGTTGACAAAGAACAAACCAATACAGATACCATTATGGTGGCTTCATACAACTACGATACAAACGATATCGCTATAATATCCATACCTAGAGATTTCTATGTAGGAAACTGTCACGAGACAGGATCCTCAAAGATTAATGCCGTGTATTACTGTGCAGGAGCAGATCAGAAAGGTTTACAAGCATTAGTAAAGACAGTAAAAGATCTTACAAATATTGATATCCAGTACTATACCTTAGTAAATTTCAGTGCTTTTAAAAAAATAATCGACGCTGTTGGAGGAGTAGACATAAATGTAGAGAAGACATTTACGGATTACTTCTATCCTTCTACCAGTAGCGAAAAAGGTAATAGATATGATTGTTTCGTTGGAGAATGCGGATACTGGAAAAAGGTCTCTTTCGCTGCAGGAGTTCAACATATGAATGGAACAACAGCTCTAGAATATGCTAGATCCCGACATTCAAGCCAAGATGGTACCGACTATGGAAGAGCAAAAAGACAACAAAATGTAGTATTAGCACTAAAACAAAAGATAATGAGTACCTCTACTTTCACTAATCCCAAGGCTATTCTTGGAATCATTTCTTCAGTAGCAGATAATGTAAAAGTCTCAGAATTTACAATTAGTGACGTTGAAGCAGCATTAAATGTCGCGAAGAGTTTCGATGAGAACAACGGTAAATCATACTCTTTTGTTTTAGACCCAAGCGCAGGAAATAACCAATTAGTAATACAGGCAGACAATGGAGATTCTCATCAAGAACCCAAATTAGGCCTAGGAAAATATACCGATATTCAAAAATACATATCCTTGATACTTGCACAACCACAGCTTTACAATGAGAACGCAAAGATATATGTCTACAACACAGGCATAGGCGCAACAGAAGCAACTAAAGCAGTACAAACACTAAAAACAACCTACCCTTTCTTAAATATTGTATACAAGGGAACACTCTACTCTAACAAAGAAGGAAGTTATATATATACACATACCGAAGGAAAATTTACTAAAACCGTTGAAGATTTTGGAAAAACACTGGGAATAACAAATGCAACAAAACCAGATTACATAACTACCAAATTAAACAACGAAGATGTTACAATATTACTTGGAAAAGTAGTTCAGTTAGAACAACAATAAAGTGATATACAAACTATACCATGGCTCCTCGCCATATCTATCGCTAAAAGCCTTAAAACAAGAAATAGGTTCATACTCTGATGTAGAATTTCAGATCGTTAATGCAGAAGCAAGAGACGCACAATCAATATTTGACTTACTAGGAAGCCAAACACTCTTCGTAGCACAAAGAGGAATCATAATAAAAAGATTGTACAAAAATAAAGAGAAAGAAAAATTAATAGAAAGTATCCTTCTTCTATTAAAGAATTCCCAATCTTCTGACTATATATTTTTTTGGGAAGATGAAAAGGTTAGATCAACAACAAAGTATTACAAATTCTTCAAAGAGAAATCTCTGGTTGAACAATACGATGAGCTAAATAAGCGTTCATTCATGTCATGGTTAAAAGAGGAATTAGATGTAAATTCCTTAGAATTAGATACAAATTCTCAAAAAATGCTAGCAGAGAAATCCAACTATGATCCTGAAAGATGTGCAAATGAAATAAAGAAACTTAAACTTGATCCAGATGCCAATTTAGAAGACATAACTAATACCATAGAAAGAGATATTTGGGGATTAATCGACGCTATAAATACAAAAGATAAAGCAAAAAGTATGGAAATACTAGAAAACCTCTACTCTCAAAACAATGATCCCAACTATATTCTTTCCATGCTAGCAAGAAACCTTAGACAGCTTACACTAGTTAAACATCTTGCTGGACAAAATAAATCTTTCAAGGAGATGTGCTCAATACTAAGAATACCTCCATTCACTCTTCCACAGATCCTTAATTCATCAAAGCAGTATGAATTAAAAAATATTGTACAAATATACAAAAAATTAGCTAATTTGGATTTTCAAATAAAAACTGGAAAAATTGATGGACAATTAGGATTGACCCTAATATGTCCATATCTCTAATTGACACTCTAAGCTGATTAACTTAAACTAAATGAAGAATATTCTAATAGATACCTGCCCTCATGGAAGAAGGAATACGAGTTACAACACAAAAAAAATCTAAGAAAGTCGTAACCATACTCTTGATTGTAACAGGAGTCTTAGGTTTGGCCCTTGTAGCCGTAGCAATCTATTTCTATACAATAAAAGATTCTTCTTTAGATACTGGTGATAATACAAACACTACCTGTGGTTGTTACTATATAGATCCAACCGTAACCTCAGAATGTGGAGATCCACGAAGAGCATTTCAATTTGAAACAGCAACTGTACCCAGCACTCAGACATGCAAAGTCGCATGTTCAACTAGTAAACTTTCCACAAACTTACTAAATAGCTCAACACAACAAGATCTCTATCAGATATGTCAATTACAATCCATAACAGATACAAGATGTAACTCAATGACTATCACTGACAAAGATGGAAAAGTTGTAACGGGTAAAATCAGCTCAGATAATCAATTGAATATAGAAGCTGTATTTGATAAAGAATATACAAACTACCAATTTGTCATCAATAACGAATCTGGAGCACCTGATGTAATATCACCAGACAAGCTCACGATAAAGAAAGCTATTACATCACTCTCTGGTATTACCGCTATAAATATCGTTGCAACCGCAACAACTTCAACCAATGACCAAATCAATTCCCCTATTTGTAGAAGATTGATTGAAGTCCAACAATCTGGAGAATCAAGCGTAAACAGTATGCAAATTACAACACGAGAAGCTAGTGGAAAAACAAAGCTCTCAGATCTTAAGATATCAGTCGGTAAACTCGCCTCTTCTTCTGGTGTAAAAATTAAATTCACATTTGAGAACAAATATCCAGAGTTAACAATGACCAAAGGAATGACAGTAGATAAAGAAACAGGCGTTATTGAGATGATAGAACAAGACCTTTACACTGCTTCTAATTTCTCTAGTAATATTAGTTTTGCACAACTGAATGATTACACTGGCTCGTTGGAAGTAAAGGCTGAAGTATATGTAGAAAATGCCTCTATTGGGACTACTACCAGTACTGTAACATTCATTACCCCAAGTGATAATCCTAGTGGAGGGACTGATGTAGAATCAAACTTCTTAGTTACAAACACATCAAACAAAACTTGTGTAGAGAGAATTTCTCCAGATAATGTAGCCCAACTAACAATTGTTATAACAAACAAGAGTACAAATTCTCAGAAAATAAATTCTATTCTAGACAAGCTACCGCTAGGATTTGTATATCAAACAGGTTCTTCCAAAATCAATGGTGTTGCTGTTGCAGATTCTGGATATATAACAATATCAACAGTTGGAAGCACTCAAGAAATTACAATATCAAAAACAAATGGATGGACATTAAGCTCTAATCAATCTTTAACTATCGTGCTCCAAGCTACAGCAGGTTCAAGTGCCTTAACAGGATCTAATAAAAATGAGATTGTCGTAACACCAGAACAAATACCAGCAGATCCTTCCACTCTTAGAACCAGTGTCAATGTCCTAGTAGCTCAGGATTGTAGCAATCCAGGAGAAACAGTAGACCAAGACGATAATCACACTCCATCTACAGGGCTGTTTGACTCCGTAATATTCAAAGTTATCGTTGGCCTCTCTGTTGTAGCAATAGGATGGTTCCTTTATGCGAGACCACAAGGCCAAATCCTCACAGAGAAATTTGTAAACTCCAGGGTATTCAAAGATACAGAATTAAATACCTGGAGAATATTCAAACCAAAGAAATACTTTGAAGAGGTAGTTGTGAGAAAATCTCAAAAACGAAAATAGTTAAAGATTCTTAAGCGAGAAATCAAGTGCTGATCCATTATATCCATACGCCTTATCTTCCGAATTAATTAAAAAATAGTAGCGCTGTGTTGTAAGAAGTTTTTCAATGACAACAGTATGTACTTTAGATTTAGCTTTGTTCTCCATATCCACGCTTACTAAATCCAAATCATCTCGATTACTCCCATACTGAACAAAACCCAAACATTCTTTCCTTGTATTCCAGCTAATCTGTACAGAATACTCACTACTCCCCTTCTCAACAAACACATTGTATGGAATACAATTCTTCTCTGAAGATGCAAAAATATCAGAACCAAATGTATTTCGTACAAACAACAAGCCTGAAGATATTCCTACAAGAATAATCCCGATAAAACCTGTTAATATAAAATACTTCTTATTCAACATTGTCTTGTATTAAAATATAATTTTCCTGCACAGAAGAATTCTTTCCATCAGAAATTCTAACCGAAAACTTATTTTGTCCCCCATTCTCTGAAGTCGGAATACCTGATACTGTCATACTATTAACAGATAACCACGAAGGAGCATCTATTAATTTTATTGATATCTCAGAGCTTTGGCTATCCCTATCCGAATATTTTACATCATAAACATACTCTTCCCCTACAACACCAGAAAGCGGTGGTAAGCTTACAATATATGGAACAACCGACATATCCATTTCTCCCAATACAGATTGCGCCTCAATATTCCTTTTCCTAATATTTAACATTACTAAAGTACCTACGAAAATAGCAATCAAAACTATCGCTGAAATTGTTATCCCTACAAACTTACGCCTATCACTCATAGTACGAGTTTAACACAAAACAATATGTTTACAAACAACAGAATAATATATATAATACCGTAACTTTAAGCAGTTTATATTATCAGTAATCATAATGCCAAATCTAAAAACATCTATCAAAGATCTAAGACAAAACAAGAGACGAGAAGTCAATAACGACAGATTAAGAGTAAGAACCAAAAAATCTATTAAAAAATTCCGAACACTCATCACTGAAAATAATGAAACCGAGGCGAAAGCAACTCTTCAGCATGTTTTTAAAGTTCTCGACAAAGCTGCTAAGAAAAATGTTATAAAGGATAAGAAGGCAGACCGAATGAAGTCACGCCTTACAAAAAATTTAAACAAACTCGCCCAAAATAATGTCAAAGCTGCTAAAAAGAGCACTTAAAATATCAATAGTTCCTGCAATATTGATAATTGCGGGTAAATTCTTAGGTATTTTATGTACTAGCATAATATACAATCTGAATTTCCAAATAAGTAACGATTTAAATGGTATCTTCTCAATTCAGATATACTATTCAAATCCAGAGACTACTCTTTTTGTAAACTCAATATCAAACCTCGTAATGGTTTTAGTAATCGCAATTCCATTGATCACCTTTATACTCAAAACCTACCTCTACCATACAGTAGCAAGTAATCCACGAACAATTATTAAAATGACAAAGTTCAATATTTTAAAGTGGATCACTAGCAAAGAGACCTCCTTTCTTACAATTTTCATCTGGTGCGCATTTATGTGGCTAGCATCAGGAGTTACCATTGCACATACACTACAAGGTAATACCTACTCATGGGTTGGAATCGTAGCAGGAGCATTAGCAATGATAATATCGCTTTTCACAATAAAGACATTTGAAATAGAAACTGCTAAGATATATCCAACAGAACATAAATACTATTAACATGCCCAAGTTAAATACAGAAAAAATAAAAAACTTTGTAGGACATATATTAGAGCCAATAGCGCTAGGGGTATTGGCATTACTTTTCATAATACCTGCCCTCACTGTACAAAATCTCACACCAATTACTAAGAAGCTCAAAGAATTAAATGTTCTAGGTGTAACAACACAATCAGATCTTAGAGTAGACCTTGTAGGTGGCAAACACGAGGTCTTTACTAGTGAAAATCTCTCAAAGATATCTGATGATCACTACGCCTACTCTACCAACATTGCGAAAACAACATCAGGGAGTTCCTCAAAACCAATCTTAGAGATAGTGAATAGTTCGTCAGAGACTAAAACTCTTTCTTTCTATGGTCAAACAGATGTTTCTACTAACAGTAATATCAAAATAATTATCGATGACATACCATATCCAATAGAGGATACACAAGGACAAACATACACACAAAAAATACAGTTTGCCTCAGGACAAAAGTTAATTGTCTGGCTATACACAGAGAATCTCAATGGAGTACAATTCTCCGAAAGCTTTGAAATGCAAGTAAAGGTTGAAAAAGAGCTTTAATACCTACTAAACTTCAACGTAATCATATATAATTCTCGTATGTTAGATAAAATACGAAACTTTTCGATAATTGCACATATAGACCATGGGAAGTCTACGCTCGCAGATAGGATGCTTGAAGCAACACATACAGATACTACCCACGAGAAGCATAAAGAAAGAATCCTTGATCGATTGGAATTAGAACAAGAAAAAGGAATCACTATCAAACTCCAAGCATGTACAATGCAGTGGAAAGGATACCAATTAAACCTCATAGATACACCAGGACATGTAGATTTCTCATACGAAGTATCTCGTTCTCTTGCTGCATGCGAAGCTGCAATATTACTCATAGATGCTAGCCAAGGTATACAGGCTCAAACAATATCAAACACTAGAAAAGCTTTAGATTTGGGTCTTAAATTAATACCAGTATTAAACAAGATAGATTTACCTGGAGTTAAACTAGAAGACCGAGAAAGAGAGATCGAAGGATTGTTAGGATTTTCTAAAGATGAAATTATAAAAGTATCTGGAAAGACAGGAGAAAATGTAGACAAACTTCTCGATGCAATCATCGAAAAAGTCCCCACCCCTAGCGGAAAAGAAAACAACCCTCTCAAGGCTTTAATCTTTGACTCCTTCTATGACGAACATCGAGGTGTTGTAGTAGCTGTAAGAATATTTGATGGAAGCATCAAGCATACACATGGGAAACCATCTTCATTAAATATTTTACAAAGGAAAGAGAGTTTCAAACCTACTGAGATTGGTGTCTTCTCTCCTGATTTGGAAGAAACAGGAGCATTGAATACGGGTGAAGTTGGATATATTGCAACTGGATTAAAGGATATTAGCTATTTTACCGTAGGAGATACTATCTCGGACAAAACGAATACAGAACCACTTCCAGGATATATGCCTCCAAAGCCAAATATCTTTGCAACTTTCTTCCCAATTGATTCTGAAGACTACGAGAACCTAAGAACAGGACTAAATAAATTGGCAATGAATGATGCATCATTAACATTCACAGATCAAAGATCCAACCTACTTGGCTCAGGGTTCAGATGTGGCTTTCTAGGGCTCCTACATATGGATATAATTCAAGAAAGACTAGAAAGGGAGTATGACGTTAACCTCATAATTACAGCCCCTACTGTAGAGTATCAGGTCACTAAGCTAGATGGAACAAATATGAGTATACAAACTCCACAAGAGTTACCAGATCCAGCAGTTATAAAGGAGATTAGAGAACCATGGGTAAGAATAGAACTCCTCACCCCTTCTCAATACATGGGGGATTTAATGAAGCTATGCCAACTCAGGAGAGGTTCCTATGTTAATACCAAATATCTAAATAATGGGAAAAGTGATATGCAAATGGCAGAGCAATATATCATTCTAGAGTACGACATCCCTCTTGCATCCCTCATATCAAACTTCTTTGACCAGATGAAAAATATATCCAGTGGATATGCATCAATGGAATACGAATTCATAGATTTCTTCCCAGCAGATATTGTAAAAGTCTCCGTGTTAGTAAAATATGAAGAAATACCAGCACTAAGCTTCTTAGAAGTAAGAGAAAATGCAAGACCCAAAGCAGCTAAATTACTCGAAGTAATGAAAACGGTAATACCAAGACAACAGTTCCCAATACCACTACAAGCAGCAATCAATGCACAGGTAATAGCAAGAGAAGATATTAGTGCATTTAGAAAAGATGTCACCTCAAAACTATATGGTGGAGACTATTCCAGAAAATTAAAACTACTCAACAAGCAGAAAAAGGGTAAAGCTAGATTGAAGATGATTGGAAAAGTAAATATTCCTCAAGAAGCATTCTTAGCTATATTAAAAACATAATGATTAAAAGCATAAAGTTAACAAATTTCAGAAGATTTGAGAATGTACAAATTGATATTAACAAGGATATTGTAGTGTTGTATGGGAATAATGCACAAGGGAAAAGTACTATCCTCGAAGCTATATATCTCCTTACTAATGGTAAATCTCCATGGGCAGTATCTGATGAATTTGTTAACAATACTCAAAATGAAGAAGACAAATTTGCAAGAATTGAGATAGCTACGGATGAACATCTGTTTGCGTTCTTTAAGGATCAAAGTCGAAGGGTTTGTAAGATAGATAACCAGAATACTACTCCTAAGAAGTTTTTTCAGAGTAATGCGTCTACGATATTTAATCCTGAACAGATTGAGATTTTGATGATTTCTCCTTCTCGAAGGAGGGATTTTCTTGATGAGGTTATATCCCAAATTGACTATGAGTACAATGATACTTTGGCGCAATTTAGAAAGGTTTTAAGACAGAGGAATGCATATTTAAAAAAGCTTGCTAAGAAGTTCTACGAGCAGGGGATTATAGCCCGTAATGATACTCAACTTAATTTCTGGACTAATGAGTTTGTAAATCTTTCTAAGATTATTCAAACTAAAAGGTTAGAATTGGTTGATGAGCTTTCTTCTGATGGTTTTTCTTTGGAATATATTAAATCTAATGACAAGGATTTAGAGGAGTGTATTGAAGATGCAAAGAAGCGGGATATTGTTACTGGTTGTTCTAATATTGGTCCTCAGAGGGATGATTGGGAGATTATTGTTGAGAAGAATATTAAGAAGTATGGTTCTAGGGGTGAGAAGAGGTTGGCTATTGGGAATTTGATATTTAAAGTCCAGGATGTTTTAAACAAGAAATTGGGATTCTACCCTACTCTTTTGTTAGATGATATTGCTTCGGAGTTGGATCCTAAGAATACACATAAGATATTTGGGGAGGAGAATATACAGAAGCAACAAACATTCATAACCATTATTAATCATTTGGAATTACCAAAGGAAATACTAAAAAAAGCGCAGCTGATTGATTTGAATTCTCTTTAGTTTTTACTTACCAAACGTTACTACTACATCTTTTCCCGTATTAAAAATTAACATATCCGTCTCCGCCCCATATGGCAATTTAACAAAACAGCCGCTATATCCATTCACCTTTGCCATCCTACTCATTTCCACAGCATGTACCCTATCCTCTCCAAATCCATATTGAACACATAATCTGGCAAATTCTCTACTCCTGTAATATGAATTCCTTTCTTTATCTTGAGAATTTCTTTCATAATCCTCATTCACAGCATGTTCAAAAGTACTTTCACTAATTCTAAATTTGCTTTCACCACAATACATTCTTTTGTTTGATTCCCTCACATCAGTTAGAATTTCATCAAACTCAATATGGTTCTGTGGAATACCAAAAAGCTTCAAAGAAGATTTCGCTGTAATACTTTTGTCTATTCTCTCCCCATATTGTTTAACCGCTTGTATATATGTTCGTATTTTCCCCTCATTAACTTTTGTATGCATCCTTTCTGGTCGGAGTATTTCATGATCCATCACAGGCATAACAATCTTGATGGGAACTCCAAGAGATTGTAATAACAAAATTTTTTCAATTCCATCTGATATATGTTGTTTAAATTCTTCTCCTTCTTTTGTAATTACCTCTCCTGAGCTGTTTACTAAATTATGTGTTTCAATATCAGGAAGAACTTGCTGCTCTCCTTCAAAATCATAGTAGTATCTCAAACAAATTGGAACAAAATACAGGAGCGGAATATTTGAAGCAATTGCATTTGCGATATTGTTTAATGCTAATCCTAGCTTTTCACTTCCTCCATAGGTACCTATTTCTAATTGATAGTAGAGCAAGGCTTTGGCTATGCAATCTCTTTGCTCGCTATTTTCTGGAGATTTTTCTTCGGCAATTCTAAGACAGTTGCCAAACTAAGTATTGATAGTCACTCATTCTCTTCTCAGAGAGCTCTGAATACAACATATTATATAGGTCTGTACTCGTTACAGAAGCTTTTAGCTTTTGATTTAATCTTATATTTGCCTTTGCAAATATTCCTCGTATGGTAGAAAGATCTTCTTTTTTTATATTGATTTCACCTACTCCATTTTGCAGAGATTGATAGTTAGGGTAATCAATATTTTCTACAACTTTTGTGTCGTCTAATTCATCTTCAGTAACTACTTCTTTGAGTTTTACAAACTCCTCTTCTCCTCTTGGTCTAATCAACTTCATATAGCTATTAACTTGCAATTGGGCGAATTGAGATGAAGGATCTTCATACTTTGATTTGAATTTTTCAGTATTTAATCTTTCTTCTGTTTCCTGAGCTACTCTTTCTTCAATAACCTTGGATATGGGTTTAAAAACTCCTCCTACAGGGATTTCCTGCTCGAGTATTGATATTTCATTTTGATTGTTTTCCATTATTTCGATTTCCATAATTTAATTTAGTAAATATTAGTTAGAATGGTAGGTGGAATGGGAATTGAACCCATAACTGTAGTTTTGGAGACTACCGTTTTAACCAATTCAAACTATCCACCCATGGTAGATACTTAAACAAAAATCTTTATGGAAATATATGTATAAAGCATCACACCCTCTTAATTGTTAGAGGGTCGCCAGAACTTCTGATTTAGGTTATATGCTTTATTCATGGGAATGATTATATCATATTATTAAATAATGGGGATATTGAAAGACACAGTAATTGTTTTTTTTTAAATACTGGTATAATAAAGTATATGGAAGCAATAGGAAATATCGGTATTATTATTTCAGGGCCAGTAACTGCAGGTAAAAGTACACTTGCAGAAGAAATATCAAAAGAACTTAACATTCCCCTTATAAATGAAACCACTAAGGGAAACTATTTTAATATATTAGATCATATGAATCCGTTTTATTACCCTACTGTTATATTTGACCATTGTTGGATATATCGAAAATGGTATATTTTGAAATCTTTGTATAAAAAATCTCTCATATTCATACTAAATCCTTCAGATACTCTTCTTAAACAGAATTACGAAAAGAGAAAAGAAAACGGTTCTATTGGAGATTTTTCAAAAATAGATCCTCTGGAACAAAAGAAAGAGATATTAAAGGATTGTATTGATATGAAGAATAAATATGATGATGAAAAAGATCATAAGTTAGTCATACTAGACATTAAAGATTCTTCCTCATACGAGGAGATTAAAGAAAAAATTGTGTATACAATAAAGGCTATTTCTTAGTTACTTCATCATACAACCTATACATCCTCTGTATTCCATTCTCTAGTTTGTAATAATGGAATATATAGAATATTTCTACAATAAATATTATTGCTGTAAATACTACCAATATCCAAGAGAAATATATAAGCATAATAATAAATCCAAACATTAATAATGATGCAAATAACATAGTAACTAATAGATGTATTAGTCTTTCATGTTGCATAAATTGTATATGTTCAAGAAAATCTTTCTTAATAGATTCATTTATATTTTCTTTCTTTAATATGGTTTTTATATATTCCATATAGTTATTCATATAGTCGATCATTGTTCTTTATTACTAAATTAATTTAAATACTTTTCTATTCTTTTCTCCTTGTAATCCACAGGAAAGAATTCTATCCTTCCTTCTTTAAAATTACTCTTTAATCTAGGTATCTCCGGACCATGATTAGTAATAATCATGAATATTAATTGTAAGCAAAAAGCCTTAAAGTTTAAAATCATTAAAAAAATATTCCTTCTTCTCTCTACCCACACCCTATTAACCAACAATTCATTCTTAACCCCATACTCCTCTTTTAACCATACGTTTTTAGAATAGATGTAGTTAAGATATTTCTCATTGCAAATAGGAATTAAGTACATAAGCTCATGAAAATTAAACATATCATTCTCTAATTGAAGCCCCTTTTCCTCACATATGAAATTAATACATAACTTATCCATAACCATCTCACCATCCCTCTTTATACGTATCTTCCTATGAAATATATTCTTAAACATCAACAATGCTCTATATATCCATGCAGTATCATTTTCTACAACCACGAAAACATCAATATCATCTTCTTGCTTTGCAAACCCCGCAGCTACAGATCCAGAAATACCAATAAACTTAACCCAGTTACCAACCTTAAGATATTTTAGATTCTTTTTTGCAATTTCTAACTTAGAAAGAACCACATCCCCTACTCTTTCATTTCCCAACTTCTTGTCTAAATTCTTTGTGAAATTCTTCCCCCAGATATACTTTGCCTTCTCCTCAGATACAGAACAATTCATCAACAATCTAAATTTTGATAATTCCTCAAAGGCTTTTAGTGGTGTATACATCGTTTATTATACCATCTAAAACTTTTCTTAATATTCTGGTAAACTTTTAAAAAGAAAAATAGTAAAATCTGCCTTATGAGACAACACCCTATACCACAAAATATATTAGACGTAGAGTTCAAACTCTTTACTAAGTTCACACTCAAAGAATTTGCATATCTTGCGGTTGGACTTGGGTTAGCTGGAATCATGGTGTATCTAGTAGTAGGAGGTACTATCCCTGCATTAGTAGGAATTCCAATTGCAATAGTAACTGGTGGTGCAGGAATATTCCTGGGAATAGTTCCAGTTAATGACCAAGACGCTGATGTCTTCATAAAGAACTATGTCAATGCGATTAGTGCTCCGACACAAATGGTTTGGCTAAATAGCCAAATGAAAGAAGAAAGAGTAAAACCAGAAGTTAAACCTAGTACAGAGGGGAAATTAGTAGAGAAGAGTTTCAAAGAAAATACAAGCACAATTATTGGCGGCGGGATTCAAAAGAAGATAGCAGTGATACCCGAGCAAACAGTACCTACAAAACCAGATACTATACCATCAACCCCTCAAGCACTAGTAATATCAGATGAGAATCGAGCTAATTATGAATTTAGCATACAGAGTTTGGAGAAATTACCTGGAAATATTAATGTCTGGCTATACACTCAAGATATGAAACCTGTTCCAAATGTAGTAACTTACATGAAAGGACAAGACGGAAAAGTATTGTATGCGAATAGAACTGGCCAAAGTGGATATTTCTTGACTAACAGGATTTGGGAGAAAGGTGTATATTACCTAGAGTTCCAACACCCACAGTTTAAATTTCCTAAAGTACAAATAATCATTCAGGAAACAGATCATAAATTACCTATTAAAATTAAGACAATTTAAAAGTGGACAAAAACGCAAGAGCTAGAGCAATAGCTTCAACACAAGACCAATTGCAACTGAAAGAGATCAGAGACGATTTAATCATCACTAATAGCGGTAGTGTGGCGATGGTGATACGAACTTCCGCAATTAACTTTGACCTTCTCGCAGAATATGAGCAAGATAGCAAGATATTTTCTTTCGCAGGACTTTTGAATTCACTAAATTTCAGGATTCAAATACTCATTAGAACAAAGAGAATTGATATTGCGAATTACGTAGACTATCTTGAATCTCAAAAGAAACGAGAAATGACAGAGGGTTTACGCAAACAGTTAGAGATATATACCAAATTCGTACAGAATTTAATTATTCAAAACGATGTTTTAGACAAGAATTTCTTCATAGTAGTTCCATACAGTCCTGGGATTTCCATACCAACTGGTAATATTCTTAAGTCGAAAAGAAACAAAGAAGAGGAAGAACAATACAAACAAATGCAGATAGACCAACTACTCGAGAAGGGAAAGATCTTCTTGTACCCCAAAAGAGATCATATTCTTAAACAGCTCTCACGTATGGGATTGTTCGGGCATCAATTAAATAATACTGAATTACTTTCAGAATTCTATACCATATATAACCCAGAGGAGGAAGAAGAAGATGGAAAATAACAATCTAAACGAAAATCCAGTAATAGAGAGCAAGACCATGGAGCAGTTACATAGCCAGGAAGAGAAACTCCAAACTGCGGGAGAAAAGTATCAGACTTTTAGACAAGACTTACAAAAAGAAGTTTCCACTGCCAGAGAAAGACCAGAAGCAAATAGAGTCGTAGATCCTCTCGTTGAAGAAAACTCCGAAGAGAAAAAACCTAAATCAAAGAATCCCCTATTAAAGCTACTAGATAAGATATCTTCTGTAGTAAATAAAAAGAAAGCTGGAGGTGAGGAAATTAAGCCTGCATCAGAAGTAGATGAGGATCTAACCCTGATAGACGAGAAGATGGCTATCAAGGATATAGTTGCCCCAATAGATATGGAAATAGACTTCAATCATCTTCAAATGGGAGACTACTATTTTAAGACATTCTTCATTAGTGGATATCCTCGTGTTGTAGGCCCAAACTGGCTTTCCCCTATCGTCAACTTTGAACATTCTTTAAGAATTAGTACCTTTTACTACCCTGTAGAAACAAAGGAGATACTGGAAAAACTTAAGAGAAAGATTGGTGAAATGGAAGCAACTCTCTACTCTCAAATGGAAGATAGAAAAGTTGTAGACCCTACTCTTAAGGTTGCGCTTTCAGATGCACAACAACTTCAAGATTCCATTGCAGAAGGATCTGAAAAATATTTTCACTTTGGAATGTATATAACAATATATGCACCAAACAAAAACCTCTTAGAAAAATATTCTAGAAATGTAACCTCTACCCTCGCAGCAATGAGCGTAGTAGCCAAACCAGCTACACTGCAACAAGCACAAGGATTTATAAGTACACAACCTCTTGGCCTAGATCCACTCTTCATAACCAGAAATATGGATACCACTTCTCTTGCAACTACATTCCCATTTGTAACTTCCGAACTAACAATGGACCATGGAATCATGTACGGAATAAATATGCATAACAAGAGCTTGGTTATCTTTGATAGATTCCAATTAGAAAATGCAAATACTGTAGTATTTGCAAAAGCTGGTGCAGGTAAAAGCTACTTTGTGAAATTAGAAGTACTTAGAAGTCTGATGCTTGGTACCGAAATTATAATCATTGACCCTGAGAAAGAATACCAAGCCCTCTCAAATGCAGTAAACGGTTCTTACATTTCATTCTCCCAGGACAAAGGAAACAAGATGAATCCATTTGAGCTATCAGGGATCACAGAAGAAGGAGATGATGAATTGAGAATGAAATTACTATCTCTACACGGTTTCTTTAAAATTCTTTTCGGAGGACTAAGTAATGTTGAAGAGTCCCTGTTGGATAAAGCATTAATACTCACCTATCGTGAGAAAGGTATTACATTTGATCCTTCAACTCAAACCAAACAGCCTCCACTACTTGAAGATATGTATAAGGTACTAAAGGGAATGGCCGAGAATGAAGCTCATGATTTAGCAAGAAGAATGGAAAAATATATCATCGGCAGTGCCGCAGGTATATTCAATGAAGCAAGTAATTTCGAAATTAACAATCCTTTTACAGTATTTAGTATTAGAGATTTACAAGATGAGCTCAAGCCTCTATCAATGTATCTAATGCTCGATTTCATATGGACTAAGATTAGAAAAGATCAAAAGAGAAGATTACTAATCGTTGATGAAGCTTGGTATATGATGCAAAGCCTTGATTCTGCAAACTTCATGTATTCAATTGCAAAAAGAGCAAGAAAATACTATCTTGGCCTCTCCACAATAACACAGGATGTATCTGACTTCCTAAGCAATGATATGGGAAAAGCCATCATATCTAACTCTTCTATGCAAATATTGATGAAACAAAGTCCCTCTTCTGTAGATAAACTCCAAACAGTTTTCAATCTATCTGACGGAGAAAAGAATTTCTTGTTAAGTTGTGACCGAGGACAAGGTCTTTTCTTTGCAGGAGCTAACCATGTCGGCATCCAAATCATATCAAGTCAGGCAGAACATGAATTAATTACCACAGATCCAAAGGAACTCGAAGCACAAAGAGCAAATGCTGGAGCAACAGATACACGTACACTTGAGGATTTAGCACAGATATATGAACCACCTGCAGAACAACAACCTATGAGAGATGGGAAAAGTTTGGAAAGACAACAACATGTGATAGATCAGGCAATACAGAAAAGAAAATCCGACCAAGAGCTTATCGAAGATGAGAGATCACAATATCAAAAGGAATTAGAAGAAAGACTTAGACAACAAGAGCTAGAACTAAACCCTGACAAATTCAAAAGCCAACAATCTTTCTTAGATACCATAAAACAAAACACTGTATCAGGACAAGTGGTACAATCAAGGGAGGATATTCAAAAAGGTAGAGAGCACACAACTCCACAAGGGAATGTGCCTAGCTATATACCTAATAATGATGGAACAAAACAATAACCAACAAAATTTAAATCTACTTAACGAACAGAACTACCTAGTAACACAAGCCGTTACCACCTCCGAAATACCGCAAACTAAAGTGCTTTCAGACCTTGACGAAATTACTAAGGCAGAGAAAAAAATTTCATATCGTGCAGATATATCAAAAGGGAAAAAAGATCCTCAAATCTCTAGGGCAATGTCCGCACTTCGACTTGCAAATCCTTTTAAAGGGTATTAACTCAGAGGTCCCTGATCCTGAGGTAAATATTGGTTTATATTCTCAGTAGAGATCACTATTGGAAGTTGAGCCCCCTCAACTATCTTACGTGCACCTGTTCTAATTATGGAAGCGATATTTCTCTCTAACTGCCTAATGCCCGCATCAAATCCTACTGGACGGATAATTAATGGCCATACACTATCATCTATGCGAATGTATTCTTCAGATATATTCAAATCCTTAAGAACCTTGGGTAATATATACTTCCTAGCTATAACGAACTTCTCCTCGTCAGAATAACTGGTAAAACGAATAACCTCAACACGATCTAGCAAAGCAGCAGATAGACCACCCAAATTGTTAGCAGTACATATAAAGAAAACCTTTGATAGATCCACAGGATAATCCACATAGTGATCTATAAAAGTTGTATTTTGCTCAGGATCCAGAATCTCTAATAATGCAGCCATTACATCATTTAATAATCCCGCATTACCACTGGCTTTCTCAATCTCATCTAATAGAATAACTGGATTCATTGTTCCACCTCGAACCAAAGCTTTGATAACTTGACCTGGTTCAGCATCTATAGAATGCCTAGGAGTACCTCTTAAAGTACGCACATCTCCTATTGCACCTAAGGAAATTCTGGCGAATTTCCTACCCATAGAGTCAGCGATAGATTTAGCAATAGTGGTTTTTCCAACACCCTGTAAACCAACAAAAAGAAATACTGGCGCTTTCGAACTTGCATTCTTAACCACAGGAGCATTCACAGGCATTCTTTCAGCTAAATTACCTTGTATTTGAGAAGGCATATTCCCATATGTGGGTAAATTCTGCCTCATCTCTAATTGCATCGAAGCTAGATAGTCCAGGATCATATTTTTAATAGAATCCATACCATAGTGTGTGGAATCCATTAACTCTTTGGCATGCTTAATATCAAGATTATCTTGAGAAATTATTCCCCACGGAATAGATGTTATCCATTCGATATATTTACTAACATTTTCAAATTCTGAGCTATATGTTCCATTTTTTGCAGCTCGCTCTACTCTCTCTACACCTTTTAAAGCACTGTTTTTTAAATCAATTGGAACCCTAGACTCCATCAGTTTGTTTCTCAAAGCCATCACCTCTGAAAGAGAATTCTCCCCTACTCCATTATTATTTTGTAGTAAACCTGTATTTGTGTAATCCATATTAGGCAGTAATATATTCATTAAAAGTGTATCTGTACAAAGCCATTAAGTCAAATAATTCTTTTTGACTTTCTTCTTTTGCCATGATAGCCTTAATAAGTATAAAATTAAACTGCCATTTTGATGAAAAAACTGCTTCTTTTGGTTCTACCTGTATTTTTACTCATACTTCTTCCAACAAAAATATTCGCAGCTGTAGATCTTGCAGTAAAGGATACTTCTACCACAACTCTTAAACAGGTAGCTTTGGGTGTTGAATCAAACACAGATACACTAACTGGTTTCACTATCGCTATACAAGCTTCAAGTGATGTAACTATCACAAAAGTAGAACAAGGAACATCCACTTCCTGTGGGACGTTTTCTTCTACTAATCAAAATAATGTCGTAACTGTTACCTGTACAATGGAAACAGCTACGGCTGTAACAGGAAATATTGCAAATATAACATTCACAAGTACTGGAACTGCATACAAATTTACAATACTTGAGAATTCCACATTGGATTTAGGAGATTTAACCGTTGGAACAGTAACTAATGTAGATAACACAGATACAGTTACAGCCACACAACAAAAGACAGAGAATACAACCACAACAAAAACTACAACAACAACTACTACTGAAACATTTAAAGACAAGATTATGGATTACTTGCCATACGTTCTAATAGGTGGTGCTGTTATATTATTAATCAGTATTGTTGGCATTCTTCTCAGTAAGAAGAAAAATAGCGATAAAGAAACACCTGTAGAAAGTATTCCTGAGGTTAAACCAGAGGTAACTCCTGTGCAACCTGAGAGTGAAATACCTCAAACTACTCCTGTAAATATGGAGAATCTTTCTAATAATCTCTATTCTCCAGCACCCGCAAATACTCCTATTCAAGATGTAATAGGTAATACTGCTCCAACAACAGAGGAAACACCTTTCATGCAAGAGCAACCAACATTTGTTCCTACAGAAGTTAAAGTACCAGAACAAAATCAATCATCTGATCTACAGGCAATAATGCAACAAGAATCACATAGTGAATCTACAACAGTGCCAACAGAGCAAGATCCTACAGTACAATCACCAACGCCAGTACAGGTACCTGAGCAATCTTTCATAGCACCTACTAATGTTACAGAGTTACCAACAACTTTTGATAGCCAACCTGCTCAAGAGATTCCAAGTACTCCACTCCCAGACTTGCAACAATTCGTAAATTTACAAGCTTCACAGGCACCAGAGTCAGCACCAAGTGTAATGACTACTCCAACAGCACCTACAATTGAAAATAATCCTACTCCTACTGCTCCAAGCTCTGTACCACCAGTAGCATTCTAATATGAACTTAGAAGTGCTTCTTTGAGATAGTTTGAGAATTTTTTGACATCCTCTATGTTGTTGTATATCCCAAAACTTACCCTCATTGTGGGACCAATATGGAATCTGTCATGAAGTGGTTCTGCACAATGGAAGCCTTCTCTTACACATACTCCTTTTTTACTAATATATTCAACAATACCATCACCCTCCTGATTTTCCTGACGTTTTTCCTTACATCCTTTAAAACTAAAGCCCTCTATATTAAATGTTAAAACTCCATATCGGTTATTGTAGTCTATCTTTCCAAAAGGTTTAAACCACTCTACCCCATCGAAAGAATCTAGAAGTTCTCTCATTAGACCTCTTTCATGCTCTACAAGTTTCTCAAATCCTCCCATTTCATTTACAGTCTTTGTAAACCATTTCAAAGTTTCTCCGAACACAATCCCGCTTTCAATATCGGGCGTACCTGCCTCAAATCTCCATGGCAAATCATTCATTTCAAAACCATCTTTAGAAACACTTAATATCATCTCACCACCACCCATATATGGAGGTAATTTCTCTAAGATATTTTCCTTACAATACAAAACTCCATTACCAGTTGGTCCATATATCTTATGACTTGAAAATACTAATGCATCACAATCTATATCCTTAACATCAACCTTAACATGCTGAACACTTTGAGCTGCATCAACAATCATAAAGGCCCCTACCCTATGAGATAATTCTGCAATTTCTTTAACAGGATTTAATGTTCCAAGTACATTTGAGATATGTACCACAGAAACAATCTTAATTCTATTTCCGTCCCTATTAATTTCCTCTTCTAACCAATTCAAATCTAGATCGAAATTCTCGTTTACAGGAATATATTTAATTTCAAAACCAATCTCTTTTTGCAAAATCATCCATGGAACAATATTACTGTGATGTTCCATCTCTGAAACTATGACAATATCTCCTTTGGAAAGATTTGCTTTTCCATATGTATTAACTAGAAGATTCAATCCTTCAGTAGTATTTCTCGTAAACACAATCTCTTTGTAGTTATCAGCATTCAAGAAATCTGCAACTATTTGGTGTGCATTCTTCCATCTCTCTGTAGCTTCTTTAGCTAAGACATGAGAACTTCTATGAATATTTGCATTATACTTAGTGTAGTAATCATTGATGGAATCTAATACAAACTGAGGTTTCTGGGTAGTAGCGGCATTATCCAAATATACAATTGGATTACCATTTATCTTAGTTTTTAGTATTGGGAATTGATCCCTAATGTTGTTAGACATAGGCTTATTATACTACAAACTTACTTCTCGAAATTTCTCCAGTATTCACTCCCTTTTACAGTCATTGTTCCAACATATTTATTCCCTAGTCCCTCAGAACCATACTTTCTATCACATTCCTGATCTAACAGTTCAAATATGATTTGTGCAATCTTCATGCCTGGATATATTTTAATTGGTAATGGAGACAGGTTTATCATATGTAATGTAAGCCTCAAATTATTCCCAGGATCTAAAAATCCTGCAGTAACATGAATTGCTAACCCTAATCTACCCAATGAGCTTTTGCCCTCCAATCTTGCTATATGTTTTCCATCTACTCCAGTTATCTCTTTTACATTGGCCAAAACAAATTCTCCTGGTTGAAGCACATAACCATCATTTTCATCTACTTCTATACTTTGCATAAGGTCATCAATGGGCTTTTTAACATCAATAACAAAATCTTTCTTTTTATTAAATATTAAGAAATGGCTATCTAAATGAAGATCATATGAAGCTGGCTGTAGAAATTTCTCATCAAATGGCTCTATGGTTATCTCTCCAGTTTTAAGTTTCGCCCTAATTGATCTATCTGAGAGTATCATATCTAGAATATTTAAATTTAATCTATACCTGGTATTGGAAAGTCTTTGGTAAACTCTTTAACTTCTGATTTGATTTCTTCTAAATTATCATCACTAGGATTTCTTAATGCTTTATCTATGAATTGAGCAACAATCTCCATATCTGCTTCCTTCATTCCTCTAGTAGTTAATGCTGGAGTACCAATTCTGATCCCAGATGGATCCCATGGTTTTCTTTGATCGTTTGGTACTGCGTTTTTATTAACCGTAATATTTGCCTTTTCTAAGATATCAGACGCTTGATTACCTGTTAAACTAATACTCTTCATAACATCTACCAAGAAAAGATGATTATCTGTTCCTCCAGAAATAATTGTATATCCTAGCTTCACTAATGCTTCTGAAAGGGCTTTTGAATTAGCTACAATTTGTTTTGCATATTCCTTGAATTCTGGAGTTGAGGCTTCTTTAAATGCAACCGCCATAGCGGCTGTTACATGGTTGTGTGGCCCTCCCTGAAGCCCTGGGAACACTGTTTTGTCTATCTGCTCTCCAAGTGATTCTTTGCACATAATTATGGCTCCTCTTGGCCCTCTGAGTGTTTTATGTGTTGTCGTTGTAACAACATCTGCAATACCTACAGGAGATGGATATATTCCAGAAACAACTAATCCTGCAACATGCGAGATATCCACAGCTAGATATGCTCCAACTTCATCGGCGATATCTCTAAATCTTTGCCAATCTATTATTCTAGAATATGCAGAAAATCCCGCCCATATGAGTTTAGGCCTGTGTTCTAAAGCTAACTTTCTAACCTCTTCATAGTCAATATATCCATTATCATCCACTCCATAGTTTATTGAATCAAAATATTTCCCTGAAAAAGAAGCCTTAAATCCATGTGTTAAATGACCACCTGCATCAAGTGACATTCCCATTGTTTTGTCTCCTGGTTGGAGTAATGCAAAATATACAGCCATATTAGCTGGAGATCCAGAATATGGTTGGACATTAACATGCTCGGCACCAAATAGCTCTTTCGCTCTTAAAATAGCTGTCTTCTCAATTTCATCAATATACTTATTTCCACAATAGTAACGCTTATCTGGATAACCTTCAGAATATTTGTTAGTCAATATTGAGCCTAAGGCTTCAAGCACATCTTCACTAACATAGTTTTCAGATGCTATTAATTCTAATCCTTCTTTTTGTCTTCTGGCTTCAGATTGAATACTGTTATATATTTCTTGATCTTTTATCATTATGATAGCATCTCATTAAATTAAACATTAAAGAAGCAATTGTCATTGGACCCACACCTCCTGGTACTGGAGTTATGTATGAGGGAATACCCTTAACAGATTCCCAATCAACATCCCCTACTATCTTCCCTGTTTCAGGGTGCTTGCTAGAGCCAACATCTATGACAATACAATCTTGTTTTAAGAAATTTTTCTTAACTAGTAATGGTGTTCCCGTTGCGGATATTAATATATCTGCCTGTTTAGCAATTTCCTCTATTTCAACTGTATGAACATTGCAGATTGTGACTGTAGCATTCTTTTCAAGTAACATAGCTTCTAATGGAATACCAACAATGGTACTTGCTCCGAGAATTACAACATGTTTTCCAAACACCTTGATATTGTACTCTTCCAAAAGTTTCATTATACCTAATGGAGTTGCAGATATTATGGCAGAAGAATCTTTTTGAAAAAGTTTACCTAGATTGAGAGGAGAGAGTCCATCAACATCCTTTCTCGGATCTATCGCATCTAGTACTAAATTTGTATTTATATGATCTGGCAAAGGAAGCTGTACCATGTATCCATCTACTTCGTCATCCTTGTCCAGTGAATCTATGAGGTTAACTATATCTAATGTATTCGCACTACTATCTAAATGGTGTACAACACCCTTTATACCCAATTCCTTAGCTACTTTTTCTTTCATTTCTACATATTTAACACTTCCGAAATTATCCCCTACAAGAATCATATCTAACTGAGGAGTTTTCTTTCCTTGCTGTTTAATATTCTCAATATCCTGGGAAATTTCATTTAGTATTTTTTGCGAAAGCAATTTTCCATCTAACAGTTCCATGGAGTATATTTTACACTTTTAACCTATCCACTGTATATGCCTATTTTTCATTAGCAATCTTAAAGAATTTCTTTCGCTTCTTCATCAATTCCTTAAAGTTTCCAGATTCAATAACCTTACCATTTTCAAAGAAATATATTCTATCAAACAGATCCAAGTCTTCTACACTTCTTGTGATATATATCAATGTTTTTTCTGTTCCAAGGAAATTGAAAATATTATGCAATATGGATTCTTTTGATTCTGAATCTATGAATGTAAAAGATTCATCCATAACAAATATCTTTTTATTCCTGTACAACATTCTTGCAATTGCCAACCTCTGCCAATATCCTGGAGAAAGATCCTTTCCACCTGGGAAGGTTTTGCCTAATACGTGTTCATCCTCTATTTTCTCTTTCTTTAGAAAATCTGTAACTAAGCTTACTTTTGAAACCTCATTGTACAATTTCTTGTCGATATTCTTCCTTTCTCCAGATATAACAACATTCTCCTTAACACTAAAGTTGTAATTGATGAAATCTTGGAAAGTAACAGCTATCTTCTTCTTAAGTTCTCCGCGTCCTAATTCCTTTACAGAGCAACCATCAACTAGATACTCTCCTGATTGGATTTGATACAGGCCAGTTAAGATTTTGACCATACTACTCTTCCCCGAGCCATCACTTCCAAAGAAAGCAACTTTCTCTCCAGGTTTAATTTCAATATCAACATGCTTCAAAACCATTGTCTTTGGATCATCTGGATATGAGAAGCTAAGATTTTTAAGCTCAATCATAGGGGTTCCTTTCTTTAACTTTAATTCCCCATGCATATGATCCCCATATCCTTCGAAATCCATAAGGTCAAAGAAACCTTCATCATACCCCAGCAAGGTTGATATGAATGAAAGGGAATCCAACACACTGTAAATACTGCCATACGCCATATCCACATAATCATACAAAGCCTTAAAAGTACCCAAACTTAACTTCTTTACAATTGAAAAGGAGAGAACATATACAATATATGCAAACTTCAGCCCCTGATCTATGATTGAGCTTACTGTTCTATCTCGGTACATATCCCCATCTTTCTTTAAATATCCTTCTAAGAATTCATCATACTGTTCATCATATTTTCGTTTGGTATATGCATATGTATCATTGACTCTTAATTCTGGGAAATTGGCTATCGTAAGTGTAAGATTGGTTAGATAGTTAAGGTATTTGAGTCTTCCAACCTCCTCATCTTGGTAATTACGAATCTGCTTTCTTCTGATGTGTACAATTATTATTTCTGGAAGCACAAAGAGTATGAGTAAGAATACAGACCAACTCATAATTCCAAATATAATTATGGCTGCACTTACCAAACGGACAATGCTACTAACAATTCCAGAGAAGCTGTTATATGTTTGTATTATTTTGTCTATCGAATACGCAGGTGCATATGTAAGTAAATCTTGGAATTTCTCTTGTTCAACATCCTGAAGATTGGATTTTGATACCTTTGCAATCATCATATATCTTGCATCTTCCCAAACCTTTTCATATATTACGGTGTAAAGATGTTGCTTAGCTTGATTACATGCCTGCAAAATTGACCAAAGCACGAAAATTGTTACCAAGTGTAAGAAAGCCTGTGTTTGAAAAAACTGTGAGAGATCAAACTGATTCCAATCTAAAAGTATCTTTGCTACTTCATCAATGAATTTACCAACAATTGTGATGCTGTATACTTCAGATGCTGTAGCTACAACAAAAAGTATATCTCTTGTAACAGCAGTAAAAGTATACCTACCATATATGAACTTGAGAACATTCCATAAAGTAATGAGTTTTTTCTTGTATTTCTGTAAAATCATCCTAATATAATAGCATGAGAGATAGAAAATATTTAGAAAATTTAATGTATGATTTATGGGAAGAATACTTCTCCGATATTCCAAGAAAAAACCTTGTTCTTATCAAGTTCGGGAAATACTCTAAGCGCCAATTAGGTAGTATTAAACTAGCTAATGAATATACAAAGATAAAAAGTTTGTTAAGAAAGAACCAGGATGATTATGAGGCTCAAGATGATAAACGAATTACAGTAATTACTATAACAAAGTATTTCCAAAACGAAATTATTCCAGAATTTGTTGTTAGTGCAACTATTGCACATGAGCTATGTCATTATGCACATGGGTTTAGTTCGCCCTTAGAAAAACAGTTCGATAAGCCTCATCAAGGAAATGTCATAAATAAGGAATTAGCCAAAAGAGGATTACTGGATTCTCAAAAATTGGCAGATAAATGGTTAAAAGATAATTGGCTACATATTGTGTATCCTTTGGGCAAGTTTTTTTAATGCCGAAACATCCTTAATTGTAAGCTTCTCTTTCTTTAATATCTTTTTGTACAGATAAAATTGATTTTTTATCATTTGCATACTTAAGTATTAAATATTTTTCTTTCATTTTTCTTACGATACGACCTACGAGTTCTTTTAAAAGACTTCTCTTTCTATTCTTTAATCTTTTTAATGTGAATACAATTCTATATATATGAACAATAATTATATTGGTGAGAATATTAAGATATATCGTGAGAGACAGAATCTAACCCAGCAACAACTAGCTGACAAGATTGGTAAGACTTGGGAGATGATTTCTAGATATGAACGTGGCGTCAGCTCTCCATTAAACCAGTTAGAATCTTTAGCGAAAGCCTTGAAAACTACACCATCCGATTTGTTAAATGATATAACAGATGGGAAGATTAGAATGAACTTTAGTCGTGTACCCCTATTCACAGATATTCCTAGCAATTTCGTGTTTAACAAATCTAATACATATCTATTCTACAATGCTCCTGATTGGGTTTTGAGTATTGATCCTGAAGCATTTGCATTGGATATGGGAGTTATTAATAATTCAAAAGGAATTGCATATGTTTCTCCTAATAGTGAGATTAATCTTAGTGATATGGTTTTGATTAAAGAGGATAATGTTTTAAAGATTGAAAGTATCAAAACGTTTAAGGGTATTGATATCTTAGGAAAGGTATTAGCACAAGAGGTTCGGTATTAAGCATGGTATAATGGAGAACTAAAATATTGTGATAAACCTATGCCCGAAAATCTTTCCGAAAAGGCTTTAGCAACTGTGAATGATCTATATCTCTCTGAATCAAGCGGGAATCCTTCTGTGTGGGAGAAAATTGCTTCCCCAGATGATTCATACCTTACACCTTCTGGAGAAGGGATTAACTATACCAGATTTCTAAATGACTTTAATGAATACGGAAAAAGAGAAGTCTTTGGAATTGGAGAATATCTTAAGGAGATACTAACAAAGGATGAAAATGGAAAGAGAAAAGATTTTGCTACAACAGAATGCAGTGACCAAGACGTTTTATTTATGATAAATAGAATAAATGAATTGTATCCCGAGGAACCTTTTGAAAAAGTGGAAAATTACGCTCTAAGCAGACCCTTTATAATATCAACATTTAATGTATTAAGGCTCATTCCTTCACTTCTTTATTATTCGAGTTACGGCAAAGAAGCAGATAAAGTTTTAAAATTGGGATTAGATCAACTGATAGCAAATACTGAGATTGAACTATTTTGGAGAGAAGAAGCAAAATCAAGAGAAGGAAAAATCATGTATAGAACAAACGAGGGGTTTCAACGTATACAGGGAAATAACCCAAACCCATCGGGTAAGATAACAGAGAAAGAGATGGGAAAGATTGTATTGCCAAACGTTATGAGAATAATAAAAAGAGTAAATCAAACAAGATCTGTCTTTATATAGAACCTTACTTAAATCTTTTCTCTAATTTTGATTTCTTTTTCTCAACTGTTAAACCCAATATATTCATTATTCTAGATGTTTGGGTTGTTAAGATTCCTAATGATATAAATCCTAAACCAATTAGGATATTTTTAACTTGATTTGAGAATATTCCTGTAGATGGCAAATCTTCATCATCTCCACTACCCTGTCCACCACCTGTTGTAGTCACTACAAAGGTTATATATTTTCCTGTAGAGTGTGAGCACATCGCACTTGAAGCTGGGTGTGTAAAACATTCACTACCATTGTACGTAGCAGATGAATATATATAGTAAGTGCCTGCTGTTGTAGGAGTAAAATGAGCTAGCAAGGAACACGAATACGCTGTACAACCTGAGTCCACACCAGCTTCTCCTTCTACTAGATCAGTAGTAGATGTCATAGCTGATAAACTTTTATTTTCTGATATAAAACCATATGATATTTCCAATCCTGAGAGAGAAGTAATTACAGAAGAAAATGAATATGTATTTCCAACTACTCCTGTAGTCGGTCCTGTAAGTGATGTTACCATTGGTGTGGTTGGGGCGGCTAAAACTGTGAACGTTATATATTCATCTCCAGAATTTTGGCAATCAATAACGGCATCTTCAGAATAGGAGTTACATGTATCAGAATTCGCCCCATTGGTATATCCAGCAGCAGCATGTATTACAAAAGTACCTGTGGTTGGAGGAGTAAAGCTTCCAGTAAATGAGCAATCTGTTCCTGTGCACCCACTAGTGCCAGCAGATTTACTAGAAAAAGTATCACCATCATCTTGCAAATACAAAGTCGTGATTGTGTATCCATCCCCTGCTGTAGCAGCTGTTGTAAAATCATATGTTTGGCCATAATAGCCCGTTGTAGGACCTGTTATTGATGTTACAACTGGAGGATGTGTTAACTCATCAGCATAAGACGAAGTTGGCTTTGCAAGGAATAGAAATAGAAAAGTTATTAAAAATAATGCAACCTTATATTTAATGGGCATTTTCTTCAGGCAAGTAAGTTAGAACACTCTATAAAATATATATTAACCCTATAAATACTGCAATAGAAAGAAAGAGGAGGCTTTCACCTCCTCCTCTAAATCAGACGTAAATATGGATTACATCATCCCACCCATTCCCATATCTGGGGACATGGTTGGCTTATCCTTTTCTTCTGGTAGGTCTGCTACAACAGCTTCTGTAGTTATTAACATCGTACCAACAGAAGCAGCATTAACTAATGCTAATCTTGTTACCTTAACAGGGTCTATAATTCCAGATTTAATCATGTCTACATACTCACCTGTCTTAGCATTATACCCTATGCTATCATGACAGTTGGCTGCAACTACAGCACCATCCTCTCCCGCATTTTCAGCAATCTGTTTTAAAGGCTCACTTAATACGGATTTAAGAATTTCAATACCCATCTGCTCATCAACATCATCAAGCTTTACATCCTCTAAAACTGATTTAGCATTATGCAAAGCCAAACCACCACCAGCAACAACACCCTCTTCAATAGCTGCACGTGTAGCATTTATAGCATCTTCTATTCTCTGTTTCTTTTCCTTAGCTTCTACTTCGGAAGCAGCACCAACTTGAATTACTGCAACGCCACCATCTAGTTTAGCTAATCTTTCATGTAACTTCTCCTTATCATAATCAGAAGTTGTCTTCTCTATTTGTGCTTTAATTTCTTTAATCCTACCCTCAACTTCTTCTTTTAAGCCCTTCCCTTCAACAATGATTGTCTTTTCTTTTGTTACTAAAACTTTCTTTGCAGAACCTAAATCTGCAAGTTCAACTGATTCTAAAGTATTGCCTAATTCTTCCGATACAAATTTTGCACCCGTGAGCACTGCAATATCTTTAAGCATTTCTTTCTTCCTATCACCGAACCCTGGAGCCTTAACAGCTACAACATCAAGAGTACCTCTTAATTTATTTACAACCAATGTTGCTAATGCCTGATTCTCAATATCATCAGCAATAATTACCAATGGTCTATCTGCTGCACTTAAGACTTTCTCTGCAATTGCTTGAATATCTTGAAGATTGGAAAGTTTCTTGTCCGTAACAAAGATATATGGATTTTCCATATTCGCTTCCAATGTTTCCCTATCTGTAACAAAGTATGCACTTACATATCCATTATCAAATTCCATACCTTCTGTATATTCAACCTCATCTGCAAATCCTTTTGCTTCTTCAACAGTTATAACTCCATCTTTACCAATTTTCTCAAACACACCACCTATCATTTCTCCTAGCTCCTTATCATTATTTGTAGATATTGTAGCTACCTGAGAGATTTCTTCTTTCTTAGAAATCTTCTTTGCTGACTTAGTTAATTCTTTGACAATCATTTCTGTTCCTTTATCCAAACCTCTTTTAATTGCAATTGGATTAGCACCTGCAGAGACATTTCTAAAGCCCGCATTAGCTATAGCTTGAGCAAGAACTGCAACTGTGGTTGTACCATCTCCTGCGAGATCGTTTACTTTGTTTGCAGCCTCTTTTATCATCTCTACACCAACATTTTTAAATGGATCCTTGTCTTCAATTTCTTTTGCAACAGTTACACCATCCTTAGTAATTATTTGAGAACCAAAGCTTTTAGCAATAGCTACATTTCTACCTTTGGGACCAAGAGTTGTTTTAACAACATTAGAGATTGTATCTACACCTGCTTTGAGAGCTTTTCTTGCCTCTTCGTTGTATATGATTGATTTTGACATATGAGTACGAGTTTAAATTTAAGTTATTTTATGATTGCTAGAATATCATCTACATCTAAGAGTAGATATTTCTTGTTATCCATCTCTATCTCTTCTGGTGCATATTTTTTGAAATATATTCTATCTCCAACCTTAACATCGAATTTAACATCTTCACCTTTTCTTTTACCTACACCAAGAGTTAAGATTGTTCCCATGGCTGGTCTTTTATCATCTCCAGCGCTAGGAGGTAAAACTAACCCACCTTTTGTAACCTGCTCTACTTCATCAGGTTGTACTAATACGCGTTTTCCAAGTGGCTGAATTTTTGTTTTTTCTGGCATGATACTTAGCAGATAAATTTAACGATTGCTAAAATTCTATCACAGTCTGCAACTATGTCAAGATATTTATTCGAGAAAACCCTTTACTACTATTGTAGAATCTAAAAGCTCGATATTTTGGATCTTTCTGCCTATGAAGTTGTTTTCATTCACCAAAGTTAAAGCATCACTTATCCCCTTGTTTAACTGGGTCTTAATATTTCCAGAAATTTTAGTGGGTAACAAGAATTTTCCAATGTATATTTCTCTTACATACAATTGAGCTGACTCCATATTATCCTTTGCGACATCCAATCTAACCCATGGGAGGTTGATATCTTGAATAGTAACTTTTGCATACAATCCCCAAACACCTTTTGCTGGGATTAGACATATATTTTGAATATTTGCACCATTAAGAATGTTTGTATTCTTCAAAAGAGACAACACCTCGTCTTCTGATAACTCAACGAAAGTGGTTTCATCATCAGAAAGTACAAAACTCTTAAATTTCTCATCTAGGGATATTTCCTCTGATACGTTACTCATACATTTCATCTGGGGTATTTGTGCTGTAAATCCTTTCTGCCAAAGTAGGTAGGAAACAATGGGATATGCAATTGCTGTAACAATTAAGACTAACAATACTAAAAAAAAGATTTTAAGAAATTTCTTCATTCTCCTTTTTAAATATTTTAATAATTTTTCGTTTTATCCAATTTTCGAATACATAGACTTCTGGTATTTTGAATACTCTAGAGCCTACCCAATACGAAAACACTCCGTACAAGGAAGTAACTACAGTAAGAATGATTATTGATACCGTATGGGTAGTATCTAGTTTGAAGTCAAAGAGTTTGAATACAAAATACATACCAATTATCATCAAGATTGTGTTTAAGAGCTTAACAAGGAATGGCCTTACCGTATTATTCCACGTAACAATCTTCGTCTTTATATTTAGCAGTATATACAGCATTACCACTTCTACAACATACGAGAGTCCCAATGCTAAGGATAATCCTCCTACTGCCATATCAGAATCTCCTCTAGAAGATGACCATCGAACAAAATCTTGCAAGAAGGATTTAAACACATGCCAGAATCCCACCCCATCAGCATTTGATATCTGGGAAAACATCTGTTGTACAATTGGCCTCCAATCATAGTAATGACTAAAAAAGTTAGTAAGGTAATATGCGAGAATGATATTTATTACAATACTGATTGCAATAGCAACCAATGGCATCCATGTCTCCTTTAAAGCATAGAAAGCTCGAAGTATAATCTGAGCTACAGTTTGACCTAAGATAGAGAATACTAGTAGGACTAAACACCATGCAGTTAGAATAGTTGCTCTCCAGTCGAAAGCACCAGAACCATATACAAGACGAACAATTGGCAGTCTCAATATCACAAATATTCCAATAATTGGAAGAACTAAATACAATGCAAACTGAACAGATTTATTAAGAATCTTAGTAAACTTCTCTCTATGTTCAATATCGCTATATTGTGACAGATCTGGAAGAGCTAATTGTGCAACAGCACTACCTATGATATTTATTGGAAACTGATGCAAACTTAATGCAAATCTATATGAACTTAATGCTCCTGCAGCAAGAGAAAAACTTATTAATGTATTTACAACACTATTAATCTGCTCTCCTATGATGGCAATGGTTCTTGGGATTGCAAGCTTGAAAGCTTTCATCACTTTTGAGTCTTGAATTGCATCTTTCAGCGTTTTCAAAGACAGAGAGTATCTACCCTCGTAGTGTTTGATAAAGGTTGGAATTTGAATCACCAAATGTAATAGAGATCCTAATACTGCAGACAATGCGATTCCTTCTACTCCCTGTTTAAGAAATACTACAAATATCACTGGCCCTATTATGAAAGCTAGATTGTAAAAAAGAGGCGCTAAGAAAGTTACAAAGAATTGTTTCTTTACTTGTAGATATGCTGTTATGAGACTACTTACAGCCAATAAAATTGGGGATAGTAGCATCAATCTTGTAAGCTGTACAAACAAATTGAAGTCTGCAGGGCTGATCTTCTGGGAGAAGTCCAACATCTTCTGTAATGTATCCGAATTTACTATGAAATTAGTTATCTGAGGAGTAAATATGAAAAAGATTGTCGCTACAAAAACAACTGTAAAGGAAAGTACAAGACTTAGTTTATTGAAGAAGCTATCTAATCTGTCTTTACCATCTTTGTAAAGTACCTCTGAGAATATGGGAATTATCGCAGCATTAATTGAGCCAGCTACAAGAATTGTAAATAGCATATCTGGTATCGTAAAGGCTGCCCAAAAGATATCTAACTCGTGAGAAACACCGAAGAGCTGTGCAATGGTTCTTAGTTTAATAAAGCCAAGAATCTTAGTGACCAAAAGGATACTCATTACAAAAAGGAGTCCGTTCTTGTTAATCTCTAGCTTTTTCATACTATTCTGGTGCAAATTATGTGACTAATATCATAATTTAATCTGATATTTTTATCAATTCATTTGATTTTAATCTATATATTCTATCCTATTTGAATGAGAAATAGTTTTTTAAACATTATATTCCCTCCATCATGTATTGTATGTACTAGGCCTGGAGCATATCTATGTGTTAATTGTAGAAAGATCTTTAAATACAATATCCCTGAATGCTATATATGTCGCCGCATATCGGGTAATTATACAACACATCCCCAGTGCAAGAAAAAATACTCCCTTGATTGGGTATATGTTGCTTGGGAATATAACAAGGTGTCTTCAAGATTCATAAAACAGTATAAATACAAAAATGTATACGATATGAGAGAAAATATCGCAGATTTCTTCTTAGATACTTTTTTGAAATCTAGTACTTGTAAATTGGTACCAAATACACTGTTAGTTCCTGTTCCAATTTCTACTTTGAGAATGTCAGAAAGAGGTTTCAATCAGATGGTATATATATCAAGAAGAATTAGCAACCACTTTCATTTAGATATGAGTACTAATTTACTAGCCTGCAAGTCCAAGTTGGAACATCAGGCATCTAAAAGTAAATCTGAGAGATTAAACTCTTCTAATAATTTTTACGTAAATTGCAAAATTAATATTTCCAAATACAAGAGCATTACACTCCTTGATGATGTCATAACTACTGGAGGAACTTTAGAAAGAATTACAAAAGTCTTAAAAGATACCTATGGTACTGAAACTCCCATAAATGCCCTATGCCTATTTAGAGGGAAACCTCATTTCTAATATTACTCAGTTTTAGTTTTCGTCTCAGTTTGCGTATTGGTGCTAGGATTTGTACTTGAGGATATCTCATTAAGCTTCTTGGAAACTTCTTTGTATACATCTGTATCCGTCTGTCCGCTATTTTCTAAGATTTTCTTAGCAGCTTTTAAGTATGACTCATATACAGCAGTATTTCCCTTTTGTTTATTAATATCTGCAGCTAGAAGCACAGAAGGAATATGTTTTGCATTGATTCCTAAGGCCTGAGTTAATGCTGAAAGTGCAGAGTCATTATCCTTATTCACCACATAGATCTGTGCTTTACTGTAGTATAGTTCATAGTTTAATGGATTTAGTTCCAGAGCTTTATTCAATGAATACAAAGCATCGGAAGCATAGTCATTGAAACCCATACCTACAAGACCCATATAGACCTGTACTCTAGCTTCCCAGTTAACATACATTGCGTTGTCTGTGTCTATGCTTTTCCTAGTATAGTCTAAAGCATAATTCTTCCATTTACCCACACTAGTTATTAGATCTGCTTTCTGAGTGTCTGAGTTTTCCCCATTTGTATACTTTTCTGCAGCTATTCCAACCATTTCAAGATACATAGTTCCTGTCTTTCTATTTACTAATGGATCGGCACTATCAAACTTCGCAGCTTGAGAATAGAAATGAGCCATGGAAGCAACGAAAGCTTCTCTTTGTTCCAATGTTGGTGTTGTATCCTTGTACTTTGCATTTTGCTCTACATAGAAAGATTCGGCTTTAAGCATAAAGACACTAGAAACAGTTTTTGAAACCCATAGACCAAAAGCTCCTGTGGTTAAACATGCAACTAATACTGTTAAGACAATATTAAGATTGTATGTCCCTTTACCGTTCTCACTCTCAGGAGAGACGTTTGCTGTCCATAACTTTAGTACAAACTTTGATTCTGTGCCCTTACTTAGGTTCTCAAGAAGAATAGACCTTAAAGCAACTAGAAGTATGAGAATTAATACAACAAGAACATTAAATGCTGTAAAGAACGATGACAGGAAAATGTAAAGAATTACAAAATCAAGCAGTAATAGATACCAACTACCTTCTGCATCCTCTTTGTATATCTTTGCTTTCCCCATATCCTTTACTATGGTTTTGATAATTACAAAACCCAAAACACCCCATGCAAGAAGCCATACAAATCCACCATTTGCAAATTTGGTGAAAACCTCACTACCAGCATAGTAGAAATTAACATTATTATATTCCAAAAGACTCGTACTAAGAGGTCTTAACAAGTTGTATGACATTGCATAAGTATCTACTCCCATTCCGAGTAGCCCTCTTCCAAATGATGTCACAAAGACGGATGCAGCTACAATCCAAGAAACATCTGCTCCTAAGGAAACCTGCGCAACAAGGTTGACACTCTTTGGTAAAATAATATTTCTCAAAGTAGGAATTAAAAGTACAACAGTTGGGATTATCACTACGAGCAATATTGATATCATACTTATTACGATATCCCTAGAAATTACACCACTCACCTTAAGTTTTCTTAATCCAAAGAACCATAAAGTCGCCATTAATAGCACAAAGAGTAGAATCATACCTATCCCTTGGTTTATCGAGAAAATCCATACATTAACAGCAGAGAGGGATGCTGCGATTATTGCTAATGTAAATGATGTACGTTTTCCTTCTTTGTTAGTTATGTAATCTACAATAAAGCCCCAATCTACTATCAAGAGAATAAAGTTGATTAAAAGGTGTACTTTTGAAGATCTTAATAATGGTAATCCCACCTGTGATAGGTTCTTGTAGATTGGTAAGAATCCCCATACATTTACCCCTAAGAATGAAAAAATGCTTAGGATATTTATAACTGTAAAACTCATCACAAGAATCATTAGTCCTGTTTTTATCTCTTTTAGACTCTTAATAAATGTTCTGGCACACAAACAAACAAGAATTATAGTTACAAATACTATTATTCCAGAGCCTAATCTCCCATCGGCACCCCATAAACTTGTGTTAACATCTCTTGAAAAGATAGTTGAAAGTATTAAAGATACAAGAACAGCTAAGATACCCCCATCTAAAGTACTCTTTAGAAATGTAACTTTGCCTTCCCATATTAGCTTCACAAACTCTAAGCCTACAATTACCGTAGCTATTAAAAGTATTACAAGGGACATACTGCGTTCAGTCCAATCCCAAGGGAAAGGCATAATTGCGAATGGAACTATCGCCAACATCGCAAAGAACAAATATTTTTGAATTGTAGGAATATTTAATTTCCTTTTCTCTATTGTTTTATCATCTCTTAACATATCAGGCAGTTTGGATATTTTAGTTCATAAATCCTATCATAAAAAAAAGAGGAGACCAACTGTCTCCTCTTCACTGTAGCAGAGATAAGTTTTTATTCTACAACTTCTCCCTCTTCCGCTTTTTTCTCTTCATCTTTCTTAGGCTCATCCTTAGACTCTTCTTTTGGAGCTTCTTTAGCAGCTTTTTCGTACATTTTCTTACCTATTTCCTGCATCTTATTCATAAGCTCTTCTGTTTTCTTTTCTACATCTGCTTTATCAAAGTCGTCTTTTTCGATAAGCTTCTTAAGTTCGTCAGATTTTTCAGTTAATTCCTTTTTATCTGATTCCTCAATCTTATCTCCATTCTCTTTGATTAACTTTTCAGTATTGAAGCATAGTGTATCTGCCTCGTTTCGTTTCTCAACTCTTTCCTTTTTCTCCTTATCCTCGCTTGCATGCTTTGCTGCTTCTTCAACCATCTTTTCGATTTCCTCATCTTTAAGCCCTGTAGACGCAGTTATGGTAATTTTCTGTTCTTTCTTAGTAGCCATATCTACCGCTTTTACATTCAAAATACCATTTGCATCGATAGAGAATGAAACCTCAATTTGAGGGACACCTCTTGGTGCTGCTGGGATACCATCAAGTATGAATGTTCCTAAAGTCTTGTTATCTGCAGCCATTTCTCTTTCTCCTTGAAGAATATGGATCTCTACAGCTGGTTGACTGTCTGCTGCGGTTGAGAATATTTGCTTCTTTTCTACAGGAATAGTTGTATTTCTCTCTATTAGCTTGGTCATAACTCCACCTAGAGTTTCTAAACCAAGTGACAATGGTGTTACATCTAAAAGTGTAATGTCTTTTACATCACCACCTAAGACTCCACCTTGGATTGCAGCACCTACACCTACTACCTCATCTGGGTTTACACCCTTGTTAGGCTCTTTCCCAAAGATTTCAACAACCTTCTTGATTACAGCCGGCATTCTAGACATACCACCAACTAGAAGAACCTGGTTGATATCTTCTTTTTTCAGCTTCGCATCTTTTAGTGCTTTCTCACATGGTTGAGCTGTAGAATCGATCAAATCAGCAACCAATTTCTCTAATTGAGATCTAGTTAGGGTTTCTTTCAAATGTTTAGGACCACTTGCACCTGCTGTGATGTAAGGGATATTAATTTCTGTTTGTTCAGAGCTTGAAAGTTCTACTTTTGCTTTCTCTGCAAACTCTCTTAATCTTTGTAAAGCTGTTGGATCTTCTCTTAGATCAATTCCTTCTTTTTTCTTAAATTCATCTGCAAGATAGTCTATAACCCTCTGGTCGAAGTCATCACCTCCTAGATGAGTATTACCATTAGTTGAAAGTACTTCAAATACTCCCTCTCCAATTTCTAATACAGAAACATCAAATGTTCCACCACCAAGGTCAAATACGACAATCTTTTCATCTTTACCGTTATCTACACCATATGCTAGTGCGGCTGCAGTAGGTTCATTTACAATTCTCTTAACATCTAACCCTGCAATTTTGCCAGCATCTTTTGTAGCCTGCCTTTGAGAATCATCAAAATAGGCAGGAACTGTAATTACAGCCTCCGTAACTGGTTCTCCTAAGAAGTCTTCCGCATCCTTCTTCATTTTTGCAAGAATCTTTGCAGATATCTCCTGAGGTGTGTACCATTTATCTTTCATTTTTACTTCTACACCACCATTTGAAGACTTTCTCATCTCAAAAGGTAGAAGTTTAATATCTTTCTGAACTTCGGGATCACTCCAAGATCTACCAATTAATCTTTTTACAGAGTAAATTGTTCCCTCTGGATTGGTAACTGCTTGGTTCTTAGCCAATACACCTACAAGCGTTTCACCTTTATCATCCACAGCAACTACAGACGGGATTAATCTTCCACCTTGTGCGCTTGGAATAACATTAGGTTTTCCACCCTCCATGTAAGCCATTACGGAGTTTGTAGTTCCGAGATCTATTCCTATTATTTTTGACATAATTATTTAATATAAAAATTTAATACTATTTTGAGACAACCACTCGAGCGGGTCGAATTACAGTGTTGTCTAATATATAACCTGGGGATACCAAGTCATATATTTCACCACTATTTCCCTGTTCTAGAGTTGCTACTGCTTCATGTACATTAGGATCAAATTTGTCCCCTTTGTTTGGTACATATTGTTTTAATTCTATTTCTTCAAATGCTTTTATCAACGATTGAAATATTGCATTAACACCGTTTGCCCATGCTTGTCCATTTTCATCCAGTTTTAAATCTTTACTTGTATTAAGCGCTAAGTTTAGTGAATCCAAGGTGGGAATTACTGACTCTGCTAAATGTTTTCTTGTTTGAAAGAACCTTATCTCATTTCTTTTTTCGGAATTACTAACAAGATTGTGATAGTCAGCAAGAACTTTCTTAAGCTGGTTCTCCAATATCTGCCTTTCTGATTCAATTTTCTCTACAGCAAGTGTTAGCTCTTCAACTTGTGAACTTAACTGTTCACATTGTTTACACTTATTCTCTTGTTCTGCTTCTTTTTTCATGTTTGTATTCATAATGTTATCTCCATCCAGACATTGACGATTCTAAAGAGGTCTTAACTTCTCTTAAAGCTGGAATTACTTTTGAGTAGTCCATACGCTTAGATCCTAACACTCCAATATATCCTGTTTCTTGATTCCAAAATGGTATTTTTGTAAATGCCATCGCACAATCTTCCAATGTTCCAACCCCAGACTCTCCACCGATTAATAGCGATACTCCTGAACCTGAATATTTCTCAGTGATATTTCTTAAAAAGACATCATCCTCCAAGATATTTACAATGCTTTGTATCTTCTTAATATTTTGAAATTCTTCAAAAGAAAGAATGTTAGCTAGTCCATAGTACCTTACATCCTCACCAAGGATAAGGAAGACAACAGAGTCAGTAGCTTTCGAAAGAATATGCAATATTGATTTAATAACTACATCTTTTGAGAATCTATCTCTAAATATTCCTTGTCTAATCTCTATACTCATCATTGGGTTAATACTATTTCTTCCCAACATTTCACTTACATACAATCTCAAAGCTTGATCTGTTGGCAACCTCCCTGAGGACGAATGAGTTTGTTCAAGTAATCCAAGCTGCATCAATTTAACCATTTCATTTCTAATGGTTGCAGAGCTTACACCTAGATTATATTTTTCAACCAAAGAAAGTGATCCCACCTCTGCAGCATCACCCATGAACTCTTTAATTATTGCCATTAGTATGGCTTTTTGTCTTTCTGTTATATCCACTTTAGCAGATACTAAGATTAGGTGCTAAAGTATATGGTAGAAAATAAAGAGAGTCAAGAGGTATAAATATCCTCTTCTATTATTGTCAAAACCCCTATTCTTTGATATACTCCTACTCATCATGGAAACAATAACATTAGAAAAAAGAGAACTCTTAGGTAAGAAAAGTCAGAACCTTTTAGCACAGGGATTTATCCCAGCTGTTGTGTACAATGCTAAGGGTGATTCTACAAATGTACAGATAGAGTCTTCAAGTGCTAAGAAATTAGTAAGAATGGCAACTTCTACAACTATATTTGAAGCAAAATTAGGTGACAAAACATCCAAGGTTTTAGTAAAAGAAGTAGATTTTAATCCTGTAACAGAAGAGATTAGACATATTGCTTTCTTTGAAATTGATGAGAGCAAAGAAATGGTCTTCTCTATTCCTTTCGAAATCGTTGGTATTTCACCTGCTGTTAAGAATAATCTTGGTATTTTGGTTAAAGTTTTACCTGATATTGATGTTAGATGTAAGTTAGCAGATTTAAAACCTTCTATCGTAATTGATATCTCAGGATTAGAGCATCCAGGACAGATAATTGGTGTTCATGATATCAAACTTCCAGAAGGAATGGAGTTGATAAACAAGGAATTAGAGCAAGCTACTATTGTTACTATTACAGAACTTCAGAAAGAAGAAGTTGTTGCAGCGCCTGTTGAGGGTGCTCCTGTTGAAGGAGAAGCTGTTGTAGCCCCTACTGAAGAAGCAAAGGCTGAATAGTCTTTCCCAATACGCTAGAAACATATATAATTACCTATGATCAGTGTAATTATTACTTCATTCAAAGAGCCTAAGACTATCGGTAGATGCATCCGATGCATCGCACAGAGAAGATATTCTGGCATTACTACTCCGTTCGAAATCATACAAGTTTCTCCTGATGAGCTCACTTTAAAAGCTGGAAGAAAAGAAGCTAGGAAGCTAGGACTTTCTAAGCATGAATATCGCCATATTATTGATCCACACAAGGGAAAACCTACTGCTTTGAAAATGGCTTTGGACAAAGCTAAGGGAGAAATAATAATACTTACCGATGGAGATACATATTTTGAAAAGAATGCCGTTTCAGAACTCATAAAACCATTTGGGGATAAAAAAATCGGAGGCATTAGCGGAAAGCCTGTATCAGCAGATAATAGAGATAATGCATTTGGATACTGGGGACACCTTTTATCTGATGCTGCAGACCACAGGCGAAGCCACACGATGAGAAAAGTAGATAATAAGGATTACTATACTAGTGAGAGTGCTTTCTTCCCTATGAGTGGATATATCATGGCTATTCGTAATTTAAAATTTGATATACCAAAGAATGTGCTCTCAGATGATGCATATATTTCATATACATTAAGAAACATGAATTTTGATATTGCCTATGCACCAAAGGCAGTGTGCTACGTTAAGTATCCAACAAACCTTAGGGATTACTTCAAACAAAAAGTTAGATCTTTGGGTGGATTTAAGCAATTAGAGAAATTTCAAATATTTAAAAAAGATAAACAAAGCAGAAGCTTCTTTATTGAACTTCATTATGCTTTTTATGTATTTAAATATGCAAAAACTTTTAATGAGTTTATGTGGTCAGTATACCTATTCCCTATTCGACTAATTACATGGATAAAGATTGTTTGGGAGAGAGATATATTGAGAAAAGATATGGGAAAAAACGGTTGGGAGAGAATAGAGAGTACTAAATAAAAAAGAGGGCTTTCGCCCTCCTTTAATTTCAAACCATTAAGAATCAGCCTACCATCTGAAATGTGCAAATGCTTTATTTGCTTCTGCCATCTTCTCAGTATCAACTTTCTTCTTCATAGCATCACCTTCTCCACCAAATGCAGCTACTAATTCATCCATAAGTATAATATCAAAATTCTTACCAGATTTCTTTCTAGCACTATCTACAATCCATCTAACTGCCAATGTTTCCTGTCTTCTTGGAGATACAGGCATAGGCACAGAATAGTTAGCACCACCTACTCTTCTAGCTTTGATTTCTAATGCAGGTCTGATGTTATCTATCGCCTTATTGAAGAATGTATTTACATCCTCTTCCTTAACTCTCTTAGCACCATCTTCAATAGCACTGTACACTAAATCCTCCGCTGTAGATTTTTTACCATCTTGCATTACCTTGTTTATTAATCTGGAGATTACGATATTACCGTATTTCTTATCTCCAATTTGTGTTTTTCTTTTTGCTCTATGTCCTCTACTCATAATTACTTATTATTAATTAAAACTATTCAGAATCGCTGGCGCCCTTAGCACCATACTTAGATCTTGCTTTCTTTCTGCCTTGTACACCTGCGGTATCATACTTACCTCTTACTACGATGTATTTAACACCTGGGAGGTCTCGTTTTCTACCTGCTTTTACTAGAACAACTGAGTGCTCTTGTAAGTTGTGGCCCTCACCTGGGATGTAAGCTAACACTTCCATACCATTAGAGAGTCTAACTTTAGTGATTTTTCTCAATGCTGAGTTAGGTTTCTTAGGTGTCATTGTTTTAACCTGCAAACAGACTCCTCGTTTAAAAGGATTCTTTTCTCTTGCATATCTATTCTTAAGAGGATTAAAGTTTGTTGCTAATGCAATGTACCTTGTCTTCTTAGTTTTAGATTTCCTAGGTTTTCTTATTAATTGGTTTATTGTTGGCATGGTCGGTATTATATAACAAATTCAACTAAAATTTAAGCTCTTCTAAATCTGTATGATTTTTAACAGCTGCGCTCTCACCTGCAGGGATTAATCTACCGATGATTACATTTTCTTTCATTCCTCTTAGGTAATCAGTTTTACCAAGTATTGCATTACTTGTTAACACTCTAACCTGCTCCTGGAATGATACTGCTGACAGGAAGCTTTCAGTATTTAAGGATGAGGTTTTGACACCCAAAAGTCTTGGTATAACAAGTGCTTTGTTTTGACCATCTTTGGCAATCAACTCATTCTTAACTTCAGACATGAATCTGTTCACCAAAGATCCAACTAAATAGTCAGAATCTCCTGAATCTACGACTTTTCCTAATCTTGCCATCTGTCTTAGGATAATCTCGATATGAACATCATCAATAGGAACACCCTGCTCATTAAATACTTTCTGAACTCCGTCTAAGATGTATTTCTGTGCAGTTAATATATCTGCAGTATCAGCAAGTTTCTTAGGATCAATAGATCCTTCAGTTAACTGTTGTCCTGCTTTTACATTATCTCCATCGTGTACAAAGAGAGTTACTCCAGGTAATACAGAAATTACTTCTTCTGCCTTAACTGCTCCCTCAATTGTCAAAATTCCAGCATCCAATGTTATCTTTCCATCGAATGGTGCTTGTTTCTCTACTTCCTCTGCATCTATATACATTGTCTGTCCACTCTTTACTTCCGCACCATTCTCAACAATTACTTTCATTGCTTTAGATACTACATAGTACCTTACAAATTTCTTAACACCAGCAATTGTTATTGTTGCGGAATCATCTTCAGCAATATCTACATGAGCTTTTCCTTCGACAGATGCAACATCAGCTTCTGCTTTTGGAGTTCTAGCTTCAAATAGCTCTTCAATTCTTGGTAAACCTTGAGTGATATCGATCTTAGCAACACCACCCTTGTGGAAGGTCTGCATAGTCATCTGAGTACCTGGTTCACCAATTGATTGAGCCGCAATTACACCTACTGCTTTACCCATCTCTATCTCCAAACCATTTTCAAGATTTAAGCCATAACACTTCTTACACATTCCTAGTGGAGACTTACAAAGCATTGGTGATCTAACGTATACTTCCTCAAGTTTAGATCCCTCAATTAATTTTGCAATTTCCTTAGTTATGGAGTCATTTTTCTTAGCAATAACTTTTCCATCAATTTCAACATCCTGTGCCAAAGTTCTTCCAAACAATCTATCTGTGTAAGAGATTCTTCTATCATCAGATCTCTTCATTGCTAAACCTGCTCCATCATAACCACAATCATCCTCTCTAACGATTACATCATGTGCAACCTCTACCAATTTTCTAGTTAAGTAACCAGAAGATGATGTCTTAAGTGATCTATCTGCGATACCTTTTCTACCACCATTTGCAGCTACAAAGTACTCGAATGCACTTAAACCATCTCTATAGTTGCTCTTGATTGGCATTGGTACCCAGTTACCTCTAGAGTCTCTAACAACACCTTTGATTGTTAAAACCTGCCTTGCCTGAATCTTACCACCATTTGCACCTGACTCAACCATTTCATATACAGAGTTGTGTTTGTCTAACTTTTCCCATGCTTCATCTGCTAGATCATTTGCAAAGTCATCCCACATATTTGTAGAAATATTTATCTTCTCAGTCTTAGTCATAAGACCTTGTAGATAGTTTTCTTGTAATTGCTCATCCTTGTCTTCTATCTTTTTGATAGCATCTCTAAGATCAAAGTCCAAATTACAATCTTCCATAGCAAATGAGAAGCCTAAATCTGTAGCATATTTAAATCCTAATAACTTCATGTTATCAAGCAATACTACAACTTCTTCCATTGGTCTTGAGTTCTTAATATCATCGATAATGGTATTAACAGTCTTGTTATTTACCCTCTCATTAAGGTATTTATAGTCCTCAGGAAGAATACTGTTGAAGATAACTCTACCAACAGATGTTTTGATTGTCTCACCTTTTACCCTAACAGTAATAGTTTCATTAATATTGATTAAACCCTCTTCGTAAGCATTTATAGCATCGTCCGCAGTAGCAAATATTCTTGGGTTTTCAGTCTCATGGATATCTGTCATTAGATAGAAACCTAATAACATATCCTTTGCAGGACTTGCTAAGATCTGACCGTTGGAGATATTTATAATGTTCTTTGAGGACATCATTTCTCTTTCAGCTTCATTTCTTGCCTCTTCGGTTAGAAGAATATGAACAGCCATTTGGTCACCATCGAAGTCTGCATTGAATGCTTTACATACCAATGGGTGTATTCTAATTGCTTCACCTTCTACCAACTTAGGATAGAATGCTTGTACACTATATTTGTGTAGTGTAGGTGCACGATTTAGTAATACTGGTTTATTCTTGATAACCTCTTCTAGTAAGTCCCAGATAATATCTTCTTGCTCTTCAATCATTTCCTTTGCAATTCTAATATTTGGAGCGATTTCCTTGTTAAGCAATTTCTCAACTACAAAAGGTTTAAACATTTCCAATGCAACTGATTTTGGTAATCCACACTGGTCAAATTTCAAACTTGGATCTCCATCAATTACTGCACGACCTGAGTAGTCAACACGTTTTCCAAGCAAGTTCTTTCTGAACAATCCCTTTTTACCTCTAAGATCATCTGTTAATGACTGATATGGTAATCGCTTGTTGTTCATCATAGCCTTTGAAGGTCTATGTGAGTTATCAATCAATGCGTCTACAGATTCCTGCAACATTCTCTTCTCATTTCTGAGAATAACATCAGGAGCACCTATTTCTATCAATCTCCTCAATCTATTATTTCTGTTGATAATTCTTCTGTACAAATCATTTAGATCGGATGTAGCAAATTTACCACCAGATAGAGGGATAATTGGTCTTAGCTCAGGAGGAAGTACTGGAAGAGTACTCAAAATCATCCAGCTAGGATCTGTATTATTCTTCTTGAAACCTTCTAAGTATTGAATTCTAACGATTGTAGCAACCTTCTTCTCACCTTTTTCTTTCTCTGCTGCTTTTCTTAATTTTTTGATTTCTTTATCTAAATCAAGATTTTGCAAAAGTCTCTTTATTGCTTCTGCACCCATTAATGCTTCGAAGAATAGCAAATCTCTCTCTTCAAGACTCATATATTCATCTTCACTCAAGACTGTTCCAACTTTCAATTTCTCAATAGTTTGGAAGATCTTAGTATAGAAGGAGTCTAACTGCTCTTCTTTTTCTGCAAATTCTTTTCTTACTTTTGCTAAAGCCTGATTTCTCTTGTGCTCTAATTGACTTGCTTTGAATTCATTAGATTTTTCCTTATCCTTCTTAGTTGTTTTAATATCCTTGCTGAACATCTCATCAGTGAGTTTCAACTCTGCTTCTAGTTCTGCTTTCAATGCTTCAACTTCTTGCTTCTGCAAATCTTCCGCCTTTGTAACTATCTCAGCTTTCTTATCCTTATCTACCTCAACAACCATATACCTAGTGTAGTATACAACTGAGAGAAGTTTCTTATGTGAGATGTTTAAGACAATAGACATCTTGTTAGGAATACCATATGCAAACCATACGTGTGCAACAGGTACAGCCAATTCAATGTGTCCCATTCTCTCTCTTCTTACATCAGAGGTTGTGACTTCAACTCCACATTTATCACAAACTATACCCTTATATCGGATCTTTTTGTATTTACCACAATAGCATTCATAGTTTTTGGTAGGACCAAAAATCTTTTCACAGAAAAGACCGTCTGGTTCTGCTCTGAATGTTCTATAGTTTATAGTTTCTGCTTTTGTAACTTCACCATATGACCAATCCAACATTTGATCTGGAGATGCAAGTGTTAGTTTTAGAACATCAAAGTCATTTAGACTTTGTCTATTATTTAGTTTCTTCATTTTCTACCTCCTCAACTTCCTGCGAAGATTTATTAATTGAAATTAAGTCTAAGTTTAAGCAAAGAGCATTCATTTCTTTGATTAATACTTTAAATGATTCTGGGATATTAACATTCTCTATCTTGTCTCCATGAATAATTGCTTTGTAAGCTGAAGATCTTCCCTTGATATCATCTGATTTGATTGTAAGCATTTCCTGTAGAGCATAAGGTGCACTGTGTGCTTCTAATGCCCAGACTTCCATTTCTCCAAATCTCTGTCCACCCATTTGTGCTTTTCCACCAAGTGGCTGTTGAGAAACTGCAGTGTATGGTCCTGTTGATCTAGCATGTACCTTTTCATCAGCGATATGATGTAATTTCAATACATATTTGATACCAACAGTGATCTTGTTTGGGAACTTCTTTCCTGTTCTTCCATCATACAAGTCAACTTTCTGATCCATATTTAACTTCGCTTTTTCCATCTCATTCTTCAACCATTCAAGATTTTCACCTTCAAAGATTGGGAACGAAAGTTTCTGATTTAACTCTTTAGCATACCTTCCAAAGTGAACTTCTGTTGCCTGTCCCATGTTCATTCTCTTTAAGAATGTTGGTGTTAGTACAATATCAACAGGTTCTCCATCTTCAGTAAATGGCATATCTTCAATAGGTCTGATAGCTGCGATTGTGTTCTTGTCTCCGTGTCTTCCTGCTAATTTGTCACCATAGTCAACTTTCTTGGTATCTGCAACCCAGACTTTTACTTCGTGTAATACTCCTGGCTGTAATTTATCACCCTTACTTGCCGACAATATCTGGCTTCTAACAACAATTCCTTCTTCTCCGTGAGGCATTCTAAGTGAGTTATCTCTAACATCACTTGCAGATTCTCCGAAGATTGCTCTTAGTAATCGCTCTTCAGCTGTTAATTCTTTTTCTCCTCTTGGTGCAACTACACCTACGAGAATATCACCTGCTTTAACTTTAACACCTGTTCTAACAATACCTTGCATATCTAATTTTTGTAGAATTCTGTCATTTACATGAGGAATATCTGCAGTAATTGTCTCAGGACCTAATTCTGTATCACGTACAGCAACGGTATGTTCTCTAATATGAACAGAGGTTAGTAGGTCATCTCGTACAATTCTCTCGGAGATGATTACTGAATCCTCATAATTATATCCTTCGTAGAACATTAATGCTGCTTTCAAGTTGATGCCCAATGAGAGTTCTCCATTTACCATTGTGGGACCATCAACCAATGCATCACCTTTTTTAAATGTATCTCCTGCATTTATAGCTGGCTTTTGTGTGAAGCATGTATTGTCATTACTTCTGTAGAAAGAGATTAAATCATAGTCTTTTAACCCTAATTTCTTGTATTTAACAGATAGTTTCTTAGCATCAACATAGTAAACCTCTCCATCATCCTCAGCAAAGATCCCCCATGAAGATTGTCTTGCAACTGTTTCTTCCATTCCAGTACCAATTAATGGACTTTCTTGTTTTACCAAAGGAACAGCCTGTCTCTGTTGGTTTGCACCAGTTAAGGCTCTCATTGCGTCATTGTGTGATACAAATGGAACCAATGCCATACCAAGACCTGCTTGCTGACCTGCTAATACATCAACAAAATCAACTGCATCTACATCTTCCAATACAAAGTCACCCTTGTGTCTTACAGGTACTAATTTATCTGTAATATTTCCACACTCATCTGCTTTAACAGTTGCAGAAGAGATATAGAAGCCTTCTTCATCCATAGCATCAAAGTAAACGACTTCATCAGAGATGAAAGGTTTAACTTTTACTTCTTTAATATCTTTGATTGCTGCAATTTTTTCTGCTAACGCTTTATCTATTGTTGTACCTGCCTTTGCAACTGTTTTCTTGTTAGAAACAACTGCTTCTGAAAGAATTCTATTTTCCAATACTGCTTTATTATTCTTTACACATTTAACAACTCTTCTATATGGTGCTTCTAAGAAACCAAATTCATTGATTCTAGCTAACATTGCGAGTTGAGTAACAACACCAATATTTGCACTTTCAGGACTGGTTACTGGGTCAAACTTTGAGTAGTGTGAATTGTGGACTTCACGAATTGAGAAAGTTGCTCTCTCTTTTGTGATACCACCAGGACCACCTGCAGTTACTTTTCTCTTATTCTCTAATTCAGAAAGGATATTGGTCTGATCCATGAAGCTTGATAATGCATTTGCTCCAAAGAATGATTGAATGGAAGCTGCGATTGGCTTAGTTCCAACTAACATAGAAGGAGTGACCTTAGCATCTTGGCCATACAAACTCATTTTATCCTTAATATTTTTCTCTAGTCTTCTGATTCCAGCATTTAACTGTCTCTCTAATATTTCTCCAACACTTCTAATTCTTCTATTACATAGGTGATCGATATCATCAGCAGGGATTACACCATTATTGATCTGGATTAATCTCTTAACAATCAAAACTACATCCTTAGGGTATAGCATTACTTCATCAGGATTATCTATATTGTATGAAGTACCTAATTTTCTGTTTAACTGGTATCTACCAATTCTACCTAGATCAAACTTTCTAACATTAAAGAAGTTACTCTTAATATATTTCTCTGCACTATCTATAGTGACAGACTCGTCTGGTCTTAATTTGTTGTAAACACTGATAACTGCCTCTTCCTTACTCTTTGTGAAATCTCTTGCTAATGTTGCCTCTATATATTTGTTCTCCGCATCTGTATCTACATCTGCAAACAATTTTCTAATTTCATCATCTGTTTCCCATCCAAATATTCTCAAAAGCTCAGTAATCAAAACCTTAGGTCGCTTAGGAAGCACTCTCATTGATATAACATTGTGCTTGTTAGTATCAATCTCATACCATGGACCTCTACCAGGCATTAATCTAACCTTGTGTAATGTTCTTGTTGGTAATTTCTCGTCTACCTCATACAAAACACCCTCAGCTCTAACGATCTGGTGAGTAACAACTCTTCTAACACCATTAAATACAAATACACCATCTTCAGTCATTATTGGCAAATCAGCGATGAAAATTTCCTGCTCTTTTATTTCTCCAGTCTTATTATTAAGTAATTGAACTTTTGCATATACAGGTTCCTCATATGACAAGCCCTTAGCAATAGCTTCTTCTATGGTTCTATATGGCTTACCAAATCGGAAATCTTTGAACTCCAGTGTCCACATCTTCTCCATAGTATCCTTAACAGGATTTATCTCTGAGAAAAGCCTTTGGAATCCAACTTTGTAAAAATCTAAAAATGAAGCATTTTGTGCTTCAATTAAGCTTGGGAAGTCTGTACCCGAAGAGTACCCTAGTCCCAAATCTATTCTACCGGACCTATTACTTTGAGGTTTGATCATAAGACGATATTTTAGTAATGTTATAACATATTACTCTTGCATGCAAGCGGATTATGATTCCTGCGAACCATAGTAAATATACCGCATTGTAACGCAAAAACTTAGGAACTCGAAGGATATTAACACATTTATATGTATTAGTCAAAGGTTTTTAACACTCTTTTCACTATTCCCTTAAAACCTTCTGTATTGTATGGTATATATGTACTTTGTAAAAATCTCAAATTTACTTTATTATATACTTGAAAATGCCCAGAAAAAAGAAAAAAGAGCCAATAACAATTCAAAGTAGCGAAGTAAGAATTCTCTTTGGGATAATACTTTTTGTGCTTGGCCTAACAATTGCATTGTCCTCTTTCATACCTCAAGAAACACCCCTTTTTGATGGTATAACACTTAAGCTTGGATATTCTTCCATTTCATGGGGGATATTACTCATATATCTATCTTTCTTTTTGTTGACAAGAAGTAAGAAGTTTAAATCATTAAGACAATCTGGTGGTTTACTTCTTTTCTCTGCATGTTTGAGTACATTGCTATCCTTTTGGCAAACAGCCGACCAACTAAATAGTGAAGAAGCACTACGCGGAGCAGGAGGAGAGATTGGAAAAATGTTCCATCTAGCTCTCAATGGGATGTTTGGGAATTTGATTGAGATAATAATAGTATTAATTCTCTTAATAATTGCCTTCTCCTTAATAACTGGTACAACACTAGAGCAGATTATGCAGTTTGTAGAAACACCCATGAACAAAGATTCAAATGGGAAATTTAGCTTTAGAGAATTTTTCTCTAGATTTAGTGTTGAAAATGATAATACTCCCTCCAATATCAATCTCCCTATGGAAGATATGGAGAAAGAACCTCAAATCAAGATGTATGACGAGCAAGATGGTCGAAAGGAAGAAGAAGTATACAAAGAACCTGAGATTAGAACACAACAGCAAGATGAGTTTCCAGAAGATCTCCCTGATTCTCAAACAACAACTAAAGAGCTTTCAGAACCTGCAAGACCAAAGTTTACGAACTGGGTATTTCCAAATATAGATATACTGCAGGAGGGAGAAGTACAAAAGCAAGATGCTACGCTCTACAAAAAGAAAGCTTTGGTCATAGAACAAACATTAAAAAGCTTTGGCATTCCTGCAAAAGTAGTAGAAATCGCCGTAGGACCAACAGTTTTGAGGTTCTCTTTAGGAATTAGCGTCGGTATCAAGGTTTCAAGAATTAAAAATCTTAGTAACGACCTAGCTTTAGCATTAGCTTCTCAATCATCATCCGTAAGAGTGGAAGCTCCTATTCCAGGTACTTCATATGTAGGTGTAGAAATTCCAAATCCAACTCCAAACTATGTATATACAAGAGATATGATAAAGAAACTGAGGCAGGAATCAGAAAAATATGAATTACCATTAATACTTGGGAAAGACATTACTGGTAAAACTGCAATTAGAGATCTAAGTAAAATTCCACATCTTTTAGTAGCTGGAGCTACAGGTACTGGTAAATCCGTAGCTATTAACTCATTAATAACAGGACTTCTAATGACTAAAACACCTGACGAGGTTAAGTTCATCATGATTGATCCTAAGATGGGTGTAGAGATGGCAGCATATAATGGGATTCCTCATTTACTCAATCCCGTGATTACAGACATGGAGCTAGTCGTCAACGCTCTACAATGGACAATAGACGAAATGATGAGGAGATACAGACAATTAAAACAAGTACACGCTAAGAAATTAACTGAATACAACAAAATACTTGGATATACTGCAATGCCATATATCATAGTAGTAATAGATGAAATGGCAGACTTAATGCTTACCTCAGGTGTAGATGTAGAAGCAAAGATTCAAAGACTTGCACAAATGGGAAGAGCCGTTGGTGTGCATCTAATACTTGCAACGCAAAGACCAACCGTTAATGTCATTACTGGACTAATCAAAGCAAATGTCCCAGGAAGAATGGCCTTTGCAGTAGCTACAGCTATGGATTCAAGAGTTATCCTAGACGATACAGGTGCAGAAACACTACTTGGAAACGGTGATATGCTCTTCAAGGATCAAACAACTCCAAAACCAGTAAGAATCCAAGGTACGTTTACATCTACTCAAGATGGTGACAATGTAATAAATGCAGTAAAAGAGCAGGTAAACGAAGAGGATGTAGAATATTCTGAGGATTTAGCACAAGCAATAGAAAAAGGTCCATCTACCTCTGGTGCAAATGGAAGTACTGAAAGAGATCCTGATTTCCCAGTAGCCTTAGAAATTGTCATTAATAATCAAAAGGCATCATCATCATTCTTGCAGAGAAAAATGAAAATAGGTTACAACAAGGCCGCAAGGTTAATAGATGAACTCTATGATGCAGGCGCCATCGGTCCACAAGATGGAAGTAAGCCTAGACAAGTTTTAGTATCATCACCAAGTCAAATTCTGAAAACTTCCCAATCAAGTAGTGACGAGTTCGGTGAATAAGTAGTAGAATTGGCAATATGATAACCGCAGGTGAAGTTTTAAAAGAGAAAAGAGGAACCCTTGGTAGAAGCTTAGACCTTGCTTCTCAAGAAACCAAAATTCAAAAACGTTTTCTACAATACATAGAATCTAATGATTTTGATAAATTTGATTCAGAAATTTTCCTAACAGGCTTCATCAAAATATATTCAAAATATTTGGACCTTGATACAGAGAAAATACTAGCCATATATAGGCGAAGTAAACCACAAAGAAAGATCAAATTTGAGAAAAAGAGTAAGCTTTTCAGCTTCAAAAGCAACTTCTTAACACCTAAAAACATTGTAACCATCCTTTCAGTAATGTTTTTGATCGCCGTATTAGGATATATTGGTTTTCAAATATACAAATTTCAAAGCCCACCCAAATTAAATATTGAGCAACCCATAAATGAGAGCATAACAAACCAAGAATTACTTACTGTAAAAGGAACCACAGCCACTGACGCCACCATAGAAATTAACGATTCTGCTACAGATGTAGATGATCATGGAAACTTTCAAAAAGATATGACACTAAAAGAAGGAATCAACATAATAACCATAAAAGCAAAAAGGAATAGTAATAACGTGTTGGAAACTGTAGAGATTAGAAAAATTACATATACAAAACCAGAAATAGATCCAAATGCACAACCAGTTGAGAAAACCTTTACCCTAACAGTTGAAGTCAAAGATTCCTCTTCTTGGATAAAACTTGATATAGATAATAAAAACAAACTAGCACAGGTAGTACAACCATCTAAACAAACATATGATGTAAAACAGAAATTTTACATTATTACTGGTAAGGTAAAAAACACAAATATATATATGAATGACGAGCCATTAACTTGGAAAACAAATAGTACAACAGGTGTTGCAGAAATAACATGTACCATAGAAGAGCAAACGCTCAAGTGTGAATAAAACTTCCCCTAGTAAGATGCTATAATCAATATATGGATAATGATTCTAATCAAATAGAAGAGATAAAAAACCGACTTGATATTGTACAGGTCGTTGAGAAATATGTTCATCTAAAACAATCTGGTAAAAATTTCTCTGGATTATGCCCATTCCATCATGAAAAGACACCCTCATTCATCGTGAGCCCTGATATACAAAGATATAAATGCTTCGGATGTGGAGAGACAGGAGATATTTTTAACTTTGTACAAAAGATTGAAAACCTTGACTTCCCAGAAGCACTTGAGAAACTAGCCAAACAAGCAGGTGTAGAACTAAAGAAGTTTCAAAAAAATCCTAAGTATTCAAGACTAGAAGATATAAACTATTTAGCAGCGAAGTACTACTATAATGAATTCCGAAAAAGCACCATTGCTTCACAGTATATAAAAGGGCGTGGGTTTTCAGAAGAATCTATTAAACAATTTGGCATTGGATATGCTCCAAGATATCCAAAGCTTACGGAATATATCAAAAAGAGTGTAAATAAATACACAAAAGAAGAGTTAATTACCTCTGGTCTATTTGTTGATAAAAATGGCATTTTAAAGGAAAAGTTCTACGATAGAATAATGTTCCCAATACGTTCTACAAAAGGATCTGTTATTGGTTTTTCGGGTAGAATTCTACCTGGCAATGATTATGGCCCTAAATATATGAATTCCCCAGACTCACCTATATTTCACAAGAAAGATAATCTTTTTGGGCAATACGAATCTCGTCAGGAGATTCGCAAAAACGACCTAGCAATACTATGCGAGGGACAGGCAGAAGTCATAGCAGCACACCAATATGGAGTGAGAAACATAGTCGCTCCACTTGGGACAGGATTAACAAAAGAGCAATTAGAGAATCTCTCTCGTTTAAGTAGAAACATTCTTCTGTTTTTCAATAGCGACAGTGCTGGTCAGGCAGCAATAGTTAGAGCCTTTAAACTAGCCTCCGAGCTTAATCTCTACCCATATACAGCCAATGCATCACCATACAAAGATATTGACGAGATGCTCCAGAAAGATGAAAAGAAATTAGCAACACTAATTGAAAATAAGCAAGAAGCGTTCTCATACATATTAACTAACTACCTACAGGACAAAGATCTTAATAAACTAGAAGACCTGACACAAACGCAACTCTTTATTAAAGACCTGTTTAGTCATATTACAAATGCTACACTTCTAAAACACTATACTGAAAAGGTAAAATTACTCACAAAGCTTGATATTACCGAACCAAAGTACGTAAACAAGAAACAGAATAGCACAAGTACTAACACTAAAGGCTTTCTCGTGAAATCAAATAGTGATTTGTTAGAAAAAATGTATCTGCAATTATTGATATACGCAGACGGAGATATGGGCAAATATCATATTCCAAGTAGATATATTTCATCCCCTATGCTTCGAGAAATGTATCTCATGATCAAACACTCTGGAAAAAGAGATATTAAAGATATTGTCTCGCTATTTAATAATGATTCAACACAGAAGATTTTGATCGAAGAGATTATATTTAGATCTACAGAAATAGAAGAAGACATTGAGAAGCAATTGGCTACTGTAATGCAAAGATTAAAGAAAGACTATCTTACAAGACGACAAAAGACATTAAGTGCTAGAATAGCGATGGCCGAAGAAAGCAATGACTCTGTTAAAACAGAAAAGCTCATGCAGCAAATGATGAAAATAACTAAACTGTTAAAAACTACCTAAATGACAAGAGTATCTGATTACGATCTTTTTGACTATGATTATGCTTCTTACTGGAAAGCACGTATATATGAAGACAAAGCTGAAAGACATATTTTTAACAAACTATTTTTAAACAAGAAAGGAAATTGGTTTTTAGATATAGGTGGTTCTTACGGGAGATTGGCATCTACATACTACGATAAGTACTCATCCCCCGTTATCCTTGATTACTCGCTTAAGACTCTACAGCGCAATTACCCCACACTAAAGAAGAAGTACCCAAATATTGAATTAATCGCAGCTAACGCATACCACATGCCCTTCAGGCAGGGTTCTTTTGATGGTGCAATAATGGTAAGAGTCCTACATCACATACTAGAACCACAAACATACTTCAAAGAATTAAATCGAATACTTGCAAGTCAAGCAACATATATTCAGGAATTTGCAAACAAAGTTAATGTTAAAGCAGTATTTAGGGCTATATTCCACCTAAATCTAAGTCTACTTTCAAAAGCTCCATATCAACAACCAACTTCAATGAATTTTGAGGGCACAAAGACTGGGGAACAGACTATCTTTGTCAATTTTCATCCTGCATATGTCAGAGAAAGCCTCAGAAACAATGGATTCAAGATACAATCAAAGCATGGATGTTCATATTTAAGATCTCCCAAATTAAAAAAGATGCTTGGAGATAATATTCTTTTAAGAATTGAATATGCTTTACAAACACTCTTTTCCTTTACAAATTTTCCACCTAGTGTAATATTTGAAGCTATAGCTACAAAAGCTGCTATGCCAAAAGTGAAAAGTGGTAAGTTGGAAGATATCTTAGTATGCCCACAGTGCCACGGAACCTTGAAATTTAGTAACAACAAAGCTGTATGTGAAGAATGTAAGAGAGAATACTCTAAGAAAGAAAATATTTGGGATTTTAGAATAGATTAAAATGATAAAGAAATCACTTGGGCAGAACTTCTTCATAAATGAAAATCTTGGAAAGCAGATTATTCAATATGTTGAGAAAGATAATCCCGATATTATCGTAGAAGTTGGCCCTGGAAGAGGTTTCTTTACCAAGAAGCTTCGTAATCTATCCTCTAATCTACTGTTAATTGAAAAGGATGATGAGTTAGCAAGAAGTCTACAGGAAGAATATCCAGCAACAATCATACTTAATCAAGACTTTCTTGATTGGGATATGACAGAGTTAGAACAGTTTAAGAATAAAAAAATAACATTCTTTGGTTCCCTTCCATACAACGTCAGTAAGCCAATTATACAAAAGATAATAGCTTCTCTCTTTTTCAATAGTTCCGCATATTTCATAATCCAAAAAGAAGTAGCCGAGAAATATACTGCAAAGGCACCAGACAACAATATATTATCATTACGTACACAGCTGTATGCAAATGTGAAGAAAATATTAGATATTAGTCCTGGTTCTTTCATGCCAAGCCCAAAAGTAACTAGTAGCTATGTTACATTCTCACCATTAAATAGTGTATATGCTTTTGATATCCAAAAATTTCTTTCTTTTGTAGAACAAAGCTTCAAATCTCCAAGAAAAACTTTAAGAAACAACCTCAAGGGAAGAGATATTGATGAAAAATATCTCGCCTTACTCACGAAACGCCCCTCTGAGCTTACATTAGAGCAGTACATAGATATTTTTACCAACCTATCCTAGAGTTTGATATAATTGGAAAATGAAACGTACTCCTAAACCTAAAGTAAAGGAAGAAAAAGTAAAACAATTAGATCTAGGCATAAAAGAACCATTCAAAAATAAAGTCCTAAAGATAAAGGGAAAAACGGATGGACTCCTTTTACAATTAGAAGTTAAGAAATTTCTAAAAGATGCTTTCTTTTGGTTTGTACTAGTCTTTAACATAGTAATGGCTTTGCAACAAGGGTTAATCATATACCAAACATACGAAAAGCTTCCATCTCTCATACCAGTACTAAATTACTACATTGTCACTCTCAATAGTCTTGCAGACAAGAGGCTTCTCTTTATCTTCCCCGCTATTACCATATTTAACATATTGGTTGGCCTCTTTGTTACAGCAAAATATTACAATCGAGAGAAGATACTTACTAAGTTTGTATTGCTTTGCACACTTTTAACAAGTATTGCACAATCGATTATTATAATTCATTTAACTTGGGGATATTAATATGGACTTTTCCATTCCAAACGAAATTTTAAGTACCTTTTTAAAAATCTTTAATTTCTCTTGGCTAGGCAATACCGAATATATAAAATATTTACAATATCTTCCTCTTTTCCTAATAGGAGTTGTTGCTTCTTTTGTAATTGCACCCATAGTTGGGCATTGGGCAATTAAGCACGATATTACATACAAACCTGGGGTAAAAAGAGCTGACAAAGATTTTGATAATCCACAAAAAGCACTACATGAGGGTATAACACCTGCGTTAGGTGGGCTTGCAATCACACTTCCCGTATTAGTAGCACTACTCTTTTTCTTTAAACTTGATAGTTTTACAATTCCAATTGTTGTAGCAATGGCAATTTTAATAGTTGGTTCTGTATTGGATGATGTTTTCAATCTTCCTGCAAAAATCCAATTCCTATACCAGTTTCTTGCAGCTTTAGTCATTGTATTCTCAATCATTAATCTCGGAAGTCTATCATTTTTAAACATTAATCTAAGTGCATATGTTTGGAATTTCTCATTACTAGGAATACAACAATCCTTAGCTCTTCCTGGCGACTTAATACTCCTCTTCTGGATCCTCGTATGTATCAATGCTGTGAAATGGACAGCAGGTTCTCCAGGTATTGTAGAAGCCAATTCTTTTGTAATATTCTCCTTAATATTTGTAATAGCCATAAGATTTGAGTCCATCTTTTCATCTACATTAAGTATTGTTGCTGCTGGGGCATTGTTCATGTTTTTGATTTTTGCGCTTCCTCCACAAAAAATAATGTCTGGTTCTGCAGGAAAATCCCTCTATGGCTTCCTAATCTGTATATTCGCTTTACTGGCAGATGCAAAAATCTCTACAACAATCATGCTTTTGTTAGTCCCCTTGATTGATTTCGCTTATGTGATAATAAAAAGATTAGTTGTATACAAACCAAAGAATCTCCTTGAGCTTTTAAAGATTAATGATGCAAATCACTTACATCATCAGCTACTGAAACTTAATCTAACACGTACACAGGTCGTTCTATTAGAAATGTCCGTAACACTACTTATTGGGTCATTTGCAATCCTAACCACTGGAGCTATCCGTTACTTTGCATTAATCTTGGGTAGTGCCTTAGGAATAGCCTTTGTAGTACTCATAAATATTCGTGCTTCTCGTAAAAAAGAATTTCCTCAAAAAGAAGAATCTCCAGAGTCCAAATATAGATACTAATTCCTAGACAAATATTGTCACTACGAATATAATTTAGCTAATGAAAAATAGAAAAACTGTCCTAATAATAGCAATTGCTGTTATTGTTTTGTCCATAATCCTATACTTCTTGCCACTTGGAAAACTCCTTGCAAATTTGCCCTTAATAAATAAATTCTATAACAACACCACTTTAGAGGTGATTACTGAAAGGGGAAAGTCTCAAGTTTGGATAAATGGCAAAGACTATGGTCAAACACCAGTAACTGTTGAAGATCTCCCAGAGGGAAAATATACTGTAGAGCTTCAAAAGATAGCAGAAGATAACACTTTCTATACCAAACAAACATTTGAGGTAGAAATTGCCAAAAACACCTCTGCACGTATGGATTTGGAAATCGGACCAGATAGTGTCCTAAATGGCACAATCCTGTACTATACAGCGATTCCTAAAACTACTTCTAAAACAGGACTTCTTGCGGTAACTAGCTCTGCAATGAATGCAAAAGTTTATGTTGATAAAGAATATATTAATACTACACCAGTAAGTAATCTCTCATTGAAAGATAATCAATACCAAGTTAAAGTAACAGCACAAGGCTATGAAGATATCGAAATTCCAGTATTTGTTAGGGCAGGATACCAATTAAATCTCAAAACTTACCATTTCCCAATACCCGTTAATTTTGATAGTGTAGATAATTAGTATGAGTAACTCAAAGCTAGACAAAATTAAACCACAAACACCTATCTCCATTTTAATACATGGTGGAAATCGAAGTGGATATCTAATTGCAAAGACACTTATAGAGCAAGGTTCTCACGTCATTATTGTTGATAATTACAATTCGCAAACTAACAAATATATTTCAGAGCTTAAAAATTCTCCCCTTGTAGACTTCTTTGAATTTAAAGGCTTAGATGGAATATTTAAAAATATCAAAAGGTTTGACTATATATTCTATTTCCTCAACCAGGCTTTGGCACAAAAAGAATATGATAGTAAATCATTCATTAGAGAAGCTGGATATTTAGAAGAATCTTTGAAAAATGCGAAGAAATACAACGCTAAATTTGCATTGATAACATCACTAGCGTTAAACAGAGAACTAGCCAATCGAGTAAATAATAATAAACTGGCATCTCCTTCTCCATATTCTGACATAGAATTGCAGAAATACTGCGAAACAATAGCTGCAGAGTTTAGAGACAAGACAAATTTAAATATCAGAATCTTAAGATTAGGAACATTGACAGGAAAAGGAGTATTAAAAATAGATAGTGAAATAATACATAGCCTAGTAAAAGATGCCACACAAAAACCACAAATCATCATAAAAGGCGAGGGGCTTGATATACATAACATAATCGATGAAAGAGATTCTGTATACGGAATTCTCAAATTAACCTTCTCTGAAAAGACAAAGGGCGAGGTTATTACCCTAGCAAACAAAAACAATTACACCACACTCTCTATCGCATATAAGCTTCTAGAGTTAAATACCGAGGCTCAATCGATCAAATTCGTAGAAAATCCAGAAAGAGAGTTCGTTATTCAGGATCTGTATGTACCTGCACCTCACGCTTCTAAATATGGATGGGCACAACAAGTAACATTAGAGGAAACCCTTATCGACCAGATCCAAACGTATTATGATGATATAGATAAAGAATGGAATTTCGCAGAAAAGGCACCTAAGTCCATAAGTGAAACAGTGAAAACATCAAAAACCAAACTAGGTTCTTTCTTTGATAAACTTTTTGCACCAATAAAAAGATTAGCCCAACCAGAGAAAGAAACAAAAGCCTTTGATTGGAAGCATTTTGGGAAAGTTTCTCTCTACGTTGCGCTAATTGCAGTTGTTACATATTTTCTCATATATCCCCTCATAGGAACTACACTTGGACTCATACTCATTAGTAGATCTTCTTCGAATCTAAGAGACTCTGTCCTGGAGTTAAACCAAGATGATGCGAAAGTAAAGATACAACAACTTGAAGATAATGTACAAAGGGTAACTGCCAGTATTTCTAATCTCCAATGGGCATTCAAATTAACTGGAAAACAGGATCTTTACAATGATATCTCTCAACTTCTCTTAAGTGCTAACTATGTCGCAGATGGAACCTCATACATGCTCGATGCCGCAACACCGCTATCAGAATATATCCAAGAATTCCAACCTGCAGTGGACTTTGGAACATCAACACCAAAAACTACAAGAGAATATACCCAATACCTGGAAGAGATAAGTGCAAATGGGTACAAGGTCACAGAAGCAGCATACAAGATATCTTTGGGAAGCGAAATAATGAATGAAATTGATTTGAATGAATTCCCTTCCTTTACTAGAAATAAAATTTCTGACTTACGAGATATGGTTTCTCAACTAAATACAGGAACAGATGTATTTAAAGATGTTGTAACATTCTTACCTCAACTTCTGGGCGATAAAGAGAGGCAACGTTACCTAATACTTTTGCAAAACGAATCTGAGCTTCGAAGCACTGGAGGGTGGTTAACAAGTTATGGAATTGTAGGAATAGAGGGGGGACAAATAAGAGAGCTATTCGTAGACGATATATATAATGCAGATGGCACCCTTAAGGTACAAGGAAGAAAATATTCGGCACCAAAGTCTATGCAAACAGCGCTAGGACTCTCTAACCAAACCTTTTCGATTATTAACTGGTATCCTGATCTAGCAGAAACAGAACTAGCAGCAGAGCCATTTGTAAAAGATTTAGGTAAAGGAGATGACCTAGATGGAGTAATAACTATTGATATTGCATTAATACAAAAACTTCTTGATAAATGGGGAGGCATTGAAGTACCAGGAGAGAGTGAAATCATAACTAGTAGCAATCTGTATTCTAAGATTTTCCAAATGCATGAGAGTTTTACTCCTGGCTCTACACAAAAGACTACATTCTTAGCTGATTTGGCCAACAAGATAATTACCAAGTTACTTTCTATGAACATACAAGATTTAATTTCTTTGAGTAGTGTATTTGGGGATGCATTAGATGAGAAACATCTCCAAGCAACATTCAAGAGTTCAAGTGCGTATAATTTCTTCAATGAAAGATCGTGGGCAGGATCGCTAGATTCCAGATATAACGAAGCACCTATTGCCATAGATTGGAACTGGGGAGGAAACAAAGCAAATCTCTACTTAAGCAAAAACTACAATCTTGCCGTTAATGTAAAAGATGTAAATACAATGGATTTTACATATACGATTTCAGTAGAGAATACCTCTAAGTCAACAACATACCCTGAAGGAGACTATATCAACTACCAAAGAATATACATACCTTCCAATGCAACAATCCTGTCCGTAAAAGGAATGGAAGACAACAAGTTTGACACCTTTAAAGAAAGTGGCTTTAAAGTAATCGGAGGCTGGTTCAATACCCCTATACAAAAAACAAGGACATTAGAAATTTCCTATCGCATCTCTAGAGATATTAATAACTCTACATATCCAATAGAAATAGGTGAAAATAATGCATTCCTGAATCTAAATATATTCAAACAAGCAGGAGAAACCTCACACTCATACAAACTAGATATATCATACCCATCTACTTGGACAGTAGATTCTGCTGGGAACTTAAACAGTATTTCTAACCAACTCTCAAGTAGATTTGAATTGAGTAAAGACCAGGAATATCAAATAGTTTGGAATGTAAAAAACTAAAGAACAACCTTTGGATTGTTTTTTAAGCACGTATAAATCTCAAGAATGTCTTGTGTAGAAACCTCTTTTTCAAAAGAGAACTTTTTAATTTCCTTTACTCCTAAGTCTGTATTCACAGATACTCGATTACTAATACCAAGTGGTGCAACAAATGTTGCGATATGCTTGGATTTACAATTATGACACGAAAAGTGTATAATGCTTGATATTCCAGTATTCTGGATTATATTAACATCTTCAAGTGCATATTGAGTACCACATTTATCACAAAATTTAGCAATTGTATCTATAAAAAATTGTTTCTTTTCGAATAAAATGTCTTTTTTGGTGTTCATATCTAAAATTATATCATAAAAATCTCTATGTCAGACAAAGAAAAGGCCATAGCGTCTTTAATTAATAAAGGAAAAGAGCAAGGTTTCTTAACACAGGAAGATTTGTTGGATATATTTCCTACTGTAGAAGAGGATGTTGAACTACTGGATGATATCTTTGTATCATTACAGGAAAACGATATTGAAGTATTAGAGCCAGAAGAGAATATTGAAGTTCAAGAAAAAGAGGAACTAACACTAGAAAAGAAAATTAGAATTCTCAAAACTATCCAATCAAGTCTTTCTACAGATGCTATTCGTTCATATCTATATGAAATAGGACGTATCCCTCTACTAACGGGAGAGGAAGAGAAGATTCTTGCTAAAAGAATTGAGAAAGGCGATGAAGAAGCAGGGCAATTATTAATAACTGCAAACTTAAGATTGGTTGTCAGTATTGCGAAGAAATATAGTAAGAGTGGTTTAGAACTTTTGGATTTAATACAGGAGGGCAATATTGGATTAATGAGAGCTGTCGAGAAATTTGACTATACCAAGGGTTTCAAATTCTCTACCTATGCAACCTGGTGGATTAGACAGGCAATTACTAGAGCTATTGCTGACCAAGCAAGAACAATTCGTGTTCCTGTACATATGATAGAAACAATTAACAAATTCAATAAGGTAAATAATACCTTAACAACAAGATTAGGCAGACCACCAAAGGATGAGGAAATTGCAAAAGAGATGGATATTGAATTGGAGAAAGTTGCAGAAATTAGGAAGATAAAACAGAATCCTACATCCCTTGCAACACCAATAGGTGAGGAGAAAGATAGTAAACTACAAGATGTAATTGCAGATGATTGGTCACAATCACCAGAGGAATATGCAACTGCAGAATACCTCAAGAATCAATTAAAGGATATTCTTGATACACTTCAAGACAGAGAGAGAAGAGTTTTGTCATTGAGGTTTGGCCTTGATGATGGAGTTTCAAGAACTTTAGAAGAAGTTGGTAAAGAATTTGGAGTAACAAGAGAAAGAATTAGACAAATAGAGGCAAAAGCTCTAAAGAAACTAAAGGAGAAATCTTCTCAACAGAAACTAGATGACTACATTGACTAGTTACTTCCTTCTGAAAGGTTAATAAACTCTGAAGGGGAGATTGAAAAACTCGCATTTGTTCTATCTGAAACTTTTTCTAATTCATCAGAGTCGAAGCTATTTTTTATGGACTTAGTGTATGAACTAGCATTGGGATTCACCTCGACCTGCATATTTTGGAAATATATAGACGTTCCAACCCAAGCCAGTATTACAACCAAGAAGAGGATAAGTGCTAGAAAAGATTTTTTGAGTAAATCCATATTATTTAATCATAAAAATTATTATTCTCTATTTCATATATCCTCAAGTTTATACTGTAACTAGTCAAACCATTTTCATCCTTCTGACTAGAATAGGAAAGTGACTCAATAACTGGATACATAGGCAATGCTTCAAGATCTTTCAAAAGGTTAACCAAATTAGATGGCTTACCTTTTACATTTAACCTCACAGACCATGGAACTAAAACCTTTGTAACCAGATCGAAATTATCCTCACCATAGTTATCAAAGCTAATACCTGTTAATGTAAAACCATTCTTGGACAACATTCCTGTTGAATTCGCCATAAAGAGACTAAAATCCTTGTTATCTGGATAGATTAGTCTGAGATGGCTCAAATTCGCTTCCATCTCTGTATATTGTTTATCCAGTTTGCTTAATGTCTCTATCTTTGCATCTAGCAGAGTATCTAACCTTGTTTCCTCCTTTATTTCCGCATTTATATTTGAGATAGTCAAAAGCGTTGGCCTAACAGCGAAAACGATGAGCAGGATAGATACTGCCAAAGTGATTCCTGCAAAAATATATCCCTTCTTCCTCTCTGGAGATTCTTTTACCAGTTTTACATATTCTTCTGTGTTTAAAGCCTTCTTGTCCATTTATTCTTCCTGTGGTGACAAATAGAATGATACACTAACATTAATCTCATTAACTTCTTTTGTGATTGAGAATGTTACCTCATAATAATTAGGGTTGTTTTTAAGCGCAGATTCATAATTTTTGACCGCCTCTAAGCTATTTGACGTTAAACGAAGGGAGACTCTCTTCGCAGTATACGAGAAGCTTAATAACTGGATAGAGGAGGGGATACCACTCATCAATTCACTAATCTCTGCAGAATTTATTTGTTGCCCTTTCCTTATCTTTTCGATATCACTTAGAACAAATTGATAATTCTCATAAAGTGCAGCATTTTTTTGCCAAGTATCATTGCTTAAGAGAGTAACTTTCGCATTCAAATCCTCTTTTAAATCATTATTCTTTCTGTCATAGATAAATCTTGAAAAGAATACAGCTAAGACAATTATTTCTACTGCAATTAAGAGGTATTTTCCAACGGAGGTCAGCCAAATATACGCCGTAGACCATATATCCATAGGCGAATATACTGGTTGCAGAAAATCAATAGATTTTGGTTGTTTATCAGATCCAAACATTAGGCAGTTTCTTAACTTTTATATTTTTAGTATATCATATTATTCTTCCAATTTAGGAAACAATATGATTTTCTCCCTCTTCTCCAAAGCTTCGATTGCTTTTGCACTACTAATTGGAATGATAGGGAAATATCCAGCAATCACATATTTCAAAAGATAGCTCAGATTATTTAAAATCTTTTCTGCTTCAGACTTCTCCTTTGACCATGGCTCCTCCTTGGTTATATATTTGTTTCCATAATCTGCCAACTGATCTATTTTTTCTCCTGCTAGATATATCTCATAATCTTCATACAAGCTATTTATCTCCTTCACATATGTATCAACTGTTTCTTTAAATTCTTTTTCGACTTTCTCCTCATTGTTCATTTCAGCTTCTTTTGTATTGGCTAAATGGATAACACGATTTAAAAGATTTCCAAAGTTATTTGCCAATCTTGAGTTATATTCATTAACCAAATCATCTTCCTTGTATGCTGCATCGTCATATGTAGGAACACCTGTAAGAAGGTAGAACCTTACAACTTCAGCTCCATATTTCTGTTCTTGTTCAAATGGCGAAACAATATTACCAACTGTCTTAGACATTTTTGTTCCATCAGAACCTAGTACCATCCCATGTACTAACAACTTCTCAGAGTGTGGTAAACCTGCAGATGCTAACATTCCTTGCCATATTGCACCTTGGAATCTTAGATTGTCTGGACCACATGTTTGTACTGGTCCCCACCATTGTTTAAATCTTTCTTCATCACTTCCATACCCAACCGCAATTGCATAGTTTGTTAATGCATCAAACCATACATACATCATCTGTGTAGGATCATTAGGTACTTCAATTCCCCATGGAAGATTTTCTCTTAATCTTGAGATACTAATATCTTCCATCTCTGATATGAATTTCTTCAGTTCATCCATTTTGTATGCAGGTTTTACGAATGCTTTTTCTTCCTCTAACCATTTGAGTAGGGGTTCTCTGTATTTTGATAGTCTAAAGAAGTAATTTTCTTCTGTTTTTAGTTCAGGTACAGTATGGTGATCAGGACATTTACCATCTACAAGTTCTTTGTCTGTTAGATATCTCTCACATCCTACGCAGTATTGTCCTGAGTATTGTTTTTTGTATATATCTCCATTCTCATTGCATTTATTCCAGAATAATTGTGCTAATTCATGGTGCTTTGGATCTGAGGTTCTGTAGAAGTTGTCATATTCAACATTAAAGAGTTTGCAGAAATCCATTACTCTTTGTGCATATTTGTCTACGAATGGTTTTAATTCTAATCCTTCTTCTTGTGCTTTGTTGTATATCTTTTGTCCATGTTCGTCTGTTCCTACATTAAAGAATACATTTTCCTTTCCTAATTTGTTTCTAAAATATCTTACAATTGTATCTGATTGTACAAATTCTAAGGCATGTCCTATATGTAGTTCTGCATTTACGTAGGGGAGTGTGGTTGTTAGGTAGAATTTTTGTTTATCCATTATATATTCTCTTTTAATTATTACTGTAGATGATATCAAATATTGATAGATTAGGGAATTGTGGGGAGATGGTACCTGTAGTATAATTTGATGTTCATAAAAAACTGAATGGAGGAATATGAGAACAGTATTGCGATACACTGTATTGCTAGATGGTAGAGAATTCAATGGAGATCTAGAAGTAGACAGAGCCCGCGTGAATTTTCTATCTGGCTTTATGCATAATACAAATGCAGAACTGGTTGGGAAAGAAATAGTATCAAGGAAAGTTACAATCGTTCTTTCCGATACAAAGAGTCGCATCTGCAAAGCCGTAAACCTGTCGGAAACGATGGGGGGTGCAGATATTCTCTCGGCTGATGGAAGCAAAGCGCAAGGACATCTATTGATTGTCAATGTCAAGGAGATGGCCCTCGACTTTGTGAAAAGTTTGTGTACTGATTGAACTCATTTTCACTCCATTAGAAAACCCTGTGCATTATGCACTATGTTGCGCGCAGGGTTTTCTCTTGGTTAAATCTGTTCAACCATTAATACACCCTCAGCTAATCCCAATTTTACTAATTCTTGCCATACAGCCTCAGTAACAAAAGGAACAAAAGGATGCATAATCTTTAAATTCTCTTTTAACAACCAAAGCAATTCAGAAAGCTTTTCAATTCTTAAATCACTACCAATAGGTTGATCTTTGATTTCAGTTTTGATCTCCTCAATCCATTTGTCACACAACTCATGCCAGAAGAATTCTCTAATAGCTTCAGCACCAAGATTCAATTGATATTTTTCAATATACTTTTTAACATTATCAACATGCCAATATGTTTGTTCAAGCCTTCTTGGTTTATCAGGGTCTCCAAACTGTCCCATGTTGTAGAAATTTCTAATATCTTCTTCCTTCTTATTAATTCCTTCAATCTCCTCATCCTCAATATTCATCAATATGAATCTACTCGCATTCCAAATCTTGTTAACAAAGTTTCTGTTACCCTTAATCTTCTCCTCTCTCAAAGGAGCATTAGAGCCAGGTAACGCATCAGAGTAGTACCAAAGCCTCAAAGCATCAGCACCATATTTCTGGAATACATCATTAGGTTCAATACCATTACCCTTAGATTTAGACATCTTAGAACCATCTGCAGCAAGAATCATACCTGTAAGCAATACTGTCGAGTAGGGAACCTCACCGGTTCTGTAAAGACCAAACATAATCATACGTGCAGTCCACCAAAAAAGAATATCTCTAGCATGAATCATCATCTGAGTAGGATAGTACTTTTTGTAATCCTCGCCCTCTGGACCACCCAAAGTAGAGAAGGGAACCTGACCCGAACTAAACCAAGTATCAAACATATCTGTCTCTTGCTCCCATATACCCTCGGGGCTATCCTCACCTACATATATATCACCATTCCCATTCGCTTCTGTGTGGAATTCTTCTTCAAACTTCTCAATCAGGGCTGCCCTAGGGCTGCCCTCGTTTGAATGTTCATTCAACCAATCATGAAGCTTCTTACTACCAGAATACCAAACCGGAATTCTCTGACCCCACCAAAGTTGTCTTGAAATACACCATGGTTGAATATTTTCATAGAAGAATTCTAACGCCTTCTGTTGACCCTCAGGTATAACCTTAACATCACCATTATGTAACGCTTCTAATGCTTTCTTAGCCAATGGCTCAACATTTGCATACCATTGATTAGATATGACAGGCTCGATAGGGGTACCGCATCTTTCACATACAGCCACCTCATGCTTAATATTCTCTATCTTAACCAACAAACCCAATTCACTTAACTCACCACACAATGTTTTAGAACACTCCGTTGTACCCATGCCTTTGAATCTTTCAGGAATATTTCCTGTCATTTTTCCATCTTCATCGATAACATTAATAATGTCTAAACCTTGTCGCTTACCAATTTCGAAGTCGATTGGGGAATGTGCAGGAGTAACTTTTAATGCACCCGTACCTGTTTCTAAATCTACTTCTTCTTCAGCTATGACGGGTATCTCTCTGTTAGCTATTGGAAGTAAAACTTTTTTACCAATGAATTCCTTGTATCTAGAATCGTTAGGATTAACTGCAACCGCCGTATCACCCAGCATTGTCTCAGGTCTAGTGGTAGCAACAGTAATACCTTCAACTCCAAATCTCTCTTTGGCTAATTGCTTGTCAGCTTCCTCTACAAGAGGGTAGATGATATATGCAAATATACCTCTTCGTTCTTCGTGATCGGTATCAATATCTGCTAGTGCTGTTTTACAATTAGGACAGATATTTACAATACGCTTATCTCTGTAAACCATTCCATCCTCATACATTTTGTAGAAAGTTTCGTAAATGATCTTGGTAAGCTTAGGATCAAGGGTGAAGAATTCTCTACTGTAATCTGCTGAAAGACCTATGTTCTTTTCTTGAGTTCTGGCGTTATCAGCATTCTGCATACAGAATTCATAGCATCGTTTGTAAAACTCATCTCTTCCCATTTTCCATTTATCCTCACCATTGTTTTGTAACACTTTTGTAAATGCACTCTCGGTTTGGATACCTGCATGATCCTTTCCTGGTACTAGGAGAGTAGGGTGCCCTGTCATTCTATTGAATCTTGCAAATGCATCGTGGAATGAATAGCCACACATGTGACCAAGGTGTAAATTCCCATTAGCATTTGGAGGAGGAAGAGTAATGGTAAATGGAGATTTCACTTCCAATCCTTTATCTCTTAAATATTGCTCTACTTTTTCTGGAGTAGAATACTCAGATGATTCCCAGAGTTTGTATATCTCTGGTTCTGATGTTGTAGATTCAAATGCTTTAGGTATGTTACGCTCCATTTGGATTTAATGCTGAATTTATGATTGTGTTTGTTTTGTCCAAACAAGTAACAAGGTTTTTAAAACCCATCCTTTGCTGCTCTTTCCTATCTTCTGCTGCAAATTTTACAAATTTCTCCGAGAAAACTTTTCCTCCTGGATCTTTGCAAAAAACAGCCCAAGCTTGGTCTACTGTCATCTGTGCATCTAAAATCATATCTGCTGATTCCTCAAGCTTGGTTCCATCTGTACCAACAAACTCTAAGCCTGTATTCCCATCACTTCTGAGATCAATGTAATAGATAGCAGTATCTGGCATAAATGGCTCTTCATTAAGGATATTCTCTTCTAATTTTTCTTCAGGTGTCTTTACTACAATTTCAGAATCACTCACAGTTTTTAAATCCATGATCTTAAAGATAGATAAAATAAAAAAGGCCCTTACACCAGAATACCATATTGATACTCTAATGTAAGGGCGAATACACGCGTTACCACCTTACTTCTTTAAGATATTACTATCTTAAACTTACAACCCATGAAAGGGTAGAGGATTCTACTCTCTATATACTACACATAGATTTCTTTCCAGACCTCCAAGATGACTAGTCTTGTATTAACGGTCTTCATTATTATATCACACTCATATCTGGTATAATCATTCATCATGTTTACAAATAAAAAAGAATTGTTGAAGCTATGCACGCTCTCGGGAACTACAGAAATTGGAAGAAATTGTAATTTCGTAGAATATTCAAATGAAATCCTGCTCGTAGATGTAGGGTACTCTTTTCCTGGTCAAGAGATGTATGGAATAGATTATCTAATTCCAAATATTAGTTACTTAAGGAAAAACAAAGAGAAGATAAAAGCAATATTAATAACCCATGGTCACCTAGATCATATAGGGGCATTAAAATGGATCTTACCAGAGCTAGATTATCCTCCAATATATGCAGGGGGATTTGCAAAAGCTCTGATTGAAGAAAAGCTAAAAGAGTACCATATGTTTGGGAAGGTAAAGATATATAGTGTGGATAGAAAATCTACTATTAATATTGGTCGATACTTCAGGGCAACATTTGTTGGTATTAACCATAGTATTCCAGATGCGTTTTCAATATTCTTAGAAAGCCCTAATGGTAATATCTTCTTCTCTGGTGACTACAAAATAGATATTACTCCAGCAAATGAGCCTCAGACAGACTACGAGAAGTTAAAAGCTCTTCGAGGAAAAATTGACGTAGCATTAATGGAAAGTACAAATGCTTCTAATCCTGGTAAATCTCCCTCAGAAAAACAAATTTATGAAAATTTAGAAGAACTAATAGCAAAACAAAAGGGAAGGGTAATTGTTGCTGCCTTTTCTTCCTTAATTACTCGTTTGTATTCATTAGTGGAAATAGCTAAAAAGACTAATCGAAAAATCGTTCTCTCAGGGAAAAGTCTCGATCAATCACTCGAGATCGCTAGAAGAATGAGATATATCAATATTGATGACAAATTAATTGTAAGAGAAAAGGATATTAACAAATACCCAGATAATGAACTCTTACTATTATGTACTGGTAGCCAAGGAGAAAGATTCGCTGCATTAAACAGAATCTCTCTAAACGAACACAAGTTCATAAAGATAAAGAAAGGGGATTTAGTCATAATGTCCTCTTCAGAAATACCAGAAAATATTAGTAGCATAGAGAAGATGACAGACAGAATTATTGCTTTGGGTGGTGATCTATTAAAAGATACTATTGATCTTAAAATTCATTCAACTGGACATGGGAATCAAGAAGATATGAAGATGATGTACGATATGATCCAACCAAAGACCGTAATGCCAATACATGGACCATTGACCTTTAGATATTTTAACAAGCAAAATTTCTTAAGATGGGGGATGAAGGATGAAGATGTATTTTTAACCGATGATGGACAAACATGGCTTTTTAATGGCCATTCATGGAAAAGAGGGAAGAAAGTTGAATCTAAGCCAATCCTAATTGATGGGCTAGGTGTAGGAGATACTGGAGATATTGTATTAAAAGATAGAAAACAACTTTCAGAATTTGGTATGTTCATCGTTGTAATGAATATGAATCTAAAAAACAAAATGATAATTGGTAGACCAAGATTTGTGTCCCGTGGTTTTGTATATATGAAAGGCTCTCAAGAGTTATTGAAAGAAATTGAGAATCTCATCTATGATATTCACCACGATTGGGTAAATCAATCAAAACAAAGCAAGATATTTAGAATAGAGGTATTCAAAGAAACTGTTGAAAAAGAGTTAAGTAAGCTGATTTACAAGAAAACCGAAAGAGAACCAATTATCCTTACCGTGGTAATTTAAACACCCTCCTAATCCTCTAAATATGCTATACTTTGCTATGCTAAACTTGCCTTTCTTAAAGAATCTTTCAGAGAAAAGTTTGATAGGTTCAAACAAAAACATTATCGCATTGGATATCGGTACAGAGAAACTGAAAAGTATTCTCTTCTCTATGGATGGGACTGGTATCACCGTTAAAAAGATTTCTAGGATAGACCAGCAGCAAAACGCTATGCGAAGTGGAATCATAACCAATCTGGATACTGTATTGGATAATTGCAAACTCTCCATCTCAGAGCTAACCAATCGACTTTCTGAAGAAGAGCTTCCACATCATGTAGTCATGGGAATCGCAGGAGAATATATACAAGGTGTTTCCATAGTCATTAACTACCAAAGAGAAGAAAATTATGATAAAGAGGTAACCCAAAAAGAGCAAGACTTAATTATTCGACAGATTAAAGAGAAAATTGATATAAATGGAAAAGAGGATTTAAGTCAAAGAACTGGATTACAAAATGATGATATTGAAATATTACATATTACCAAGACAGGATTAGAAATAGGGGGGATGCCAGTAGATTCTTTGGTAGGATATAAAGGAAAAGATGTAAAATTAAACTTCTACGCTTCGTTTGCCCCACGTACATATATAGAAGCATTAAGGAAAGTTGCACAGTCATTAAATCTCAATATCTTGGGGATCGTATCCCAACCATTTGCAGTAGCAAGAGCTTTCGAAGGATCTTCGAACAAGGATTTCTCAGCAATTTTCTTAGATATCGGTGGTGGTACAACAGATATAGCAGTAGTTGAGAGAGGAAATATACTCGAAACTAAAATGTTTGCATTTGGCGGTAGAACATTTACCAAAGAGATATCAAAAACACTTGATTTAGAATATCGATATGCTGAGCAAAGAAAGTTAAAGTACACTGGGAAAGAACTTTCTAAAGATCTTTCGCACGATGTTCAAAAGGTTGTCTATCCAGTTGCTAAACTTTGGATGAAAACACTGAAAACTGCGTTTCAAAGCTGTGATGATACTGAAACATTCCCAAACCAAATATACCTGTGCGGAGGTGGCTCCTTACTTCCTGAAATAAAAGAAGTTATGTTGGAATTTCCTTGGAAGAAATATCTTCCTTTCACTGTAGTTCCACGTATTGAATATTTCACTCCTCAAAGACTTAATAGTATAGTAGACTTAAGTGGCGACCTTAAACATGTGTTTGATGTAACACCTGCAGCGCTTGCGAAATTTGCATATGATAACGAAATTAACAAAATTAAAAACATTCCCACATAATGGAAGAAAACACTAAGATAACAAAAATTGTTGTAAGTAAAGAAGATGAAATAACAGATATAGTAAGTGGTATCTTGGGTGCCCAAACCGAAAGGGTAATCATTACATTTGCAGAAGAATCAGACCTCCTCATAAGTACAATTAACCTTACAGTATTACAAGAAACAGCAGAAGAAGAGGGAAAGATCCTAATCTGCCAAATTATTAAAAATCCTACAGGTCTAAGAAATGCTAATCTTGCGGGTATAGTCACCATCGATTCTCCCAACAACCCAACCGATGATATGTGGGATAAAGCAAAAACACAAAAGGAAGAGAAACTAACCCCTAAGACCAAAAAAGAAGAAGATTTAATACAAGAGGTAGAACCTCCAGTGCAAACAGATAGCAAGCCATCCAATTTTGAGAAACGCATTAATGATGCTATTCAAAAAAGTAAACTAGAAAGAGAAACTCACCAGGAAACAAAAGCTATTAAACAAGATGGCTTAGTCATCTCTGTGGGGGAGGATCTTCCTGTAGAAGAAAGTTCTACTAAAGAAGATGAATTCATAGACCTTTCGAAGATTGATTTCAAAGATGTTTCTGAGAAAGAAATTCCTAAACAGAATAAGTTCCATTTCAAATTCCCACAGATTTTTAAACCAAAAGCAACCACAGATCGAAAACCTAATTCTCCCGTGTATTCAAAATTTAGAAAACTATGGCCTATCTTTCTTTTCTCTTTTGTCTTAGTAGTTGCCCTGGTCGCCTTTATATATTTCAGTACTGTTCCTTTTGTTAAGGTCAGAATATTCGTTAAAGCACAAGAAGTAAGTATCGAAAAGACTTTCACGGGCGATTCAAATATTAAAGAAATAGATTTCACCAATCTCAAAATTCCTCTTAAATCCGAAAACTTAGAAACTTCTAGATCTTCTACTGTTACCGCGACAGGAAAGGCATACAAAGGAGAGAAAGCAAAAGGCTCTGTTACATTTACATACGCAAAATCGGATTGTACAGGGTTTTCTCCAATTAACCTCCCCGCAAACCAGGTAATAACTTCTTCCGATGGAAAAGCATATGCATTAGATACTGCAACGACAATGGCATGTAGCAGTATGGCTACAGTCGCTGTACACGCCGTGGAAATAGGAGAGGAATTTAATACCAGCAATTCCTATTTTACCGTTAAGGGAAACCCTGATATCTTCGGAATCCGGGAAGGTCTTTCTTTCTCAGGAGGAACAAAGGAACAATATACAGTTCTTTCATTAACAGATGTTAACACGGCAGTAGATGATCTTAAAGCTTCCGCAATAACTGAAGCTGAACAAACACTAAAGGGAAAAGAAGGTGAGTGGGTTATGATCGCAAATACCCTTAAAAGTGAAGTTAAACCAGAAAGTATAAAAACAGATATAGCTGTCGGTGCTGCTGCAAACCAAGCAAATGTATCTATGACAGTTACTAGCTCTGCAACGTACTATCTTAGTAATGGCTTTGACCGTGGCATCGCAAACTTGTTAACGGAGGAAGCAAAAGCCAAGAATCTCTTCCAGACAGATCAAAATATCGAGCTAGTACTAAGTGATAGTATTCAAAAAGAAATTTCTGTTGTTCAAAATACAGATAGTAGTGTGTTGGTCAAACTAACTGCTACTGGTTCTGTACAGCCAAAGGTAGATAAAGAGAAGATTACAACAGATCTTAAAGGTATGAATTGGAAAGAGGGTTCAAAGTATCTAGATGGTATAAAATATTCGGATAAGGCAACCCTTTATGAATTTAATCCTGTTAATTTTCCTAAGAGTTTCTACTATTTTCCAAAGAGACAAGGTGGTATTTTAATAGAGGTAGCAGACATTTAACTCTTTATTTTACCGCTGTTTACTGATAGAATTGCACTGTTATGTACCTGTAGCTCAATTGGATAGAGCAATTGCCTTCTAAGCAGTAGGTCGTCGGTTCGAATCCGGCCAGGTACGCCATGTTGTTTCTAGGAGAGATGCCTGAGTGGCCGAAAGGAAACGCTTGGAAAGCGTTCGTACGAGTAATCGTACCGTGGGTTCGAATCCCTCTCTCTCCGCCATACTATGTTTTACTTGTGCGATAGATATTTGAGAATCTCCTCCTCCCAAGCCAACAACGATTTTCTTGTGAAGTCAGTTATGTCCATTTTCAAGGCCTTTTCAAAACTAACCCATTTATAATCCTCATGCTCTTCTGATAAACGTACATGAGAAGAATCACATTTGTATAAGGATGAGAAACCAATATACGGAATTCCTTTATATTTCTTACTTTGATTAGATAAAGATTCTTCAAAGAACACAAACTTCTTAATTGGTGTTGAGTAAATACCCGCTTCCTCTATAACTTCTCTCTCTGCTGCCGTTTCCAGATCCTGTCCCGAATCGAGTTTTCCTCCTGGAATCTCCCACTTAAGAGGATCATGGGTATCATTTTTACTTCTTTTAATTAAGAGGATTTTGTTAACATTTATCACAATTGCCCGCATAACAATTAAAATCCTCGGACGTGATGTAATAGCACTTCTCATAAAGATATTATGTCACTATGTTAACTATAAGACAACCATGAGTAATAAAATACTAGCTATTATCCCCCCTTGTGGAAGACTAAAGAGATAGTGATCAAAGCATCCAATAATTATGAAAGTTAAAACTACTAACCATTTAAATACATTCATAACCCGTATATTGTTAATCAATATCTTGCCTAAGAGTAGAGCATAAAGTAACGTACCCATTACACCAAGTTCTGAAACCGTAAGAAAGAATATATTATGTACAGGCTGTACAAGAAGCACATTGTTTACAGTTCTAGGGATATCTCCTTCCATCGCTTTTGTAAAATTTCCTAAACCCGTACCAAACAGCCAGTTATTTTTTATTATATTAAAACTACTCTTCATCAAATTGACTCTGTCCATCCAGCTAGTATCACCACCAGAAAGAAGATTTGTAAATCTTTCACCTATTAATAATATGGGAGCAAAAGAAAACATTTTCTTCGTGAGAAGTTTTGACAAAGCTGTTACACAAAGGATTAGTAATACTAGTAAAATACAAATTCTAGAGAAAGTGAATGTTACAAATATACTACTCGAAATGATTAATGATATTGTAAGAATTTTGTAGAAACCCCTCCTCTTAGAATACAAAAATGTTCCCAGTAAAACATTCATCACCAGGTATCCTCCTAGAATATTGGGGTGGGGGAAAGTACCATATGCCCTTAGAAATACCTCGTTATTCAAAGTCACAAAACTAGAACCCTGCATACCACTTACAACTTGAGACTCTCCTAGAAAAGGTAACCCTAATGAAGAACCGCCTGAGAACTGCAATACACCAATGATTCCCTGTATTAACACAGAAAGAAAGGAAGACAACAAAACCCATTTCCATATTTCTGTTTTTTTTTGCATTCTAAAATAGTCCACTAAGAGAAGTACAACGCACAAGGATGCAACTAACCTAAAACTACCAATTAATGACACTAAGCTAAGTTTAAGCATGCTCTGAGCGAGTAGAAACACAAGGAAGAGAACCATGTATACCCTATATCTTTGTAAAACAATTTTCGTATGTTTAAGTCCAAATTCATAGAGATATGACACCAGAAGAAGTATCAAACCAATATCTAAGATGGAGACAGTTGGAACTAAATAGTTAGTGTACATACCATTAACATACGGATCTGTATTAAAAAATGGAACAGGGGAGGAGAGTTGATAGGTGAGGTTAAGTGGTAGAGTAATTAATATATACAAGAGGCTTGACTGTACGACACTCTTTGTTTTAAAAGATACAAAAAACCAGATTAAAAGAAAGGAAAATATCACTGCTGCTTTTTGCCAGTTATCATGAATTAAAAAGAGGAGGGGAATGCTGAAGACAAACAGTATTACAAATTGAAAAAGATACCTTTTAAAGAATCGTTTAATATTCATTAAATAATTCTATCAGTAGATAGAACTATTTAACAGAAGGCAT
>CAZLLO010000002.1:0-95935 GCA_964560525.1 uncultured Candidatus Saccharibacteria bacterium | reverse complement strand
CAATTATGGCCCATCCAGTTGTTGCTACTCCTGGATCTATTCCTAGTATTCTCATAGGTATATGATAGCATTAATTTTGTTCCGTGGTTGCTATGCGAGGAGCATGATCTGCTTTGTATAGTGCATCACAAGCTGTTTCATAGCCCTTGGAAAATAGATCTATTTCTTCAACCGATCTTGGTTCAATTACAATACATTCTATTGTGTACCCATCGTGATATCCCTGGACGGGAATTGCACAATCTCTATTAAGATTACCACCTGCATCAGAGCAAATCATTTCTGCCTGGAAAAGTAATTCCTGGTCAATACCAGGTATCAAAGTTCTATCATAGTCCCCTTCATTGGGGTCGGTTATTATAAAGGCACAAATGAAAAGACCTTTCTTCTCAAGCCCAAAGAGATACGCATGATTACCATTAAATAAATTATTATCATTAAGTATTGCTTCCCTGAGGATTTCTTTCATTTTGTCTCGTCTTACTCTATTTTCTGGCCTTTGCTCTTTTCCATCAGTAAAAACAGACATATCTATTAAAATAATAAATTAATATCTACTAATCATTAGGATCTCGCAGAACTTGAGATTTACTTTCCTTTAGCCTACTTAAGATCAAGTTATATCCTTTTAACAAATTCTCCTCATCCTTACGATCTTTCATATCAATAAATACACATGTTAGTAATCGCCCTTCCCTACCTTTGAGTACATAAAGCTGGTTGCTCATCATCTCATTTTTTTCATTTCTCATGTTCTTTATTGCAGTAAAAAGATTATACAAATCTGCATCAGTTACATAACTTCCTAAAACCCCTCTCGTACAAGAGATGTCTTCTGGACATGTTACAAATTCGCAAATATAACGATCGTTGTAAATCTTCAACTGAACAGTATCTTTATTACTTCCATGTGGACTAAATCTCTGAGGGTTATTTAATACTTCTAGGAATCTCTTAGTATACTCATTTACCAATTCTTGCGCGGAGACCTGTTTATGCTCCTTAGGTTTCTCTTTTCCTCCAAATTCGAAGATACCATGATTGTTCGTTTCGCTAAGTTTGTTTAATTGGTCTAATTTTGCCAGTAGCATTGCTTCAGTAATGTCACCCCCTGATGCTTGTGATAGACGATCCAAAGGTATAAATGTACCTACTAAAATTTCATTCTCCTCACCTATGGCATAGATACATTCAGTGCAATGACCACCTTTTTCAAAATATAGCTCATATCCTGCAAGACTAAAAAAGTTTTGTAGATGAAGCCCTTTGTTGCCATCCTTAATAAATTTGGTGAGAACACGTGCGGGGATATCATCTTCCAATCTTCTTGCCCTCTCTAAAGTACCATATACAAATGTCTCATTAAAGTTCGTATCTTCCCTGACACACACTGCACGAAGTTCATACGGTGAATCATCTCCAGGAAGTTTTATTTCTGCAGGATACCCTTCTGTTAAATCAGTAGCTACTAGCTCTCTCAAAAGGCTAACAAAAGCGACACGGGCATTCTCTCTCTCTTCACGAACTGGGGTTATTTCAGCTAAATATTGTTGGGCTAGATCGGGGTCAGTAATTTGGGAAGACATAAGCTTTAAAGGTAGAACTTATAATAAATCATTATAATACTATCTCTTTCTCTCTGTCTACAGTTATTAGTAATCCAGGTCTGTCCATACATTCTGGACATCCTCATACTCCTCTAATCTCTCTATAGCATTCTGAGCTTTTTCTAATTCGGCACCTTCTAATTTTTTGTATATCTTGGGTTCTTTAACAATCTCTGCCTCCTTTAAAACAAAACCTAATTTGCTAATACTATCTCTAACCTGTGCCAATTGATTATATTCCGTATATATCTCAAAACCCTTATCCCCGTCCATATCTATTTCCTCAATATCTAATATACCTGGAATATCCATAAGCATCATCATAACACCACCAGAATCATCAGGTACAAAAATATCTTCTCCACCAAATTTCTCGGATTTTTGCATATGCCCAGATTTAACAACAATATATCCCTTGGTATCAAAATTCCAAGAAACAGACCCCTCACTCCCAATATTTCCACCTATCTGTTCAAATATCTGTCTTAATTCAGAAACAGTCCTATTCTTGTTATCACTGAGAGTATCTACAATTAATTGAATACCACCAGGACCAAATCCCTCATATGAAGCCTCCTCAAAAACAATACCACTATCACCACCACCAACACCTTTTTCAATTGCTTTCTCTATTCTGTCCATTGGGAAGCTAGCATCTCTTGCTTTATCAATATACAATCTTAAATTAGGATTCATCGTTGGATCTCCCCCACCCTGTCTTGCTGCATGAGTAATCTGTACTGAAAGTTTTGAGAATGCTTGTCCTTTCTTGGCATCATTCAATGCTTTCTTATGTTTAATGGTATCCCACTTGGAGTGTCCTGACATATATTTAACGTTTTTGTGAATTTATTTTCTATCTGTATTTTACCACAAAAATACCCCTATATCTTTATGGTGTACTTCTTTTTGTCCTCCTCTTTTTTAGGTTCAATCTTTGGTTCAACTCTCTTCTCTATTGGTTTAACCATCTCCTTTTTTTCCACCTGGTTGTTTTCTTCCTTTCTCTCCCTCGGCTTACTATCAACTCGATCTATCGGCACAGATCTATTCCCTTTTTCACTGTATGATTGATCGCTCCATTTCTGGATTTTGTCCTCTATTATCTCTCTGTCCATACCATACTTTTCCCTAGATTTTTGAATAATCTCTTGTTTACAATCGAACTTTTGATACCTAACAGGCAATGATTTAGCACTAAATGGTACGGATGTCATGCCATCAATACAAAGTTTGATATACATAGCATGGGAATCCAAAGATACTAAATCATCAGAAGAAACAACAGGAGCAAACTCTTTTTCCAAAACTGAAGCATCACCTTGACTTACCACAAATGAACCCAATGTTCCTACATTACCAAAGATAGCCTGTCTCACTGTTAAAGGTAGTTGATCAATATACTGATTAGTCATAGTTAGATTCAAGTGATATTTTCTAGCTTCAGAAAGAATTTTTGCAAATGAATCGGTAGCAAAGTTCTGGAACTCATCAACATACAAGAAGAAGTCTTTTCTCTCTGATTCTGGGATATCAACTCTTTCCATGGCTGTTGCTTGTAAACGAGTAATAATCATACCACCAAGCATAGAGGCTGTTTCCTCTCCTAGCCTACCTTGTGCTAAGTTAACCAAAAGAATTTTTCGATTATCCATTATCTCTCTAAGATCTATTGTCGATTTAACCTGTCCAATAATGTTTCGTGTAACCGCAGAAGATACAAATCTACCAACTTTGTTTTGTATTGGAGCAACTGCTTCTGCTAGTAGTTTTTGATTTTGAGCCATTTGAGCAAACTCTTCTGTCCAGAATTTGTAAAGTATTGGGTCATTTACCTGTTTAAGTATAAACTTCCTGTATCCTGGATCCGTAAACATTCTAAGAATAGCTAACAATGTAGTCCCTTGAGCCTCTAGAGCCGTAGCTACCGTGTTCGTTAAGATATATTGTAGTCTTGGTCCCCATGACATATCAAACTGCTTTTTGAAGACTTCTACCACTCCATCAGCAATCAAATCCCTTTGTGATTTATCCTTTAATTCCAGAAGATTAAAACCAACGGGATGATCAACATCTGTAGGATTAAAGTAAACTACATCGTCTACACGATTAGGCGGTATGTGTTCTAGAAGATCTTCAATAGTATCACCATGAGGATCTACAAAACATGCACCATCACCTGCTAGAACATCAGAAATGAACATATTTTTAAAAACTGTAGATTTACCTACACCTGTTTTACCTAAGAGATAGAAATGCCTAGCACGATCACCCTTTTTAAGACCAAACTGAACCATAGCACCTCGATAATCTGTTTCTCCAAATACTGTCACATCATCTTCCGTAGCTTTTGGAAGATTCATAGGTGGTTCAAGTTTTCTAGACCTACTCCACGCGATATTAGGTGTCTCAACAGAAATGTTTGGTAAATGGTAAAGGGAAGCCAGTTCTTCAATATTTAAAATATCTGCCTCGTCCTTTTCCATATGCCTTACAACATATTGATCATATATCTCTTTGCCTGTTTTAATCGGTTTAGAATGTACAAAGTTATTCAAGTGAGCGGTAGTAAACTGCTTAAAACTTGCGGCTACATCCCTAAGAATTTGCTCCGATCTTGCTTGAGTTGGAGCCTTAGTGACTACACGAATCTTAACCTCAAATCCTAATTTCAACATCTTTGTTTCAATTTCCTTAAGTTCTTCTTCCTGTCCAGGTTCAAGTTTAACAACTTCTTTCTTTACAGCTCCCTTCTCACTTGTTGAAAGACTCTGCCCTATTTTGGCTAATCCTCCAGCTATCTTAGAGAATATCGATTCTCCATTAACATCTTTCCCCTCTCTTATAGCTGTAATATATTTTTTAGAATCTTTCTGCCAGAAATTTGCAACTGGTCGGACTACGACCTGCAGCCATGCTTTCTCTCCTTTGTCAAAATCAGACATAGCTCCTGTAATAGCAGCAAGAGGGTCTACCTCAAAATTTCTAAATGTTTTAATCGGGAATATGAAATCTTTCTCCATTTCAATCTCACCACAGGTAACATAAGTTTCTTCTTCTGAGCTATCCTTAGTGCAATAGTCTTGGACATAGCTTATATCTGCATTCGGATATTGTGCATAGATTTGACCCTCTACAAATTTGGCCAAATGTTTTGATGTTATAACATAGAAACGAATACCCTCTTCTTCACTTGATACTATCTCGAAACTTATGACATCCTCACCCTTTAACATATCTCCCAAAATACCATGTATAGAAGCAAACATTTGTTCAGCAGCCAAGGCTGATTTGTCATTTTCTTTAGGGACTAGAATCTGTAGTACTAAAGGACTTCTAATATCTTCAAAAACCTTAATTTCGCTTTTGTTCATTTTGCCGCCCCAAATAAAGACAAAGGCTAGAAAAGCTCCTGCAAAAAGAAGAAGTATTAACATTGTTAAGACCATAACGAAATTTTAGAGGAAAAAAGATATTTAAGCAAATTTTTAGAAGCTATACATCTGCTTTATATCCTCTCCAAGAATAATGACTATGTCCCCTGTGGTCATAAATTCTGGACGACCATCTCTCAAATCATAACTTCCCGAGAGTACTTCAGAGGTAATTTCTAAGGATTTTGCGAAACCTTCCTCATTGGGTGCATATACTACAGTTCTCTCTATTGTATCAGGTGCATTCTCATACCGTACTACATCACAACCAGCATTCTCTATCTTTCTTCCAAATTGCTTTGCTGCTCCTGCTACCCCACTTCCGTTGTAAACCTCAATTCTTACTCTTTCCTTTTCTAAGCTCCTGTCTATGATTTTTGCAATCAGTTGTCTGTATGTCGTATCAAACTCAGTGGTATTAATATATCTAATCTGACCACCACTAGACGACAGGTCTTCTGTAGTATATCTATAGAAAGATAAGTCTATACCATAGGTTTCTGTACCTTTAATCTTACTATTTAAATGTTCAAAGAAAGTCAGCACATTTGTGAATCCGATATTAGAGTATATCCCGTCATTAAACCTTGTTAGACTAGATATCTTAAATATACTTTTCAATGCAGAATAGTCAGAAGCCATTACTTGAAGTCTAAAGAAATCTTCATTGAGGGTATCTCCTTCTACAAGTTTGTAATATTCTCTATACTTGTCCTCTACTCCATCAAATTTCCCATATACTTGTTCAAAATTCTTAATCCCCTCGCTATTAAACCATATGTAGTTATCAAATTTTATACCCAGCATCTGACTAATCTGCCATATCGCATACTCTACTCCTCTTCCTTCCTGAAGAAATTCTCCTGCATATTTAAAAGAAGAAACCGATACACTATTCCCAAAATTCTCTTCTAATCCAGCAAAATACATCCACCCAGGAACATATATAACCATAGATTCTGATTTGGTTTTGTTGTACATAAACACATAAGCACTGGATATCTTTGCATCTGCACCCTCACCACTCTCTATAACTATCAACGTTTTCTCTGTATCACTTGCAGTTTTGGACAATAGGTATTGATGAGAGCCATTGGCCTTTGTAGGGTCAAAAAGCTTAGTTGTATACAAGACAGTAGCGTAGTATACGAAGAAGCCAATCACTAAACCTAAAATAACAAGGAGAAATATTCTTTTTGCTTTTCCATTATCTATCTTCTTTTTTGTCTTAGATCTCTGGATTTTCATATTAACCTACATACAAATGTTTTCTCATCCGTATCTTTCATAGAGAGAAGTACTGATTCTAATTCTATCGCTTCTGGAATTCTCCCCCCTTTAAATGTCTCAAATAGTGTATCGCCAACAATATTGATCCCTAGGTATTCCAATGTTGCCCTTATTTGATACATTCTTCCAGTTTTAATCATCACAAGAACTTCTTTCTGGCTTAATGGCTTTATATATGACAGTGCATATTTTGCATTACCAAACGGGTATGTCTTAAAGATCATCTTCATACGGTTCATCTTGCTTCTACCAATATATCCCTCTGCTTTGTACCAGCTTTCATCTATTTCGAAATTATTTGCTACAAGTTTATCCATTTCTGCTTTCGCATTTAATTCTTTCATTGGGATACATGCAAGTAAATCCTTTGAGCTTTCTGCATCTATTTCAACTTTTGCCATATATATCTTATTTACTGTATGTTCTTCAAATTGTTTTTGTAGAAATCGTTGGGCTTCTAAATTTTTTGCAAAGATTATTAACCCCGATACAGATTTATCAAGTCTATGTACTATACCTCCCCTTTCTATCCTGGAATCATATTCCCCCTTTTCATTTAAATATCCAACAACATAATTAGCCAACGTATCCTTTAGATTACCTATTCCTGGGTGTACTGCTATTCCTTTGGGTTTGTTAATAACCAAGAAATCATCATTTTCCATTACAATATCAAGATTGTATTTTTCAGGAATGATTGTGTCTAAAGAATTCTCTTTCAATATCTTTTCTATCTCCTCTTCTCGTATTTCTATAATGTCCCCTATTCGAACCTTGTATGCAGGTTTGATCTTTGAACCATTAAGAGAGACAATCTTTTCCCAATGATTTTGAAGAAAGCTTCTACTTGGAATTTTAAAATTCTGACAGATATATGTATCTAATCTTTCTCCTTGTGAAGTTTCATCTATAGTGGCAGTTTGCATATGCTTTATTTCAATTTTATTGGTTGATTAATTTCTATCCCTCTTACTGAAGATACTTTTTCAATCACTACATTTGCACGTTTCAAATCTCTAATGAAGTAAATTATGCCAAAAGCAACCCATGCAAAAAGAAAGTATGTCAGTATTCTTTCAGATACTAGAACCTCTCCCGAAAGATATATATACCCTATTACACCAACACATCCTAAAATTAAGAGGATGTTTGCTATCAAATATATTCGTTTCTCTTTCTGTGGTTTCTCTATCCTATTTACATACCTTATCAAAAACAAAGTAATTATAGGAAAGGCCAAAAGTGCAAGACCTTCATATATCCAAGTAAGATTTGCACTAGCTAGACCCAGGAGAAGGAAAGAGATTGCAAACATGGACTCTCCTGAAAAATAGATTGTAGGGAAAATATGATTCCATCTCCATTTCTTCACAAAGGTAGACCATGTACTTGCGCAGAAAAGATATCCTACAAACATTCCTAAGATATTTAATCCACCATCAAAAATATTTAAGAAATTCCATGGGACAAGACGGAATAGATATACCTTATCTCCATATTTCTCATATGGTAACCACCCCCATATCAGATTATAGTTATCCCAGTTAGAAACAATGAAAACAATTCTACCAATAATTAAGCCAAGAAAGATGGAGATTAGAAACATATCAAAGACAGAAGATCTATCTTTTCTTGACTCCATCGCTCCTTTCCAAAAGATGAACATTCCAAAGAATATTACACATAAAAAGAGTACTGCAGGACTAAATGTTGAGAATAGGTTGAATATGTAATTGAGAATATTTTGCACCCGTATCTTCTAACAAATTAACAACTATGATTATATGATATCACAGTATTAATGTCTTTTATTCTTCTTACTCTTTTTCTTGTTCTTCTTAACTTGTTTTGTAGGTTGAGAATTTCTCTCTGGTTTTGGTGCTAACTTCCCTCTTAATTTCTCCGCCATGATTTGATAACCACCAATAATTGCACTCCCTACCTTTACAGTAAATCCTTGTTTCTTGGTACTGTACCTTGTCTGTTCTGCTTCAACAACTTTTGTAGCCTCTTCTTTTGAAGCTTGAATCTGTTGTTCCATTACTTCTCTGCTAGGAGTAGAATCCTCTTCTAAAGTCTGTTTGTTAGCCTTTTCTCCGCAGTATGGGCAATATTCATTACTCTTCTCAATATACATATCACACCCGCTGCACTTTATCTTTAATTCTAACCCGCACTTAGGGCAATATATATATCCAGGATATAGCTGCGTTCCACATGTTGGACAATCACCCAATTCTGCAGTTTCGTATTTCAAATATCTTCTTTCCAAATCTGCCCAGTATATCTGCTCAATGGTCTGAGAAGGCCTAATGATGAGATATATAATCCAGCCAAAGACATTAAAAAGTAGCACCAAGAGAAGATAGCAGACTCTAGCACTCTTATTGCCTGTTCTTTCTCCAGCATCTAGCCAGACCCAGTCTAAAACAACAATCCAAAATATTACGAAAACTACCAAAAGTATTTTCCATACCAATTGGAAGTTAATCTTTCCCACGCTATCGAGCAGATTGAGTAAAAAAGTTTCCATACCCAATTATTTAAAAATATAATATGGTCGGGGAGGGAGTTGAACCCTCATGCTATTGCTAGCACGGGATTTTGAGTCCCGCGTGTCTGCCAATTCCACCACTCGACCTTAGGTTGCAGTATTATACTAAATATATATTGATAATTGAAGCTTTGTAAAGCTATTTCTCGCCTTTGTAAAGATTTCTGAAGCTTGCGATCTCTTGTACAAACGCTAGTTTGATTACACCAGTTGGTCCATTTCTATGTTTTGCTACTACTAATTCCCCTAATCCCTTATTTTCCGTATCTGGATTCCATGTCTCTTCCCTATCTATGAACATTACCACATCAGCATCCTGCTCAATAGAACCTGATTCTCTTAGATCCGATAATTGAGGTCTCCTACCCTGTCTTTGCTCAATAGCACGATTTAACTGTGATAATGCAATTACAGGTACATTTAATTCCTTTGCGATATTCTTTAATCCTTGTGAAATTTCAGTTACTTCCAATGTTCTACTCTCTGTGCTACTTCCATGCATCAACTGAAGGTAGTCTACAAATATCATATCTAAACCATGCTCCAAGGCTAATCTTCTTGCCTTTGTTCTGATTGCATTAATATGTTGTCCTGCTTGATCATCAATAAATATATTAGTATCACCAAATTCTCCCATGGTATCAGCCAATTTCATTAGCTTTTTGTCAGTAAGTCTCCCTGTTCTTATCTCCCAAAATGGGATCCCCGATTGCATACCTATAAGTCTATCCATAATCTGGGTTTGAGACATTTCTAAGGAGAAAAATGCTACTGTTTTTTTCTCAACCATAGCAGCATGTCGCATCATATCTAATGCCAAAGAGGTTTTACCTACAGAAGGTCTTGCAGCAAGAATAATAAGGTCAGATTTCTGAAAACCACCCAATAGGTCATCAAGATCTTTAAATCCAGTAGAAATTCCAAGGTATGCCTCATCATTATCAGCTCTTTCGGCTCTTTCGTACGCTTCCTTTAGAAGATCCTTGATATGTACGAAATTACTTTTTGTCCCTGATTGAGCTACATCAAAAATCTTTTTCTCAGATTGATCCATTACAGTATCAATCTTCATACCCTCGTTAAATGCTAATTCTGTAATTTCTCTAGAAGCCCCTATTAACCCTCTTCTAGTAGCACTTTCCTTTACAATAGTACCATACTCTTCTGCATGTGCAGAGGTAGGAACCATTGCGACTAGATCTGCAAGATATGCCCTTCCTCCGACCTTTGAAAGGAGTTTCTTTTTCTTTAAAACATCTGAAAGTGTAACCAGGTCAATAGGTAAAGTATCATTAAAAAGCTCAACTATGTTGGCATATATAATACCATTGCGCTCATCGTAGAAATGCTCTGGCATTAACCACCCCGAAACAGAAATCACCGCATCTTTATCTATCAGCATTGACCCTATGAGAGACTGTTCTGCTTCTAGATTTTGTGGTGGTATCTTTTCGTTCATTTTTTAAGTTTACAAAAATATTACTTCTACACTTTGCTGATTTTCCTCATCTACTTTCTTCTTTGTCACGTTCAAATAGCTTTCTTCTCTTACGTTTGCAAATCCAAAGTGTTTTATGAACTCCTCTTTACTCTTGCATGTATTTCCCTTTGTGCCATCTTCACAGAAAGCACATGGAAGCAATACTGCAGGATCTATCTCAGAGATTACTTTCTCCATAGTATCAAAGTTCATAAAATTGACACCATCTCCGACAGGTAATATCAAAACATCCACATCCCCCGTATCTTTGATTGTAGCAATATCAAATTTTGCATCAGTACCACCAAGATACACAACTCTAAGCGTACTCTCATCCACAATATAGAAGTCGCTATCTATATTTCTTCTAATCATAAGTCCCCCTATCTCGAACTCTCCTGGAGTAGATATTTCCATTATCTTCTCCCTGTGATCTGGGACCACTTTACCCTCGAGCTTGTTGTCTTTTATGATACTTTCCTTGATCTCTTTTTCGTAATTAGTAAATATAGCTATATCGGCACTTGTTTTAGGAAAACTTGCTCCATTTTTTGATAATAGTAATGGATCGGTTATTGCTGAAATATTAGGAGAAGATATTAAGAAACTTGTCCACCCAACTTTTTTAATTTTCATAGAGTTGCTAGTACGTTAATTTAAACTTTTATATATTTAACATAGTATATCAGATTTCTTCTGGGGTAGTAGAAGAAATTTTTAGGTCAAACCTAAAGATTTTTTAACATCTTCTACAAGAGATTGTTTCATCTCTTGTTTTATCATCTCTACTTTAAGACTTTCTAATGAGGATATGCATGCTTGTAGTTGTGTCATTACCTTTTCATTGGATTCTCCATCGGCCATCATTTTCTTTACTCCTTTTACCTGTCCCTCTACTCTACTTATTCTGTTTTGTATTCCTTTGGGATATGTCATTACAAAAGTATATGCAAAAGATATATTAAGTGCAATATATCTATATTTGCTTTCATAGGGGAACAGTATTGATTTGTTCCCCTACTGGGCATGATGTGAATTTTGTTAATTTTCCTTTTTATCAGAAACCTGAACTGACAATCTTGATAGTTTGGGAAGAATTAGCGAATACATTCTTGCTTCCAAAACATCTGGACATTCTGCAAGAATAATTGCATATTCTCCTCTCTCATGGCATTGTAGAATCCATTGTTCTAAGGCTTCCTCTCTGAATGTAACTTTTGTTACTTTTTCCCATTTATCAAAGGTGTTTTGCCCTGAAAAGATTCTCCTTACAATTTCATCCTGCTTTGCTTTCGGGACGAGAGGATATAATTTGATTAAAGTAGCATAACCAATCCTCTTGTGAAGCCACGAAGTATTTGCAATGTTCTGCAAGGCTTTCTCCCAGTTTGGACCCTCGTTTAAATCGTAGAATAACTTCAAGCTAAATTTGAAGTCATCTCCAGGATCAACATCCAACCATAAACGACAACTTGTATCTCCTCGCAAGGCAAGTCTGTCCCTTAATCTCAAGGAGCCCTTAGCAGATAGCACAATCTCCTGCCTTCGATTCTCTGGCATAAAATCCCAGCAAGAGTTCGTCAACCTGAAAACATCTTCTTTTGTACTAACTTTCGAAAGAAGAGTCTTCCAAAGCGAGACGTGTCTATACGTATCACGCCAATCAATGTTCTTGAGATCCAGGATCTCTTTAACAGACATTCGTTTAATTCTTCTTTTTAGAAATAACATCTTATCCCTCCAATTGGATAATTATTTTGATTTCTGATATTTAGTTCTTAACGATCTTCAAACCTACCCGCGTGTATTATAAGCCATTATTTGTGATACCTCAACAAATTAAGATATAATCCACTATGAGTATAGAAACAATGGAAATCATGCATATCCCTACTCCAGTATATAGGTTCTTTAAAAGGCACGAAATTCTTGGACTTTTCGAGCCTAATTCAATATTTCCATACCATCTCCTTGAAGAATGTGATATAGAGCTAGGAAATTTTGGATATATACATGGAAGTTATGTATACAATCCAATAGAATTCGAATTTAACGCTTACCAATCTAAATCCCCCTACCCTAAATTAGAATGGACATTACATGGTAAATATAATCCTGAGCTATTCACTCTTGATCCTGCATTCGTAGAAGGATATTTACAAATATCCCAACAAACCCAAATGCCCACTTCTCTTATTATAGATATCCAAAGAACTCTCATCTTTCACCCAGACAATTCATGCTCTTTGAATTCCATAACCGAAGCCTCTATTTCTGATTATGAAGCATTTAGGAATATGTCCCCAACAATGTACAGAGAAGCTCCCGATTTGTAGACAACAATAAAATCATCTGATATAATCCTACTCGCTATGAAAGAAAATATACACCCAGAATACAACCACAATTTAGTAATAACCTGTTCTTGCGGAAACAAGATAGAAACAGGTTCTACATTAAAGACAGGTACTATGACTGTTGATATTTGTTCTAAATGTCACCCATTCTATACAGGTGAACAAAAAATCGTAGACACAGACAACATTGTTAAAAAGTTTGAAGACAAATTAGCAAAATCTCAAAAAATGTCATACAAGACTAAAAAAGAGAAAATGCTTGCTAGAAAAGAAAAGTTCGCTAAAACATCTACAGCTTCCTCAAATACTCTTACACTCAAGGATCTTCTTGAGAACGCAAGAGTATCAAGGTAACTAATTCCCATACATAATCTAAAGTGATATATTATCCCTATGGATATACCTTTGTTAAAAGAAAAATACAAAATTAATGATGCACAAACCCACGTTACAGAATTAGAAACACAAATATCCCAAGCCCACTCTTCTGGCTCTAATATCTCAGAACTTAGTGCGGATCTAGGCTACTACGCTAGACTTGCTTCATGTATATCAAATATACAAAAAAGTATAAAAGACTTGGAGGAAGCCCAATATCTTTTAAATAACGAAACAGATGCAGAGATAAAGGAGATGGCAACAGAGGAAATAGCTCAAAAAGAAGAATTAGTTACTAATTTAGAAAACGAGATACTCGAAATCAAGCTAGAAAGACAATTTCAGGATGAGGATGATAACAGATCAGCAATTATCGAAATACGTGCAGGTGCAGGAGGAGATGAAGCCTCTCTGTTTGCAGCAGATCTATTCAAAATGTACACAAACTATGCTACTTCAAAGGGTTGGGAGATACAGATTGTAGACAGTAATGTAACACAAGATGGTGGTTACAAGGAAGTAATTGCACATCTGGCCGGAAAGAATGTATTTAAAAATCTTAAATATGAAAGTGGCGTACACAGAGTACAAAGAATTCCTGTTACCGAATCTTCTGGGAGAATACACACCTCTACTGCTTCAGTAGCAATAATGCCAGAAGCAAAAGAGATTGATATTCAGATCAAACCAGAAGAAATTAAAGTGGAAGTTATGAGAGCCTCTGGAGCTGGAGGTCAATGTGTAAACAGAACAGACTCTGCAGTTAGAATAACACACCTCCCTACTGGAATTGTGGTTAGTTGTCAGGAAACTAAACATCAAGCACAAAACAGAGAGAAAGCAATGGCCCTACTACGTTCTAGATTGTACGATATGAAAAAGCAAGAAGAGATGGCAAAACGAAAAGATATGAGATCATCACAAATTGGCTCAAATATGCGAGCAGAGAAGATTAGAACATACAATTTCCCCCAAAACAGAGTAACAGATCATAGAGTTAAACTTTCTTGGTTTAATATGGAAGGAATACTTGCAGGAGATATCCAAAATATCATTGATGATGTTCGTAAAGGTATTCAGTTACAAATTTTAGAGCAACAAGAAAAAGGTGGACAAGCTTAAAGATATCTTTACTATACAAAACGCCCTTAAATCTGCAAACTATTACGATATATCCAGGATTTCTAATGAGATATATGAGTATTCAAGAATTAACAATCTTTCACTTGAGGATATATTGCAAAGAATTAGGGGAAATGAACCTTGGGAATATATCAGAGGATATGCAGAGTTCAGAAATGAAAATTTTAAAGTAAATACATTTACTTTAATACCCAGAATTGAGACAGAAATGTTAGTAGATCTAGCAAAAGAAGAGATTAGAAACTCTCCTACTCCATATTCAGACATTGTAGATGTAGGTACTGGTAGTGGTTGTATTGCCATTTCACTTAAGAAAGAACTATCCGATACTCAATCAAGATTTCATGCTACAGATACCTCTCCAGAAGCTTTAAGTATCGCAAAAGAGAATGAGATGGTGATACTAGAAACAAAAACTATTGATTTTGTTAGGACAAACCTCATTGAGGGGATACCTTTTGCATCAGGTTCAAAGGTATTAATACTTGCTAATCTTCCATACATTCCAACGACACAATACTTAAAACTTGATAGTAGTGTGATTGACTATGAACCAAGAACAGCATTGGATGGCGGGCCAGATGGGCTTAAGTATTACAATGAATTATTAGCACAGATTAAAACAAAGAATATAACAGGATGTGGTATTTTTGAGATAGAACCCTCTACTTTAGAAAATTTCTCCTCCAAACCACAAAAGATCTTCAAGGATCAATATGGTAAAGATCGGTTTGTATTAATCAGCTTCGACTAGAGTAACCTCAAATGTTTTTTCTGCACCCGCTCTATACACCTTTACTTCTATTTTCTCCCCTACCTTATGTTTTTGGATATACAAGGAAAGTGAAGACTCTATCTTTTCTCCCCCGAGCTCAGTAACTATATCTCCTTTCCTAATACCTGACTTGTAGGCTGGTCCTGAAGCATCAAGGCTCTGAATCAAAGCTCCAGCTACAACATTTGTATAGTACATTGCTTCATATTCGGAAATCATCTGGTAAGATACACCCATATATGGTTTTATGAATTTACCATACGTCCTGTATTCCTCAACTTTCTCTTTTACCCTGTTTATTGGCAATGCGAATGAAATATTTTCAGCTCCAGAAGTAGTTGCAAAGTTCACACCTATAATTTCACCCTGACTATTTAGTAATGGCCCTCCAGAATTTCCTGGGTTTATTGCGGCATCTGTTTGTATTACTCCTTCATATGTTTTAGATGTGCCATCAAACCAGGTTGAACTTGCAGTTACTGTCCTATCTAGTCCGCTAATAATTCCTTTTGTTACACTCCCTGCATACTCACCCAGAGGTGTACCGATTGCGATTACTTCCTGACCTGCAACTAGGTTATCAGAATTCCCAAGAGTTAAAACTTTCAAATCTTTTGCATCTATCTTCAAGATTGCAATATCGTTAACATCGTCTCTCACAATATCATTAACATCATATTGACTCCCATCACTTGTGACTACCTTGTATGAAGCTGTCGTGCTTGAAACCACGTGTTGGTTTGTTACAATCCATCCACTTGCATCTACAACGAAACCCGTACCAATGTTGCTGTCCGTACTTACTACTCCTTTGTCTTGGTTAAGTGAAAGCTGAGACACAGCAATACTAACAACCCCTGGTGCAGTATTTTTTACAATTTCAATTGTATTCTTTTCTTCCTCTGTTACAGTGATAGTTTGTACTGTTTCCTCTTGGGATGTGGTTTTAATTCCTAACCAGCTATTTATCTGTTCGATATTGAGAACAATAACGGCTGTGAGGATAACAGAAACTAACAAGAGACCCAATATAGTTGCAGATATGAATAAAAGCTTCCTTGGAAACTTCTTCTTTTCAGTTTTCTTCTCTTCCATAATTATAATATTTAAAAATTATTTTGAGAGCTCACTTATCGCTTTATCTAACTGCGGGTCTACACCTTTTAAGAAATCTTCATTAGTTTTAACTACTTCAATATCTGGAGTTATTGGGTTATCCTTGTTAAGCCATCCACCATCTGGAAGTAACCATTTTAGTATTGTTACATGTAAGCTTGCTCCTCCTGTTAAATCAATTACGCTTTGTGCAGTACCTTTTCCATATGTCTTTTCTCCAAGAATTGTTGCTCTCTCGGACTGCTGAAGGGCTCCAGATAATATCTCAGATGCAGATGCACTACCACCATCTACAAGCACTATTACTTCCATATTTACAAGCTTTCCACCCTTAGTAGAGTTAAACTTCTCAATATCACCCTTACTATCTTGTTGCTGTGCCAATACCTTTCCTTCATCTACAAAGTCATCCGCGGCATATATGGCAGCATCAAAGAACCCACCAGGATTACCCCTTAAATCTAAAATCATTTTCTTAACACCCGATTTAACAATCGCATTCACATTCGTATTCCAATTCTCTATCCATTGGCTGTAAGTAGCATCGGTAAAACGATTCACATTGAATAGTGCAATATCCTTATTCTGACCTACATACTCAACACTCATACTTGGAACAGTGATTTCACTTCGTGTAATAGTAATCTCTACGGATTCGCTAGCCCCTTTATGTAACACCTTTAGTTTTACTTGTGAATCAGCTTTCCCCCTTATCAATGCAACAATATCATAGACTGTTTGGTCTGAAGTCACTTCCTTATCATCAACAGCTAGTATAATGTCACCAGATCGGATACCTGCAGCTTTCGCTGGAGATCCTTCCAATGGAGATACAACAATAACTTGCCCATTATTGTACCCTAGCTCTGCACCAATTCCTTCAAAATATTTCCCCTCACTTGTCTCATTGAATGTAGTAGTTTCTTCAGGATCTAGGAAAACTGTTGCAGCATCTCCATACGAATTGACCATTCCCTTAATGGACCCATATACCATCTCTTGATCTTCTCCCTTAGAAGAATCTACATATTTAGATTTCATCAGATCCCAAACATCCCAGTACAAGCTAAAATCTACGGTACTCTCGGAAGATGAGCCTAAGATACTACTCTTGTTAGCTTGAAATACCCTTCCAGCAACAAAACCAACAACAAACAAACAAACCATTAATATCGCAATTCCTGTATTCCTTTTGTAATCTTTTTTCATCTAATTCTCAGGTCAAATTATATATCAGCAAGCGATGAACTCTAATGTCCCGATATTAACAACACTTCTTCCTTTGTTCTCCCATTCTACTGTAACATACGTACCCTCTTCTGCCTCAACTATTTCGCCTACCATTCCATAATTACCAAGGGCATGAGATATTATTTTACTACCAACTAAAGTTTTTACAAACATAGGTTTTTCTTCCTTTGTATTAGCCATATCTGTAACAAAGAACATTTGTTTTTCTTCTGAATCTACGATAACGAAGGAGCCATCTAATTCGGACAACTGTTTTAAAATAGCATCTCCAGAGTATATTTCTCCAAATCCACCAATTATACCCACTGGTAGCCCTTGGTTTCTAAAGTCTTGATAATCCATAGCATATGTCAGTACAAATTTTGCACCTTTCTCAAAAAGATCTCTTAATAGTCCCGCATGTAAATGTTTACCTACAAATACTATTTTGTCTTCATAGCTTTGATCTTCACCTACGAGTTTAATATCTTTACCAGTATTCAATGTCACAAAAGTTCCAGATATTGTTCCTTTGTCAGTTTGAGAAATACTTAACAGGTCAAACGCCAAAGCCGATGCTTCTATTTGTATACCATCAACAGGATTTACATCTAAGACATGACCTTTAAATGTACCTTGAACACATTTTTCTTGCTCTTCTCCTAATATATCAATATACCCCATCTTTAACCTTGAGAGATCTACAATACCATTGGATGGAGAAACCAATTTCTTGATTGTTAAACCTCCCATTGCCATTTTCTCAGCAAGCTCATCTCCTGCCTTTACAAATTCTCCATCAATGCAAGTAACATATTCTGTGCAATTTTGTAGATTACAGTTTAATTGGTCAGGAAGATAAAAGGAATATCGTACATTATTCTCTACTCTACGATACATATCAGTTCCTTTACTAAGTAAATCTCCAGCTTTTAACATAACCATATCCCTATTGGTAATCGGAATTTTAAACACATACTTATTATATTTTTCTAGCAACCTATGTTTTAATATCATTAAACCACTGCTGTAATTTTAATTTGTTTGAATATACATCTGGACCATATATTATTGGTTTTGGCCTAGCATCAATTAGTATTGAATCATATTTCTGTTTTTCAGGTATTGATATGAAGCTAATACTGTTCTCTTGGACCCAATTGGGTAGATATGTACCATTCTTAAAATCTCCCTCAATAACTAGTTTTTCACTATGTAATGGTAATTGCATAAATGTGAACTCAGGGGAAAGTACAAAGAAATTTTGTTTCTCTCCTTCCAATGAGTCTGTGTATCCGCTTAAAACTACTTTACTCATATTTCTTGACCGTTTGATTTCTGGTATTAGTACTTTGGTTGCATTAGAAATTACTTCTTTTCTGGTTAGAATAATATCTGTAGATTGTGGGCCAGAGATATAGCTTCTGCCAAAAGATATAAGTCTAGACTCTGTATCATGGTAGTAATCAAGGTTACCAGCTATTTCCAATCCATCGATAATGGATAATAATGTTTTTGCTTTTCCAAGAACCAAAGGTACCATTCCAGTAAGTATTATCGCTGTATTCCCTTGTAGTCCTACACCTTCTAATTTTTCTTTGTTTTCTTGATATATGGAGTGTGCCTGTATCGTTGTATATGCTCTTAGCATATCCAATATATTGGGATCTTCACAGAAAGCTACCCTATTCAATACAAAATTGCTCCAGTAATTCATCAAATCTTTTGTATTCAGGTCTGTAGCTAAGAATGCTTTTAATCTTGAATCCTTCATGCTATCAATTAGGCCATATTCATTGTTCCAAGAGATTTTCGATTTAGTTGTTTCTCTCTTGCCTGTTTGGGGATCCTTAATGGTTCGATACACTTTGAAATCCATCAGATCCAAATCCAAAAACAAAAGATCATTGTATGATAGCTTTTCGGCAACCCCCTCTATCATTCCATATATATATTTGTCATCTACTATTCTCAAAGATATATCATTTGAGAACTCTCTTAAGGATGTAAATATCTTACTAAAGAATTTTTGATTTTCGTCTATTAATATCCTAATTCCAGATATTCCGTCTCCCTCATCTTTGAATTTTCTAAACGAGAAAATTCCATATCCATTCTTGTCTACGATATTCCAGTTGTATACCTTTTCTAAATTATCAAAATATTCATACCAGAATTGTTTGTTAAAGAATTCATCATCTAATCTTTCTTTCAATGGATTGAGGTCTGTATAGTCTGAGAGTATGTATTCTCTATTAGCATTGTGATCTGTGTAAGCCAGATGTGCCCAGATACTGTTATCTGATATTACAAGGCTTAGGTATGAGTTTTTATCTAATATTGGCAGTGTAGACATATCTAAATATATTACTTGAAAGGATACATAGTTGCAATGAAAAACGTTTCCTACCTATAGTCTCAGGTTTATGAGAATGATATAATGAATGGCTTTCAAGACAAATCTTTTCAGGAGGATACTCTAAAATGGAATTGGCTATTGCAAGTAAGATTGTTGAAGGTGTGGGATGGTTAATCGCCATAGTAGCTATTGTGATAGAAATTGTGGCTACCGTCCAACACGAGAAGAAAGCAGGCTTGGTAAGTCTAGAAGAAAAAGAGCGACTAGCTATGATTGAAAGTCTAGTTTTTATCCTTTTTCTCGTCGGCTGTGCGATAGCGCTAGTTGGTTTCATTATTGGCCTATTCGCTAAATAACCCCCTTTCTGCTCCATCTTGGGCAATCAACAACTTTGATTGCCCAAGCATTTCATTCTCTTAAATCCCCCATTAACCTCTCTAGTCCTTGTCTTATAGTATATCTCAGAGGTATAATTGATCTTAGATCGTTACAAATTTCAGAGAAAGGTTGTGAGATATGGTAATTTTTTGTATATATCTTGGGATTTTAGGTTTCCTTCTAGCCCTTGCATCGACAATATTACTCATACTTTGGGCTATAAAAAAGGAAAGATTCGAAGATTCCGAATCCAAACCAGGAGCCATCTTCCCCAAGCCATTCAAAATAGCAATGAATCTTGCCTGCATAATGATGTATATTTCTCTTGTGCTTGCACTTAGACTCAATGCTGACATTAGTACAGAAGTAGAGATTCTTCTCTTTTTAGTTCCTGTATTAATCACTATGGCTGTAGAATCAAAAATCTACGAAAAGCTTAAGAAGAAAACATCACTCTGAATTTTTAAGACCTACTCCAGGTCAAGCCCAAAAACTTGACCTGGAACGCAATACATTCCCCATAGTATAGGAATAACTAACAGATATTGATATAATTTCATTGCTATTATTCAAATAGCTTAAATGGAGGTGCTTAATGTCCCAAAAGCTCATTATCAATTTGAGTGAGGATCAAATAACAGAGGGATTACGAGGGATTTCTCCCCCAGTTCCGCAAGAGTTAATCCAGGCATGTATCGAAAATTACGTTCCCGAAGAATGGACTCCAGATGAGTTCGTTCGCCAGATTTTCGATATTATGGTAGAAATGAGAGATATCCTGCCTCTAACAGATTATTCAACATTGCATAATCTGAGGAGACAAATCCTCCTTGCCATGGTTGGAATAGACCCTTCCCTCCAGAAAGCTGTTAACGGATGCTGCAATCGCATACAAGTAGCATGAGTTTCCGTAAACAGTTTTTCAGCCTGTGCTGGATGATAACAATCGTCTAGCACAGGTAACAAAAAAAAAGAGGACCTTTCGGTCCCCTTCTCAATTCAAAAACATATATCTAATTATTCATTAGATGCATATGGTAGTAATGCCATAAATCTAGCTCTCTTAATAGCTCTCTTTAACATCTTCTGATGCTTGTGACATGCTCCAGACTTCTCAACAGATATAACCTTACCTCTAACAGAAGTAAACTTCTTCAATTGATACACATCCTTGTATGTAACAGTCTTAACACCAGACTCACATAGAGGACATTTAAGATTCTGAATTATCTTTCTCCTTCGTCTTACATTCTTCTTACCATGTGATTCAAAAGACTCTTCAGTATTAACTGATGTCTCTGCAACTACCCCTATATTTTCTTTAATAACTTCTTCTGACATTACTTAATCATATATCAAATTAAAATGGCAAATCTTCTTCCAATGGATCCTGATCTGCTTGTGGAGCTTCCTCTTCAACAGGAGCTGCTTCATCAACAATAGCTTCATCTTTTTTAGAAGATTTAGCTGGTTTCTCACTTGGTGCTGCATCCTCATCGGTACCTGCACCTTGCTTACCCTTACTGTCCAAAAGAATCATATCCTCAACTCTAACTTCTGTCTTGTATCTTGTAGAACCATCTTCTGCATTCCATGATCTAGTATTTAAAGAACCCTCGATATATACCTTCATACCCTTTGCAAGTAACTGTTGACATATCTCAGCCATCTTGTTCCATGCTACTAAGTTATGGAATTCTGCTAATTCCTTTACTTCTCCATTTGTATCTTTCCATGACTTGTTTGTTGCCATTCCAAAAGTTACAACTGGTGTTCCAGAATTTGTATATCTCATCTCTGGATCTCTTGTTAGATTACCAATTAAGATAACCTTGTTTAACGATCTTGCTGCCATTTCTTTTAATTTAATAATTTAACTTACCTTTAATATACACCACAAATATTAATTTCTTCTTAAATCTCTATTTCTTTTTTCTTAATTCTCTTTCCAATCTCTTCTACATCATATACCTCTACTACCATATATCTTAACACCTCTTGTTTTAATTCCATCTGTCTCCTAATTTCTAGGATATTTGATGGATCAGATGTGAAAGTATATATAATGTAGTAGCCTTCATTATGACCACCAATTTTGTATGCTAAATACCTCTTACCCCATACATCTACATCTAGTACTTCTCCACCCTTTTCTTTTACCAAATCTACAAACTCTTTGTGAATTGTTTTTCTAACATCATCTGGTAATAGTGGCTTTAAAGCTACTGCCATTTCATAGTTTTTTGTTGTTTTTACTTCTTTTGCTGACATTTAACCAATATATATAACTTATGTTTGTAACAGGAAAGGATTTTAGCAGAAAATATTAGGTAATACAACTATCTTTATCCAAAAGGGTGGTGCAGTGGACCAGAAATTGGATAAATCCAACATTCGAATAGTCCACTACCCTTTTTTGTCTTTTTGTTAATAATCAAAATCCACTACAGTAGATCCTTTTTTTACAAATCTAAGAAATTCTCCTCGTTCACCGAAAACTGGTGCATCGGCTCGAGGATCAAATCTCCAAATTCCAACAAGGTCTTTCTTTTTGGGGCCATTTGAAAAACCAAGTAGGAGAGATGGTGCCAATGATCTGCGGTCAATAACGAAGTAAACATATTCCCCTACCTCTTTCATATTATGAAATCGATGTTCTTCAAAAATTGCCTTAATCTGTTCAAGATCTTTTTTTCCTTCCTTAAGTTCAAACATTTCATCATCATCGAAATCCCCAACCTGCAGTCCAATAATGACACTGGCAACAGGTGGAACTGTTAGTGTTATTTTCTGAAAAAGGAAAGCTTCTCCCAACATATTTTCTTGCAAGAAAATAGCTCTTTTTCTTAGAAAATATGGCACTCCGACGCCTATATTCCTCTCAAATCTAAACATCTTTGTACTCCTTTCCCCAAGCATATAATGAGCGAATACGATATGGAACATAAGTTCCAACAAAAAGACAACATAATTCTATGGGATATTTAATTCGTTGTAAATATCTACTACAACAGTATTTTTTTTGAAAAATTCTTACTTGTTCGCAAGAATAATAATGTAGTCACCATCCTGAACAATGTAATCCTTACCATGATTCTTAACTAAACCCAATTCCTTAGCCTTAACCCAACCCCCAGCATCTAACAAAGCATCAACATTAACCACATCAGCCGTGATGAAATTGTTTTCTAAATCAGTATGTATAACCCCAGCAGCCTCCTTAGCATTAGCACCCTTCTCAATAGTCCATGCATTACATTCCTTCTCAGAACCAGTATAGAAAGTTATGAGATTGAGAGCATCATATGCCCCTTTAATAATATCCTTAACAGATTTAGGAACATAACCCAATAACTCAGCATATTCATTTTCATCCTCCATCTCTCCTACTAATTTCACATCAGCCATGATTACTAAGTCTTTTGTTTTCTCTTCTAATTCCTTCTTCCATTGTTCAATCTTTTCATTCTCCAAACCCTCTTTACAGTTCAAAACAAACATTCTTCTCTTGCTTGTTAACAACCATAAATCATATACCATCTCTTTTTCTCTCTCCGTAAAATTCATCTCTACAACTGGAATACCCTTGTTCAATCCATCTAGTATTTTCTCTAGAAGCTCTTTCTCCTCCCCCGCTATCTTATCACCTACTCTAGCCATCTTCTCTACAGCACCCATTCTCTTCTCTACTGTTTCAATATCCTTGAATATTAACTCAGCTTGCACAATCTCAAAATCCTCTACAGGATTTACTCTTTCATATACATGTACTATCTCTTTACTTTCAAAAGCTCTAAGTACATACATAATGACATCAGTTTCTCTAATATGTGAAAGGAATTGGTTCCCCAATCCTTCTCCCTTTGATGCTCCTTTTACCAATCCCGCTATATCTACAAAGGTCATAGCTGAAGGTACAATCTTTTGTGCACGGAAGAATTCGGACATTCTTTTTAATCTTTCATCTGGGATCTCTACGACCCCAACGTTTTTATCTATCGTACAAAAAGGAAAATTTTCTGCAGGTACTGTTAATTTGGTTAGAGCATTAAATATTGTAGATTTTCCTGAATTAGGAAGTCCTACAATACCTAGTGACAATGAATGTGATCTTTTTACTGACATAATGTTGAATTATATCCTAATATTAAGGTTTTGGATATATGAAAACCAATTCTGTGAGCTTCATAGTATATATGAGGCTCACAGATTGAGCAGGTTTTTAAGCTACACATTCTCAAAATATTTCACTATTGCTTTGTCGTTCCAACCATGTGAGTGATTTTGAAATTCCACTCTGTTCCCAGGCACTTTTGCGAACTCTCTAATCTTGTCCTCCAAGATCTTTGGCACTGGCCAAATACCCCCTTGCTTTCCAACAGCTGAACAAACAACTAATTGTTTAGGCGTGGTAGCTAGAAGAGTTAGTTCTTCCTCGACGCTTTGGAAAAGAGTACTTGCCGCTGGAAGATGTCCCCAGAAATGATCCAGTTCTTCCCAACTTTTGCCAAAGAACTGTTTGGTAGCAGTGAAAAACCCTGCTTCCAATGTAGGATTCATAATCCCGAGATTACGAGCCTCGCGATAACAATTGCTAAATGCTATTTCTAGGTCACTCATCTTATCCCTCCGAATTTTTAATGTTCCTCGAATGTGTATGTCGCAGATAACATTATAGGCTTTCGGCCTTTGTTTTTCAATTCTTAAATACAGGAAAACCAATTCTGTGAGCCTCTTGATAATAAAATCAAAATAGAGGCTCAACAGATTGAGCAGGTTTTTCAGATTTACACATTAGAAAGTTTTACTAACTTATCTTGAACCAAGCCTCTTGGACCAGGATTATTGTCATCACAAAACAAAAGTGTCTCCTCCAACTCTTCTGTTGTAGACGCTGCTTTCGCTAGAAGATGAACAACCATCTGTCTTAGGATACTAGGATGAAGCACATCATACACTTTCTTCAACCTATCCCAGGTCCCAAACCTACGTTCGATCTCATTAAAGCAAATACCCGCTACCTCTAAGTCTGCCTTCCCTTCATCCAACAATCCATTGTATATATCAACTACATCCTCACTTGCACCAATCCTAAACACCTCTTTTTTCTCCTTTTTGAACAATCCTTTCGATGTGTAAATCGAACTGCCATTATAGGTCCTCCCTCATTCTTTTTCAATTATGCTATCATATTAACTACATTACATAGCCCAAACCAATACAATGAAAAAGCTCTTCATATATATTCTTAGTATTGCCTTTTTGTGCATACTTTTTCCGACTAGGATATTTGCTAAATCAGCAGACTTCGTTATAGATTCAACTACAAACATTGAATATACAACTGGGGACACCTTTACCAATGTAACAACCAAATATACAAGAACCGTTGTAAATAGTGATTACTACTACCCTGCAACAGGAGAAAAGGTTTTCAATATTCCAGACCTACCCAATATAACAACAGAGAAAATTACCGCAGAGCGAAAATACAAACTAGACTCTCTCAAAGTCACGAGTGCGAATGGAACAAAAATTAAATATACCGTAGAACAAAAAGATGATGGCGAAGGAATATATATAAATGTACCAAATTACAAGCAAACAACTTCAAGCTCGCCATACGCTATCCAAATCTCTTACCTTACACACGATTACGTAACTAAAGTTATGAACTTTGTGACACTCCAAGCTCCAGCATTACCAGAAGATATTGCATTTCAGCAAACAGACAAAAATACTAATACTCTTACACAATTTAACTACAATCTAAGCATAATTACAGATAGCAACATTGGACAATTAGCCAAGATATATCCATCTGAATTTACCAAAACTACAAAGAGTGGAAAAACTACATATTCATTTGCACAGGATAATAGGATTGAGAATTCTCCATATCTAGAATTTGGGAATTCTGTAACCTACAAGTTTGCATTAACATACACTACTCCAAAGACAGATACCCTCATACCCGAAAAATATGCAGACGTATTTAAAGCCCTCTCTACAAATATATTTGAGATCTCTCTACCTAGAGAATTTGATGAAACTAAACAAAAGGTATATTTCACCAATGTAACCCCTACTCCCTCGAATATCTCACAAGATGAAGAGGGTAATATCATAGCGTCTTTCGAAGTAGCTTCTAACCAGATTGGTACGATCACTGTTGAAGGATATATTGTTGTTAACCAAGATAGCTACGATGCTACCAAGGCTAGCATGGACTTAGGTTGGGATAACTACAAATCGAAGGTAAAGGAAAGCTCATATTTAAATAGGTATTTAAATGCTACAACATATTGGCAATCTACAGACTCCTTTGTACAGGCAGAGGCAAGCAAACTACTTGAGGGAAAAGTCACTATCATGGATATCATAAGGGCGGATTATGAGTATGTAGGAAGTAAATTAACATATGATCAGAACAAGGCCAATTCAGAAAATGAAAGAATCGGGGCAAAAGCAGCACTAGAAGGTGGTGCTTCCGTGTGTATGGAATATGCAGATTCCATGATTGCATTACTTAGAGCCCAAGGTATTCCAGCAAGAGCAGCACTAGGATATGCGAGTCTAGGAGAAAAAGAGGAATCTCAAGTAAGACACCAATGGGTACAAATTTGGATTCCAGATTATGGATGGCTTTCTGTAGATCCTACCTTAGAGAGTAGTAATATGAAGATTGGACAGAGTATAGATAGAGTACTTTGGGAGGTATTCAACGGTGATACGCTTTCAAATATAAAGGTATATTCAGCAGATAATATAGATGTATTGACTACAGATGGATATAACTTAAATGTTTATGGTGTAGATAGTAGTAATATTGATTTTAAGACATTAAAAACATATATAGACTTAGTACCTGATAAAGGATATGAATCTACTGAAGATCTTCCTCAAAGCAATGGATATAGTGTTGGGCAATGGTTTAATACATTCTTAAAGACAACTACTGTAGGTAAAGCGATCATCATAACGGGACCTGTTATACTCCTTGTCGTAGTAATATCTATAATAGTATTTGTTACTAGAAGTATTGTACGAAAAGTAAAAAGAAAAGAGAGAAATAAGATCGTTATCTAAATTATCTCATACATCTTTTCAATATTTGCTGCTTTCTTACCATTCTCTAACCTATCTTCAGAAGTAGCATACATGGTGAAAAGTACATCACCCTTGCTTACACTCTCTCCTGGCATCTTGTGCATATACATACCCGCTTCCTTTATACGAGGACAACCAAGAGCACGAGCTACATTAACGATCTCTATACTACTAATCATTTTAACAACACCACTAACCTTTGATTTAATATCATAGCTTAGATTTCCTGTCTTAATATCACTTGCTCTTACAATCTTAGTAGCACCTTGAGCAAAACCTATCTCCCAGAATTTTTCATATGCTTTTTTAGAATCCAATATCTCTTGAGCAAGAACTTTACCCTCCCCCTCTTTTGATATCCCTGTGGCTTCAAAGAGGATTCCAGCCATATCAATACATACCTTTTCCATTTCTAGGGATGCAGTACCTTCTCTCTCAAGTATTTTAAGTGATTCTTTAATTTCAAGGTTAGGACCTATGCCTCTACCATCAGGACCATTAACCTTACGAGTCGTCGTTTCACATTCGATACCAAATTTCTTAAACAGTTTCTTAAACTCTTTTGCTAATTTAAACACATCCTCTGTAACCTCTATCTTACTACCCTTACCATATGGAAGATCTATTAAAATATTCTCTATCCCCAAAGCAACTTTCTTAGCTACAATACTCACCAATACCTTTTGGTACTCCTGAATACGAAGGGATCTCTCAACATTAATAATTACATCGTCTGCTGGAGAGATGCTCAAAGAACCACCCCAGAACAAACAACCACCCGTTCTTTTAACAACCTCTTTAATTTGTTCCTCTGTTAATGAAACAGGCATAACAACCTCAAGGATATCTGAGGTACCTGAAGGAGCTGTTATGGCCCTAGAAGAAGTATTCGGGACAACTAACCCTCCACATATCAAGATAGGTACAAGTACGGGTGTAATACCCTTACCAGCCACACCACCAATGGAATGCTTATCCGCTATAACTGAGTCCTTACCTCTCAAGCCCTTAAACGACAAAGAATCCCCTGATTGTGCCATACCCTGAGTCATCCAATATATCTCCTCTTCATTAAAACCAGGATTAAAGAACGTAGATATGAAAAAAGCAATCTCTGTTTCTCTCAATCTCCTAGATGCAATATCTTGCATAATTAATTCCAAATCCTCTTTAGAAAGATCATGACCTAAAAGCTTCCTACTAATTGCTTCTAATGATTTACTACGCTCAGGAATATCTACAAAGATTGTACGTCCTCCAACTATTTTGTATCCTTTCCATATTTCTTCAAACAAACCTATCTCACCTGGATTAACTCTATCTTCCGTTTCTATAACATCCGCATACAGTTCAACATCACCAATACCAACATACAAAAGTTCTCCCTCTTTTACACCCAATTTCTCAGCATCTTTCCTATGGAGAACAACATTAAAACTATTATCTTCTCCCAAATCCAATATTTTGCTTCTTAAGTAAAAAGACATAACTAGTAAGTAAAAAGTTAGCTATCAAATATCCATGGATATTTCTCTTTGGTAACAGAATCTATATCTGATGGTTTAACTATACCAAATTCTGTGGCAAAACCAGTAATTAGGACATTATCCACTATCTCAAATGCAGGATTATATATCTCCAACCCTCTTGGTGCCTCTGGCCATATTTCGGAATCCTCCCTCACTTCTATCTCAACATTTCCGTGATATGAGCTCTCGTCTACTTTTAGAAGAGGTGCAATTACATATACAGGTTTATCCGCATAATGGGCACTCATAGCTATGCCCCAACTTCCAATCTTATTTATTATATATCCACCTTTCATGATCTCATCACACCCTAAGAAAACCACGTCTATCGGGACATTCCCACGATTTATAACGAAAGAATCAGCTGCACTATCCGTTATCAATGTAGTCTTGACCCCCGCATTTACTAAATTCTTTGCTGTAATCCTACCTTGGAATCTTGGCCTAGTTTCTGTGCACACTACCTCAAACTCCTTATCCTTCTGTTCTAATTCCTTGATCAGGATTTCTGCAGTGGAAGAGTGACAATGTGTAAACACTTTGTCATAGTTTTTTAGATATTCCTTATTCTTCTCTATGATATTTTTCTTCGATTCGGAAATCATTTGAAGATATTCATCACAAAGCTCAACAAACCTTTGTTTCATAATGGACACGCTTGGTAAAACAGAAAATTCTTTTTTGAAAATATGTTTTACATATTTCATACCATTCACTGCCAACGGTTCATTAGGCCTCACCTTAGATAGTCGATCCCCAATGTCAAATATGTCTTGATATACCTTTTGAGCATCTGTTTCCTTTGTCATTTCCAAGTAAATCTTGATACCCTCAAAGGTAGAAATAGCTACATTGGTTGCTCCCTGTATGTTCAACTTTTGTATATCTTCATATATTTTCTCTATCTCAGGATATTTTTCCATACTACTTCAATTCAATAACTTCATTTAAATTAGGAACATATGTATCTATCTGTAACTCTTGATATACTTTCTCAGCAAAGCCATTAGCAACTTGCTCTTCCCCATGGACAAAGAATATTCGTTTTGGTGTATGTCCAAAACTTCCTAACCAATATCTTAAATCATGCTCATCTGCATGGGCAGAGAATCCTCCTAAAGTATGTACATGTGCCCTATTCTCATATTCTCTTCCAAATATTCGTACATACTTCTCCCCATCTACTATTTTTCTCCCCAAAGTTCCTTTGACTTGGAATCCAACAAATACAACATGTGTTTTACTGTTTTCAATATTGTTCTTCAAATGATGTAATATTCTTCCCCCTGTACACATACCACTACCAGCCATGATGACAATCCCTCGTTTGGATATCAAACGTTTTGATTCCTCGGCATCTTCTACCGTATGTAAACCTGGGAATGTAAATGGATCATCTCCTTTTTTAAGAAGTCGTTTAGCATCCTCATCGTAGAAATCAGGGTATTGTTTGAATATTTCTGTAGATTTAGATGCCATTGGGCTATCTATATATATTGGTAATCCAGATAGTAGCCTATTCTCCACAAATAGGTTAATTTCATACAACAGTTCTTGTGCTCTTTCAATTGCAAAAGCTGGTATCAATACATTCCCTTCATCTTTTTGGGCTTGTTGTAATATTGCCAAAAGTTCCAATACTGTTTCATTTCTGTCTCTGTGTATTCTGTCTCCATATGTAGATTCGCAAATGACATAGTCAGCCTCTCTAACCATATCTGGATCTTTTACTATTCTTGCACCTGGTTGACCTAAATCGCCAGAGAATACTAATTTCCTAGTTCTACCGAGTTCTGTTTTAACCCAGAATTCCATCATTGCAGAACCTAATATATGTCCCGCATCTCTAAGTCTAAATTCAAAACTATCATTAATACTTACAGATGAGCTGTATGGATATACATCAAAGAAACTCATCATCGCTTCTACATCTGCTACTGTAAAAAGTGGTTTTCTGTTGACATATGTAGCACCTTCTTCTGCAGAAGAGCTTTTAAATGTTCCATCTTCTTTTGCCCTGGTTACCCATCTTTCATATTCCTCTTCCTGGAGATTAGCTGCATCCAAAAGCACTACTTTTGCCAAATCTCTTGTTGGTTGTGTACATATGATTCTTCCATGAAATCCCTGCTTAACAAGTACAGGTAGTCTTCCGCAGTGATCAAAGTGTGCATGGGTAAGGAATACAAAATCCAAGCTAGATGGATCAAATGGAAATGGCTCGTAGTTGAGTGCTTCTTGTTCATCTGAGCCTTGGTATGCTCCACAATCTACTACAAATTTAATACTTCCAGTATCTATATAGTAACAGGATCCAGTTACTGTTTTGGCAGCTCCACAGAACTGTATTTTCATACGGCAGTTTTGTTAATTAAGATATGTATATGATAGAGGAAAAGAGGAAAAAATGAAACTGAAGAAATAGCTACCTTAGTGTTTCAGCTTTTTCCAAGAGCTTTTCTTTAGTATTAAGCATAGGATCATCCATAACTATTTCTAACAATTCCTTTAATATCCTTCCTACTTCTGGACCCTTCGGAATACCTAATTGAGCAATATCCTCACCATTAACTTTCAAATCTGTAACCTTAAGTGCCATATCCTGTTGTAATACCTTTGATATCCTTTGTTGAAGTAAGGTTATCTCTTCTGGTTTAAAAGCTGTCTTAGGATTAGATTGAGCATCAGCCAATCTCAATTTAAACAGATCATCAATATTCTCTATCCCTACTCTTTGCAGAAATCTTCTAACTGCAGAATCAGACCATTGGTGTAATTCAATATTGTTTTTTTCTTCCTCTGTCATATTTTCTTCCATATGTGGGTAGTAGAACATATGATTCTTTACAAGAAGTTTTACCCTCTTTATCTCTGCTTGAGAAAATTTCATACGCTTCATAATTTCTTCCGTCATGTCTGCGCCCATGCTATCGTGACCATAGAAATGACCATTACCCATATCAGTTCGAGGCTTAGCTATATCATGTAACAAGGCTGCCAATTTTACACTGTCATGTGCTACATCACATGTTCGAAGGTTATGCCAATATACATCATCATGATGATACAACTTCTGTTCAACCTCTAACCCCTCTAAGAGCTCGGGTATAAAGAGAGTCAGTAATCCTGCTCTTCGCATCAAATCAATACCCACAGATGGCTTGGAAGACCTTAGAAGCATCTTCATGAACTCATCTCGGATACGCTCCATGGAAACTTGGGCAGCAACAGGAACAGACTCAGACATGGCTTCAAATGTTGCTTCATCAATATCAAAGTTTAACTGAGATGCCAGCCTACAAGCTCTAAATGCTCTCAGACCATCTTCCTTAAACCTCTCAATCGGAGTTCCAACTGCACGTATTTTCTTTAATTCAATATCCTTGATACCACCAAATGGATCATGAATATCAACCTCTTTCGTTTCATCATTTCCATCCAAATTTGCTACCGTTAAATCAATCGCCATAGCATTAAAGGTGAAGTCTCTTCTTCCTAAATCCTTGTCTATCTCACCTACAAATTTAACATCTGTTGGCCATCTACCATCGGTATAGTTTGATTCACTCCTATATGTAGTAACCTCTATTTCATGAGTTTCTCCCATATTGTCCTGTACTAGTGCCATTACTGTCCCAAATTTCGCACCAACTGATACAGATTTTGGAAAGATATTTAACATTTCATCTGGAAGTGCATTTGTTGCTAAATCATAGTCATGAGGTTCTTTTCCCATTACAATATCTTTAACAGCACCTCCAACAAGGTAACATTCAAACCCCTCCTTCTCCAACATCCTTGCTACTTTTTGTACGTACTCTGGTATTGATATTTTTACTTTCATATTTCCTCCTTAATATACCAAAAGAATACCAAAGAAGCCCATCAACAACAAGTAAGCCTACAAATATCCAATCCACTTTGGATGTTTTAGGTAATATTTTAATTCCCTCAGAAACACCCAATACTTCTGGTTCACTATCTTCTTCAACAAAAACCAATGGCTCAGAAATCATAGTATATGGGATGCGTTTGATGCACATGCTCTCTCGTGCAGGTTGAACCAATGCACCAGGGACAATATTTTCTTCACGATATGCAAAAACTGAAATCGCATCTGTTCCCAAATAGTTGTAATATTCATTTCCATACACTGCACAAACCTCTTGAATATTTGGATTATATATACTAAATGACCCTAATTCTTCTTGTGAATTTTCAATAGTAAATTCTACAATCTCTTCTTGATATGCTGGGAGATTAAACGTTTTTTCGAAGGTACCATATTTAAATTGTAAGTTGCTAAGATATTCATTACTTGTATTTTGTACAAATATTTTAGCCAGAATATCTCCCTTAAGATCTTTTGCTAAACTTACTTGTTCAACTGACAATGGATTCTTTATGTTAACGTTCTCAAGGATGTCTGCTCCTTGTTCATTTGCAAAGATTATCCCTTTTCCAGGATATTCTTTGTATATACCTGACTTTAGAAGATTTTGTCCAGAATACTTGTAAAATAAATTACCTTCTTTGGTTTCTGATATTTCCAATATTTGAGTTAGGTCACCATTTTCTTTTATGTTTCTGCTTAGAATCAAACCAATTTTATCAATATTAAGATCATGTCCAGTACTATTCTTGTACAGGTAGACAATGTCTACCTGTGTGCCTGGTGGTGCATCTATATGGTCTGCAACATTAGGAATACGCCTTGTAAGATCGAAATCTGCATATGCACTCAGATTGCTATTTAAAACAGTATTTGTATCTTCTGCTAAGAAATCTCTTCTCTCATACAGTATATCCTGGATATCTGGAAACCCATTAGATGCGAATGCTACTGTTTGATAGTACTGATTGTTTTGAGCATCAGATGTCTCTTCAAAACTATCTGCATAGACTGGTTTTGCAAATATGATGAAGAAATACACAATCATTTTAAGGATCTTGAGAAACATATATGTATATACAGTAATAATTTATTGTATATACATTACCAAGAGGAAATTAAATTCAACTGAATTTAATTTGCTTTTTTCATACGCACCTTGTCCGTAATGTAGAAATTACGTTTGAATGCCGCTTGACCAAGCATCATTTCTGTTTGAGCTTGAACATATGGTATGAATCCAAAGGTTAGCATATTTACAGTAACAAGAAATGTCTCTGCGAAGTCTAATACATGTCTCCACCATTTCCAATCCTTCGGTACAGGAGTTATCTGTCTTCTGAATATGACCATTGGGATGTTGGTAAGGGTAATAGCAGTAAAGATATAGCTGAGGGCTCTCTGAAGATTGTACGCAAGCACAGTATATTGATATGTTGGACTTAACCAACCCATGATACTAAGTCCAAATGTAAGTATGAAGACAACAGTTAGATACCAAATCTGGTATTCAAAGATGTTCTTAAGTAAGAACAACTTCCTGTAAATTGGGAACTCACTTTTTTTACTAAATAGCGCAGCCATTGTAATTGGGACATTGATAACACCCCATCCCCACCTATGTTGCTGTTTGTAATATGATACATGGGATTTAACAAAAGTTTCGTTTTCAACAGCATCATTGTATGTTGGGATATATACTTCTTGACTTTTAAATGTACCCTTAGTTCTAACCATTGCATTCCAGTAGAAAGCGGTGTCATCATTAGCAATCTCAGGATTCCAAAATTCTAGTTTTTTCAATGTTCCAAGATTAACTATATATGAAGAGAATGTGTCTCTTACATATATATTCTCCCCAACAAATGGTATTCGCTTTAATTTATCCACTACCCAGTTCTGCAAGAGTACAAGCGTTAACATATTGGATTGTGCCCTAATCAATGATGGTACGTGCCATATATTGTTATTAAAGGTGTGCAATGCACTTGCATAGTACCGATTATCTCTATCTTCTACAGTAAGATATTTGTACAATACTGCAGAAAGATATTTTGGATGTGGCCTTAAATCAGAATCGCAAGATATTAAAAGATATTTAGAAATATCCTTACCTTCCTTTTCTAAATCCATAACAAAATGTCTACCCGCCCAGTTAATATTAGCTCCTTTGACACCAGCCACCTCTCCTTCTATTCCAAAAGGATGGATATAGTGGCGGATACTTCCAAACTTTTTCCCATATTTTTCTTTCAAATGTTTAAGATTCTCTAGCTGTAGATCTTTCTTTTTCTCCTCCATTGCAATTACCACATCTATCTTGTCTGCACCAATGTCACTGTTAGCCCATGCCTCAAACGAGGGTTCCAAAATATCTAAACTTTCTGAAGATACAGGACACAAATATACAAACCTAATTTCTTTAGCTTCTTCTTTCGCCTCATTATCTATCTTTCCAACCCAATCTGTTGTTGTGTCTCTTTTTGTCCGTCTAAGACCAATATATATACCTGTCATGAACTTTATAGTTCTCAATGACCAATATGCCACTAGGAAAGCAACATATATAGCGAAGACTTGGTTCCATTGTAATAGCGCAAAAATTACAGGAGAAAGAATAAATAGCCAAGTAAAGAAACCAGGAATAATTTCATACACTCTTCGCATAAACTTGGATGTTTCTGTAGGAAATCCTCCATCTCTATCCTGTGGTTTGTATGGGTTATTGTATTTTATGATTCCCCCGAGTTCTCCATACAATTTGCTACTAACCTTATTGAGTTTGTATCCCCAATCTCTTGTTAAAGAGAATCTAACCATGTTCACGGATATAATACCTAAGATAGCAGCAAGAGATTCTTTTGATTTTGAAAAAAACTTTCCCGTTCTACTTTGCCTCCCATTAATAACTACACCTACTCTCTTGTTAATAACCTTGTACTTGTATTTCATACTCACAACTCTCTGAATCATTAGGCTATCTTCCATGTACTTGAATTCTGCAGCAAAGCCTCCCACTTCTTCGAAAACGTCACGCTTTATTATCAATACTGTTCCCCAGTCCCATTTCAAACCTGGTAATGGAGACATCGCACTTATATCCTTTGCAATATTTATGAACTTGGTAGTCATATATTTGGAAAAAGATCGTTTTCCTGTATATTCAAAGTGGCATGTCGCACAATCTAATTCTTTTTCTTTAAAGATATTTATTATTTCTTCTAAATCGTTTTCTCCCAAAAGTTGTACATCTGCATCAAAAAATACAATTGTATCCTGAGTAGATGCTTTGAATCCGTTGTTTCTTCCTATAGAAATTGGTCCACCCTCTACCACCTTTGCACCATACCTTTTAGCAATTTCTACTGTCCTGTCTTGAGATTTAGCATCTGCTAATATGATTTCTTTTGGTTGGTATGCCTGTTTTTTTATGCTTTCCATCAAAGCAGTTATGTTGGCTTCTTCATTTTTCGCAGGAATGACTATAGATATTGGTAATATTTTATTTCCCATCTACTTTATTTGCTTAAATATATTTAGAACAAAGGCTTGTATCTTTTTCTCAAATGTTTTGTATACAATAAACATTATAACAGCTATGAGAAGAATAACCCCCATGGCTTTGAAAAGGTCATATATTTTCATAAACTGGCCCACTCCTTTTCCAACCATATACCCTATAAATGACAACAAAACAGCTCTAATACCAGCCACAATTACTGCGTATCCTAAAAACTTTGGAATACTCATAGCTTTCATTTTTCCCATATACAGAATTCCTGGAATAGCCAAAGGTCCTGCAAATTTTACTAACATCAATGTAATTCCAGGGTGTTTTTTGTATGCTCCCTCTATTGTCTTTATGAAATTACTCTTCTCACTATTAGTTAATCTTTTTACAATATCGGTATCTGATACCTTATGGCCAAGTAAGAAGTAAAACATATCTACCATTAGTTCTATTACTATTGCAGCTCCCCCTATTATCCATATATTTAGTAATCCACTCCCAGCTAATGTCGAAGCTATGAAATTGGTAGATGATCCATCGATGAAAAACATCAAGAATATGACAGGGTATTTAGCAGTTGAAATTATTTGTGTTATTAGTGCAACAAGATCCATAGCTTTGTTATATGTATATTCTTATGGAATTCACAATGATACTAAGAAAGGGGTATATTTACAAATTGAAGTTAAACCAGTGGCTTAGAAATATATAAGCCACTGGCCCACCTTGTACATCATTTAGTGCCAGAAAGACGTTTCTGTTTTATCTATTCTGATATCTGGGTTCTTCCAGAAGAAAAAGATACTTATTATGCAAATTACTGTGATTATACCTGATATCCACGCTAGGGCTACAACTTTCTGTATGATAGAAAGATAACAACAGATAGCAGCAACCAGGATCGCTATAATCGAAACAACACGGTAGCCCAAGATTTTTCCATTAGCACACATTCCTAGTACTAAAAACGCTAATACTAAGAATAGAAGGCTTAGAACAATCAATGTTTTTTCTGCATACAGTATATTAAGTAGCACTTTGTGCCTCCCTTTTTTAATGATCGTACAAGATTTTAATTCCTCCATAAGGAACTAATTCGTTATTATACCGCTATTACTACGATTTCCCTAGATTTCAAAGTATATATATAACAAAACCGAGCGTTTCCGCTCGGCTATGATACTAACTTTTACAAAAGAATTATTCAGTAATTACTTCCTTAACTTCTTTTGCCTTTTTAGCTACTTTCTTTGCTGTTTTCTTTACTTCCTTAACTACTTCAGCAACTTCCTTTTCTATAGCTTTCTTAGTAGCTTTTACCTCTTTAATAGGTTCAAGAATACTAATAATCTTGTCCAATTTCTTGTTTAATGCTTCAATCTCTGCTTTACAATCACAGTTGCATCCACCTCTACCATTACTCTTGTTTCCTTCTTTACCTTCGAAACATTTGCTACAGAATATTGGTTTGTTACTTGATGGTTTGAATGGAACTTCACATTCCTGTCCACATTGATCACATACTGCTGTAAACATTTGCTTCTCTTCTCTATCCCTGAATCCACCTCTATCAAAGCTTGGTCTTCTATCTCTGCTTTCAAATCTTCCTCCTCTGTCATCTCTACCACCGTCTTCTCTCTTTGATTCAAAACATTCGCTACAGTATATTGGTTTGTCTCCAGATGGTCTAAATGGGACTCTACAGTCTTTTCCACATTGATCGCATACTGCATCGAACATTTCTGGTCTTTCGCTTCTTCCTCCAAAACTTCTACCTCTACCACCTCCACCGAAGCTTCTTCCTCCGCCTCTACTGTTTCCACCTGATCTATTAAAGTCTCTCATTGTATATATTTTCTTTTTAATTTTAATACGGACAGTAGTGAGTATATTCTAAAATGGTTAGAATAACAAGGAAGATATATATATGGGGTATGGCGGGTAAAAGAAAAACGGCACCCGTGTTTGTTTACGGATGCCGTAGTTCTTTAATCAGTTACAATAAACTCTTTAAGTCGAGGACTCCTTTCTTCTCGCCTATCTCCGCAAACGCTTTGAGTGGGTCATCATCCCATATAAGTGTAAATGCATATGGCGAACCCTTTTCCCAAAAAGAACAGACTGGTAAAGTCTCAATTGCGCTACTGATAGCTCTTTCAAGAATTGGTACTTCCACAGGAAGATTTCCTCTTGTCATAGAGGGGAATTTCACGGAAAGACGTCCTTCTTCCCCGTAAACTTCTTCCAAGAAAGTAACCTTTATTCCACCCTCCAGAGTAGCAATTGTTCGACTTGAGGTTGAGAAAGTAATTCCTTGCTTAACCGAAGCCAGGAATCCAATTACCTTCTCACTTAATTCCATCCATTTTTTCATTTGTAACAACCCTCTCTCTCTTGAGTTTTATGAATTGAAAAAGAACTTATGTCTTTGTACAGACGAGAAAATTATATAATAATCGTCTAATAATTACTATAGGGGTCTACGTGGTACAATGGCTGTTAAAAGAAAAACGGCACCCGTGTTTGTTTACGGATGCCGTAGTTCTTTGTTAAGTTGTGTTATTGTGTTAACCCCAGAGGGACAAGATCAAATGTGTCCATTCGATAGTAAAGTTTACAGGCAAGTTATAAGAAATAAGATTGGAGAAGAATGGATATATAAAAATTCGATCTAACGCCTATCCTAGTGCTTGTCTAGGAACGCGCACCATGCGGTGACAATTCGGACGCTAGATCTTTGTATTTATATTATATATTACCTTAGAAAAGATTTCTAGTTTTTAATTAGTTCATTGTATACACCCACCCTGCTTCCCACTTCCCTATCTTTCTCCAATCGTTTTTAAATGCTTCTTCCCATGTCATATTCTTTAGTAATACATCTAATGCTAATTGGGGTGCTTTATGTCCAACTATAGCTATATGTTTACCATCGTATTTACTTTTAATATCGTTTAAGAATAACCCTATTCTTTCCTTTACATCTTCATATGATTCTCCATTAGGGAATCTTGTATATATCATTTGTTCTTGTAATGGTTCTACCATATCCGATGGTTTACCATTGTAATCACCATAGTTACATTCTCTTAATCTTTTATCTATAACTATTGGATATTTATCTTTAAATGATAGGTTTGTGGAATGTATGGCTCTTAATAGATCACTACAGAATACTGTATCAAAGGGTGTGGTATTTAAGGTGGGTAGTTCTATGGATTGTTGTATACCTTTTTTAGATATATCTACATCTTTCCAACCACTGGATATGTGTTGTTCATTATCTGTAGTTGTACCATGTACAAAGTAGGTTATGGTTAACATGGTTTATTGTAAAATAAAATAAAAAGCCACAACTGAGCAACACCTATTATATACTTTTCTTTTTTATTAATTGCTTTTCCTAATATTAACAGCCTGCTCTGCGATAACTGAGATGTTCCTGCTTATCCAATCATATCTTTCCTGGCTATTAGTACCCTGAGGGTTATAACATTTTACAACAGAAGATAATTTTTCATCTCCATAACCAATGTAATCGAAAGGATTTTCTCCTTTTTCACTAATATATCCATCTTTGTTCTTCAATCCATGAATATATATCCCTACCACTCCCATTTCTTCATTCCAGGATTTTATTATTTCATAATTAATCCACTTTCTATTTGCTGTATTACTCCCAACTAGCACAATGGTGCAAGATCTATATTTAAGTTGATCATCAATCCACTCTTTTATCGCATCATCTCCCTCACTGGCAATATCCTCCCAATCATTATCAGGCGCAGGTTTGTTTCCTTCTATTGCTCCAATATTTCGAACCTGAGCGGCCCTCCAGTTATCAGGTTTATAATGAAAACTATAAAAAACTTGTCTTTTTGTTGACATATCTTTTTATATAAAAATTAAAATAAAATTAACAATATGAAATATATTGTTGCAATTAGGGATAAGTAGAAAGGAATAAGTGTGTGTGAAAAGAAGGAGCAAAGCCAAGAATTTCTTTTCTTTTTGCGAAATTGGGTAACATCCATAGAGTAATCTATTTCTTCATCCTTGAGTTTTCGCACCGATTCATATAAATCTCGAAATAATCGCTCTTGCGATATAAAGTATGCATCCAAGCACCAAAGAAAAGCCACAGGAATGAAAATAATCACTGCATAAGCAAATGATGGATCTTTAGAAAGTAATGCTAACAATCCTGCAACAAGGGTAATAGCCCATCCTTTTATAAAAAAAGAATTATTCGCAATCCTTTTTATGATCTCTTGGATCATTTCTAAGTGTTTTTCTTTCTGCCCCATAGCTCTAATCAATACCATATATTTGCTTGTTGATTATATCAAAACCTTAATTAAAGTGGAATCCTATAGATAACAAAAAGCGAAACCTCGAGCCACAGATTAACAATATACATAATTATTGGATATGAATTGATAATTCTTAACTTTTTGTGTACTATTTTGGCATGAGTAGTAACCCATTCTTATCTAAAGAAGTTAGTGTAAAAAGGATAATGAAGGGTATTGCTATTTCTCTTCCATGTATGATTATGACATTTGCAATAGGATCATATTATGCGGATATATTGTTTCCAACAAAATCAACCTCTAAGCCACTGGTTTTAGGTACTGCAGATATCAGTCTCCTTGATCCTGAAGATAAGACATATTATGAAGGAGCTGACATATTTACAAATGATAAGTGGAACCCCAATGGATATATTAAAATTGAAAAGGCAGTAGATACCCCACAATATGATATTCAAACGGGAAGTATCGTAAAAGACAAATTTGATATTGGGGATAGTGACTATTTATATTTAGAATGCCGTGAAATAGATAAAGATTCTCTATCAATCCCACCCTACTGGCCATCTTGTAGTTTGAAGTTAAACAACTCTACTTTGACAGATAACTTAAGATCCGATGTTGTATGCGAGGATTATGACAATAACGCAGGATGTAAGCAAGAAATTCAATTAATAATATACGAGAATGAAAACCTAGAAAATAAATACTTATTCTTTAGTACTCTCGATTATGTAGGATCATCTTACAATATTGTCGCTTATGAACTAACCAAAGATACCTATTCTAGGCTATATTTTGATTTTAAAACTTTTATATCAGAAGATAAATTAACCCGAGGAAATATGGATTTATATATGGCTTTCACTGATGATAGCAAATCTGACTTTAGACTAATTACATACTTCTACGATCCGTCCATGCAATCAATTAGCGGCATCTACAATGAATGGAAAGTAACTAATGGAAGATGGTTATTGGATAAGAAGATAGTTGCTATGTAAATTTAGTACTAAAAAAATAATATGGTTGAATATCTTTTTATTATTCCTGTCGTCACTATTCTAGTTTTTCTAGTAGCAGAAAAGAAACCCTCCAGTGCTAAAGAGTATATCCAATTCCTATTCTTAATACTTGCCTTGAGTTTGATTATTCATATTATATTCTTCTCGGGTAGTAGCTCTCATAACTGTTCTTATCCTTATACTAACTGTCAAGATTAATATATATAATCCAAATTCTTCCTTCCCGATTATGTTTTAAGGTTTGCTATTCCTTCTCCTCTTGCAAATATCTATTATAGTATTCTTTCAACTGATCTCTAAATATTTTAAGAATTTCTATCGCGTAATTGGCATCCTTTGGCTTGTATTTATCCAACTCTCTTTCCTCTTGACTCTGAAAATGTTGAAAGTTTCTTTGTTTCCTTAACTGATGTAACATTTTAACTAATGTGGTACTAATAATTCCGAAATCCTCACATGCCATATTTATTAAGTCCACATATGCAATCTGCTCATTGCAATGTAAGTTGTTAGATTTTTTCATAGCTTGTCTTGCTGTATAGTCGAGACATGCCTCCACAATTGAATTGATATTCACAATGATATTTTTACAAAGAAGTGAATCAATTACTCCATATACTTGATATTTATTATGTAGTTCAATTAAGAAATCTAGATATTGGAGTTGATATGAGATATTTCTTAACAAAACATCATCTGTAATGAATTCAAATCCTTTTCTCCACTCAATTGCCTGATGAAGATCTAAGAGAGACAGTTTGGTCCGTACATCTGGGGTTTGGATTTCTGCTAAACTTTTTATCATATCAAATAGCTAAATAATAACGATTCAAGTTCAATCCGGAGAGGAAGGGATTCGAACCCCCGATATGGTTACCCATATAACGGTTTTCAAGACCGTCTCATTCGACCACTCTGACACCTCTCCATATATATGAACATAGGGATTATACCAAAAAAAACCTATTAAATCTTGTACCCACCCTCAAAAATACCCTTAATAACAGATTCTAAATTAGGTTCACTAATATCCAAATCAACAACCTCAAACAAATTTAATAACTCCTTAGACACATCACTAACCCTCTCCCTACTCACCTCAAGCGTACCCTCATTACCACTACACACAGTTAACTTACCTAAAGCTTTAAAATCATCAGGAGAAATATTTTCCTTTAGTACAAAATGAATCTGCTTTTCCTTAACAAAACCATTAATCAATTCAGAAATCTTACCATCATACAAAACCACACCATGATCAATAACTATAACCCTTTTACAAAGATTAGAAACATCCTCCATGTTATGACTAGTTAACAGTACCGTAGCCTTGTACCTCTGGTTGTACACCTTTATGAACTCCCTCAAGTTATGTTGAGAAACCACATCCAAGCCAATAGTTGGTTCATCTAAGAAAACTAACTCAGGAGTATGCAACAACGCCGCAACAATCTCACACCTCATACGCTCACCCAAAGAAAGATTCCTAGTAGGCTTAAGTATGACCTCTTTGATATCCAAAATCTCAACCATCTCATTAACCACCTCATTATATTCCTTGTCCGAAATACCATAGATCTCCTTGTTAAGCTTAAAAGTCTCAACAGGAGCTAACTCCCACCACAACTGACTCTTCTGACCCATCACAAGTGCAATCTTCTGTAGAAAACCCTTCTTTCTTTTTTCTGGTTTAAACCCCAACACCTCAACCTCACCACTAGTAGGCACTAACAAACCCGAAAGACACTTTAATGTAGTAGTCTTACCCGCACCATTAGGACCAATGAAACCAACAACCTCTTCACCATATATATCAAAAGAAATATCCTTAACCGCCTCAACCTCCCTCTTTTCAGTACTAAACAACCCCTTACTAACCCTAGTATGATATATTTTCCTTAAATTTTTTACATGTACAACCGTCTCTTTCATATATTTGTTGACTAATAGTTTCAATTTACAATATCATTAATGATGAAAACTGCCAACATATTCAAAGTAATCCTTGTAACTGGGATATCCCTTACACTAGCACAATCTGCATTCGCTACAGACCTAGATTCAGGTAACTACAAAATTGTAGGCGCTACTACATCCACAGGAGGTGGACTACTCGATTCAGTATCAGGTAATTACAGCGTAGCAAGTACAGTAGGTAACATATCCGCAGACCCTAGAAACTACTCTGCTAACTACAGACTACAACAAGACCCATCATCAAACTTCTTAGCTGCACAACCAGGTATCCAATGCTTTGAAACTACAACAAATGGGAGTACCAACTGCTTAACAGGACCTGCTGAATTAAGTGGAGGAATGGTAGCACTGTGTGGAGGTAATGGATGCTATGACAAGGCTCGATTTGAAATCATAACTAACAGTAATCCATCTGACACTCTATATACCATAGCTATATCTACAGACAATTTTGTTAATGATGTGCAATATATAGATGGAGCAACATTTAAACCAGAACTTTTAGCAAATCATGATATTAATGATTTTAGAACACAAGCATATTGGGAAGCTGAGGTTTTCAATATTAAAGGATTAGCATCAAATACTACCTACTACATTGAAATCTCTGCATTGAGTGGAGATTTCACCCAATCAGATTACAGTAAAGCTTCTAGTGCAACCACTACAATTGGGACAGTGTTCTTTGATATTGATATTGCACCATCAAGTGGGACCTCTACAGAATCAAGTTCTCCATATACTATCTCCTTCTCAGGCGCAAGTAACTTAGTAGCAGGTGCGGCTGCAACCAAATCAACTAGCTTGGTATGGTTGGATATTAGTAGTAACTCTTCTGGTGGTGTAGCCGTTATACAATATGGTAAGAATGGTGGACTAAGAAGTACAACCACATCTCAAACCATAGCCTCGGCAACTGCAGATCTAGATGCAGCATCTGAGGGCTTTGGATTACAAAACTACTATATGTACAATGACACTTCAGCATATCTAGGAAATCTCTCCACCGTTACAGGTTATGGAGGAAGTATAAACAATGTAGGAGCAGTACTTACAACTGCAAGTAAAATGTATGACGGAAGTGGTCCAATACAAAATGGTCGAATTGGAATCAATCTCATCGCAAAAGCTAGCACCAACAAGACTCCTGCTACTGATTATTCTGAGGAAATATACTTCATCCTAGTACCTAGGTACTAATAAAGGATACCCCCTACTCCAATGTTTTTGGAGGAGATTATTATTACCATATAATTATTTGACAAAGTATACATATATTGATTAAATTATACTTGTATTAAAGGTACTCATTATATTTCTGCCCTAAAAATATGAAAAAGTCTAGCTTGATTACAGGAAGTATCTCCATTCTCGTCTTATCGATCTTCTTTGTACTACTTTTCCCATACTTCACTTCTAAAGCAGGTGCCCTTTCAGCATCATATCTCTACCTTAGTAGAATTCAAACCAATATCAATGGTTCCTCTCCTACCGTAGAATATGTCTTAGCTATCGATACTGCACAAACAATACCCTCTGGAGGGACAGTAACAATATCATTCCCTGATGGAGATGATTCCACTTGGTGTAGAACCGCAGGTGCATTAACAGTAACAGGTGTCTCATCTTCAGCTGCAGACTATGCAACTACAAACTGGGCAATTGATGCTGTTATGCCAAATTCTGGTACCGCCTTGGCAGCAGTATGCGCTCAAGGATCAGGATCATCATCAGTAGATAAGATAACAATATCAAACGTAGGCGCTTTAACCGCAGGTACCACCTACGGTGTAAAGATTACAAATGGATCAGCTGCAGGCGTTATTGGAACTGCATCTTCTGCAGGAGAACATGATGTAACAGTTGAGGCCAAAAACGGAACAACCATCGACTCTAGTACCTTTGGGCTATACTTAGTAGCAAGTGATACTGTCGTTATCTCTGCAACAGTTGCTGCTGTTCCTTCTGTAAACTGTAGTATCAGTACCAGTGCAGTAAGCTTAGGCTCACTCTACCCTGGTGGATCATACTCAACAGTAACACATACAATTTCGACAACAACTTCAACCACAACAAGTGGATACTACTGGGCAGCATATGGTACAGGAGATAGCTCTACAGATGCAGGATTGTACAAATCTTCCGCAACAACATACCTTATTCCTTCAACAGGAAGTGGCACAATTGCACTTACTGGTGTAGGTGCAGAAGGTTTTGGAATGACAGTCTCAGATCCTGATGCAGGTGGTGCAGCAGTTGTACCTTCTGATTTCAGTGATGGGACTGCGGGTACATTTGGAGCCTTGGATAGGACAACCTCAGGAGCACAGTTAATTCTTTACCAGAATGGTGCACAAGCATCTGCAGAAAATTCTACAATTACATATGGTGCAAGAGCAGGTTCATCTGCACAAGCAGGAAGCTACTCAGAGAGTGTTACCTTTGTTTGTGGTGGTTATTACTAGACTATGAAAAACATATATACTCAGCTTTTTAAAGGAATATTCATTCTGTTATTTTTTTTCTCATTCTCCTTCTTCTTTAGTGGTAAAGTAAGTGCAGACAATATTTCTCTTGGCACAGCCCCTACTTCTGAAAAGCTTCAACTTACCGCAGGACAAAAATACAATGGTGAATTAGTGGTTTGGAACCTAACTGAGAAAACAACAAAATACAATATTGTAGTCAGAGGATTTAGACAGATTGAAAATCAGCCTGGTACAGCAGTTCTACTCACAGAGGAAGAAGAAGCTAAAAGCTTGTACACTGCCACAACATGGACAACTACAAGTATTAACAGTATTAATTTAGTACCAAACAGAAACGAGAAGATATATTACGAGATAAATGTTCCCAAAGATGCTACTAAAGGAGAATACAACGTAATTATCGCTTTCATCTCTGAAAATGAGGACAAATTAACAGGCACAGGAGCAACCACTACACTTGCACTGGGGATGCCGATACTCGTAAAGATTGGTACAGAGTTTGTAGAGAATGCGGAGCTCTTGGAATTTACAACAGATGATAATTTCTATGAATATCCAGATATAACATTTGATACTAGGATCAAAAACTTAGGAGATACACATATAACACCAACTGGAGAAATAATACTCACAAACATATTCGACCAAGAGATAGCCACTATTCCATTCAATCCCAATAACCAGAGTGTACTTAGAGACAATATTGGGAATTACGAAACCAAATGGAACCTTGGCTCGTTTCTAACCAAAGATAACTCCATAGTGCTTGGCCCTATTAAAGCCAAATTAATAGTAACATATCGTACATTCCAACCAGGATTCGCTCCACTAACTTCAGAAATCTCCTTTTGGATTATACCCTGGAAGGTAATACTAATTGCCTTAATAGTAATCATTACTGTGATTGTAACAATCAAATTGATTAAGAAAAAGAAAAAAGAGAAAGAAATATATCATCCACGACCAAGATGAGAAACAAGATATTTTTCTTCATAACAATATTCTGTACCATCGGAATAATTTCATTGACCTCTTCTCGTGCGTATGCAGATTCAGTTACACCTGCAATCTATGAAGCAGGTATTGCGAAAGACACAAAAGCTACAGGTAAATTCACTTACAAAAATGAAAGTAGTATTCCTGTAACTATTAACCCCATTGTTTCAGCATATGATCCTAAAACATTACAGCTCATAACCAGTGACAAAACCATATTCCTACGTTTAGACAAAGAGACATATACAGTACAACCAGGAAGCACCCTAAGTCTAAATTACGAAATAATTCCCCCTACCAACCTTACCATGGGAACATATTTTAATCTCATTGTCCTTCAGAAAGTACTAACTCCTGGATATCTAAGCCAGCAAAATCAGTTAGGAACTATAGATACACTTTCACAACTTGTTGTGATACACATATTTGAGAAATCTGATGCTGCAGTACTAGGTATCAGTGGAGAGTTTGCACAAATTACAACAGAGATAGTAGACAAGGGAATACCTTTCTTGAAACCTACAATTGTTAAATATACATATCAAAATACAACCAACTATGTAGAACAACCACAAGGAGAGATACAAGTCTATGATGGGAAAAGCTCCTATGCTCCAATATACAAGCACATTAATGCTAATAATCAAAAGCTCTATCCCAAAGAAAGCATAGAGGAAACAATCTCAATATCTGATTGGCATATATCAGATATCCTTTTTGGGAGAAAAGTCGTAGGAAGATTCTACAATGGTGTAGATGAAAATTCTATTACCAAAGATAATGCTCTGATTTCATACTATCTCTATCCTGGGATATTGATTTTTGTAATACTACTAATAGCCATTATAGCTAGAGCTGTAAAAGCAGACAAAAGAAGTAAGACTTCTAAATCAAACTCTTAGTAGTTCTAAACGATATCTTAGCAACGTTATTAAGTTCTTCCTTTCCATATTTCTTTACAAACTCTCTCCCTTTCCCTATGACATCTGAGGCACCTTTGGGAAAATCAAAACCATATACCTTTGAAAGCTTGTCCATCTCTTCTACAAATATGCCTCTTGCAATAACTGAGGCTGCAGCTACCGCAATATCAGACTCTCCTTTATGAAACTGATCTATCTGTGCTTCCTTTCCATACTTTCCTAATTCATTTAGTATCCTACTCTTACTGTTTGAGAACTGATCAATAACCACAGTATTACATTCTACATTTTTGGATTTAAGATCCCCCAAACCCATCTCAATGACTTTAGAATGTTGCCTTGCTAGAAGAATTGCAACATTCCCTGTCTCTTTCTGTAACTGATTGTACTCAGAAGGCATTACAATACTTGCATAGTAATATGCATAATCTTTTAACTGAGAATACATCTCCATAATTTTCTTGTCCGAAAACTTCTTAGAATCCCCTACTCCAATATTTTTAAAGATTTCTACATTTTCCTTATTTACAAAACAAGAGACAATTACCAAAGGACCAAAGTAATCACCTTTTCCTACTTCATCTACTCCCAAGTGTGGAAGCATGTCCTCTTCTCCTTTGTTTCCATCAATTATGATATTTGAGAAATCTTCACTTCCTTGTAATACCAATTTGCCGCTGGTGTATAGCATAGCTACAGAACCTAAATAGCTTTTCATTCTCCAAACGATGTATTCATTTGTAGATTTTTCTTCTCTCCAACCTAAATTAAGGAGTGTTTTCTTAAAGTTTGCTTCTTGTGATTTCTCTATCTTTAATGATTTAGTATTTTGCATATTTAGTACCTTCTGGTGTATCCATTACTTTGTAACCAGCTTCTTCCATTAATTTTCTATAATTATCCGCGTCTGAGAATCTTTTTTCAGATCTAGCTTTATCTCTCTCTTTCCCCCAGAGTGAAATAATAGCATCTGGAACTGTCTCTGGTTCTTTCTGTACAGCACCTAGGCCAAGTCCTAATACTTTGTCAAAATCTAAAACAGTAACAAGGATATCTTCTTTTGGATTGTTGGATCTTAATAACTCATTCACAATCGCCATCACCTCTGACATATTAAGATTATTCTCTAAGGCATTCTTAAATCTTTCAATATATTCTGGTATTAGGTTACCTCTCACATCTCCCAACTCAGCAACTCGTTTGTTAATCCCTAATCGGGCATTCTGAGCACCCTTTAGAGCCTCTGTAGAGAGCTGTAGCTTCGTATGATAGTTAACGGAGGCAAATAGATATCGAATATCTAAAGGATCAAACCCTTGAGATACAATACCTGGTAAATCATCAGCATTACCCTCACTCTTAGCAAGTTTAGCATCATCTTTAGTTACTACCCATTCATTATGTACCCAATATTTAACAACAGGTTGTCCAAACGCACCAATATTCTGTGCTCTTTCATTTGGATGATGTACAGGTATATGGTCTATACCTCCTGTATGTATATCTAAATGTTCTCCAAATGCTTTGTTTACCATAGCAGAACATTCAATATGCCATCCTGGGAATCCTTCACCCCATGGTGAGCTCCAATGCATATCATGATTGGCATATTTACCTATTAATTTCATCCACAATACAAAGTCGGCTGGATTCTTTTTGTTAGGATCTACTACTACATCTTCTCTATCTCCTACCTTTTTGTCTTCTAATTTCTGGCCTGTAAAAATGGTGTAATCAGGTACCTTAGTAACATCAAAATACAAAGCATGATCGGTTTCGTAAGTGTATCCATTGGTTTCCATCTTCTGTATGAGGGATATGATCTCTGGAATCATATTAGTTGCGCGCATCCATCCATATTTTTCTACATCATGAAAGTCCAAACCATCAGATACCACATCTCCACTTGGTGTGAGGATATTCAAGGCTTTGAAATCTTCTAATACCGTATTTATATATTTGTTTGCTACATCTATGGCAGTTATTCCTTCTTTTGCTGCTTCTTTGTCCATTTTGTCCTCTCCAAAGTCTTCATCATGACTCATATGTCCTACATCTGTGAAGTTCATTACTCTATTTACATTGTAACCTAGGTATTTTAATGCTCTATGCATTACATCCCATGCTACATATGCTCGAATATTGCCTAAATGCATTCTGTAGTAGACTGTTGGTCCACAACTATATATTGAGATTTCGTTATCTTTTATGGGTTGGATATCTACTACTTTTCGATCTAGTGTTGAATACAGTTTCATTGTTTTAAATTATATCAGATTAAATAGAATAACCAATGGATTGGCTTTATCTTGTATTGAATATGAAAATATACGGTAAAAAAGCCAATGGAATATTATTGGCAACAACAGATGTTAGTTTTACTGTTTGTATTGAACATGGCGTGATTATATCACAATGTTAAGAAACGTGACAAAACGGTTGTTTTGTCTGTATAATGACTAGGAATATATGGAAACAGGATCAATCGAGATACCAGGACTAGAAATATATCCAAATATCTACAAAGGAATAGAATTAGGCCCCAGAAATAATCGCCAGCTAGTTGGCATTCTCATCGGTGCAGGAGGATCAGGAAAAGATAGAATCGTATGTGAGATGGCCAATCTAAATCTCTTTAGACATATCCTAACTGCAACTTCCCGATTGAGAAGATTTAAGGCTATCAAAGATGAAGACAAAGGAAGGCTTAAAGAGATAGCAGACTCTGCATTGACTCAAAGCCAATACTTTGCCATTTTAAAAGAATTTGAGGAAAAGGGACTTGCAACTGTAGAACCCGAGAATGCATATGTTTGGATGAGATGGATGACACCTGCCGATGGAACAGAAGAGCAATATTATGAAAATCTACGACAGGAATATGAGTTAATTGAAAATGACGTACACAATCTAAACCTATATGGGCTTCCCAAGCGTTCTCTTGCCCTATCAGACAATCCTTGGTGTATCCCAGTCATTAGGACTGAAATAAATGGAGCCGTAACACTTAATCAATTAATTCCACAAGACGAGTTTCAGATTGTTAACTTCACTGTGTTACCAGATAGCCTAGATCAAACACAAAATGAGATGATCGAAAGGGCTACTAATTTATCCGAGGAAGAACTACAAAACAGAATTCAAAAGAATATTGAAGATAGCCAAAGATACAAAGATATAACTAACTTCTACATTCGGAATACTCGTGCAGAAATAAATGGTCGTCCCGGCATTGAAACTACTGTGAATTCTCTTGCTCAATTAACCGAAGATCTATTAAGGTCAGAATAGTTAAATCCCCCTTCTCCCCTCCAACGCTCTCTTTAATGTAAGCCTATCAGCATATTCCAAATCAGCACCAGTAGGTAATCCCATTGCTAATCTAGTAATCTTTATTTTTTCTTTTTTTAATTCATCCTTAAACAAATCAATAATATAGCTAGCAGTAGCCTCACCCTCTAAACTAGGATTAGTAGCAACAATAACCTCAAGAGAATCACAACCCTCTAATAATTCATCCACCCTAGCCTTCAACTCCTTAAATCTAATCTCTTCCTCGCCTATACCCTCAGCAGGAGATATAACGCCACCAAGGACAAAGTACAAACCATCAAAAATACCAGAATTCTCAAACGCAACCACATCAAGAGGTTCTTCTACAACACAAAGCTTATCCTGTTTCCTTAGCTTACTAGAACAAATATCACACACCTCTTTATCACTAACATTGAAACACTTCTTACAATTCATAACCTCATCCTCCATAGCCAACAAAGCATTAGCTAACTTAGTAGCATCCAACTTGGAAGAACGAAGGTAGTGGTAAGTCATACGAGAAGCAGATTTAGGACCAACACCTGGAAGTCTACTAAATTCATTAATTACATTTTCAACAGACTTAGGAAGTACTGACATAGTTATTTACCAAACATCTTTTTAATCTGTTCAATATCCACATCCTGTGCCATATCCTTTTGAAGCTTCTTTTGATAGTCCTTGAAAGCCTCCTTCATACCATTTTTGAGCATATCGAACATCTGAGGATCCAAGTACTGATCATCAATATATATATCTTCAAATTCCTGAGCACCATTCATAAAGACAATTACCATACCATTCCTAGACTCACCCTTTATCTTTCTCTCTCTCATCTTATTCTGCATCTTCTTAGCTTCATTCTGCATCTTTATTAACTCAATAGGATTGATCATGATATTTGTATGATTAAAGTAAACACGGATATTATATCCTAAATCTACATACCTTCAAAGACAGCCTCTATCTCAGCAATATTTTTCTTGCTTCTAGCAAAATTATTCTTGCCCTCTTCTTTAGGCTTTTCCTCTTTCTTAGGTACTTGAGGTAAATTTCTTAAAACAAAATCTGCATCTGCTTTTTTAGCAATCTTCATCTTGTCATTAACATTACAAACGATCTTACATGAACTCCCAAATATCTTCTTAAACACAGAACCCAAGACCTCCCTACTCTTTGGAATCTCTATCCTATCCTTGTGGAATGAAAAAGGTACCTCTATTGTTAACACTCCTTCATCAAAGCCTACAACATTAGCATTCTCCAAGAATGCATACAAATGATTGTTAAAAGGCTTAACTTCTAGTACAAAGCTCTCCCACCTTTTCTTAATATCCTCAACTGAGATATCACCCTCACTAATATCATCTTCCTCTTCTTCAGAGTCTTCAGCTACTTCACTTGGTAAAACCTCTTCCTTCGGTTTCTCCTTTACTTCCTCTTGGGGTGCAATCTTTTTCTTTACATCTGTATTTACAATTTTAATTTCATTCTCTGCGATGGGGAGATCCTTCATCATTTCAGGGATAATCATTTCTAAAACTAAAGCCTGATTACTAGCATACTTAATACGATTCTCAGCCTCAAGGAAGAGATTAATAACTCGATGTATCGTCCTAATATCCCAATCTCCAAACATTTCATATTCCTTCCCTAACTTGCCCTTAATCTTTCCAACCAATACCTCCCTTAAAACACTCAATGTATAGCTTGTAAACTGTTGAAGATTCACACCTTTCTCTTCTAAACCTTCAACAATTTCCAATGCTTTTTTGCCATTACCTTCTAAAAGGCTATTTAGTAATACTGTCACCTTATCAAAATCTGGTAATCCCAATATCTTCCTTACTTCTTCATCCGTTATCTTCTTGTTATCCTTTTCCTGACCACTGTAAACCACATCTAGTAAAGAAAGTGCATCTCTGTAACTACCTTTAGCATTCTGTACTAACAAAGCTAGCGCCTTGTCTTCAAGTTCAATCTTCTCCTCTTTTGCAACATCTGAGATTACTTTAGATATTTCATCATCAGTACCAAGTCTGAAATCATACCTCTGGCATCTCGAGAGTATGGTTGGTGGAAGCTTATGTACATCAGTTGTAGCCAAAATGAAAATTACATGCGCAGGAGGCTCTTCTAGGGTCTTGAGGAGGGCATTGAAAGCCTCAGTCGTAAGCATATGTACCTCGTCAATGATATATACCTTGTACTTACCCTCTGTTGGAGAAAACTCTATCTTCTCCTTTAACTCTCTGATTTGATCAATACCACGATTGGAAGCAGCATCAACCTCTATCAAGTCCATCATGGAGCCATTAGATATGGCTTTACAAATATCACATTCATTACAAGGATTGCCATCTGGAAGTGGATGCAAACAGTTAACTGCTTTCGCTAGAATTCTTGCAGTACTAGTTTTACCCGTACCACGAGAACCAACTAGCAAATATGCCTGAGAGATTTGGTCGGATTTAATAGCATTTTTAAGCAATTTGGTAATATGATTCTGCCCTATCAACTGGTCGAAGTTCTGGGCTCGATATTTTCGGTATAGTACGGATGGCATAGATATATACTAGACGATGAAGTGGCAATTTAACAAGTGAAATTTTTGTATTCATTAAGATATTGTTAACTAGGCCTTTCCTAACGCTGTTTTTTTCTTAATTCATCAACTGCCTCCTGCAACATCTGTGTATACAAACCATACCCAACAGAATTGATAGTTCCTGATTGACTATGTCCCAAGATATCTCCTGCCCCCCTAATCTCTAGATCTCTATTTGAGAGCAAGAAGCCAGAACCCAGTGCTTGAGAATCTCTAAGCGCTGTAAGCCTTTGCTCGGCGTCCCCTGCTAGAGAATCATAGAAGAAATATGCATACGCCTGTGCATCAGACCTCCCTATTCTTCCTCTAATTTGGTACAGCTGGGAGAGCCCAAGCCTACTTGCGTCATCTACAATTAATGTATTGGCAGTAGGAATATCTAGACCATTCTCTATGATTGTTGTACAAATTAGTATATCAATATGCCCATCTACAAAAGCCGTCATTGTTTTAGTTAGGGTCTCGGTATTCATCTGTCCGTGTGCTATCTCTATTCGCGCCTTAGGAAAGAGCTTTTCTAATTGCTCGTAGATACTTTGAATATTACCTACTCTGTTATGCAAAAAATATACCTGTCCCTTTCTACTGAGTTCTTTTTCAACAGCTTTGAGTACAGAATCCCAATTAAATTTCTCAAAGTGATTAATTATTTCCTTCCTACCTAAAGGAGGAATTGCCAATACACTAATATCTCGAATACCCGTTAAAGCCATGTTTAACGTTCTTGGTATTGGAGTTGCGGTTAAGGAGAGAACATTGGTATCTACCCTTGCCTCCTTTAGCTTCTCCTTTTGTTTAACACCAAATTTCTGTTCCTCGTCCACTACTAAAAGTCCAAGATTTTTGAATTTTACATCCTCGGAAAGTAATGAGTGTGTACCAATTACAATATCTATTACTCCATTTTTCAAGCCATTTATGACATATTCTTTCTCTGATTCAGAAGAGAATCGAGATAACGAGGCAATATTAAAGGCAGAGTTCTTAAACCTTTCTCTAAAGACCATCTTATGCTGTTCTACTAAAATTGTTGTAGGAGCTAACACTGCTACCTGGTATCCAGCATTGGCAACAGCATATACTGCACGCATAGCTATTTCCGTTTTCCCAAACCCTACATCTCCAACAAGCAACCTATCCGCTGGCTTACTAGATTGGAAATCATCAAGGATATGCTTAGTTGCTAAAAGCTGGTCATCCGTATCTGTAAACTGGAATTGACTTACAAAGGTCCAATAACTATCAATTGCCTCTTCTGTATCAAGTATGACAGGTGCAACCGTTGCTTTACGAAGGGCATACAATTGCAAAAGCTCTTTTGCGATTTCTTCAACCTTTTCTTTTGCTCGAAGAGAAATTCTCTTCCAGACACCACTATTCAAACCCGTAAGTGTTGGCCTATTCTTACCAGCACCAATATATTTGGTTACCTTGTCTGCTGCTGTAAGAGGTACATACAATCTATCAAGTCCTGCATATGCAATCTCTATATATTGTCCCCCATTACGTTCCTGTATCCCCGTAAATTTCCCAATTCCATGATCCTCATGAACAATATAGTCGCCAGGAACAATCTTCTTTAGGATCTCAACTGAGCTTGGATCAATATTACGACTCAGCTTTTGATATTTGAAAAGATCTATCTCACCCAATACCTCCAAGTCAGTAAGTACAAGTAGTTTCGATAAGGAGAAAACAAAACCTCTGTTTAATTGCTTTCCAAGAATATCATCTTCGTCAAAAACATAATCCATCTGACCATGCAGCGGATCTTTCTCAAATTCTTCCTTGTCTTTGGTAATATACCAGATTTTAAATCCTCTGGTTTTAAAATTTTTAATTATTTCTGTTACTATCTTAGTATTACTGAAATTCTCTATACCTGGAATAGTTCTGATACCCATATCTACACTTCCATCTTCATCCCCTAGCCTATGCATTATCTTTATCTGCACATCTTTCTCTGCTTCTTCATTACCAAGATATATGTCTACACCATTGGCTAAAAATAGTCGCTCTTGTACAGATTTAATCTTTTTTCTTGTCTGTAGATCAAGGATATCAATACTCTCTATTTCTTCCCCATACAGGCTTATCCTTACAATATTTTTCATACTGTATGGCCAAACAATTACGACATCACCCAAGATGGAGATTTCTCCCTCATTCCAAACTCTTTCTACTCTTTCATATCCCAAATCTAAAAATTTCTGAATATCAAAGTGCTCCTTGGTTTTAATTGTTAATAGCCTCTCCTTTTCAGATTCTAAATCCGTAAACAAAAGCCAGACCTTCCTCTTAAGAGCTCTTCCCAATATTTCAGAGGTAAGTTCATAGAAATCAGAGTCTATACCAGATACCTGTCTTGAGGACAAGATATCGGCACTTACCTTTGCTAATTCTTCTGAGATTTTATCTAAAAATTCGTATTTCACCCTGCTATTTTATCACATCTTCTAAAGGTTTAACCTTGTATGTATAATCTATGGAAATAACTTCTAAAAAACCTGACCATGTACTTAGCACATGCCCCCATATCCTTTTTGACTAATCGAATTATTCAGAAGAGAAATCTTACAGAACTGAATCAGAGTGAAAATATTATCATTGGTCTAGCTGCACTTTTCTTTGGCATTCTTCCAGATTTTGATATGCTTGTGCTTTTAGGGACTACCACTCCTACGTTCATGCATCATTCCATTATTTCCCACGCCCCTCTCTTCTATATCGCTATCTGGATCTTTTTAAAACTGTTATTCAAGCTTCTAGACAAGTTTTTTAACAAATCTACTCGCAGAGTATTTAACCCTTTGTTTACAGATATTTTAATTAATACCTTTTTAATTGGAACGCTACTACATCTATTGGGAGATATCTTCGCAGAGGATATTATGTTGTTCTACCCTTTCTCAACCCAATACTTTACTCTCTTTAAATATTCTCTTGAACCGAATCTGTTTACTGGATATTTCTACGGTATCACAGCTGGAGTTGAAGCAGTTATTATCGGTATTTTCATAGCCAAGCTCTTAGATATCTTCTTTAAAAAAGGTACTGTCCTCAAAGTTGTAAAATTCTTCGCTATCTCTCTCGGTGTCCTCTTCTTCTCTTACACGGTATATACCAATGTAAGCACCTACAACAGTAATATTTTGTATGGAGAAGACAACAAACCAAACTACGATATCGACTATGATACCCTGTATGATGGATTGGATATGGATGTAGACAACGATGGTAAGGATAATATCATTGATATCAACCTGAAGACATTAGTAGCAAGAACTGAGGAGATTTTAAAAAGTAAGAAATGGACAGCAGATCCCAATGATACAAGTTTAATAGGTAAAATACGATACAAAGCGGGAGGCCTGACATCTTTTAGATTAATTTCACAAGCATATTGGAATTCGCATTCTCCAATTAGTCCCGTTTTAAAGGATATGCTTACCAAAGATGGGTCCATACAAAAGTATTCATGGGAATACAATTCTTTAAATGCTTTTTACAAATATTTTAATACAAAGGAATTACTTACTAATTGGGATAGAAATACAGCCCCAGAATCAGGTGCTGTAATGTTTGTTCTTGATGAAAAAGAGAATGTACTTAATACTTGTATCGTACTTACAAATGGAAATATAGGTGTTGTTTTACCATATGACAAAAATTTGCAAACACATACATATACAGATCTGACAAACTACTACTCAGAAAGTAATATGAAGTTCTTGATTACAAAATAATGTCAGAAAGGATACCTTGTATAGCCTGAGCTACTACCTCGTCAAGTGTAGCCCTTTCTTCTTTTGAGAATCGCATAAGGACATAGTCCATACCTGAGATTGTCTTGTCTTCCCTTCCATCTATACCCAAACGTATTCTTCTAAAACCCTTTGTTCCTAATCTTTCTTCTACATTATTTACCCCATTGTGACAAAAAGGAGCTTTCCCTAGCTGTATTTTAAAATCCCCTAGGGGTATATCCAAATCATCATGAACTAGGATGAAATCACTAACAGGTTCAATATCGAATTTCCCAACAATTTTTTTGACAGCATCACCAGAGTTATTCATAAAGGTAAGTGGCTTTTGAAGAATTGCAATTATCTTAGAACCGTTTTTGATAAAGGCAATTTCTGATTGAAATGATTCTTCTTTTCTCCATTCTGTTGGATACAATGTATTTTGATACAGAAACTTCTCTCTCAATACATTCACGAAATCAAAACCAGCGTTATGTCTGGTATTAGTATATTCCTTTCCTGGATTTCCTAACCCTGTTATTAATTTCATAATACATTCTCTAATATCTTCTCCTGTTTTACAAACATTTCCTCGATATCTTTTGTACTGTCATTTAATTCTACGGTATGGTCATGTCCTAAAAGATGTAATATTCCATGGATTATTAGTCTTAATACCTCTTCCTTTAAATCAATTTCTGGTCTTGCAGAGACTATGTACTCTGGACATACATATACTTCACCAAGCATATTATCCATATCAATATTAAAAGACAACACATCTGTAATGCTATCAACATTTCTGTACTTAATATTTAAATCATGGATAAAGTCTTGCTTAACGAAAATGATATTTACAACAGAATTGTTCATACCAGGAAAGGCATTTTCCAACCTAGGGAGATATTCTTCTATTGGAAAATTTAGAAGTTCCTTATTGAAAATTTCTAGCTTCATATTACTTTAATATCTGGGAGACAATATTTTTTACGGTGTTACCATCAGTTTTAGAACCAACTTCTGACATAACAGCACCCATAACCCTACCCATATCTCTAATGCTTTCTACACCTAATTCCTTTATCTTATTCTGTACAACAACTCGAACTTCTTCTTCACTAAGCAATTGGGGCAAATATCTATTTAAAACTTCTAATTGTCCTTTCTCCTTTTCTAGCAAATCAGCCCTTCCCATTTTTTCATATTGATCTATCGAATCTGTGATTTTCTTTGTCTCTTTACGTAATATTTTTTCAATTTCTGCATCTGGAAGTTCTTTGCCTGTCTCAATTTCAACATTCTTAATAGCTGCTAAAGCCATTTTAAGGATGTCAGATTCATCAACTCTTCCTTCTTTGGAAGCGGTAAACATATCTTTGCGGATATTTTCTACAATGGACATATATTGTAAGAGTAAATTTAACTGCTTACTTTGCTCTTCTAGCTGCAGCTCTTCTTCTTCTCTTCATTTTGGCCCATTCCCTTCTCTTCTCGATTTTGAGAGTTCCAGGGATGATTCTAAAAGCCTTAGCTCTGTAAGTTTCTAAAATCTTTTCTCTTAATACTTCTCTGTGAAGTCTTTTAAGAGCACTATCTATATTTTCGTTAGAATGTACGATAACTGACATTTGAACTCCTTTTATTTAATATATATGCTCGGTGATTATATCATACCCTTTCATCTTTTTGCCACTGTTTTTGCAAATTCTTTATTTGAATCTTTTTTCGAATCTATTTCTTCTACTTTCTTCTCTCTTCTTTCGCTTTTCGTCGGATACTATTTTATTTTTCTCTCCCAGAATATGGACAGCATAGTTAATCTTTGGATATTGAGTTGTCATAACCCCTAAGAAGACAAATACTGTACCTATATATACTTTTCCCATCACACCATCTAATATTCCTGTTTCAGGAACAACGACTACAGCATTGGCTTCAATGGTAAATGATGTTGATGTATTTACAGAATCCTGTGCACACAACCCTGTATCAACGGGTAGCTCTATAGCTAACGCGTATGTTCCTACCTTTATTGCGTTGACACCCTTAAACAGGGTTATTGATACTACTTGAAAACCGTCTGTGTTATTACTAAGACTATAACAGGTTTCTGTGTTTGCGGTAGAGCATGCTCCGACAGCCACATCGTTAAGTTTAATCGTGGTACCTGTACTAGTTGTGCTTTTACTGTTGGTATTGGTTACTGTAATTGTAGGGAATTCTCTCGAAGGATTATATTTTCCACTTGGTTTATTTGTCCAAGTAAGATCTTTACATACACAATCAGAAGCACATGTTGCAGCGGTTTCACTTCCTGTACATTTGTTATCTCCACATACAGAACAATCTCCTGGACATGTAGCTAATGTCTCAGGACCAGTACATTTGTTATCACCACATACTGAACAATCTCCTGGGCATGTAGTCAAATTTTCAGCGCCTGTACCTGTACATAGATTATCACCACATACGGAGCAATCTGCAGGACAACTGGTTACATTCTCAACTCCGCTTACACAAGTACCATTACCACAGACTTCTGCTGGTTCTGCATCACATACTGTCTCATATTCACACAAAGATTGTCCACCGTTTTCATTTGTATATCCTGCACATCTTTCAGGGTCGGTACAAGCTGCATCTATGATATGACCTGGGTCATCACCGCTTGTTCTTTTACACCTAGCATAACAATTGGAAGCTAATCCTGGAACCTCTGCTAATGTTTCTCTATTATTTACTCTCCAAAGTAAATACCCACCAGTACCAGCTAATACTGTAAAAAATATAGCGGATACAATAATCTTCTTTTTCTTGGACAGATTCATTCTCATTGTTTTGTTTACTTAAACATGTTCTTAATATTCTCAACATTAAGGACATCTTTTATCATTATAAATATAACAAGAATCATGAGGAAAATAAAACTCCCATTTATTATAAGTGTCTTAACTCTCTCATTTAGATTTTTTCTTAAAATTCCCTCTATCGCTAATATCAAAACTCTTCCTCCATCCAAAGCAGGTATAGGGAGAATATTCATAACTGCTAGTGACAGTGATAGATCGCCCATCACACTTACAAAACTTATAAATCCTAGATTCTTAAAATAATCTATTAGGAAATATATTCCTACTGGACCAGAAACAGAATTAGATAGCTCGGAATAATCTCCTGTTGTTTTCGCCTCACTCATAAGTGTACCTAATCTAATACCAATCAATCTTAAGGTATTAACTAAATGTGCGAATCCTGCAGTAGCTTTGTTATCTTCATACGAGAGGATAACATAATAATTGCTTGTAAAAGCTATTCCTATCGTCCCTTTTTCGGACACATCAATTGAATATGTACTACAACTTTCATTACAAATCTCCATAGATATTGTTTGATTCTTGTATTTTGATAATTCTTCCCCCAGTTGATTAGAGTATGTTATTGCTGTTCCATTTATGCTTTTTATTACTCCCGTTGCGGGTATTCCAGCTTTAGAAGCGTTTCCATCTACGACAACTTCTGTATATTTAACATCTCCTACAACCTCTTTTACAATCCTCGCTCCTGTAGGTTTGAAATTCTCAAAAGACCAATCCAGTGTCATCTTCCATCCTGTCCCTGCTAACACTATGAAATATGCCATTATTGCAAACAAAAGGTTCATTGTAACACCTGCTAGCATAACAAAAGCCTGTGCTATTCTGGATTTCTTACCAAGACTTCCCTTGTCAGATTTCTTAATCTTCTCTCCTTTTTTAACTTCAGGATCTCCATCTCCCAGTATTTTAACGTATCCACCCAAAGGTAGAAGCCTTACACTGTATATAGTACCTTTGATTTTCTTTGAAAATAGTTTTGGACCAAAGCCCAATGAAAATTCTTCTACTGTAGCTTTTACTATTTTGGCAGCAAGAAAATGTCCTAATTCATGTACAAAAGTAAGTATACCTATAACCAAAATAAATAGTAGAACATTTACAAGGATGGAAAGCATATTAGAGCAGTATAACTTAGATAGTTAGAAGATCTTTTTCTTTTTGTTCCCTTATCTCTTCAATCTTTTGATTAGTCTCTTTTACATATTTCTCAATCTCTTCTCTTGTTCTATCTGCCTCATCTTCAGAAAGTCCATTTTTCTGCAATTCATCTATCTCTTGCATATACTTCTGTCTTACCTGCCTTACAGCTATTCTTCCATCTTCTATCCTATCTTTCATTATCTTTACATACTCTTTTCTTCTCTCTTCTGTTAATTCAGGAACTTTAACCAACACCCTATCTCCTTCTATGATTGGAGAAAGCCCCATATTGGCCATATTTATACCCTTAGAAACATTTTCCAATATACCCTTGTCCCATGGTTGTATAGAGATGGTTTTTGCATCTAATACAGAGATTGTTGCATAGTTTTTAATTGGTGCTTGCATTTCATATGCATTAATAATTACCTCTTCAACCAATTCTGGTGTAGCCCTCCCTGTCCTAATCTGTGAAAGATCCTCGTGTACATGGTCTATACACTTTTGAACATCTGTCTTAAACACATCAATATCCATTTTCTTTAAAAGCTCAAATATTATTAATAATTGTACTACAAAAGGAGGGAGTTTTTAACTCCCTCCTTAATACACAAATATCTCTGATTATTTTGTCCCAAATTCCCAGAAAAGTATTCTGGTAATCTGTATAGGTTCACCCATTTTCTGAGTAATCTCATCTAAAAGATTTCCCATTGTTTTGGATTCATCCTTAAACCACTTCTGTTCTAGTAAGCATTTTTCTGCATAGTATTTAGAGAATTTACCTTCAATTATCTTTTCCATGATATTTGCTGGTTTGCCTTCACTCTCAGCTTCTTTGGTAAAGATAACTTTCATTTTCTCAACATCTTCTGCACGTATACTGTCTTTAGAAACATAGAGAGGCTTCATTGCTGCTACCTGCAATGCTACTTCATGAGCAAATGCTCTAAAGTCATCATTGGTTGCAACAAAATCTGTTTTACATTTTACTTCTACAATTGCAGCTAGCTTGTGATCCATACCGTGCAAGTAGGTTTCGATAACACCCTCTCCTTTTTCAATGGTTTCGTCTGCAGTTGGTTCGTTCCAACCTCTTTCACTAATCAAGGCCACTGCTTTTTCAAAGTCTTTTTCAGCTTCTTCAAAAGCTATCTTACATAGTCCAATCTTTGCACCTGTAAGGTTATGAAGTCTTCCGATTACATCGCTTCTTTCATTTATGTATGCTGTTGCTTTAGCCATATCACCATCAGAAGCAACTAAAGCTTCTTTACAAAGTCCCATTCCAGCTGATGTCTTAGCTCTTAATGTTTTAATATCATCTATTGATACTCCCATTGCAGTATTTGTTTAAAGTTATTTAAGAGATTTCAAAATATCCAAAGCAGCTTTCTCTCCTACTCCTTTAATTTCCATTAAATCTTCTTTTGTTTTACCTGAGAGATCACTTACATTTTTAATGTTGTTCTCTTCAAGTGCTTTTACTATTCTTGCAGAAAGTCCTAGGTCTTCAATGCTCTTAGAATCAGAGATCTTTTTTGCTTCTTCTGCTGCTTCTATTTCTGCACTGATATCTTTTTTAACAACTCTTACTACAGTTCCCTTAGACTCAGCTACTTTTCCTTCTCTTAATGCCTTCATTCTTTCTCTGTCTTCTGCTTCCATCTTAGCTTGTCTTTCCTTTTGCTCCAAGAACTGTCTATTTAGAAGTTCTAAGGTTGCTTTCTGGCTATTTCTCAAAGCTATGATTGATTGAGATCTCTTAGATTCGCCAACTACTTTTCCTAAGATATCCAAGAGCAATGAGATACTCTTTAGAGAGTCATCATTTGCTGGGATTGGGTAGTCTACTAAATCTGGATTACAGTTTGTATCTACTAATCCTATGATTGGAATACCTGCAATTCTTGCTTCTTTGATTGCTAATTTCTCAACTTTTGTATCTACGATGATTACTGCTTCTGGAAGTTTATCCATGAACTTAATACCTTTGTAGATTCTTTCCAATTTTACAACTTCTCTTTGCATTAATAGTTCTTCTTTTTTAACCAAATCTTCTCCACCTTTTGCTAAACTCTCTTCCATTTTTGTTAAAGAAAGAATACTTCTTCTTACTACTTCAAAGTTTGTGAAGAGTCCACCTGGCCATCTTTTGTTTACATAGAAAGCACCGTTTTCGGTTGCTACTTTTTCAACTATTGATGCTGCTTGTCCTTTTGTACCAACGATGAGGATGTTTCCTTTGTCAGAGAGGTTTGCTAATGCATCTACGGTTGTCTTTATGAGTTCTTGAGTTTTTACTAAGTCGATGATATGAATACCATTTCTCTCTTCATATATGTACTGTTTCATTCTTGGATTCCAAGCACTTTTCTTGTGTCCAAAATGACAGCCTGCTTTTAGTAGATCTATTATTTCTGGGAGTTTTACGTTAGAGACTTTGTTTTGAGTCTTTGTCTCTGTTAAGACTTCTTTTGTTTTTTCCATTTTTATATCTTTCCTTTTATTAATATCTCTGGTGGGTGATATTTATATATCATCCAGGAAAATTACAGGGATATATGAGATTAAATAACAGATGGATTATACATATTTAATAACGGTTATGCAAGGTTTTATGAAACCGCCTTCGAAGGACAAGTCTCCGATATTAAAGGGCAAATATCTAAACCCTGGGTACGGATACTCGTCCAGTAATCGGAATCTATTCTTGGTTCAAATACATTGTCATCTATTAAAATTTTTATATCGGGAAAAAGAGATTGAATTTGGGGAATGTCTTCCTTCAACACAGAAGGAAACACAATTTTTTGAATTTGAGAACTATTGATACATCCCTGCATACGAATCTCGGCTCTTGGATCACTTGGGTAATAGGAGGGTAATTTCTTATATCTAAATTCTTCGAAAAACAAATCCTCAAAAGTTTCTGCTTCTCCCCAACGAGGAATAGCCGGATTGCTTTTATATATGAAAACTTTCTTGCCTGCAAGAAGTTCGATTGGATAATACAGTATTACAAATATTTCCCCACACTTTTTTATAAGACTTTGAAGGTACATGTAACCAGGATATTCTATTGAGAAGCTTATTAAATCTCCATCTGCTTGGATTCGCGTACTCTGATTTGCACATACTAACTCTTCTCCTGCAGAGTTTAAGGGTTTAAGTCCTTCAACAAGAATTCTCTGAAGATTGGATAACGGAGTGAAGTGAACAAGACTGTGCACTCCCCTCTTTTTCAGAATTTCCATCTCTTCTCTTTTACATAGAATTTTCATATTTTAAAAGGATTTGCAAAAGTTATATCCCCATTTACACAATTAACTTTAACTTTCCAATTGATTGGCACTACAAATTTATATTTACTATGCCCTACTGGAAAACCATAAAGGATGCTTAGTTTTTCTTGGAATAAAACGGAGATATCATCAACTATGCTTTTAATTTCTTCTCTAGTGTAAAAATGATCCATATTGAAATCTCCGTGTGTCGTTAAATTTGTAATTATTATCCCACTACAATGCTGCAACATTAAGACTTTTGATATCTTCTTAAAAACTTTTAATATATCCTTTTCACCCGTATCAAAGAAATCAACAAATAGAAGAAAATCCTCGATTCTATTCTCTATTAACATTGAGCAAACCTTTTCTAATGAATTAAGAGAGGTTACAACCGAAGTTCCTTCTAAATATTTTCCCTTGGCATTTTTATTATAGAAGAAATAATTATCAGGACTACTTTTTGAATATATTTCCGATGCAAAAATATTTTTATATTTGATAGTTTTCAACCCATTAAGACTGCTTTCCATTTTATATTCATTTTCATTCACATTAAAATCTAAATCCTCTTTATATTCTTCATTCGAAAACAATTTCCAATAGTTCCAAATAGTAAAATTGGTTTCTCTTTTTGTAGCTCCATCATTTATTAAATTTAAATGAGGCCCATAGAAAGTTGTTATCCTTGCATTAAAAGCTATTTTATTAAGTAAATATGATAATCCTGCATATCCACAAAAAATCTTTGGATTTTGAGATATTAAGCTGTAATCTAAAAAATCTACAATTTCATCTGAACGTTCACCTCCACAAATCGGAAATACCGCTTTTATGCTTTTATCCTCGAACGCATTATTCAAATTATTCGCCCTCTGAATTACCGCATCTTCTCCATAACAATTCGTCAAGTCTTTACATGTATAACCTATCTTTTTAAGATAATTTTTTATATTTGTTTTCTGTTCTTTGTACATCGGTGGTAATAAATCCCCTGGTGTAACTAAAGCGACATTGTCATAAGGAGAAATTCCTTTAATTTGATTTTTTGACATCTTTATATGGTGATTCTGTTAAATATAAATCGCCTGTTGCAAGATCTAATTTTGCATTGATACCTATTGGCACGGTTAATTTATACCTTCCATGACCAATTGGAAAACCGTACAGGACAGGAATATTGTTTTTTACAATCTTCTCTACTTCTCTAACAAAGATTGATGCTCTGGTTTTATCGTAAAGTGAATATCCAAAATCTTTTTCTGACGTCTTTCTATGAATAAAAGAGGCTAAGACGATTGCAGAAAGTTTTGACAAATCATATGTTTCATTAATAGATTTCATATGCTCTAACGCCTTCTCATACGAGGTATCATTTGATTCAACAAGGAGTATATTATTATTTAAGTCTAGCTCTATTCCAAGTTTTCCAGCAACATCCAAACCCTGCAAAAAAGTTGGAAGTAGTTTCCCCGTTACAAACATTTGAGATGCTTCTGTTTTTCCTATAAATGGTATCGGTTCACCTTTGTATATATCACCTAAAGTGTCTATTCTAGATATTATATTTCTCATAACTGTTCCCTCACTTTCCAACCTATTCCTAAACGCAAGGCCAGAGAGTTTTCCTTGTAATCCCCACCTTGCAGATGTCCCACAAAGCATATTTAAATATGAGGTAACCGTATATGAATTCTCACGATAGCTAGATTTAGATTGAATAAAGGAGATGTGTGGGCCATAAAATGTTTCCAGCTCTGACTGAGATTGTATTGCTAATTGAAAGGTAGAAGCTGCACTAAATGTTGTAAACATTGGTTTCAACTCCTTTATTTTTTCGTAATCAATTTTATCTATCAGATTTTCTCCAAAGTTATTTCCTGTGACAGGGAATAAAGCCTTTGCCCCAGAAGCAACCGCAGAATTAAACCTATCAACTCTCTCAAAATCGTCCCCCTGTAGAGCTGTATAATCTGTTACTTTGAAACCTATATTTTCAAGATAATCTGTAACTTCTGCATTCGCATGAAATCTCTCTGGCTGGACAGATACTGGATTAACAATAGAAACCTCAGATCCACTTTTTATCGATTCTGATTTGTCTATCACTCTAAAATTGAATTTTTCTACAAAGTTTATCTAAATCAAAATGTGCTATCTCCAAATCTCTAAGCAAAAGGAAGCCCTCATCTCCCATGTTTAGCTTATCAGAATAATGCGGTACAACGGTTATTTGGGGTATAATTCCCCAACCTTTCTGGAGTTTCAAATCATCGGAAAGGACATCAATATAGTTTTCCGACAATAGTGCAGCTCCTGCACTTGAACCAACTAATATTTTTGAATACTTGTTAAGGCACTCTAAAAAGGTTTCCTTTAAATCCATTCCTGACAATACATTCTCGAGGATAGCTGGATCTCCAGATCCTAAATATATTATCGAAGAATTTTGTATTTCTGCCCTAACATTTTCCTTTGTATATTTATTATGTAAGAACCTTAGCACATTCACTTCACAACCTAAGGATTCATAAATCTTTTTAACAGCCTGTATGTAATCTTCTCTGTCATTGGATGATGTTGGAATCAATAATAATTGGGGTGATTGGGTATCTTCTTTGGCCAGCTTTACAATATATTCGTCTATTGGAACAGTCTCATTTTTCCAAACCTGGCCACCACCTATCAGAATTGTCTGTCTATTTTTTATTTGATTCATTTTCTTTCAAAAGGTTATCTATAAATGCGGATTTCTCATAATTCATTCCATATGATTCTCCCAAACTATTCAAGATTAATTTCAAACACTCTGGATCAAACTTGTTCATCGAAGCAATGAGTTCCTTCGTAGATAATTTGTATAACAACATTCTCGATAATACAAGTTGCCTCATCTGAATTGGATACTGGCCATCTAAGATATCATTAAATTTGGACTTATCTAGTTCTATCGCTAATATTGTTCGTATTCGTTCAATTATTTTTAAATATTGTGGGTAGATAATCTCGTCATCACTGGTTTTTTTATAATCCTTTATCAACTGAGATATCAGAGTATCCGTAGAATTTTCTTGCAAAATTGAGCATCCAAAACTTGCACCTGTACCACCAACTTCAATGAAATCATATTCATTAATCTTTTCTTTTATTGCTGCTTTGATTTCGGAAAAAAGTTTTGTAACAACATTTGTATTTTTTGTCGTTCCAAGAATTAAAACTTCTTCACCACAAGGTAGAAAACAGACTGCTTGTACATCGTTAGTGTTTTCACGATACCAATTGCTAATATAATTCCTAGTTACCTGATTGTATAAATCTACTAAATTCTCTGCTTTTGCTCTACCATTTTCCGCAACAAAAACACCTAAATTATCTAAATCTCCTGTAATACCCCATAAAGATATTGATGTAGGATCTTTCATATATTCTGCAAAAACAGAAAGTACATGAGGGTTATACAAGTATTCCCAACCGGGTTCTGAAATATTTTTTTTGAGGGAGAGAATCAATTTGGGTGCAATAATTAACTTATTGCATCAAATTATAACAGCACTCTACGTCACTGTAAATACTTTTAAAATGGCTTCTTTACTAATTCCAATATTCTATCAAAGTTATCCTCTTGTACTGACTTAACTCTATGTATATATCCACATTTCTTACATTTGTAATGTATTTTGTAACCATCTCTTTTAACTTCTACTGCTATTGGTATCATTGAGCCCTTACAAGGAGATTTTCTATCTCCTGGATTAATATCTACGTGTTTGGAGTACAAGCAATTGGGACAATGGTCTGTATATCCATTTCCTTTTACTTTTGTATGACAGTTTTCACATTCAAAGTCTTCTATTTTTCTTTCAAATTTCTTTGGCATTACTATATCAAGTTTATCATAATATACTTTTCCAATCATCTAATTGTGTAGTAAAGTATATTTATGAAAATTCATTTCGTTTGTAATGGGAATACATTCAGAAGTCGTTTAGCAGAAGCATATTTAATATCAAAAGATGTTAAAGGGAACAACGTAAGTTCAAGTGGTATTGAAGCTTCAAGAAATTTAGATGGTCCAATATGTAGATATACAGAAAAGATTCTTCTTAAAAATGATCTATTGAAATATGCCTCCAAGATTTGGACTTTAACTACAAAAGAGATCCTCGATGAACAGGATTTGATAATATTCATGACCAAGAAGCAATTTCTGTATTGCACTAAAACCCTGGGATACAATGGTAAAAATTATGAAATCTGGAATATCCAAGATGTTTTTATACCTTTCGATTTTGCTGTAGAAACTATTTTTAACAAAATCAAAATGAAGGTAGATACGCTTAACAAATACTTTTCCAATCATCCTTCCCTATAACCATATGATCTAGTAGTTTAATCCCTACTAAATCTAACGCTTTCCCTACCCTCTGTGTAACATCAATATCCTCATTACTAGGTAAAGAATCCCCAGAAGGATGGTTATGTGCCATAATAACAGAACTAGCATTAAGTTCTAATGCAGGAATAATAACATCCCTCGGAAGTAACCCAGCCCCATCCACTGTACCAATAGCCAATGTACGTTGTTCTAGTAACTCAAATCTAGAATTAAGAAACAATCCCACAATATATTCCTGTTTCTTGTTTCGCATATCCTTTAACAAATAGTAAGCCTCTTGTGCATTTCTAACAGAAATCTTCTCCTTGTTACCTAGGTCATACAACCTCCTACCCAATTCAATACCAGAGAGAATCTTCATAGCTGTAGCTAAACCAATACCAAGAATATCAACAATATCCTTAATATCTACATTCCCATTCTTCTTTATAGATTTTCGTATTTGATATACCACAGATCTGGAAACGGACATAAAATCATGACCCTTAATACCAGAACCAATAATTATGGCTATTAACTCCATATCACTGAGGCTATCTATACCCCTTTCTAAATATTTTTCTCTTGGAAGCATGTATATATCTTAGAAGATATATATGAAATTACTCTGAACTCTTCTTTTTCTTCTTAGCCTTAAACGTCTTCTTTATATACTTACACTCAGGATAGTTACTACATCCAGTAAATGTTCTACCCCACTTACTCCTTCTTTCAACCAAAGGATGATTACACTCAGGACACTTCTCTTGTAAAAGAAGAGGAACTGTACCCTTACACTTAGGATAGTCCTTACAAGCCCAGAACTTACCATATTTGCTATTCTTTAACACCAATTCCCCACCACACTTAGGACACTTCTCAGGTCTAAGATATTTGTTAAAATCCAAACTCTCTTCATTCCCAGACAAATCCTTCATACCCTTACACTCAGGGAATTTAGCACAACTAAGGAATTTACCATATCTACCAATTCTAATGATCATCTCCCCACCACACTCAGGACACTTGTCCTCAGCCTTACCAAGTATGACTACGTCTTCCTTGTTAACATCCTTCTCAGCCTTAGCAATCTCTTCTACCAAAGGCTTGTATTGCTCATCCATAACTGGAGCATACTTCATCTTACCTGCAGCAATACCATCCAATTCAGCCTCAACCTTAGCCGTATATTTGTAATCTACCAACCTCTTAAAGTTGTCTCTAAGGAAATTAGTAACAATTCTACCCACATCAGTAGGAATCAAAGCCTTAGCTTCCTTAGTAATATATCCTCTCGCCTCAATAGTCGAGATTATGGTTGCATATGTAGAAGGTCTACCAATCTCCAAAGCCTCGAGCTTCTTAACCAATGATGCATCAGTATATCTAGCAGGAGGTTGAGTATATTTCTGCTCCTTAACAAACTTCTTCCATTTCAAAGTATCACCCTTCTCAATCTTAGAAATCTCTTGTAAATCATCTTCAACCTTACCAGTACCTAAAACTTTTCTAAAACCATCAAACAAAGTCATCTCACCACCCAATGTAAATACATATTCAGGTTTCTTAACATCCTTGTTAACAATGGAAACCGTTAGAATCTCAGCCTGCTTGTCTGTCATCTGACAAGAAACTGCTCGCTTCCATATTAAGTCGTACAGTTTTGCCTCTGCGCTACCAAACTGAGCCTCAATCTTCTCTCTAGTAACGTTAATATCTGAAGGTCGGATAGCTTCGTGAGCTTCCTGAGCACCCTTGCTTCTGGTTTTGTAGTAGTTTGGAGTAGCAGGTAAATATTCTTTACCATACCTATTGTTTATCAATTCTCTAATTGAATCAACAGCCTTAGCACTCAAGTTGAATGAGTCAGTTCTCATATATGTAATGTAACCAGCCTGATACAAGATCTGAGCAATAGCCATGGTTCGCTTAGATGAATATCCCAAAACATTATTTGCAGCTTGTTGAAGTGTAGATGTAGTAAATGGAGGATATGGATGCTTCTTAACCTTTTTAACAACTACATCTTTAACAATGTAATCAGAAGCTCCAAGTGTTTTTTCAATTCCCTCTACCTCATCTTTGTTTGTAGGAATATATTTCTTTCCATCTTTCTGAGCTAATTTTGCATTTAATACATTGCCACTTTCATCCTTAACCTCTACTCCAAAATCCCAATATTCCTCAGCTTTAAAAGCCTCTCTTTCCTCTTCTCTTTCAACAACTAATCTCAATGCAACAGACTGTACTCTACCTGCGGAAAGTCCATACCATATCTTTTTCCAAAGTAACTCTGAAAGCTTGTATCCTACCAATCTATCTAGTATTCTTCTTGCTTTCTGTGCTTCTACAAGATTTTCATCAATATCTGTTGGATGTTGAACGGCTTCTAAAATTGCATCCTTAGTTATTTCATTGAACATTACTCTCTTAATATTCTTAGCCTTTAATACACTGTTTACATGCCATGCTATGGCTTCTCCTTCGCGATCAGGGTCCATTGCTAAGAAAACATTTCCATCTTTAGGTACTGCTCGCTTGAGGTCAGTTATAATTTTGCCCTTACCATATATCGTTTCAAACAAAGGCTCGTAGTTATGCTCAACATCTACTCCCAACTTACTCTTTGGGAGGTCGATAATATGGCCAACAGTAGCCATGACTTTGTAATCTGTACCTAGATACTTGTTAATAGTCTTTGCTTTCGCAGGAGACTCAACAATTAAAAGGTTTTTGTATTTGCTTTTTGTTTTTTCCATAATTTTGACCTCTTAAAATACATTAAATATATGAGCATTGTCAAACTGCGCAAAGAACTTGCACGCCCAATTCGTAAACATTTCTTAGCTTTGACGCCTTTCTTTTTAGTTGGTTTACTACCCCTTCAATTAAATACTCATTCTTAGCTGGTCCTGTTCAATTCCTAAGATCTGTTCGAAGTCCTCTTTTGAAGTTATGACTTGTGCTCCCTGTTTAATTAGTGTGTTACAACCATGTGACGTATTTTTGTTAATATATCCAGGTATCGCATACACATCCCTGTTACTCTCCAACGCATAACTGGCTGTTAAAAGTGATCCACTTTTGATATCTGCCTCTACTACAATCGTTGCCTCTGATATTCCAGCCAAAATCCTGTTCCTTCTTGGGAACATACCTTTTTTCATTGGAGCCATACCCTCATATTCAGCAATTAATAGCCCTTTGTTTGCGATTTCGTAATACAACGAAGTATTGCTTAATGGATATATATTCTCAATACCTCCTGCAATTACTGCTATCGTTGGAATTCCTAACTCTAGGCATCTTCTATGTACCAATGTATCCACCCCTCTTGCCAAGCCACTCACAATACAAAAATCTAATTTCAATAGCTTCTCATCTAAAAGATTTTCAACTATCCATTTTGAATAGCTCGTTGCATTCCTGCTACCGACAATTGAGATACAACGTTTACCAAGAAGCTGAACATTTCCTTTTGTATACAGACATTTAGGAGGATCATATATTTCCTTAAGAAGAGACGGATATCTATTTTCTGAAATTGAAATACTTACCATATATATAGTATGGCAGGAAAAGATGAACTCTTGGTTAAATCTTTCCTTCTTTGACCATCCAACTAATCATCTCCTTAGCAATCTTCGTAGCATTAAGACTTAAACCACCATCTTCTAAGAACAATACAAATGCATATTTAGGTTTGTCATATGGGAAAAAACCCGTGGTCCAAGCGTGCGTATGCTCATACTGTCCCTTTTTGTTTAAGGCTCCAAATTCTGCGGTTCCTGTCTTTGCAGCAACTTCTACACCTAGATTTCCAAGCATCGGGATGAAAGCACGGCTGCCATTAACTACAGACCACATTCCCTCTTTCGTGATATCAAATGCCTCTTTGCCTGCAATGTTGCTTTGCAAAACTTCAGCTAGAACCTCTGTTTTGTTTCCATTTTCATCTACAAAATATTTAGCAATATGGGGTTTGTACAAGGTACCCTCGTTAGCTATGGCAGAGACCCAATTGACCATCTGTATGGGAGTTGCAAGCGTGATACCCTGCCCAATAACTGAGTTACATGAATCCCCTTCTGGATACCAGATAGGATCTAACCATGGACTACTGGTAGTAGCTAACAAAAGCTTGTTCGCAGGAGATGGAAGTCTTCCTGCACCTTCTCCAGGAATATCAATACCCGTAAGCTTCCCTATACCAAATTTCTCCATATATGGTACCAACGCATTCATATCCCAGTGCCTTATGACTTCACAAAAGAAAACGTTAGATGACACCGAAAGAGCATCTATGAGGTTCAAAGTACCATATGAGTGATTCATATACTCTTGAAATGATGCACCATTGGAGAATTTGTAACTTGATGTACTTACGTACTTTGTATTTCTCGTTACGGCACCAGTATCTAATGCACCAACAGAGACAATGGTTTTAAAGGTTGAACCTGGTGGTATCTGTGCCCCTACTGCTCTGTTCAGTAATGGATTGGCTGTATTCTTAACTAACTTAGCATAGTCCTTAGCAGATATTCCTCCTGTAAAAAGATTGTTGTCATAGCTAGGATACGTAACCATAGCTATGATCTCGCCTGTATTAACATCTTCAATAATTCCAGCACCACCTGTAGCATCTACATTCTTTACCCCCGCAGCAAGTAGTTCGTACATCTTCTTTTGTACATCCATATCTATAGTTAGATACATATTCTGCCCTGAGACAGGCTCTGATACAACCAGCCCTTCATCTGAAATCTTTCTACCTTGGCTATCTACTTCCCACGCAACCTTTCCATCCTCACCTGCAAGTATTTCATCGTACTTTCGCTCTAAGCCAGATCTTCCTACGATATCTGTAGCACTTACATAGTCAAAAACATCTAAATCCTCAGCTGTCACTTCTCCTGTGTATCCCAAAACAGCTGAGATTGAATCCTTAAATGGATATTCTCGCTTACTTCCATCATCTATATATGCACCTGGTAGAGATTCAAACTGTGCTTTTATTTTTATAACGGTATCATTACTCAAATCACTAGCAATTAATATAGCTGTAAAGTATGGACTCTCTTCATATATCTTTTGCACTCTTTCCATAATGGAGGAATATGTTGCAGAACCATCCTTAGATGTCTTGTTCCAGCTGTCTCCTAGTATACCCCTGAGGGTATTGGAAACCTCCCCTAGTTTTGATTCGTCTAATTTACCCCTTACACTCTCATATGGTTCTATCGATAGATACAAATTCGAAGAGGTAATATTCTCTACTAATTTCACCCCATTTCTATCAAAGATAACCCCTCGATATGCAGCTGTACTCTCTAGCCTAATTTGATTATTCTCCGACTTAGCTAGCATCTCTTCCCCCTCCACTATCTGAAGCCTTGCTAATTGCCATATTAAGACACCAAAAATTAAAAAGAAGAGGAAGAATGCCAAAAGATAGTTCCATGGAGAAGCCTTTACTGAGTCTGTAGTCCGCATAAAAAGATCTTTCGCTCTCTTCTTAATATCACCTATCTTTGGCTTACTTACAGCTTTAAGTATCTTCTTAGGAGTAACATCTAATTGTTTCGAGAACTTCAAATCCATACCCTTACTATTTTAATCTTAATTTTGTACCATCTTCTTTCTTTCTAAATCTGTCCCAAACTAAATCAGCTACAAAGCACAGTAATACAGAAACGCATGACTTTACAAGAATTCCTAAAAGAATCGCCCAACTAAGCTGTCCAAACACACCCTCAAGAAGAAAGTTGGGAACCGTAACAAGTAAAACGTTGTAAAACACAAATATCCCTAGCTTAACTGCATACCCTGGAAGACTCTGCCCTAGAGGAACAAATAGCGAGAATAGAAGAAGCAATAGCATGGGAATGGCTATTAGAATCAGATTAGTACCCAAAACATAGTGATACACCACATCTAAAACAATAGATGAAATAGCTATCGCTATACACAAGTATCTCCAATTGATTTTCTTAAAGGCCACAACAGAGACTAAGAAAAGGATTCTGAGATCACAAAGTGCAACAAGGAAGCTTTCTAAGAAAACCACTCCAAATATTGCAATTAATGTATACAGAATTCCCATATTAGTTGAGTTTAACAAATACTTTAGTTAAGTCGTCATAGTCTAAAACGGTAGAAACAAATGCTGTCTTGTAAGTACTGGCAGGGTTTTCAGACAAACCTACTAGATAGCCCAGTGTCCAAAAACCTCCAATTTTAGAATCATTAACATACACGACATCTCCGTTGGCAGCATTAGAGTTCATGGCTATATTTTCTATCCTTATACCCTCTACAGAACCTACAGCTACACCCCTACTAGAGATATTCTTCCTACTCTCCTCCCCAGGTTTCATTATTACAACTTCAAGATGGGAATTGCTGTCTGTTGCAAGCCTTACCCTACTACCTTTCGCATCTACATTTGTAACTATACCTACAAAAGCATTACCTAAAGTAACAACATCTCCCTGGGTGATCTCTGATTTGCTCCCTTCATCGATTAAGATGGAATTCACATCATCATCACGCAAGACATTAGCCATTACAAATGATCCATCAATACTTGACACTTCAAGCTGTTGCTTCAATGCATCGTTTTCACTTTTTAATACTAAATATTTAGAATATTCTGCCTCTTTAGTATACAGCTCTGCTTTCATTTGATTGTATTCTTTTCTGAATTTGCCAAGCTGTATGAAAGTAGAGAAATATTCTCTTGTATTGCTACCTGCAACATTTGCCCCTTTAGTTATTGGCTCAAAGACATAGGACATAGCATTTCTCAATGGATTTAGGTTACTAACACTGCTTAGGATTAAGCAAAGTATACCTACCGCTAAGGATATATATATGAAATTGTTATCTTTCCCAAAATATTGGCTATTCTCCTGTTTCATATATTGAGTGTATTTAAACTAACTCATTCCAAGACCTTTGTACTCTCTCTAGGAGCTCAATGTGGTCTAGCATCAGTGCAGTTCCTCTTGCTACTGCAGAGAGTGGATCATCTACTATTTTGACAGGTAAATTAAGTTCAGAGGTCCAGTATGCATCCAAACCCTTAATCAACGCTCCACCGCCCGTTAGATGTAATCCTGATGTGAGAAGGTCTTTAAGAAGCTCTGGAGGAGTATCTTCGATGGCATCTTTAACTGCTTCTGTTATCTGGTATATCGAGGTCATTATGGCTTCTCTCACCTCTACACTACTTAGCTCTACTGTTTTTGGTAAACCTGTTAAAAGATCTCTTCCTTGTACAGCCATCTTAGTTTCTTTCTTTAGTGGCATAGCAGAACCAATAGCTATCTTTACGTCTTCTGCACTTCTCTCCCCTATTAATACATTGTATTTTTCTCTTACATAGTTCACTACATCTTGATCCATTTCATCTCCCGCAATCCTTAGGGTATTATCAACCACAATATCTCCCAGAGAAAAGACTGCAATATCGGAAGTACCACCTCCTACATCTACAATCATACTTCCCGAGGCATCTTCAACAGGTAATCCTGCCCCTATGGCAGCAGCCATCGATTCTTCAACAATGAAGACTTCTCTTGCCCCCGCAGTTTTAGCAGCATCAATTACCGCTTGTCTTTCGACCTCGGTAACAGAAGAAGGAACACCTATTATGACCCTTGGCCTTGGAAGCTTAAACGAGTTTCCAAAATATGAATGTGCTCTGTGTATGAAATGATGAATCATTGCCTGAGTAGTATCAAAGTCAGAAATCACACCATCTTTAAGAGGTCTAACTGCAGCGATATTGGCAGGTGTTCTACCAATCATCTGCCTTGCTTCTTTACCAACCGCAAGTACAGTTTTCGTTCGCTTATCTATCGCCACAACAGATGGTTCTGAAACTACGATACCATGATTACGCATGTATACCATGGTATTCGCAGTACCCAAGTCTATTCCCAAATCATATGTTAGAAGTTCCCAGATTGAATCAAAAAGTTTCATAAACTGATATATACAACTAGATATTGATTGATTCTATCATTAAAAAACAGAGATGACGAGAGGAAGAAATTAGAGAGAAAAGTGAAAGCTGATTATTTTTCTTCAGCGTCTTTTTTGAGTCTTTTGTAACATTTCATACAAACTGTAACGTTTGTGACTGTACCATCAATATCCAAATCTACATTTCTGTAATTTGGTTTGAACTGTCTAATAGACTTAGGTGCCTTGTATCTCCAACCCACTGAGTGTTTGTGTTGGATGCTGCGACCTGCTATTGTAGATTTTGAACAAATGAAACATTCTTTTGACATAACGGAGGTATTATAAACTAAAATCTGTTTTATTGTCAAAGGTTTTCTTAATATATTATATAATAGCTAATGCTACAGATTACAACAGATACAATATATTGGATAATATTCGCTGTTCCATCAATACTAATTGCCTCTGCGGTACATGAATACGCACATGGTTGGACTGCATACAAATTAGGAGATCCAACTGCAAAAGCAGAAGGAAGATTAACATTAAACCCCATAAAGCATATAGATCCAATTGGTGCACTGTGTATGGTACTGTTTAGATTTGGATGGAGTAAGCCAGTGCCTATCAATGAATACAACTTTGAGAAGCGAGAGCTTGGTACAGCACTCACTGCGCTTGCGGGTCCAGTTTCCAACTTCATCCTCGCACTTATTACAGGCCTAATTAACCTAGTGTTTAAGCCCGATCTAAGTACTATTTTTGGAGCAATCCTATTTACATTCGCATCCGTGAATATTTCACTCGCCGTTTTCAACTTAATTCCCATTCCCCCACTCGATGGACACAAGATAGTACGTGCTATTTTACCGCGTAAAATAAGATATTATTGGGAAAAGCTCGAGAAATTCTCCATAATTATTATCCTACTATTCATACTCCCAATATCACCGCTATATACACTTACATCCAATTTTTTGACCTCTACAATGACAAGAATATTGTCATTATTGGGTTTCTTATAGAATTTACCTTACAGGCTCGTTTTTATTTGCATACTATACTTTCTAGACATAAAATGTAGATGCTCTAGTGGGAAACATTAGAGGGTTCATAGCTCTATAACCAAAAACCGGGATTCTACATATTACCTGACCTCGTGGGGTTAGGTTGAAGAAACCCACCTGTTTAACAGGGCTCTATGATCCCAACCTACTGGAGCAATTTCTAAACCTCGTTTGGCTCTTTGATTTTGCTTCCCTGTCATGGAATATTACCCAACTATTCCAAAGGGTGTTTTTATTGTTCGCTAAATTCTTCAGATTCCTTCTTCATGATGTAGTCAACGCAGCTATATCCTCCATCTGCAACGATATTAGCCCCCGTTATAAACGATGCCTTTGGACTTACTAGATAACAAACCAGATCTGCGATCTCCTCTGGCCTACCATTTCTACCAAGCGGTGTTAATTTTCCCGCCTCCATAGAAGACTCTGTTGCCATATCGGTATTAATCCACCCTGGAGAAACACTATTCACCCTTACCCCATATTTCCCGTAATTAAGGGCCAAGCTCTGTGTTAGATTTATCAACGCAGCCTTGCTCGCGGAGTATGACATACTCACATATGCTCCTGTCATACCATCCGTACTCGCTATGTTAACAATAGATCCTCCCTCATTCATTTGATTAACAAGCCTTACTGAGGTTAAAAGTATTGCATTGAGATTAATATTTAAAGTTTTTGCCCAAATCTTGTAGTCAAATTTCTTAAAATTCTCCATCTCTATGATTCCAGCGTTGTTAACCACGGCATCAAGCCTTACACCTTTAATTTCATCCAACATCCTTTCAACCTCAACCTTCTTTTCGAGATTAAAATACAAAGGCTTAAGCTTTCCTTTCAATTCAGCCACTATTCCCTTACTATACTCACTCTCCTTTCTTGCAACTCCAAGGACAAAATACCCCTCCTTCACTAATTGCTTAGTAATAGCAGCTCCTATCCCACGAGAGAATCCTGTCACCAATGCCTGTTTTTTACGAATATTTTGCTTCATGTCTATGTACTTGGACTACAAATATGGTATATTTTACAATCTAAATTCATATATTATCAAAGCTATGTCCACAGGAACGGACAGTCTACAGGAGCTCCTCTCCCCTTTCGGGTTAGAACCAGAGGAAATTGCCATATATGAATACCTCTTAAGAAACCAAGCCTCCTCTGCATTTAAGATTAGCCAAGCCCTAGGGCTACCAAGAACTACCGTTTACAGACTAATAGACAGACTAATCCTTACCCAATTAGTGAAAGAATTAATCACACCGCATGGAAAAGCCTTCGAAGCTGGAGATGTACGTGAGCTTAAAATAATATTGCAACAAAGAGAAGAAGAGCTTAAAAATCTTAAAGATTCATTCAAGCAGTTAGACAAATTCACAAAAAATCTCTCAATTCCAGACATTGCCAAGACTAAGATACTCTCCTACAAAGGTATAGACGGACTAAAGCAAATTACTTGGAACAGCAAAAATGCTAAAGATGAGCTAAGAATCATCGAACAAAGCACGATGAGCCAATTTCTAGACTACGGATTCAGTGAAAGAGCCAGAACAGAATTTTTACTTAACAAGGTACACACAAAAGAGATCTCTAACCTCAAGGAAATCCCTGCATGGACAGATATAAAGCAGTTTGTGACAGACTACTGGGATTGTAGGTATGTAGACAAAAAGATATTCGAAGTAAAGTTCGAAATCTTAATATACAACGATGTTTATGCAATGTATAACTATGAAAACGATGATATTGTTGGAGTAGAAATTTATAATAAGCAACTTGCTGGAATGCAAAAACAACTCTTTGATTTTCTCTGGAATAATAGTAAGCCAATGAAAAAACTAAACGAAAATGGCGCATGTGCCGTATTAGATTAGTATTACCAGTTGTATATCTTTTTCAAGTATATTATACTTGCATGGTACGCCTAAGTAGCTCAGTTGGTCAGAGCAACTGTTTTGTAAACAGTAGGTCGAGAGTCCGAATCTCTCCTTCGGCTCCATTTGTGCAGAGGTGGCGGAGCGGTCAATCGCATTGGACTGTAAATCCAACGTCTTCGGACTACACAGGTTCAAATCCTGTCCTCTGCATATGGATATATATCTGTATATGTTTTACAATAGAGATAGATATATAAATTTAATCCAAATACATATGGATTCCGTTCTCCCTATTATCTTCATGATTCTCTTTGCCACAGGTGCAATTCTCGTTGTTGGTGGCGTAATATATTTGATTACAAGATTAGTAAAAAACAAAGATTCAAAAGATACTAAGTCTTTGAATATCACAGTCAAGATGTTGTTCAAAATATACCTCTACGTCATCTCATTCATATCTCTTGCAGTCTCCGTTATCGGTGGTACTATGCTTTTAAGAGCTGGTGCATCATATGCATTTGGGATTCCTTTCTCGTACACACTCTACTCAGCAACCGATGCACTCCCTACAGAGGTGGTAAAAGATCCCGATCTAGTAATTCCTAACTGTTATGAAGGCGAAACCCTTACTTTTGGAAACAAGACTGTCTGTTTTAACGAAGATACAAGAAAGCAAGAATTAATAACTGGAGCAACATTCTTTGTATCTATGTTAATGATATTTGGTTTACACCAATTTGCATTAAAGAGATTAGAAAAGAGATCTCAAACTCCATGGTTGAAGAAGATATATACATTTGTATCATTGATTCTTTACAGTATCATTGGTGTCGTCATAATTCCGACCGCAATATATCAGCTTGCAACCCACCTACTCTACAGAGTAAACGATGTAACATTGTATGAGGCACCAGGAACAGCCATAGGTATCTTAATTATGACATTACCTCTATGGATCTTCTTCTTAGTAAAAACTACTAAGATGAAAGATGAGGATTAATGTAGTATAATTTTCGCCAATGCTGAATTAGCTCAGTTGGTTAGAGCACATTCATGGTAAGAATGAGGTCCTGAGTTCGACTCTCAGATTCAGCTCCATTTACGCAACATTTACGTGAGGAATATCTGGTGAAGTGCTGTCTAAATATATACCAGAGCTACTTGTATTTTTTACAATTCCCATCATCTGAGCTCCAAATGTACTATCTTCGTTTTGTTTACTACCAATCTGTAATAATGCCCAGGAAAGATATCCCCTATCCGTACCCAGTAAGTTATTCGAATCTATTTCAAAGCTTTGGGCAGGAGTATTCCCATTATCAATAATATCAGAGCTTGTACCTGCAATAATAATTGGAACAACACAGTAAGTAGTATCATTCTGCAACGCAATCTCTCGGGATTTCAATCCCTGCAAAGGCATAGCGTAATTATCCAAGGTAATCCTATGCTGTATTTCCTCCCCTGTTTCAGTCTTTTCCTCTTTTTGTGTAAAAATAAAGATATAAGGAAGAATATCTCCAACATTTTGTTTTCCGCTTTCTTCCGACCAACTCATAAAAGTAACATCATCATCCGCAAACACTCCACCCTTGTAAGTAATTCGCACATTTGCTCCGCCGACATTCATAATTCCCCCTTCTCGTATAGCCCTAGGATATTGCACATTTGGATCTTTTGGATCTACAGCTCCTAGATAATCTCTAGAAACTGATATAGGATTACATTGTGCATCTCTTAAATACCTCTTCTTTTCTACCTGAAATTTCTCAGCAGCGTCTATTCCTATGGAATCCGTTTTAACACCACAAGAGGATAATGCCATCCCACCAACAACAGCCCCCGCAACAACTCCTGCAGTTCGAAGAAAATCTCTCCTAGATATTAATCCACCACCACCTGTTTGAGACTCTCTAGATTCTCCACTCATAATATCTTGATCCATACTTAAATTATATCTTAAAGTATATCACAAACCATTTGACCTCTTACATATTTTCCCATATAATACGCATGTATTTCCCAATATATATTCTTAATTTGATTCCCAGATAATATGGCAAAAGTAAAAAGAGACATCATTGCTTTGAAATGCACTGAATGTGATAGTAAAAATTACACAGAATACAAGACAAAGAACATCAAGGAAAAGATGGAAATGAAGAAGTACTGCTCTGTTTGTCAAAAACATACAGTACATAAGGAGACAAAAGTTAAATAGTAGCTCTTTGAATTAATTAGGGGCCCATAGTTTCAATTGGTTCAAACAGCGGTCTCCAAAACCGTTATTCCCTGTTCGAATCAGGGTGGGCCTGCCAGATATACAAATATGAAAAACAATATATTTAGAAATATAGCGATTGAATTAAAGAAAACTAAGTGGCCTACATGGAAACAAGTAGGAATATTAACCATATATACATTAATATTATGTGGTATAATCACCCTGCTAATACTTGGTTTAGACCTAGGACTCTACAAAATTAGAGACTGGTTTCTTAATGTTTAAATAAAGAAAGATGACAAAAGAAGTAACAAAAAAAGAGAACCCAAATGCAAAATGGTATGTTTTAAATATCAGAACTGGATATGAGAATAGTATTCAGAAAGAGTTAAAGCAGAGAATTGAAGCAACTGGAATGGAAGATAATATTGTTGATATCCTAGTTCCTACACAAAAGAAAATCTTTGTTAAAAAGGGTAAACAAGAAGTTAAGGAAGAAAAAATCTTCCCAGGCTATGTACTAGTAAAGATGGATTTAGATAGTAAGACATGGGATTTGGTTAAAAATACTGAAGGTGTAAGAGGTTTTGTAAAGACAGACAAGTATCCAAAACCACTCCCAGAATCAGAAGTTAAAGCTATAACTAAGTTCATGGAAGTTGAGCAACCATCATATCAAGCTTCATTCAGTGTTGGAGAGGCAGTTAAGATTACAGATGGTGCATTTGCAGATTTCATTGGTAGTGTTCAAGATATTGATAATGCTAAAGGAAAGATAAAAGTCCTCATATCCTTCCTTGGTAGAGAAGCACCTGTTGAATTAGATTTTACACAGGTAAGCAAACTTTAGTTAATAATAAATAATTGATATGGCAAAAATAGTAAAAAAAATAATTAAGATAACAATACCAGCAGGTAAAGCAACAATGGCACCTCCAATAGGTCCTACTCTTGCTCCTTACGGTATCAATGCTCAAGATTTCTGTTCTCAGTTTAATGAGAAAACCAGAGAGAATGACGGTATCTTAACACCTGTAATTTTAACAATATATGAGGACAGAACATTTGGATTTGAGCTAAAAACTCCTCCTACTTCAGAATTAATTAGAAGAGAATTACATATTAAATTGGGTTCTGCAAAACCAAACTTAGAAAAAGTTGGTAAATTAAGCAAAGCACAAGTTATGAAGATTGTAGAAGTTAAAATGCCAGATTTGAATACATCAGACCCAGAGCAAGCCGCAAAGATCATTGCTGGTACTGCAAAACAGATGGGTGTCGAAGTAGAACTTTAATTACATAGCTATATACATATATGAAAAGAGGAAAAAAATATATTAAGACAACCAAGGGATTAGATAGAGAATTAACATATTCTGTTGCAGAAGGTGTTAAGAAAGTTAAAACCCTCTCCTACTCCAACTTCACAGGGGCATTAGAATTACATATGGATATTAAAGTACCTAAGGATAGAGATCCTAAATCAATCAAAGGTGCGGTATCTCTTCCAAATGCTAGTGGTAACAAAGTTGTTAGAGTTGCAGTATTTGCTACTCCTGATAAAGATGCTGCTGCTAAAGAAGCAGGTGCAGATATTGTAGGTATGGAGCAATTAATGAAAGATGTTAAAGAAGGTAAGATTGAATTTGATGTAGCTATTGCTACTCCAGCTGTAATGCCTAAGATTGCTGTTCTTGGTAAAGAATTAGGTCCTAAGGGATTAATGCCAAGTCCTAAGAATGGTACAGTTACAGATGATGTAGCAAAGGCTGTTGCTGAATACAAGAAAGGTAAACAGACTTTTGCATGCGATGATTCTGGAGTTATACATATGAATGTTGGTAAACTAGACATGGAAGATGCTAAATTGATAGAGAATGTACACGCTGGTGTAACATCTATCGAAGAAGTATTAGGTAAACCAGTTGATCAGATACTTCAGAAGTTACATCTTGCTCCTACAATGGGTGCAAGTGTTAAGATTGCATATTCAAAAGGAGAATAGATTTATCCCCTATTAGTAAATGAAAGACCTCTGTAAAGAGGTCTTTTTTGTTATATATACCTTTACAAGATATATTCTATAGGATAGAATATACATGTCTTTTAGCTCTTACTAGGTAAAAAAAACATTATAACCATTGAGGAGATCGTAAAAAATGTCAAACACAGAGGGAACTTTCATCACGATATCTGGTGACGAGTATAGAATCGTAAAGAATTACGGTGATTTACTCGTACTCGAGCGGAATGGTTTTAAGATTCTCTACTTCGAGAAACTAAATTCCATGTTTCCATGTACTGTCAAAAAGATTCAAACTCAAAATGTAATTGAGGATGAAACAAAAATGACATTCATGGGAGTACCGTTTGTTAAAACTGGATATATTCCTGGTGAATGTGGTACGAAGAACATAACGACCTCGATTAGCGGTATCAAAGTAACTTTTAACATTGAAAATAGAAGCCACAAGCTTCTGAAGGTTACCTATTAATAAATAGCAGCAAGGCTTTACCCTAGTAATAAAAGACAGAGAGTGGACTAGTAGTAGTTGACCAGCATTCTAGAAGCCTATCAGCTTTAAATATCTATTAGCCACTCTCAGCACCACCCCATTATCACAAAATATCTTTACAACCTCATTCCTATAGGATAGAATATCTAGGCAACAAACTTACCAAAGTTTCTTGCTCATTAGAAAACATCCATATCACGGAGGGAAAATTCCCATGGTTAGCGCTAGAAGTGCTTGTTCGAAACATGAAGGAAAAAAGAAAAAATTACCAAAGACTGACACTGAAATCCCAACGACAGTAAACCGACTGTTTGAGGCCTTCCGATTTTCATTTCCTCCGGAGGGAACAGTCCGAATACAGCCCCTTGGAGGTGGAAAAGTCTGCATCGAAATTGACGGAGCAAAGAACACGCGAGACTGGAAGATCGGAGCTTATACGCTTCAATTCAAAAATGGGAAATGCACTAGCGTAAGCCAGTCATAGGTTACACTTTCTCCTTTTTGAAAATCTCCCCTTGTATATTATGGTAAGTTTGCCAGCAGTGCGTAAGCACCAGCGGGGTTGGAACCTAAATATAGAATGGTAATTCTAGAAACTATATTCTGCGCGCGCAGAGTTTCTCAGATTTTCTTCTTTAGGTTCCATCCAGCCCCACTTACTTGACCCTACCCCATTCTACTGATATAATCCAAGCCATATATTAACCTAAGAAACAAGGTACAGAAATAAATCCTTGTGAGGTAAATAGTGAATTCAATTAAATAAATAATAATATGTCTAAAACACGTTCTCAAAAAACGGAGTTGTTGAATGAATACAAGGAGATCCTTAAAAACAAGGTTGGATATCTCTTAATCAACTCTGACAAAACAGATACAAAGACTGTAACTGGTCTTAAAATTCAGCTCAAAGGTGTAGGAGCAAACTTTGCTGTAGTCAAAAACAGTATATTTAAGGTAGCTCTACAAGAAACAGAGCAACCTGTACAAACACAAGAGTTTGATGGACCAACAGCAATAATATATTTTGATGAAGATCCAACAGCTCCTGCAAAATTAGTAAAAGAAGCACAGAAAGTTACTAAGCTTTTTGATGCAAGAGGTGGCGTATACGAAGGAGAATTCTTAACAGCAGAAAAGGTAATGCAATTAGCAGATATTCCTTCAAGAGAAGTATTACTTGGAAAGTTACTGGGCACAATGGTCGCCCCACTCTCTGGCTTTATGAATGCCGTTACTGGCAATGTCAGAGGTTTAACAATGGTTCTAAAGGGCATTTCTGAAAAGAATGCTTAAGGACATAATTTAGTTATTTAATTTATACATATCTACAAAAATGGCAGACGAAGCAAAAACATTACCAGAGCTTTCAGAGAACGGAAAGAAAGTTATGGAAATTGTAGAGAAGATGACAGTTCTCGAACTTGCAGACATGGTTAAAGTCATGGAAGACAAGTTTGGAGTAAGTGCAGCAGCACCAGTTGCAGTAGCAGCTGTAGCAGCAGCACCAGCAGAAGCAGCTGAAGAGAAAACAATGTTTAACATTGTTCTCAAGGATGCAGGTGCACAAAAGATCTCTGTTATCAAAGTTGTAAGAGAAATCACAGAACTTGGTCTCAAAGAAGCTAAGGATATGGTTGATGCAGCTCCTCAGACAGTCAAAGAAGGTGTCAAAAAGGAAGATGCAGAAGCTATCAAAGCAAAATTTGAAGAAGCAGGTGCAACTGTTGAATTACAATAGTTCTACAGAATTAGATCGTAAGAGGAGCCATAGCAATATGGCTCTTTTTTTATTTAATATGAATATTTAAGTGTACTCCTCCAATTGATCTCCACAAGAATCCAAGATTCTCCGTGCAATGCTTCTACTCTCTGGATACCTTCCAACGATCGGATCTTGGACACCAGCCTCGGTGGAAAAACACCAGCTATATGATATACATTAGGAACAGGGTACCTTAATATATACATTTCTTCCTCCAGAAATATGTAGTTTTTAGTGATCAATCATCCGTATTTAAACGTAGATTAGCATATTATAGGTTCTCTTAGACTTAAAGTAAAATTTATTAACTCCCATCGACAAATATACCTTAAATTAAGTATAATCTATCCAGAATCTGCCTTAATTTAATACACATATATTTCAATGGCCTATACACCTTTTACTGACTGGATTATTAACAACGGAGTATCCCAACAAACACTAGAACTACTAGTAGCTATAACCATCTTAGCTACTATTGTTAGTATTGCTAGATATGTAGTAGGAACGAAAACATATGGTATATATGCACCAATAATATTGGCAATCGCATATTCATACACAGGTTTAAAGTATGGGTTAGCCATAACTCTAGTTGTAATACTAACAACCCTACTCTCATACACAATACTAAGAAGAATTCGTATGCATTACATTGCTAGAATAGCAGTAAACTACTGTTTACTCGCAGTAGTTTTGGTAGTATTCCTTGTATTAGTAAATAATTTCGGGTTGGGGTTAGAGAAAATGCCTAACATACCAGCACTTGCGATAATTTCAATCGCTGCACTTTCTGATTTCTTCATCAAACAATATGTAAAGAAATCATTTAAAACATCTATACTCATACTCTTCAGTACTGTTTTCATTGCAGCCATAGGCTGGTTTGTAATAACCAGAAATGTAGTATCTGAATATTTCATAAATAATCTCTGGGTTGTACCTGTACTAATAGTTATAAATATCTTAATCGGTCAATTCACTGGACTAAGAATTAAGGATCTTTTCAGATTTAAATCTATAACCCAGAATAAAGACAATGTTCAAAAATAGGATAAAGGACATTTTAGGATTGAACAGACGTAATCAGGAATATGTCCGTCCATACAACCCTCCTTCGGCCAAGGCATTAGCAGACAATAAGATAGCTACAAAGAAATTACTCGCAAAAGAGAATATAAGTACCTCGCAGGTATACAAGCTTATTAAAAATCGTAAACAACTTGCCTTTTTAGATTGGGAATCATTGCCTAAAAGCTTCGTCATAAAGCCAAACCAGGGCACAGGCGGCAATGGTATTCTTGTTCTCTATGGCAGAAAAAAGGGAGAACTGGCTTGGATAAGACCAGGTGGAGAAATATTAACTAAGAAAGATCTTACCTTGCATATTGAGAACATATTAGAGGGTAGATTTTCTATGGGTGAGAGAACTGATATTGCTATCATAGAAGAAAGGGTCAGAACAGATTCATTCTTAAAACAATATTCATACAAAGGGGTACCTGATTTAAGAATAATATGTTTTAACCTCGTTCCAATCATGGCCATGATGCGAATACCTACTAAACGATCTAATGGTACAGCCAACCTACATTCTGGAGCCATTTGCACAGGTATAGATATCGGAACAGGCATAACCACCTACTCTATGCATATGAACAACAAATCCTTCTTTAGTGATACATACGAAATGATAGATTCAACACAGGATTTAAAAATTAACAAGAAACTTTCGGGAGTACAAATTCCTAATTGGGATACGATATTAGACATTGCTGTTAGATGTCAAAAAGCCAGCAAATTAGGTTATGTAGGCGTAGATATTGCGCTTGATGCAGACAAAGGCCCTATTGTCTTCGAATTGAACGCTAGACCTGGGCTTGGTATTCAAGTAGCAAACCAAGCGGGTCTTAGATGGAGATTAGAAAAAGTTAAGGGTTTACAGGTAAAAAGTATAAAGCACGGGATACGTGTAGCAAAAAACCTTTTCGGAGGAGAGATTGAAGACAGTATAGAAGCAATAAGTGGAAGAAAGGTTGTAAATATAAATGAGAAAATAACCCTGTACTACAAATCATACAAAGAAGGAAATAAAAATGAGAATAAAGATAGAGAACTCACCACAGCTTTTGTTGATACAGGAGCTATTACTTCCCGTATATCTCGAAGCTATGTTTCAAGGATGGGGTATTTTGAAACCATGAGGCAATTCGACTACCTTAAATGTCCCAAGACTTTTCCTACTTTTAAAGATGCCCAAGAATATATAGATGAATACAGCAAAGATACTACTGAAGGAGCATATATTATACGTTTAGCCAAAATATTTGAGGATGGGCAAATAGTTGTAAGACCTGTTATCATAGTAAAGGTAAAAATATCGGGAGAGATAAGAGATCTTGAAATGATTGTAACCGAGGACAGTACACACTCTGTTACACTTGGTAGAAACGATTTGAAAGACTATTTAATTGATACAAGTAAGACATTTAAATAATGAAAACATACGAGGAATATTACAAAGAGTCTGGGAACGTGCATCTTGCATACTATGTAGAAGCTGCCGATATTTTAGGTATCAAGTACACCGTTATACAACCAGGGACAGTAAAATTTGAGCACGAAGATAGACATTGGTTCATAATGAATGCAGTAACTTCCCTAACAAATTCAACAGGTGCAACAATCTCCAAAAGAAAGAATATGGCAAATATGATACTTAAAGCCAATGGTATTGATGTGCCTGAGCAAGAAGCTCTTAATAGCCCCATTGATGCTATAAAGTTCTTTCATAAGTATAAGAGTATTGTCATAAAACCAACGCAACAATTGGGTGGCAAAGGCATAACCCTACTTCCAGAAACAGAGGACCAAGTTATTTCTTCCTTTAACGAAGCACTTGAGATGGACAGATCCAAGAGCTATATCAAAGTTCTTGGGGAAGAGTTCATAAAGGGTGAAAACTATCGCTTCCTTGTTGTTGGAGAAAACGTTGTAGGAATAGTATGGAGAAAAGCCCCTGTAGTTATTGGTGATAGTAAAAACACTATAAGAGAACTAATCGATATTAAGAACAAAGAACGCAAACTCCTAGTTTTAATGCCCATTTCCATAGATTCAGAAGTTGAAATCAGACTAAAAAATGCAAATTTAACACTGGATTCAATTCCAGAAGAAGGACAGATTGTAACTCTAAGATACAATTGCAATCTAAGTACAGGTGGTACCACAGAAGAATGTGCTTCCATCGTAGATCCATATTACAAGGAACTCGCTGTAAAGGCCGTTAAGGCACTTGATTTAGAATTTGGAGGTGTAGATATCATTGCAGAAGATATCACTAAAAAGGGTAAGTGTGGGATTAATGAAGTAAACTACAATCCAGGACTAAGGCTACACTACAAAGTGGACAAAGGAGAGAAAGTTAAAGTTGCGATTCCAATAATGGAATACATGAGGGATAGATATATAAGTTCAAAATAATATAGGATGAATAATATACAAGTATTGCAGGGATTAAATCTTGAATCACAATTATCTACAATAAAGATATCGGCAAAGAAAACAGATGATGTTGTTAAACTTTTAGACTATATAAAGTCCTTACATCCCATATTCATTGAAAAGTATACATATGAGGACAGCACCATCTCCATAGAATCTAACCTCACCCCACTCTGGAGAGAGGTTGCCGATACTATAATCTCACTCTCAAAAGAAGATATTACCTACGAGCAAGCAAGACAATATATTGTAGAAGAAGTCATAAAACAAAGAGTTGCCTCCATGTCCACTATCCCCCTTCTCTACTTTGCAAATAAATTAGGGTTAGAAACTACCCCTACAATAGTAGAGGAAGAAAGACTAAAAGAATCAACAGGTCATAATCGAATATATACCCTTGGAGTTGGAAAAAATTCCCAGATGATATATTCAATATCCTCTAGTAAAGACTCCAAGATAGCGAAAGATATACAAAGAGATAAATGGCAAACCAATTTAATGATTCAACGGATGGGACTACCCATACCAGCATGGCAATTAATAAATAATATTACAGAGTTAGAAGAAGTTTGGACTAAATATCAAAAACCCGTAGTTATCAAACCAACAGGATTAACTGGAGGTCATGGAGTTGTAGTCGGTATCAAAACACTTGAAGAAGCCAAAGAAGCTTTTAAGTTTGCAAAAGAAGCAACTCAAGATAGGCAGAGAGAAGATTGGCAAAAAAAGATTATGATCCAAGAGCAAGTATCAGGAGAGGATTACAGGCTCCTTGTTATAGATGGCCATCTTGAGATAGCTACAAAGCGAATACCTGCCTTTGTTGTTGGAGATGGAAAACATACAATAAAAGAATTAATAGCTATTACTAATACCGATCCTAGAAGAGATATTACAAGACCGACTCACACACTGAAACCAATCACCATAGATGAATCCCTTAAGAAATATATCAAAGACCAAGACTTAACATTAGACACCATAATTGAAAAAGAGAAGAAAGTATATGTACGAAAGGTAGCAAGTATGAGCCAAGGTGGAATTACAGAGGATTTTACAGAAAAAGTTGGACCAGAGATCAAAGCCATTGTAGAAAGTATTGCCTCCTCTATCCACGCATTTACTCTAGGTGTAGATGTTATGTGCAAAGACCTCTCCAGGCCATTAACGAAAGAGAATGGTGCAATACTAGAAGTTAATACTATGCCTGAAGCATATCTAAATACCTACCCTGTCATTGGAGAATCTAGAGAATATGTATTTGAGAAATATATACGAGCATTAACCTATGGTAACAAAACAAAACAAATAGTAGTTATCGGTAATAGCACAGAAGACGTGCCTACTCTTCTCCGAAAAAGATCTCTCTTTGGATCGTACTTAAGACAAGATGCTGTTGTTGGAGAATACAAAGATGGCGAGATTAGAATAAATGGATTAGATATAAATAAAGGCCTAGAGAAATGGAAAGTCATAGAAGGCCTAAAGGTAAACGCTTCTTTAGATGCAATGATTATTAATCATAGAAATATAGACGATGTTAAGGAAACTGGATTAGGATTTAACAGAATAGATTTGCTTATGATTGAAAAGAAATATTGGGAAGACAAAGAATTTAGAAAAATTTTGATAAAATATAGATTTAAAGGACTAATATCTAAAATAAGAAAATTCTAATATGAAATACCTCATTATAGATAAAAGACAACGTGTAGAAGTAGCTACAATGGGTGAAATACCTACTGGATCTGCAAGATTAGTAGAAGAATTAAAAAAGAAAGATATATCTTGTGATTTTGCATACAACGATGAAGTAGAATTCTTGTTTCATAATGGTTCCACAGTTATTAAAGCAGCTGGTCATGATATAACTGAGTACAGCAACGTCATTTTTAGAGGACACTCACTAGATGATGAACGGGAGTATCAGTACAAGCGATTCGTCATAGACTACGTTGATCAATATAATAGAGACAACCCAGAAAAAAAAGTGAACGTTCAGAATTCCAAAGCGATTAAGAATCTCCCATATTATAATAAGATAGCCTTCGCAATGCTGTGTTCAAAAAATAACCTCCCCTACTTTGAGACATATTTTCATACTAATGGAGAATATTTAAAAGAAAGAGATATGTTAAAAGAATATCCATTAATTATTAAAGAATATTCTGGTGCAAATAGAACAGAGATGATTGATGGTAAAGAGAAGATTAAAAAGAATGTGTTTAAATTAGAAAAAGATGAGGATTACAAGCAAGAGAATCTTGATGGACAGGATCTTTCGCATTTCTTCATACAAGAATTCTCAGATGCGGGTGAAGATTACAGAATCTTTGTTAAATTAGGTAAAGTAATAGCTGGATGGAAAAGAAAAGCTGTTAATGGCTTTATGACCGTAAGTAAAGGTGAATATGAGATGTATAATCAACCGAACGAGGAGATAACTGAGATTGCAGAGAGGATGGCGTCTGTATTAGAAGCTGACTTCATGGCTGTAGACTTTATGTATATGGATGGGAAGCCATGCATACAAGAGATAAGCCTACATCCTGGATACAAAGCATACGAAACTAAGATTGAAGGAGAACCTGTTAATATAGCTGAAGCTATTATTACTGCTTTCTAGTTTCTAGATATATAATTAGCAATATGGAACAAGAAGAAATAAGAAAAGATCTGGATTACTTTTTACAAAAGGTAGAGCAAAGTCATCCTAATCCATTCTTACATATTACAAAATCTAATTTTGAGCAAAAATTGAGAAAGATATCGGAAGATCTCATAGAACTTCCCGTTTTGGGTCTTAAGCTCCAACAATTAATCTCGCAGATACAAGATTCCCATACTCAAATATCTTTAAATAAAAAAATACTTGGCAATGAGTGTTATCCACTTCGCTTTAAATCCTTTGCCGACGGAACATATTTAATAAAGTCCAATTCGGAAAACCAGAAGTTTCTGGGAATGAAATTAAAAAGAATTAACCAAAGACCTCTTAACAAAATCAAAAAGCTACTAGAAGCCATTATACCAAACGAGAATTCTGTATCATATGGTTATTACTTCGTCAGATTTCTACATGAGCCAGAGATTTTATGTTACTTAAATATCGTCAAATTCCCATCCAGCGCAGTATACGAATTAGAGGATAAGCAAGGAAAAACTTATATTTTGTCAACAGAACCTAAAAGTATTAATACCGAATTGTTGGAGATAAAAGATGACATTAAAATTTCTGAAGATACTCTTTATGAAAAGGAAATTTATTGGACGAAATATATAGAAAGTACTCACACATACTATCTTCAATACAACTCTTGTGAGTTGCGAGACGAGTTTCCTATTGAAAAGATTGTCGAAGAGATAAGAAATCAAGCAATCGAGAAGTTAGTTGTAGATTTAAGAAATAATAAAGGTGGTGACAGTGATGTTTTACAGCCATTGCTCAAATATTTGAATAACCAAGATAACAAATACCCCCTTTTTATTATTACCTCATCAGATACCTTTTCTTCCGCAGTTATTAACGCTATAGAACTTTCAAAGATAAAAAATTGTACTATTGTCGGAGATATTCCTCATGGTTCCCCTACTCATTTCGGTGAGGTTGTACATTTTACTCTTCCCTCTAGTAAGCTAGATTTCCAATCATCTACCCAGTTATTTGAATATCAACCATATAGTCTAGGAGAAACATTAAAAATAGATATTTTCCTACCAGAAACTTTCGAAGAATACTACTCGGGGGTTGATAAACAAATGAGATATATAGAAAACTTGCTACCCTAGATGGTTGAAAAACACAACCATCTAGGGCTGTAATTGTGAAAACGACTCAGTTATGCACTGCCACGGCATGCGCATTCTTTGTCATCTTTACAATTACGAGTGTGGACTTGGACTTCAACAGTCACAAGTTTACCAAAAGCGGTCATTCTAATCACCTCCTTTGCTTTGAAGAATCACTAAAACCATCATCTGTGTTGTCTTGATTGTTTGGAGAACACTCCTTATCTTCAGAGCAACCCCTACCGTTCAAAACAACCTCTACTTGCACTACCTGTCCAAACACTTGATTTACCACTTTTCTGCCTCCTTTCCACTAAGGATCTCACCAAAAGAATTATAGGGTCAACACTTACTAAAAAGCAAGCTTCTCCAGGTGATACCAAATTACTCCTCGAATTATTTTACAATAATCTTCAGGGACACCTCCATTAATCAATCTAGTGTGATGACAGCCGCCACAGCAAGAAAACTTCGCATAACAATCTTGGCATCCAGGAAAAGAATATAGATTAAGGCTTTTTAAGGTCTCAACCTTTTCTTGAAAAATACAAGCTCCTTCTTTTTCATCAATTTTTCCGATGAAAAACTTCGAAGCAAGAGAATCTTCCTGCCTTGTAACTCGAGTACATGATGAAATCGAGCCACATGGCATTACCGCAAAGATATTTCCATCACCATCACAATATCTCGCACTCACATTGTTCAAGCTTCCAGATGGTGTAGAAAATCGTACACCTAATTCTTTAGCTTTCTCTTGTGCTCGAATATAGCTTTGGATAAATTTGATAGGGTCAATAGATTCAACACCTACCTCTCCTCTTCCTGTAGATGAGAATGGGACAACACTTACATCTTTACAACCTAACGATGCACACAGCCTTAAAAAATCCACCATTTCTGATTGATTTTTTCCAGTTATAGTACATCTCACAGCGAAATTTGCATTTACCTTAACAAGAGCCTTAATTCCATTAACGACATCTTGATAGGATCCACTTCCGTCTGCTTTCGGTCTTTGTTTATTCTGTGTTTCTTCCAGCCCATCCATTGACACGGTGATAGCAAAATCATAATTTTTCAACCACTGTGCCTTTGCATCATCTATCAAAGTCCCATTGGTTACTAAAGCGAATTTCAGCTTTAAACCTGCAGGGAGCTTTTCTTGAGCGTATTCTACTGTCTCAATTAAAGTATTCCATTGAGTTAATGCTTCGCCCGTACCATGAAAACTTAGTACTGCTTCTTGTTCTCCTGATTCCTTGGTAAATATGAATAGTTGATTAACTGATTGAACTATCGCTTGCCATGGGAGGACTTTTGAATTAACCCCTCCGTGGGCATAGCAATATATACATCGTAGATTACAACCACTTGAAAGGGACAAGGTTACTTCTCTTGGAGAGAATTTTCCCTCTTTTCCTTTCTTTGGAAGCTCTGCCGATGCAAGCAAACCATTACTCAACAATACTTCGTGGAATATATGTTTTTCTTGCAACCCGTTTTGAAGATAATCATTGATTATCACAAAACCCTCTGCATTTACAGAGAAAAACTTCCCCAACAAAGGATTATACACTACTCCTTTTTCGCCATTTTGAATCAAAAACACATTTGGAAGAATTTGTTGCCACGTCAAAGTAGCCATTTAGCACCTCTTTTGGATTTATAAAGAGCTAACAAACAGCCTTATTATAATGCTTTCCACGGGAGATTGCTATAGGGTGGTACTATCTATTTTGATTTACTGCTTTCTAAGTCCTAGTTTCTCAAACATATTTTTACTATCTCCATTGTGATCATGGATAGCCTGTGTTTTGTATATAGGTAATGTAAATATGAATTTACTACCCTTACCAAGTTCACTTTCAACACGTACCTCTCCACCCATCTTACGTATTAGATTGAAAGTTACAAATAGTCCTAAACCTGTACCACCAGGTCTTACGATCTCCAGTTTGTCACCAATCTTTATGTTGGAATCTATATAATTCCCTGCCCTATAGAACTTC
>CAZLLO010000001.1:0-148263 GCA_964560525.1 uncultured Candidatus Saccharibacteria bacterium | reverse complement strand
ATGTTGATAAGCCATTCTTACTACCTATTGAAGATGTATTCTCAATTGAAGGTAGAGGTACAGTTGTAACTGGAAGAGTTGAAAGAGGAAAGTTAACACTTGGTCAGGATGTCGAAGTATTAGGTATGGGAAAGAAAGCTATCAAGACAGCAGCTACAGGAATCGAAATGTTCAACAAGAGTATGAAAGAGTGTGAAGCAGGTGATAATGTTGGTGTATTGCTAAGAGGTTTGAAGAGAGAGGATGTTGAAAGAGGCCAGGTTGTAGCAGTTTCAGGTTCTGTTGAAATGCATACTGATTTCAAGGCAGAGGTCTATGTATTGAGCAAAGAAGAGGGTGGAAGACATACTCCATTTGTATCTGGATACAAACCTCAGTTCTATATCAGAACTGCAGATGTAACTGGTGAAGTTGTATTGCCAGAGGGTGTAGAAATGGTAGCACCAGGCGATCATACTGAGTTCACAGTAAAACTAGGATCTTCAGTCGTTATCGAAAAAGGATTAACATTTGCTATCCGTGAGGGTGGACAAACAGTTGGTCAGGGTATTGTAACTGAGATCTTGAAGTAAGACTTAAAGGGGGAGGGGCGTTGCCTCTCCCCTGTATTATTTAATTAATTTAGCTCTTTTAAATAATGGCTAATACTGCAAAAATTAGAGTAAAGTTAAAGGGATATGATTCAATCGTAGTAGACAAGTCCGCTAAAAGCATAATCGAGACTGCAATTAGCACAGGTGCAAAGGTTGCGGGTCCAATCCCTATGCCTACCAAGAAAAGAAAAATCGCAGTAAATAGATCGCCATTTATTTACAAGAGCTCAATTGAACATTTTGAGATTAATACACACAAGAGAGTAATAGATATCATTGATCCTACTCCAAAGACTATAGATGCATTACAACATCTTCAAATGCCTGCTGGAGTTGGTGTCGAAATACAATAATATATTTGATAAAAAAGATGAAAGCGTTAATTGGAATTAAAAAAGGAATGACAAGAATATTCAATAAAGAGGGGCAGATTGTACCTGTTACCATTATTGATGTTAAAGATTGTGTGCTTTCATTTAAAGAGCCTATGGGTTTTGAATTAGGAATAGGTACAAAGAAACATGCGAATAAGGCTTTGGCAGGAAAATATAAAGAAACCAAAAGAGTTCCTGCACAAAGAAGATATTTCAAGGGAGAGCTTGATCTTGCTGATGTAAAGATAGGAGATGAACTAAAAGCTGATATCTTTGCATTAGGAGATGAAGTAAATGTTGTAAGTACATCTAAGGGAAAGGGTTTCGCAGGTGTTGTTAAAAGATGGGGTTTTGCAGGTGGTACTAGAACACACGGTCAATCAGATAGAATGAGAGCACCAGGATCAATAGGTGCAGGTACAGATCCAGGTAGAGTATTAAAAGGTAAGAGAATGGGTGGAAGAATGGGTCAAGAGACAATAACTCTGAAAAACAAGAAAATAGTAGACATAAAGGAAACCTATGTATTAATAGCTGGACCAGTTGCAGGTTCCATAGGAGATTTAATTGCAATATCTAAATAACTACAATGGAAGAAATAAAGAAAACCAAAACAGAAGAAAAAAAGATGAGCTTGAACAAGAATGTTTGGGAAGTTCCATTTAATGGTGATTTAGTTGCTCAAGTACTTTATGTATACATGAGTAATGAAAGAAAAGGTACTTCTAATGCAAAAACTAGAGGTGATGTAAGAGGTGGTGGAAGAAAACCATGGAAACAGAAGGGTACTGGAAGAGCAAGAGTAGGTTCAACAAGATCTCCTCTATGGGTTGGTGGTGGTGTTACATTTGTACCAAATAACAAGAACTGGAGTAAGAAGATAAATAAACAAATGGCAAGAAAAGCTACATGTATAATGCTTTCTGATAGATTAAGAAAAGAAGAATTGAGTTTTGTAAGTATGCCTAAGGATGAAATCAGAAGTGCAATAAGTAAGCGAGTTATTAAAACAGCAATAGTTGTTTCTGAAAATTTAGATGTAAAAAAGAGCTTAGGGAATGTGCAGAATATTAAAGTAGTGAACCCTTCAAGACTAAATGCAAAACATTTAGCAGGGGTAAGAAATGTTTTAGTAGATCAGGATTCTGTAAAGATTCTTGAGGAAAGGTTAACAGATGGAAAATAACGAAATCAAATTACAACCTGTTGTTTCTGAGAAAAGCTATAACTTAGCTAATGCTTCGAACAAATATACTTTCTTGATAACAAGAGGTTTTAATAAAATTGAAATTGGAAAAGCAGTTGAGAAGAAATATAAAGTACATGTTGAGAAAGTAAATAGTGTAGTGAGACCAGGACAATCATACAGAAACCCAAGAATCAATCAAACTTACAGAAAGTCTGATATGGTTAAATTTGTGGTTACCCTTAAAAAAGGTGATAAAATCGATGAATTCTTAAATATATAACAATGGCAGTAAAATCATTTAAACCTACAACTTCGACACTAAGACATACCAAATTGATGGATAAGTCTGAGTTAACAAAGAAAAAAGGACCAAGAAGCTTAACTATTGCTAAACAACAGAAATCAGGAAGAAATAGCCAAGGTAAAATTACAGTAAGACACCGAGGTGGAGGATTTAAGAGAAGGATCAGAGTAGTAGATTTTAAAAGAGAGAAGTATGGAGTTCCAGCAAAAGTTGAAGGCTTTTACTTTGACCCAAATAGAACTGCATCCTTAGCACTTTTACAGTATGCTGATGGAGAAAAGAGATATATAATTGCTCCTCGTGGAATTAAAGTTGGTGATACACTAGTTTCTGGAGAGAAAGTAGATGTCTTACCAGGTAATTCTATGAAGATTAAGAATATACCTTCTGGAACTGCAGTACATTGTGTTGAAAGTATCCCTGGAAGAGGAGCAGCATTTGGAAGATCAGCAGGTGAGATAATTATGGTTCAAGGTATTGATCCTACTGGAAACTTTGTACAGTTAAAGATGCCATCAGGAGAGATTCGATTGGTATATGCTGATTGTATGGCAACTATTGGACAAGTTGGAAATGAAGAGAAAGTAAATGTAAAACTTGGAAAAGCAGGAAGAAGAAGAAACTTAGGATGGAGACCAACAGTAAGAGGTATGGCTATGCATGCAGTTGAACATCCACATGGTGGTGGTGAAGGTAAAGGTGTAATTGGTGGAGCAGCTAAGGACTTGTGGGGTAATAGAATTGGTACAAGAACAAGAGATAACAAGAGAACTGAAAGATTTATAATTAAAAGAAGAAGGACTAAGAATAGGCCTTTTGCTAAGAAATAATTTAGAAAAATTGAAATATGTCTAGATCATTAAAGAAAGGACCATATACAGACGAAAAATTGATGAAGAAAGTAACTGCTGCTCGAGAGAGTGGAAAACTTTCTCCAATAAAGACATGGGCTAGAGCATCAGTAATTACACCAGAGATGGTTGGCATGAAATTCTTGGTCTACAATGGTAAGAAGCATGAAGAAGTATTGGTATCTGAATCAATGATAGGACACAGACTAGGAGAATTTTCTCCTACTAGAAAGTTTAAGGGACATGCTAAGAAAGGCAAACTATCACAGGTTTACGGTAGTAGTGGTAGATTTGAATAATTATTATATTAAGAATTAAGATGGAAGAGAAAATAGTAAAAGTAAAAGTTAAAGATATTGCACAATCTCCAACCAAGTTAAGATTGGTTGCGGATGTTGTAAGAGGAATGAAAGCAGACAAAGCATTGGATTCTCTTACACTATTAAATAAAAAAGGATCTGATATCGTTAAGAAAGCTTTAATAACTGGAATCGCTAATGCTAAGGATTTGTTTAGCGTTGATAAGGATAGCTTGGTTGTAAGTAGTATATCCGTAGATGAAAGTAGAATCCTGAAAAGAGCAAGTTACGGATCTAGAGGAAGAGTATCTAGAATTGATAAAAGAAGATCGCATCTTAATTTAGAATTAAAAGTTAAGTAATTATGGGAAGAAAGGTAAATCCAATTGCAATAAGAATGGGAATAAACAAGACATGGGATTCTGTTTGGTATGCAAGCAAGACCCAATTCCCAAAGATATTTGCACAAGATTTGAAAATTGAAGAAAAGATCCGAAAGACAATGAAAGATTCTGGAGTTGATAAAGTTCAGATCAACAGATCTGCAAACAAGATTGAAGTAATTGTAAGTGTTGCAAGACCAGGTGTTGCAATTGGAAGAGGTGGTGAAGGAATAGACAAACTACAAAAGGAAATGAAGCAGATGACAAAAGGTGAAATTGAAGTAAAGATTAAAGAAGTTAAGAAACCAGACCTATCTGCAAGAATTATTGCTAGAGCAATAGCAGAAGGAATTGAAAGAAGACAACCATCTAAGCTTCTAATGCTCAGTGCAAAAGAAAAAGTTATGATGGCTGGTGCAAAAGGATTAAGAATATGGGTATCAGGAAGAATCAATAATGCAAGTCAGGCAAGAACAGTTAAGATAAGTGCAGGATCAGTTCCAGCACAGACCTTAAAAGCAAATGTAGACTATGCAGGAGAAACAGCAAAGACAATAGATGCAGGATTAATGGGTATAAAGGTATGGATATACAAAGGTAATAAGACAGATATGACAGAGGAAGAATAATAAAATATTTAAGTAAAGAACTATGAATCTACAACCTAAAAAAAGCAAATACAGGAAAGAATTTAGAGGAAGAATGGGTGGTGTAGCAACTGCTAACAATAAGTTAGCTTTTGGTGAGTATGGAATGAAGACCTTAGAAAATGGCTGGATTGAAGCAAGAGAGATAGAATCCGCAAGAAAGGCAATAACTGGATATATCAAGAGAAAAGGAAAAGTTTGGATTAAGATTTTTCCTCAGAAACCATACACACATAAATCAGTAAACAGTAAGATGATTGGTGGTAAAGGAGCAGTGGAGGGTTATGTTGCAGTAGTTGTTCCAGGAACATTGCTTTTTGAAATGAGTGGTGTAACTGAAGAGGTAGCAAAAGAAGCAATGAGACTTGGTGCACAGAAATTATCTGTACAAACTAAATTTGTAACAAAAACAGGAATATAGCTTGAGAATAAGATAAATTATTGATAGAATACAAGCCGTTACCAATAAAAACTATGGAAAAAGAAATTACAAAAACAGGAAAAAAGAGAGAAATATCAGGGGTTGTTGTTAGCAACAAAATGATTGGAACTGTTAGAGTCAAAGTTGAGGAAATCTACAGACATGCTGCATATGAGAAAGTTATGAAAAAGAGTAAAGTGTTTTTTGCACATACAGAAGAAGCATTGAATATTGGAGACAAGGTAACGATGAGAGAGTGTAAGCCTTATTCTAAAAATGTTAAATGGGCTATTATCAGTAAAAACTAATTATGGTACAAAGACAAACAAGATTAACAATTGCAGATAATAGTGGAGCTAAGATAGCTAAAGTTTTTGGAATCCCAGGTGGTTCTAAGAGAAGATTTGCTACAGTAGGAGATATTGTTAATGTTTCTGTACAAAAAGCATTGCCAAATAGTGCAACAAAAACACATGAAGTAGGAAAAGCAGTTATTGTAAGAGTACACAAAGAATATAGAAGAAAAGATGGAACATATATTAGATTTGATGATAACGCAGGTGTAATGATAGATCCAAAGAGCAAAGCACCAAAAGGTTCAAGAATATTTGGCCCAGTAGCAAGAGAATTAAAGGATAGAGGATTTGATAAAATCGTTTCTCTAGCACCAGAAGTATTGTAATTTAATAAATATTGAAATGAAGATTAAAAAAGGTGATACAGTAAAAATACTATACGGAAAAGATAACGGAAAGACAGGTCCTGTTGTTGCTGTAGATCTTAAGAATGATAAGGTAGTTGTAAGTGGTGTAAATATTTACAAAAGACACTTAAAAGGAGATGGTAGAACTAAGACATCTGAGATATTAACAATCGAAAAACCATTGTCAATATCTAAGGTGATGTTGGTATGTCCTCTCTGTGGTAAAGCTACAAGAATTGGATTGAGAAGAACAGATGGAAAAGTAGTAAGAATATGTAAAAAATGTGGAAAAGTAATCGAGGATAAAAAGGAAGAAAAAGTAGAGGTTAAGAAAGAAGAGAAAAAGACTACAGTTAAGAAAGTAGTAAAAAAAGAAACAAAAGTTAAAGCTAATTCAAAGAAAGAATAATGACAAGATTAAGTGAAGAATACAACAAAAGAATAAAAGCAGAGTTGATGAAAGAAGGAAACTTCACCAATGTAATGCAGGTTCCTACACTTAAGAAGATTGTTCTTAATGTCGGAGCTGGAGAAGCAATCTCAAATAAAGCCGCATTGGAAGAAATTGTAAAAATGGTTGAGTTAATATCTGGACAAAAACCAGTTGTTAATAAAGCTAAGAAAGCAGTATCAGCATTCAAACTAAGAGAAGGTATGGAAATAGGTGTGTCTGCAACATTAAGAGGTGAAAGAATGTGGGAGTTCTTTGATAAATTGATAAATATTGTATTGCCAAGAGTCAAAGATTTCAGAGGATTAAGTCCTAAATCTTTTGATAAAGCAGGCAACTATTCTATTGGTATTGATGATCATACAATCTTCATTGAAATTGATCCTAACAATGTTACAAAGATAAGAGGATTAGAAATCACAATTGTTACAACAGCTACAAATGCAAAAGATGGTAAGTTACTATTAGATAAATTTGGTTTTCCCTTCATAAAAGATGTCAACAGAAGCTAAAGAACAAAAAGCAAGACAGTTAAAGATCAAATCTAAATATCCAACAAGGGTATATAACAGATGTGAGCTTTGTGGAAGATCAAGAGGATACATCAGACACTACGGAATATGTAGAATATGTTTCAGACAATTAGCTAGCGAGGGAAGAATCCCTGGCGTTAAGAAGTCAATTTGGTAATTTAATTATATAAAAATAGAATGAACGATTTAATTGCTGATTTGTTAGCAAGAATACAAAATTCAATAATGAGAAAAGAAGTAACTACAAAAGTTATCTCTACTAAAATCAACAAAGAAATTCTTAGAGTCTTAAAAGAAGAGAAAATGATAGGTGGCTTTGAAGAAGAAGAGGGGAATCTTGTTGTTGAATTACTATACGAAGATAAAGAACCAGTAATAGCTCACTTAACAAGAGTAAGTAAACCAGGCCAGAGAGTATATGTTTCTAAGAAAGAAATCATCCCTATTATGAATGGAAGAGGTATCTCAATAATAAGTACACCTTCAGGATTGATGAGTGGAGCAATGGCTAAGAGTAAAGGTCTTGGCGGTGAATTAATATGTAAGATTTGGTAATCAAATGTCTAGAATAGGTTTACAACCAATCAAAATTGAAGAAGGTGTAACAGTATTAGTAAACGGTAAAGATGTTACAGTAACAGGTGCTAAGGGAGAGATTAAAATTACTCTTCCTAAGGATGTTGCTGTTGAAGTCAAAGAAAATGAAATGTTCCTTAGCTCTACGGAAGAGACTAAACAATCAAATTCTAACCATGGAACATTTAGAATGCTGATAGCTAATGCTATTGAAGGAGTAAAGAACGGTTTTGAGAAGAAATTGGAATTAGTAGGAGTTGGGTACAGAGCAAAGATGGAAGGATTGGCACTCTCTATGAACTTAGGGTGGAACCATCCTGTTAAAGTGGAACCAATAGACGGGGTCACAATTGAGGTGCCAGATGAAACAAAGATTACAATTAAAGGTTATGATAAACAAAAGGTTGGAGAATTTGCAGCAAAGATAAGAGAAATCAGAAAACCAGAACCTTACAAGGGTAAAGGTATCAGATATGAAGGTGAGTATGTAAGAAGAAAGAGTTCTAAATCTAGCTTAGGTAAATAAAGATGAAAAACACAAAAGTACAAAAAAGAGCAAGAAGAAAGTTACACATTAGAAAGAATGTGAATGGTACAGCTACTAAGCCTAGACTATTTGTCTTTAAAAGCAATAGATATTTCTATGCTGGAATGGCTGATGACGAAAAGAATATTGTTCTAAAGTCAGTTATGTGTAAGAAGAATGGCGAAGAGATTAAGAAAATGGCAAAAACATTTGCAAAAGAAGCTAGTAAATTTGATAATGCTGTATTTGATAGGAGTGGTTACAAATATCATGGATTAGTCCAGATATTTGCAGATGAATTAAGAAATAATGGAGTTAAAATTTAGTAAAATATAGAGAATGGAACCAAGAAGAAATAACAATAATAGAGAAAGAAGAGAATTTGATAAGAAGTCTTTACCAATCAGAAGAGTAGCGAAAGTTACTAAGGGCGGTAAGAGACTACGATTCAGCACAATTGTTGTTGTAGGAGATCATAACGGTAGAGTAGGTGTTTCATTAGGAAGAGGAGCAGATGTTAAAAGTGCAGTCGAAAAAGGTGAAAGATTAGCAGAGAAGTCAGTAAAAACAATACAGTTAATTGGTGATACTATTCCTCATGAGGTTGTATACAAATATGGTGCCGCTAAGGTAATGTTAAGACCTGCAAGACCAGGTACTGGTGTAATCGCAGGATCATCTGTAAGAACAGTATTAGAATTAGCAGGTGTTGTAAATGTATATGGAAAGATTTTGGGAACACAAGAGGTAAATGCAAATGCATATTGCACATTCTTAGCATTAAAATCATTAAGAAGTGCTAGAGTATTACAGAAGATGACCAAGATGAGAGGTAGAATTGATTTGAAGAATGAAATGGATAAAGAGAAGCAAGCAAAGGAAGCTGCAAAGAGAGCAAAGAAACATGAAGAGAAAAAAGATAATAGAAAGAAAGATTTTAAAAGAACACCTAAAGTTAATAGCAAAAAATAATGAATCTAGACAATATACCAAAGAGAAACAATAGAACAATGAAAGGTAAAAGACTTGGAAGAGGTTATGGCTCTGGAGTTGGTGGTCATACTGTTGGAAGAGGTTCTAAAGGACAGAAATCAAGAACAGGTCACAAATCTTTGATATTCTTTGAAGGTGGTAATGTAGCTTTCTTTAGAAGAATGCCAAAATACAAGGGCTTTAATCAGAGTAACAAGATTGAAAATGATGTAGTAAACATTGATACTTTGGAAAAGAATTTTAAATCTGGCGATGTCGTAACAATTGACTCTCTTAAAGAAAAGGGTATTGTTAAAAGAAATTCTGAGAATGTTAAGATCCTTGGTAAGGGTGAATTAAAGAACAAATTGACTATCGATGGTATCATATTATCTTCCTCTGCGAAGACAAAGATTGAAAAAGCAGGGGGAACTATAAAATAGTCTCTCAAAAAATGACAAATATAAAAGAGAAAATCCAGTCTATATTTAAGACTAAGGAGATTAGAAATAAGATAATCTTCTCTTTGATTATTCTTGTCGTATATAGAATTCTTTCCGCAATCCCAGTGTCAGGTATTCCTGCTGATGCTTTGGTTCAATTATTTCAGGGTACTCAATTAGGAGATGTGCTCTCTACCGTATCAGGAGGTGTTTTAGAATCAGCATCTTTGGTTGCTATTGGTTTGACACCATATATTAACGCTTCTATTATCTTTCAGCTTTTAGGTACCGTGATTCCAAGATTAGCAGAACTAAGAAAAGAAGGCCCAGAAGGAAGAAGAAAGATCAGTATGTACACAAGAATTGCCACAGTACCATTGGCGATACTTCAGTCATTTGTTATTTATTCAACTTTGAGAGGTTTTGGGTTAATGGGTACATTACCAACGATAGAGCTAATTGCTATGTCAGCTGCACTTACTGGTGGATCGATGGTTATGATGTGGTTTAGTGAACTTATCTCTGAACAAGGGGTTGGTGGAGGCTCTTCATATTTAATTATGTTGGGCATTATCTCTGGAATACCAGGGACTGTCAGAACGAACTTCGTAACAATGGATACCTTTCAAAAAGTGTTCTTCTTTGCTTTATTTTTGGTATTGATCGTTGCAACTATAATTATCACACAGGCTGAAAGAAGAGTTCCAATTCAATACTCAAGAAGGGTTAGAGAAGGTGGAGCAATGGAAAGCTATATACCTATAAAGCTAACACAATCTGGTGTTATGCCAGTAATCTTTGCTATGTCACTTTTATCATTTCCTCAGTTAATCGCAAAGTTTTTAATAAGTAAAAACTACTCTGCAAATGTTACTCTTTGGGCAACTAAAGTTCAGGAATGGCTTTCAAATACATACATATATGAATCAATCTCGTTTGTTTTCATCATTGCCTTCGCACTTTTCTACCTAACAGTAGTATTTAATACTGATGAATTGGCAGAGAATCTTCAGAAACAAGGAGCTTTTATACAAGGTGTCAGGCCTGGAAATACTACTTCTGACTATCTCAAATCTGTAGGTTTAAGATTAACAATTGTAGGTGCAATATTCTTGGCTTTGGTATCTGTATTACCAAATCTCTTGATTCATTTTGGATTTATGACCGCAAGTGTAATCTCTGGCACAGGTCTATTGATTGTTATCGGCGTAGTACTTGATGTAAAGCGACAAGTAGAATCAATGATGGTTGTACGAAGGTATGACAAGTATCTCTAAAAGTTTGTTTTGTGTTACAATAATCCATATATAAGATAAGTTAGTGCTAGATATATGAAAACTATCCTCTTTCATGGGCCTTCTGGATGCGGTAAAGACACACAAGCCGATCTTCTTGTAGAAAAATATGGATTTGAAAAAATAGGTACAGGAGAAATGTTTAGAACTATGTACGATATGGGAGATGTTGATGGTATCAAGGCGCATGAATACTGGGGAAAAGGTGTATTTGTTCCAGATGACCTTACATACAGAATGTTTCCCAAATGGCTCTCTAAATTTGATAATACTAAAAACTGGGTTTTTGTATCTGTTGTTAGACGAGAAGGGCAGATAGCATTGTTTGATAACGTCTTGAAAGAATGTAATCGACCATTAGATACTTTTGTGCATCTAAAACTTACAGAAGATGTTGTCATAGAGCGAAAAGCATTGAGGTGGACATGTCCTAATTGCAATGGTACGTATCATAAAAAATACAAACCCGAGAGAATTGAAGGCTATTGTGACAACTGTGGAATGAGGTTAATACAAAGAGAAGACGATACCCTTGATAAAACAAAGAGTCTATATCAGGAGTATCTAACGACTATTGAACCGATATTGAATGAATACAAAAACAGAGGAATTCTTGTAGAAGTAGACGCAAGTCCTTCTATAGAGGTTATCCATAAGGAAATTGTAGCAAAATTGAACTTGTAAATAGTTTAAATTTTTGATATCCTTTCCCTGTTCCGTTATGTATCGCAAGATTATATACAGAATTAGCATTTTCTGTTGAAAGAATGCTCTTATTCTGATATAATTCCTGAGATTCATTTACATAGAAAGAAAGATTCTACTATGGTTGATAGTAAAAAAGTTTTTGAGTTTGAGGGGGTTATCAAAGAATGTCTTCCAAATACTCAATTTGTAGTAGAAATCGATGTGAATGGTTCTAAGCATAACGTCATAGGATATCTCTCTGGAAAGATGCGAATGCACTTTATCAGAATTCTCGAAGGAGATAAGGTAAAGATAGAAATGACGCCCTATGATAAGGAAAAAGGTAGAATTACTTTTAGATCAATGAATTAATAATATGAAAGTCCAAGCCTCTGCAAAAAAAAGATGTCCAGATTGTTACTCAGTAAAGAGAGGTGGAAGAGTTTTTGTATATTGTAAAAAGAATCCTAAGCATAAACAGAGACAGGGTTAATTTAACTTTTTAGTTTAGACAAATTTAAGATGGCAAGAATCGCAGGTATTGAAATTCCAAATGATAAGAAGTTATGGGTGTCTCTTATGAATGTTTATGGTATTGGAACTAAAAGAGCACATGATGTCTGTAAGGATACTAATATCGAAGAGAATACTCTTGTTAAGGATCTTTCTGAAGCTCAACTAGATGTTATTAGAAAATACATAGAAGAGAACTACAAATTAGAAGGTGCATTAAGACAAGAAATATTTAGAGATATTAAGATACTTAAAGATATTAGATGCTACAGAGGAATCCGACATAAGTTGGGTTTACCTGTTAGAGGACAAAGAACAAGACACAATGCTCACACTAGAAAAGGAAAGAGTAGAGCAATTGGAGGTTTGAAGAGAGTATTAGCTAAGACTTAACATCATATATTATAAAAATGGCAGAAACCAAGACTAAGAAAAAAACAAAAGCAAAGAAGAACGTAACAACAGGAATGGCTTTTGTACAATCTACATTTAACAATACAATTGTTACATTAACAGATGATGCTGGAGAAGTATTAGGTCAGGGAAGTCCAAGTGCTGTTGGTTTTAAAGGTGCAAAAAGAAGCACTGCATTTGCAGCTACAAAAGCAGCTACAGAATTAGCAGAAAGAGTTATTAAGAAATATGGACTTAAAGAAGTAAAGGCATTTATTAAAGGACCTGGAGCTGGTAGAAATGCGGCTATCAAGGGTCTGGATTCTGCAGGATTAAAAGTCACAATGCTAGTAGATAGAACTCCTATTCCACATAATGGATGCCGACCAAGAAAGATACCTAGAAAGTAGTTAATATTTATACATATTTATTTAGATGGGAAGATATACAGGGCCAAAAGAAAAACTAAGTAGAAGAGAAGGTGTAAATCTTCATCTCAAAGGTGCAAGATCATTTTCTGAAAAGAATGGTGTTGAAAGAAGACCTTTTGCTCCTGGCCAACATGGTAATGCAAGAAAGGCAAGATTATCTAACTACGGATTACAATTGAGAGAAAAGCAGAAAGTTAAAAGAACCTACGGATTAAGAGAGAGAAAGATGAAATCTGTATATCAGGAAGCAGATAGAAGAGCAAAGACAAGAAATACAGATAAAGGTATTGAGCTTTTAAGATTGCTAGAATTGAGATTGGATAATGTTGTCTATCTTTCAGGCTTAACTCCTTCAAGAGGAGCTGCAAGACAGGCAGTTGTACACGGAAATATATTACTAAATGGAAAGAAATTCACTATTCCATCATATGAAGTAAAAGAGGGTGATACCATTACATTGAAATTAGCCAAATTGGCACCAGATCAGCAATTATTCCCAACACCAGAGTGGATCGAGAGAAAAGATCTCAACTCTAAGGTATCAAGAATGCCTGTAAGGGAAGAAATTGACGAAGGTATCAAGGAGAACCTAATCATAGAGTTCTACTCTAGATAATTTTATATATATATCTACATGGAAGCTTTTAAAGATATTAAAGTAGTAATCAAAGAAGAAGAAGGAAACTATGGTCTTTTTGAAATATCTCCTCTCTCAAGAGGGTATGGTCATACATTAGGAAATGCTTTGAGAAGAATATTGTATTCAAGTCTTAAGGGATCTGGAATCACAAGTGTAAGAATAGATGGTGTTAGCCATGAATATTCTGCAATTGATGGAATCAAAGAAAATGTTGTAGATATCATATTGAATCTAAAGCAGGTCAAATTCAAAACAAACATGGACGATAAATTCACATGTAAGCTATCTGCAAAAGGAAAGAAAGTTGTAACTGCAGGTGATATTGCAGTAAATGGAGATTTAGAAGTTGTTAATAAAGATTTAGTAATAGCTACTTTAACAGATGCAGGTTCTAAATTGAATATGGAAATTACAGTAGAATCAGGTATTGGATACAGAGATGTTAAAAATGCAGAGAGAAAAGAAGTTGGTTTGATTCCTCTAGACTGTGATTTTACACCTATTGAGAAAATTAGCCTAAGTGTAGAACAAGCTCGTAAGGGTCAGGAAACCGACCTAGACGCAGTATTGATTGGTGTTACCACAGATGGAAGTATTACACCAAAAGATGCACTTTTAGAAGCATCAAAGATATTACAAGAATTCTCAGGAAAAGTAATGATTGCAATGGGAATGTCACAGAAAGAAGTCGAAGAGAGAGCAGAAGAAGCAAACAAAGCAGAGCTAGTAACTGAGACATCTGTAGAGGATAGCGATGAGATTGGATCATGGAAAGTTGAGGACTTACCAATATCTAAGAGATCTAAGACAGGTCTATTAGCAGGTGGATACAAGACAATTGCAGATTTGAGAAATACAACAGCAACAGAGCTATTGAACTTACCAGGATTTGGAAACAAATCTCTCAATGAAGTTATCGAGTTATTAAACCAGTATAACGTTAATATTAAAAGCTAGAAAACATGTATAAGGGAGTTAAGAAATCAAAACTAGGAAGAAAAACATCAAATAGAAAAGCTTTGATGATTAATCAACTTAGATCTCTTTTTGAGAATGGACATGTTGTTACAACATCTCCAAAAGCAAAAGTTTTGAGAAGTAATGCTCAGTCATTAATTGCACAAGGAAAAAAGAAAAAAGGAGAGCTTTCTTTTAGAAGAGAGTTAGCCGTAGTTTTGAAAGAAGATGGTCTTGTGAAGAAATTTGTAGAATACGCGGAAAAAGAAATCGCAGGTGTTAGAGTTATAAAAATTGGCTTCAGAAAAGGTGATAATGGTGAGAAATCAAAGGTAGAGCTAATAGGTTTAGAAAAGAAGAAAATAAAAGTAACTACAAAAGCAGAGAAAGTTACAAAGAAAGAGGAAGTTAAAGAAGAGAAACCTACACCAGTAATCAAGCCAGTAAAGAATATCTTGGATAGAGGTGTAAAAGCAGTAAGTAAGACTACCGTTATTAAGAAAACAGAGAGAGCAAAATCTCGATCAGGACTTTAATTAATTAGTAAATCAGAATGAAATACAAGACAACTTGGACAAAAAAAGAAGATGTAACTAGAAATTGGTATGTAGTTGATGTTAAAGACCAGATACTAGGAAAAGTTGCTACAAAGATAGCATCCTTATTAATAGGTAAATCAAAAGTAGAGAATGTTCCAAATGTTGATTGTGGAGATTATGTAATTGTTCTCAATTCCGATGATATCAAATTAACACGTGAGAAAGAGCTAAAGAAGGTATATTACAGACACTCAGGTTTTCCTGGAGGCTTAAAAACCACACCATTTGCAGAGCAGTTGAAACTAGATTCAACTAAGATTATTCAGGATGCGGTAATAACAATGCTTCCTCAGAACAAACTTAGAGCTCCTAGGATGGCTAGATTATTCGTATATAAAGGTGCTGAGCATAAACAGAGTGGTCAGAAACCTGTTGAGATTAAATTTTAAATATATAAACAGTGGAGAAGTATTTTGAAGGTATCGGAAGAAGAAAAACATCTACAGCAAGAGTAAGAGTATATAAAGGAGATAAAGCTTCTACCATCAATGGTGTCGCTGCTGTTGATTATTTAAAGAATATGAATAAAGCAGAACTCTATGTTATCAAGCCATTAACAGTTGCAGGTCTTGAGGGTAAATATTACTTCACCGCTCATGTAGATGGTGGAGGTATTACAGGGCAAGCAGATGCTATTAGACTTGGTATGGCTAGAGCATTATGTGTTATGGATGCAACTATCAAACCATCTCTTAGAAAAGAAAATCTTGTTACAAGAGACCCAAGAGAAGTAGAAAGAAAGAAATACAATCACGTCAAAGCAAGAAAGAAACCACAGTTCTCAAAGCGTTAGGTCTTCTATTTGCTATCAATTTTCGGATATCGTAGTATTTAACTGTATCTAAGTTAATACTTCGCATATATGGAAAAATCCACAAAGAAATATTGGATATTAGCTTTAGTTATACCTTTCACGATGGTAGGAATGTTTGTAGCATACATGATTATTTCATATGCTCAAAGAACATCCACAGAATCTGTTGGAAATACAGTCTCATCATTAAGCCCAGAAATTGCAGAAGACTCGTCCTATGGCGGTGTATATATGGATAGTGCAAAGCTTCCTAGCTCGAATGGGAGTGAATCTGTAATTAAGACAGCATATATCTCTATGTCAGCAGATGATATGGACGCAACCACTAAATCAATTTCAGACTTAGAATCAGAATACAAAGCAGAAACAACAACTTCCCAAGATTCAGGAAAAGGATCTGCAAGATACATTAGTATTACAATTAAAGTTGAGCAATCAAAATTTGAGGAATTCTACAATGATATAAAGCTATTACCAGGAGAATTCACATATTCTTCAACAGGGACATCTGATGTTACCGAGACAGTTGAGGATCTTCAAGCGAGATTAAAGAATTTGCAAACCTTAGAGACACAATTAAGTGGCGTATTGAAACAAGCAAAAACTGTAACAGATATATTAGCCGTACAAAGAGAACTTTCTACAACCAGAACCCAAATCGAGGAATTACAAGCACAAATCAAAAATTTAGATAACCAAACAAGCTATTCATACATCTCAATTGTTATATCTCAGAGTTCAACAGGTTCTCAGCTTTCAGATAACGAATGGTTACCATTAGGTATCCTAAAGGATGCAGGTAGAGCATTGGTTGGATTTGCGAAATTCTTAGGAACAGGTCTTATATATGTGGTTGTATTCTCTCCTGTAATAGCTGCAGTCGTGGTTCCTGTAATAATCATTCAGAAGAGGGCTAAAAAATAGTATAATACAGGGCGCAAGTATTCCTAGATGATTGCTCTTGCTATTTTGGTGAGAGAGGAAAGTCCGGACTCTATGTCGGTCTCGAATATTTCGAGATAGGTGCCAGTGTGAGCTGGAAGGGAGTGATCTTTTGGTTAAAAGGGCAACAGAAAGTTATACCGCCTCGAAAGAGGTAAGGGTGAAATGGTGGTGTAAGAGACCACCGGGTATTGTAGTAATACAATATTGCGAGGCAACCCCCACCTAGAGCAAGGTTAAAACCGCTTAGATAGATAATCATCATAAACAGAATTCGGCTTATTGGGTGCTTGCGCACTTCACATTCCAGGGCTGCCCTAAGACTGCCCTTACTTCAGAGAAAGTTCATTTGTCTTTGTTATTCTTTATAAATGAAGAAAAACAAAAACGATACAATATACAAACCCAATTCTTATTATCATATATACAATAGGGGGAATCATAAAGAAAAGATTTTCCGAAGAGAAAAAGACTACATAACTTTTCAAAATCTTATGTATAGATACATAAAAAAATATAAGATTTTGTTGATTGTTTATTGTTATATGCCAAATCATTATCATTTTATTTTTAAATGTGGGCTGAATTGGAAGACGATTCCGAAATTAATGGGCTGTTTTATGACTGCTTATGTAACTTACTTTAATCGTAAATATCAAAAGGCTGGGCATTTGTTTCAAGGACCTTTTCAAGTAAGAAGAATTATTGGAGCAGTAGATTTGGATAACACAATTAAATATGTAAGAAATAACCCATTAGAAAGTGATTTGGTTGGTGGGGGTGACCCAGATAACTATAGATGGTTGTATATCAAGAAACTAAACCAAGAACGTTAGAAATATGAATAAATAGTGAACAGAGGGTAGCCCTAAGGCTGCCCTGGTTAGATATCTCTACCGATACCGTTTAGAAATTCTCTCTCATTGGTTTTGTTTCTTCCTTCAATCTGGAATTCCATTACCCTTAGGCATACGAGTGGATCTCGGGTAGCAAATAGCACCATGCTATCCTTCTTGAAAATATCACCTGGATCTTTTTCTGAAGGAACTTCTACTAATTCAGCTCTAAAAATTTTCATAATCTTTCCCGCAATATTCTTATTCAAGTTTGTAGAAAGCTTGGTCCAAGCAATGGGCCATGGAATGAAAGCACGCACCATTCTTTCTATCTCCTGTGGAGTTTTGTTCTGCCAATCAGTCTCTGCATTCTCCTTTGAAATATCCTTTTGCCAACAATATGTAGCCTCTTCATCAATCTGCTTTCTTGCGGATATCCCACCATTAATCCATTTCTCCAAGACATCACCCAAAATCTCTGCACTCTTCTTAACTAACCTCTGTCTTAATGAAAGATTAGTATCATCGGATTTAATTTCTTCTTCATAGATATCCAAGACATCTCCTTCATCTAGACCTTCGGACATAAGCATAATAGAAATACCAGTAACCCTTTGACCATCTAAGATGGCTTTCTGGATAGGAACAGCTCCACGATACTTAGGTAATATTGAGAAATGAACATTGATACATTTGTATTTTGGATATTCTAAAAATTCTTTAGGAATAATTTCCCCAAAAGCCTTACATACAACTAATTCAGGTTTAAATTTGTCTAAAGCTTTTTGATACAACTCTGGCTTCTTGTCTGTATGAAATACGGGGATACCATTTTCTATGGCACATTCTTTAACCTCCGATGGAGTAGATATCTGTTTTCTTCCAACCAATTTATCAGGTGTGGTTATAACTCCTACAATATCGAATCTTTTGTCTTCAAGAAGTGCTTTTAAGGTCGCGACAGATTCCCATCCCGTTCCAAGAAATAGTATTTTTACAGGTTCCTTCATTAAGTCTCTCATATTCCTAATTTTAACTTAATCCACGAAAAATTGATATAATACGAACCATGAAAATGTCGGAATTCATATACAATTTACCAGAGGAGAAGATAGCTAAATTTCCACCAGAAGTAAGAGGTACTACAAACCTACTTGTTCTAGATAGAAAAAATGGAAGTTTAGATCACAAGAAATATTTCAATATCCCTGAATACATACAACCTGGAGATGTGGTGGTACTTAATGAAACGAAGGTTGAGAAGCGAAGAACATTCTTCTTAACAGAAAATGAAAGAAGACTAGAAGTACTTTTCTTAAATAGAATAGGGGATGGAAGATGGTATTGCCTCATAAAAGGGTCAAGATATGTAAAACCTGGGGATATTCTGAGAGGTGAGGAAGATGAAAATATCAAGATAAAAATTAGTGAGAGAAGTGGCATGGGATTCTTGGTAGAACCAATTGCTGAAGAAGGAGAAAAGATCTTTGACAAGATAGGGCATACCCCAATTCCTCCATATATGAAAAGACCTGATACTAAGGAAGATTATGTAAGATACAACACCGTATTTGCACGCCTCTTAGGCTCTGTAGCGGCTCCTACAGCGAGTTTAAACCTAACAGATGAAATACTAGCCCAAATACAGCAGAAAGGCGTTAAAATCGCCAAAGTAGAGCTTAAAGTTGGGTGGGGAACATTTGCACCCATTCGGGAGGAAAATATAGAGGAACATGATATACATAAAGAAGAAATTCATGTCCCAATAGAAGCGGTTGATGCTATTAATGAAGCTAAACGGAAAGGAAAGAGTATTTGGGCATTTGGAACTACAGTTGCGAGAACATTAGAAAGTGTGGCTGATGAGAAAGGTTTTGTTCATGAATACGAGGGAGAGACTAAGTTGTATATATATCCTGGATATACATGGAAGTGTGTGGATCATTTGATTACAAATTTCCATATGCCTGATTCAAGCCTCATATTATTGGTTTCTTCTTTTGCAGGAACAGAATTCATAAAGAAAGCATATCAAGAAGCATTGGATCGCGATTATAAATTCCTTAGCTATGGTGATAGCATGTTAATAATCTAACTATGAATATACAAGATTTTGGTAAAAAATTTGTTTTCATGCCTGATGCCACTAGAGGAGCGGTTAGATTTCTCACGACTGAGCAATTAAAGGAAACAGGAACTACTGCGCTTGTTACGAATACTTTACATTTACTAATGAATCCAGGTCCTGAGAAGATGAAGGAATTAGGTGGGATTAAGAAGCTCATGAATTGGGATGGGATTGTTTTAACTGATTCGGGAGGATTTCAAGTATTTTCATTAATACATTCTGGTAAATGGAAGGGTAAGGTACACGAGAATGGAGCTACTTTTCACTCTCTATGGACTGGTGATGTGTATGAATTAACTCCTGAAAGTTCAATTGATATACAGATTAAAATTGGATCAGATATTTTAGTTACATTAGATGATTGTAGAGGTACAGATTTAACTAGGGAGGAGGCGGAACAATCAGTGGATAGGACAATCAAATGGGCGAAAAGATGTAAGGATCATTTTGAAAATGTATATGGTGGGACTAAAGAGACAGGTAAACTTTTGAGTTGCGTAGTACAAGGAGCTAATTTCCCTGATTTGAGAAAGAAGTGTGCGGAAGAATTAACTAAGATAGGGTTTGATGGGTATAACTTTGGAGGGTTTGTAGTAGATAAGGAAGGAGAGTTAGTGATTGATGAAATGAAAGCAGTTATAGATAATACTCCAAAGGATAAGTTTAAATATGCTATGGGAGTAGGTAAACCTGAAGATATTCGTAGAGCTGCAAAGATTGGATATACAGTGTTTGATACTGTACTTGTTACTAGAAATGCTAGACATGGTACTTTGTATTCTTCTGATATTGGAGATGAGGTTTTAAGGATTACCAATCAGGATTATGCTACTGATGAAAGACCGATTGATTCTAAATGTGATTGTTATACCTGTAAGAATCATAGTAGGGCATATGTACATCAAATGCTTAAGGTGGGTGAAGCTACGGGTATGACCTTAGCTACAATACACAATTTGAGGTATTACCAGAGGTTGATAGAGGAGTTAAATAAATAGGTACTAGGATTTATTCTTTAAAAAATCTTCTCTTATTCTATTAAATAACGTTTTTCTTCCATCTCTTCTAAGACTTAGTGCCCAGTTCCAAGCGAATTCATAATCATAGACACCTTTTCGAGCTTTTTCTACAAGAATTTGTTCATCTGCAAACTTTTTGCCATATAGATCTGTCCAGACGTCATAAATAATTAAATCATTAATTTGTTCTGCATCATAACTTTTTTGATAATCTTCAAATCCAAAGAATAGACGATGTCCAAGCTCATGAATTATGGTAGCCTTTTTTGTATCAATGGGATATCTTGCTCTTAGATGCATTGCATCGCCAAAAACCCCTGAACGGCTTATCCCAATATACACAATTGCTTTAATATACTCTTCATGAAATTTACAGCCAGAGAGCTCTTCAAATTTCTGAACAATTTTTTCTCCATCATCTTTCCAAATTTTTGTATATTCATTAGCTGCAGTTATGAAAGGTTCTTCGTTTGGCTCGGGTTTAAACTGAATATTCAAATTTCTCATTAGTGATTATACTATTCTAAATTCATCATTGTTTAATGCACAAACCTGTTCTCCATTATTTTCTAACTCCTTTACATATTCTTGTTTTGTATCCGCATGCGGAACTACAAGGAATGGAACAATATTTAGACCTGTAAAATCCACTAAATGTATCTCATTATTATCATCTTGAGTAGCAGTTTTAATAGAGGGGGATAGTACGATTGCTCCAGCACTAAATCCCGCTAGAACATTTTCTTCCTTTTGTGCAAATTCCTCTACTGCTTTATCAAGTTCAGATTCACGAAGATGCTTCAGTAATTTAAAAGTGTTCCCTCCTGTAATCATTAATATATTTGCTTTTGTAAGTTTCAACCTTTCTTCTTCGGCAAGTTTTCCACGAAGGGAGTTATTAATCTCAACAAAGTCTGAATTATTTGCTTCTGCATATTGTTTCCACTCGTCGACATATTTTTTAGAAGATTCATCTGACCCATCAGATGACATGTAAGCTAGAACATTTCTCTGTTGTGTAGCGGGAAAAAGATATGCTTTTATCTTTTCTTTAATCTCTGGGGACGGTACTGAAAAAAGTATTTTTCTACTCATTAACTCTGGCTATCATAATATGTTAAACACATTATTATATATTTAATAAATAGAAAGAGATAGGTTATTGGGTAACTCTCTTCATTGAGGAATTCCCCTAAAAATGATATGATTAAAAGTCCTATGATTAAACACTTTTATACTATTGAATGTATTTGTAATGATTATTAATTTTATGAAATCGATTTCTAATAAAATTAAAGAGAATAATTCATTAAAACGCAGCATTTCGGCTGTGTCTTTTCACAAAAGCGTTTAAGGGGACATATTAAATTTTAATTTGAAGCATAATGGAAACATTAGCAATAATTGTTGCTGCCGTTATCGCGGGTGCAGGTGGTACAGTAGCATTGGTTAAGTATGTCTTTAAATGGGTTAATGTTAATAAGATCCCAGAAGCTGAGATAGAATCTGCAGCGAAGAAAATGATGAGTAAGAAGTTTGAAGAAGCAGAGGAAGAGCTTGCAGAGCTAAGAGAGAGAGAAGAGAAAAGACTTAAAGATATGCGAAGAGAAAATACTGAACACGAAGAAATTTTAATTGAAAGAGAAAAGACATTAAACAAGAGATCTAAAATTTTAGATGACAAGAGTGGAGAATTAGAATCCAAAGAGAATGAGCTTAAAGAAACACTCAAAAGAGTTGAAGAAACAAGGACTCAACTTAAAACACAATTGGAAAAGATATCAGGTCTTTCTAGAGAAGAGGCTACTGAGAAATTTAAGAAAGAAATAGAAGAAGATCTTAAAGGCTATGAGGCTCAAAAAATTAGACAGGCAGAAAAGAATATTGAAGCAGTCGCAGATGAAAAAGCACAGCATATTCTTGTTGAATCTATGCAGAGAGTTGCAACTGACTATGTTGGTGAGACTACAACAAAGAGTATTAAGGTTGAGGATGAGAAAGTTAAAGGCAGAATTATCGGTAAAGAGGGTAGGAATATCCGAGCATTTGAACAGATTACAGGAGTTGATGTCATAGTTGATGAATCTCCTACATCTATTGGTTTGTCTTCATTTGATCCATTGAGAAGAGAGATAGCTTTTGTAGCTATGACAAAGCTCATAGGGGATGGAAGAATTCATCCAGGAGCTATTGAAGAGTGTGTAAGGAAAGCAAAGAATGAAATTTCATTAGAAATTAAGAAGAATGGACAGATACTTGCAGAAGAAGCAGGATGGCCAGATCTTGATATCGGGCTTTTAAAGTTAGTAGGTAAGATGAAATACAGAACTAGTTATGGTCAATCATTAATGTCTCACACAATTGAAGTTATCAGATTGGCAGAGGTATTAGCAGCTGAAGTAGGTGCAGATGTTACATTAGTTAAAAGAGCTGCATTGCTTCATGACGTTGGAAAAGTATTAACTCACAAAATAGATCTTCCACATCATCATATTTCAGGGCAAGTGGCTAGAAAGTATCTTTTGAGCGATAAGCTGGTAAATGCTATCGAAGCGCATCATATGGATATTGAACCTACATCTGTAGAAGCAGTTATCGTTTATCTTGCCGATGCAATCTCTGGTGCAAGACCAGGCGCAAGAAAAGATAGCTACGAGCAGTATATACAGAGAATAGAAGGTATCGAGAATGCTGCAAAAGATGTTGCAGGGGATAAGATCGATGATGTATTTGCTATTAGAGCGGGTAGAGAGCTGAGAGTAATTGTTAAACCAATCATGGTTTCAGATGATGAAGCTAAGGTTATGGCAAAACAAATTGCTGAGGCAATTGAGAAAACTCAAAGCTATCCAGGCAACGTTGAAGTGACAGTAATTAGAGAAACTAGAGCGGTAGAGGTTGCAAGATAGCCATTTGTAGCACAGCTTCTAGTTGTGAATGCTATAGGGGAAGTAGAATTATATGCTTCCCCTTTTTCATAGATATACCAAGACCCCAATGCTTTTTAATGGAGAATGAAACATTCATACTAAAATGAGGAAATGCTGGAATGACGGCATAAATGATGTATTCTTATGGTTTTTCACAATCTTTGCCTACGGCATGTGTTTAAAAAGTTAAATCATCAAGAAAGCTTAACATGACAAAGTTTTTGTACACTTGTCAACCTGCCCTGTAGTAAGTAGGATGCTTGACGATTAGCTTGATATAACATATTTTTAATGTGGATATGCACAGAAATCTTATTAATTTTAAGCATCTGTGTGTAGTATCTCAAAAGAAAGGAGGCCATCGTCATGTTAAAAAAAGATTTAGTTGATAAAATTGCATCAACAGGTTTAACAAAGAGACAAGCAGGTGATGCTTTGGACGCAGTCCTCGAGGCAATCTCTGGTTCTCTTAAAGATGGTGAACCTGTTCTTTTAACTGGTTTCGGTAAATTCGAAGTCAGAACAAGAGCAGCAAGAACTGGAATCAATCCAAAAACTCTTGCTAAGATCAAGTTACCTGAAACCAAAGTTCCAGCATTCAAACCTGGAAAAGCTTTGAAAGCTGCAGTAAAGTAAGTACCGCTGGTATTTATTTGCAGATAAGGAATAAAAAGGACTCAATAAAATGAGTCCTTTTTGCTTTTAATACTTAAGATAATTGTGTTTAAGGACTCGACTATTTCCTTTAAATATCTTAAACTAAAGAAATATCTTAAATGCCCAATATGAAGAACCTGTTTATTCCAACCAAACATAATAACTACAAACCGTATCTTCTTAGAAAGGTTGCAATCGTTGCCTATACTTTCCTTTTGATATTTGTAAATAGTTTTGGAGGTTTTCTTGGAATATCGAAAGTAGAAGCTAGTAACATAACCCCTGAGAACATCGTAAAGCTCACAAACCAAGAGAGAGCTGCATCTGGATTAAATACTTTAAATATTGATTCTAGACTATCTGCAGCGGCTCTAGCGAAGGCAAATAACATGTTTGAGGAACAATACTGGGACCATTTTGGTCCCAATGGAGAAACACCATGGCAATTTATACGTGCAGAAGAATACAACTACGTGTATGCAGGGGAAAATCTTGCTAAAGGGTTTCAAACTTCAGAGGGTGTACATGAGGCTTGGATGGCAAGCCCAACACATGCTGCAAATATCATGAGTGCTAACTACAAAGATATTGGAGTTGCTATTGTACAAGGAGTTTTGCTTGGGAAACAGACGACTCTTGTTGTTCAAATGTTTGGAAATCTTACCCAAGAGGTAGGATCTTCGACAGGTACAAAGACTTCTTCTTCGGGAAACACAGTTGTTGGAAGTGAGCATGGAGATATTAAAAGCATTATGATCACATCTCCTGCCGAGTCTGCAGTTATTACGGATCCAGGAGTAAATATTAATGGGGAAGTTGGTAATATTGATGGTAAATACTCAGTTGAGGTTTCAGATAATTCAAAATTAGTTGGAGAAGTATCTTCCAATAGTGATTATTGGGAATTTAACAAAGATAGCGATTGGGCTGAAGGTACACACAAGGTGCAAGCTTCTGTAAAAGGTGAAAGCAGTGTCTCAGATACTGTAAGCTTTACAGTAGATTCTACCGCTCCTGTGATAGATAAGGCTTCAATTAGTGTAAAAAAGGAAAATGATGCATACATTTTAACTTTCAAAATAGATACTACGTGGACAGATTTGAGGATAATAAATGGTGCAACACCTATTCCAATTACATCGGAAGATAAAGGGAATATAACAGTATCTATTCCTGTAAATGGCCTTGGTAATAAAGTAGTGATTATGGCTTCTGATGCGGTTGGTAACATTTCGGAGCTAGATATTTCTGAGTATTTTCAAGCGGATGTGAAAGGGGATAGTATTATTCTTTCTATAGCTAATTCAAATATCGGTGACAAGGTTAGCATCGCAATAGTGTCATTAGTCTTTGTGTTATTATGTATTGAAATATTTGTATATTGGAAAAAAGGAAAGCTAAAAGAAATAACGGGTGATTTATTTACAGTAGGGACATGGTGGTTAATCTTAACAGTTGCAATATTTAATGGCTTTACAGGTTTAATAAACTAAAATTTGCTGCCCAGTGAAAAAATACAAGTTAAAAGTACAAAACGATATTATATATCTATTCATTTTACTCTTTGTTACAGAGGTTTTTAGCTATATGTCTCCGTATGTAAAAGGTGGGATATTAATACTCGTGGGGGTATTGGGTATCTTGCTCTTAGAAACATGGTTCATACGTACGTTTTCCATATATTCTGGTAAAAAGGTATCCAAATACAGTGATGTAATAGTTAGAATATCCCTAAAAGAAAGGTTCTTTGGATACTTTGTTCTACCATTAGTTTTCTATATCTCTTTGCTTGCATTCTTGTATTTTAATAGGAATTTAACCTTAGGATATGTTGTAATGGGAGTGTGTATGGTACTTTTCTTGATTCTTTTCTTAAATGTAAAAAGCTCTTTGAATAAAATATATTCAATTGCTAGCGCAACCCGCGCAATCTTTGATTTTATCTGTATTTCCATTCTATATTTACTAACCAATGTATATGTGAGAATAGGGCTCCCATCATATCTCTTTGTGATATTTCTTTTTGTAACAGCATTAGTATTACTCGCATTTTCTTTGAAATTGCATGAAAGACTTGGCTTAACAGAACTGGGTATCTCAATATTAAGTGCGTTATTCGTGTCTGTCCTTACCTTTATTTTCTGGAATACAAATATTTTTGTAATCCCAGCCGTAAGTGGTTTAGCCTTCTATCTAGTAATCTCAATATGGAATGTACGATTCTCTGGAAAAACCCATTTTTCTGACTATATCTTACCATTCTTGTATGTTGCCTTAGCCTTAACTTTAATATTAACAATCTAGTGGATACAAAAATTGTTTTAAAAATTGGTGGCTCTGTTCTGTACAACAATAGTTTGGAGGTTAACTTTATGTTGTTGAACAAAGTAAAAACATGGTATTACAATATCAAGGATAGATTGGAGAAAATCGTATTTGTAACAGGAGGGGGAGAACTTTCTCGTGAGTTTCAAAATAAAATAGCAGGGTCAATTGGTGGAGAAGACTATCTTCATAATATTGCTATGTCTGTTACTCAAACAAATGCAGCAATGATACAAGGATATTTAGAAGATTCCGAATCGTATATACCTAAAAGATTAGGCGATGCGTATGAATTTTTAGCAGAAGAGAAGAATAAAACAATGATTAGCGGAGGATTAAAGTCTGGATGGAGTAGTGATATGGATGCTGCAGCATATGCTGATATGCTGGATATTAATATCGTTTACAAAATTAGTAATATTGATTATGTATATGATTCAGATCCTTCTGTGAATCCACAAGCTATGCCCTTTAAAGATCTAACTTGGGCTCAATATTTCAAGCTTTTTAATATTGTAGAGGGAGATATGCCACAAGCCAACGGGAAAATTCCAATTGATGTTGCATGTGCTCAATTCTGCAAGAATAAGGGGATATCATTTTTCATCTGTGGTGGGAAATCATTGCAAGCAAAACCTACTGTGGAAGCGATTCTACAAGAAGGGACCTTAATACACTAAGCAATAGCTTCTACTGTGTACTTAGTTTCTCCTTTTGGTGTGACAATAACTACTTCTGCTTTAAGTTTCTTCCCCATAATAGCTTTTCCGATAGGGGAAAGATGAGAGATTTTTCCTTCAAGTGGGTTAGCATCATCCTCGCTGGTTATTTCATACTTTATAGTTTTGCTACCTTTCAAGGTTACAGTATCTCCAATTCCAACAATACCTTTGTTGTCATCTTTAACAACCTTTGCACCCTTAATCTTTGTCTTTAATTCCAATATCCTATCTTCATTTATCTGTTGATTCTCTATAGCCATAGAATATCCATCATTCTCTTTTAGATCTCCTTGATTTCTCATCTCGTTTAGAATATTTGCAATATCCTGTCTTAACACATTCTCTCTGTGTATTAATTCATCTTTTAGTTTTTTAAGACCGGCCAGTGTAGTCTGATATATGTTTTCACCCATATATAGGGAACACTAAATTTAATAGTAACCAGACATAATATTATGAGCCATATACAATGTCAATAGGTGCAAAAATAGGTCCTAATATGGTAGAATTACAGCCGTAATGCCGCTATCGTCTAACGGTTAGGACATATGATTCTCAATCATACAACCGGGGTCCGATTCCCCGTAGCGGTACCATAGTTTATTTTTTCTAAAGAGGTTTGCGACAAAAAGTTATAATAATGTATTAAACTTATTTTTATTATATTGTGGAAGATTTTAGTAAATGTACCGATGAAAATTTGAAACTTTGGATTAATGGCACAAATGCAGAGGTAGATAGTATTTGCTATCGTGTAGCAAAGGAAGAATTGTATGGAAGACGAATTGACAGATTTTTATCTATAATGGAAAAGTTAGTAGAGAAACCTTGGAATACGTTCTTATTACTATTTGGTGCTACGACTTTAGCAACAATTCTAGCCAATTTAGCGTTTGCAATTGCTAAGAAATTTTTTAATTTGTAGTTGAGATCTATGAAATTTGATATCCTAACAATCTTCCCCAATATTGTGGAAGAATATATAAATACAGGTGTAGTAGGAATAGCCAAAGAAAAAGGTTTGGTTGAAATTAACGTACACAATCTAAGAGATTGGGCAGAAGATAATCATAAAACAGTAGACGATACCCCATGTGGTGGAGGACCAGGAATGGTATTAAAGGTAGAACCCATATATAGAGCAATTCAAGATTTAAAAAAAGAAAATACCATCGTAGCTATTACAACACCTAAGGGAGAGAAATTGGTACAAAGTAAGCTAAAAGATTTTTCAACTAAATCTGATCTTCACATGATTATTCTTTGTGGAAGATATGAAGGATTTGATCAAAGAATACATGACAATCTTGTAGATTATGAATTCTCTATAGGGGATTATGTACTCTCTGGTGGAGAATTAGCATCACTAGTACTTGTAGATGGAATTACGAGATTACTTCCAGGAGTATTAGGTAACGAAGAATCATTAAGCGAAGAGTCTTTTAATGATGGTGTGACATTGGACTATCCTCAATATACTAGACCAATAGATTTCAATGGTTGGAAGGTACCAGATGTATTACTTTCTGGAAATCACAAGGAAATTAAAAAATGGAGAACCTCTCAAAAGCCTCTAATAGGTAGAAATTAGGGCTATATTACATAATGTTTTCATAGGCTATATAATATACTATAGAGTTCTAAATTAAGAACCCAAAAATATGAAAAAGAAATTAATGCTTAGTAAGGACAAGCGAGAAGAGTTAGAGAAAGAATTAAAGGACTTGGAGGAGAAGAAACGACCAGAGATTTCTGCTGTATTAGAGCATGCGCGACAAAATGATTTGAGTGAAGATACTGATGATTTAAGTGTTATGTTAGAGGAAAAAGAGTCAGTAGAGGATAGAATATTAGAGATTAAGGATATTCTTGCTAATTCTGAAGTTATAACAAAGAATGCCTGTAATCCAAGCTATATTGGTATCGGAACTGAGCTAACTGTTCAAAACAGTGGAAAACAACAGAAACTAACCATCGTGGCTTCGTTAGAATCAGATCCTGCAAAAGGATATATCTCAGATAAATCTCCACTGGGAAAAGCTTTGATGAAAGGCAAGGAGGGTGCAGTCGTTACCTTTAAAGTTAATGGTAGATCTATTGAGTATAAGATTCTAAAGGTTTGCTAACTCTTCAATCTTAACTCGCTTTTGCTCCATTGTATCTCTATCTCTGACTGTTACTGTGTTATCTTCTAACGTTTGGTAATCAACAGTTATACAGTATGGAGTCCCGATCTCGTCCTGATATCGGTATCTTTTACCAATATTTCCTCTAGCATCCCATACAACTTTCTTGGTATCTGTAAGCTTTTCAAATATTTCTCTAGCTTTATTAACAATTTCTTCTTTGTTAGAAACCAATGGGAATACTGCAGCTTTGTATGCAGCTATTTCTGGATTAATCTTCAATACTGTTCGTATCTCTCCATTTGGTAGTGTTTCTTCCTCGTATGAATCTAAGAGTAAGAACAAGAATGTCCTATCTACACCACCTGAGGTTTCTACAATATTTGGCATGTATTTCTCACCTGTTTGAGGATCAGTATATGACAAATCCTTACCAGAAAATTTACTATGTTGTGTTAGATCGTAATCACCTCTCCAATGTATACCTTCTGCTTCAGCCCAACCCCATGGTGCTAAATATTCAATATCATATGCATCTTTCGCATAGAAGACTAACTTGTCTTTAGGATGTTGGTAGAATCTTAGGCTATCTTGGTTTCTAAACAATCCTTTGTAAAATCTCATTCTTTCTTCTTTCCAATATTCAAAAGTCTTTTGCATATCTTCTGGCTTTACAAAATACTGGAGATCCCATTGCTCGAATTCTCTGGTTCTAAATGTAAATTTGTTTGGAGTAATTTCATTTCTAAAAGCTTTACCAATTTGTGCTATACCGAAAGGAATTTGTTGTCTTGTAGAATCAACGACATTTTTGAAATCAAGATATATTGTTTGACATGCTTCACCTCTTAGATATGCTGGTAATTTTTCTCCTTCAATAACACCAATTTCAGTATTGAAAAGAAGATTGTATTTTTTTGCTTCTGTAAACTCTGTTCCTCCACATTTAGGACATTTACCATCAATATCTTCAGGTCTGAATCTTGAGTGACATTTTTTACATTCAACAGCTTCATCGCCAAAACTTTTTACATGGCCAGATGCTTCCCAAACTTTAGGATGTGTGATAATTGTTCCATCAATTCCAACTACATTCTCTCGTTTGTCGACCATGAATTTCCACCAGTACCTTTTGTAGTTGTTCTTCATCTCTACACCTACAGGGCCATAGTCATAGAATCCTCCAATACCACCATATATTTCAGAGTTTTGAAATATAATGCCTCTTCTTTTGCAGAGGGATGTGACTTTTTGTAGAAGATCTTCCATAGGTCTACAGATGAAATTAATATTTCTGATTATATCTTAAAATCTTGTGTAAGGACAGATTCTTTATGTGATATAATCCTACTATCTTAAATTATATGATTCGTTCCCATGGAGGATACACAAAGGAGTGACATGCTCGGACAAAGGCAAGTAAGATTAGAAAAGATCGAAGCACTCAAGAAGTTAGGTGTGGAGATATATCCTGCGAAGTCATATAAACAATTTCCAAATGGGGAAATATTGAACAACTTTGAGAAATACGAAGGGCAAGAAGTATGCCTTGCGGGTAGAGTGGTAGCTTGGAGAGAACATGGCCAGCTTTTGTTTGGAAATATCATGGATCAAACAGGAACTATCCAGATTATGATCAGAGAGAATGAATTGGTTGAAGATCTAACAAAGGGATATTTAGGATTTGATAAACTTACACTTTTGGATTTAGCAGATTTCATAGAAGTATATGGCACTATTGGTAAAACCAAAACAGGTGAAATATCAGTTATGGTTAAAAATATTAGATTGCTTACTAAAGCATTAAGACCAATTCCACGAAAATTAGAAAACAAAGAGCAGATTTTTAGAAGAAGATATTTGGATTTGGTTGTTGACAAAGATGTTTTTGAAATGTTTAAGAGGAAAGCACAATTCTGGCAGGTTCAAAGAGATCTTTTAAGGAGCGAAGGCTTTATAGAAGTTGAAGTACCTGTAATGGAAGCTATAACCGGTGGTGCAGATGCTAGGCCATTCGTTACACATCATAATGCTTTAAATCAGGATTTCTTTTTAAGGATTTCTACAGAATTGTATCAAAAGAGGTTAATAGGTGGTGGATATGAGAAGGTATATACATTTGGTCCTAACTTCAGAAATGAAGGTATGGATGATGAACATCTTCCAGAATTCCAAGATATTGAATGGTATTGGGCATATGCTAACTACAGAGATAATATGGATTTAGTAAAAAGATTGTTCTTAGAGGTAGCTAACAAGGTGTATGGTAGAACCAAGTTTACAACAAGAGGTCATACATTTGATTTAGCAGATGAATGGAAAGAGTTGGATTACACAACAATAATTAAGGAAAGATTTGATATTGATATATTTAATGATTCGGATGAGAAAATGCTAAAGGTAATCGAGGATAATCATATCGAGATGGGTGGAGAAGTAAACAGAAATAGATTGATTGATACGCTTTGGAAAGCTATTAGGGCTACAATATCTGGTCCTGCATTTTTAGTGAATCAACCTAAATTTGTCTCTCCTTTAGCAAAATCACATCAGGATAATCCTGAATTGACAGAAAGATTCCAGGTAATAATTGCGGGTAGTGAATTAGGTAACGGATACTCTGAGATTAATGATCCCCAAGATCAGTTAGATAGATTCTTGGAACAACAGGCTTTAAGAGAGAGTGGGGACGATGAGGCTCAGATGTTAGATATTGATTTTGTTGAAATGTTGGAATATGGTATGCCACCTACTAGTGGTTATGGTCAGAGTGAAAGAATATTCTGGTTCTTAGAAGATGTTTCTGGTAGAGAGGGTATATTCTTCCCACCTATGAGAATAGAGGTAGAGAATACTACAAAGGAGATATACAAGGACAAAGTCAAATTCAAAGAAACAGTAAAAAAGGAAGAGAAGGTTGAAAAGAATTAACCAACCTCTGCTTTTTTTATCCATATATTATGAATAGCCGTAGTGGCAAGAAGAGGCTGGACAATTTTAGATGCCCCTGATGAGGTTTGAACTCATTGTAGTTTAATAATATGGTTATATTATTAATATTCAGCTACAGGGGCCAGGGATGAAGATTCTCACATAGATTAATAACCGAAACGGTTTTACTTTCATTGCTCTGTAAGTACATCTATCTTTTACGATAGAAGAGCGAAAGTGTTGAAACTCTTTTGTCTACGGGAATCTTCAATTTATCAAATTGGGAATGAACAGGAATGATTATATACCAACATTTGTTGAAAAACAATAAAAAAGGCCAATCCTCAGGGTAAATATTACTATCTGAGGATTGGCTCATTGACACTGGTTTTTGATTCTCGCACGCAACAAATGCATTCCTACCTGCCCAGGAAGAAGCTTTGATGTTGAAGAATGTATTATCCAGTGTTTTTGTCCCTGAACGGGGAGAAGAGATATCTCACAATGTTCAAGAACCCAGGAAGTGTATCTAACTATGAAGCAATAATGCCTCAGTACTATGCTGTAGAAAGCAGAGCCCTTATCATTAGGCGACATAGTCAAGGGGAGTTTTGTGTAAAAGATCTTTTAAAAACAAATGAATCATATCATTGTGGATATTATAGGTCAATATGAAATAATCTATCTATTTCTGTTATCATTAACATATGGAATCAATCAAAGATCTGTTACAACAAATCAAACAAGGGGCTGAAGACAAGGCTGATGAAACAAGCTCTTCACAGAATACACTCTTTGATACAAAGAAGTTAGCAACAAATACAAATAAGCTATTTGATAACAAACATAAATATATCTCTACAGAGTATCAAATGTATGGGCTTAGATTAGCTGGGAAGTTAGAAGACAAGCAAAGAGCTACTATGTATATTAAATGGGCAAAGGAGAAACCAAGAGCAATATTAGAAATGGCATATAGCTTTACGATAGATTATCCTAATGCAAAAGATAAAAGTAAAATATTTATGTGGAAAGTAAAAGAACTAGAGAATGAAAGAAGAGAAAAACAAAAGAAATAATTTCAAAATTATATTAAAGAAGGAAATAGGGATGTTTTTCTCCCAAGAATTTATGCACAAGGAGCAATTAATCATGTGGATTATTGCAGATACTATTAAGATTGTAGGACTTTGCTTTGTATGGGCGGCTTCTGTGAAATTTACTAGGTATACAGATATTGGATACATTGTTTCTTATTATGTACTTATGCTCCTTGTTTCCAAATTAACAAGAGATATCACTCCAGAGAATGGTGTGAGAGCTATACTGAATGGTAAATTCTCGAATCTTTTACTTAAACCATTTTCGTATTTAACAGAATATCTGGGAAGCAATATAGGGGCAAATTTGTTCAGATTAGTTGTTTCTATTCCTGCATTTGTGATAGGAATATTAATAACCATGAAGCTTAACTTATGGATTGTAGACTTCAATCCATATCTAATATCCCTTTCGATATTGGCGATTATCCTTGGCTTTTTAATAAATTTTATGCTCGGGAATATCTTTACTCTTTTATCTTTTTATAATAAGAACATGGATGGTATGAGAACATTCTATTACAATCTTACAACTATTCTTTCTGGAGAATTTGCCCCCCTCGTAGTGTTACCCCTTGTATTCCTGTATATAGTTCAGATTCTTCCTCTCAGATATACACTTTCATTCCCATTGGAGATTTTACTTGGGAGAATGACAAATTATGATATCAGCCTTGGTTTTATTATTGCAGGTATTTGGTTAGTTGTTCTATATGTTCTTTATCATATTCTATTTACAAAATCTATCAAGAAATATGCAGCGGAGGGCATTTAGAAATACAATTTTTTACTATCTCAAGATTTGGTTCTTGAACCTTAAAGCAAGCACTAAAAAGAGTAATGCATACAAATCTGAGATTATTGTAAGATTATCACGTACGATACTTCTTGTTGGTATCCAAGTACTTTTGCTTAATCTTGTATTTGGAAACCAAGAAATATACATTGGATGGACCAAGACAGAAGCATATTTGGTTATGGGGTTGTGGAATCTTCTGAATTATTCAGGATGGGCATTATTTGGTGTAAATTTGGATTATCTAGAAAGAAAAATAGTAGAGGGGGATTTCGATTTCGTATTGTTAAAACCACTATCATCCTCTTGGCTTGCTTCATTTTGCGAGTTCTCTGTATATAACTGGATATCATCTTTAGCAGGTGTTGCCTTGATAGCTTATTATGTTGTCCAACAATGGAGTACTCTTACTATTTGGGGTGTAATATTGTGTATCGTTGGTATTATAATTGGGTTAATGCTTTGGTATGCATTCTATCTCTTCTTTGCTAGTTTTACAGTTTCTCATCCAAGAAATGGATTTCTAGCAATAACAAAGGAACTCTTAGGTTTAACTAGATACCCTGTAAATATATATGGGGAATCACTTCAATTTATTTGGTACACATTGCTACCTATTGGATTTATAACGACTCTCCCAGCAAATCTCTTGATTGGTCGTGGAAGCATATATCTATTACTTGTGGGTTTAGGTATTGCAATCTTGTTTCTAAACTTTAGCCAGTGGGTATGGAAACAAAATGTTAAGAAATATGTAAGTGCAGGAGGATAATAATTAAACGGTTTCAGATTTCTCTATAGCGTTAAGCACAAGCTGTAATGCTTCTTCAACAGTTTTTGCTTTAATGGGTGAAGCAGATGCAAATTCATGTCCACCACCACCAAGTAACTTTGCGATTTTACCAACATCCTGATAACCCTTGGTCCCTCTAAATGATACAAACCAAGTATCCTCATTATCAAAATCTGGCTTAATTATGAATCCCCAATGTACTCCTTGTATAAACCTTATATATTTATCTCTAAGGAAGCTTTGAGCTTCATTTACGCCCGTTTTTCCAAGATTATTTTCAACTATCATGTCTTTTGATATATACATGTATGCCATATCCTTTTGTATTGTAAGAGTTTTAAGATACACAATAATAGCCTCTGTAGCTTCCCTTGGGAATTTACCAATTTTGTAAGACATTTCCTCAAGCTCTACACTTGAAACTTCTTTTGCATCGGCAAAAATTCGTAAAGTATCTGGTGTTGTGCCTGAATATATAAATCGTCCAGTATCAGCAACAATCCCATACTGTGTTAATTCTGCAATCTCTTTAGGAAGCTTAAATTTTCTACCTAAAATATCTTTAAAGATCGCAAAGACCTGTTCTGAAGCAGAGCTTCTCATTTCGTTAATTGTAAGAGCATTTTCTTCTGGAGTTCCTTCTGTATGGTGGTCTATAAATACTAAATGATCTAGATCTACTGAGAAGGGATCCTTTTCTAAATCTAAACATTGAGGAAGCGAGCCAGCATCCGTTATTATAACCAGATCTTCTTCTCCTTTCTCAATATGGGATACTAATTCTATTTCTTTCATACAAGGAAGACTTAGACCAGGCATTTGTCTTGCTTTCATAACTACATTCTTCTTAGGAAATGTATATTCTAAGAATTTCTTCATCATAATCATGCTACAGAAAGCATCTACATCAGGGCTTTTGTGTGTAAGTATTAAAATATTCTTAGATTTTTGTATTAATTGTTTAAATTTCTTGTTGTAAGTTTGCATATTCTTGATAATACCAAGTTTGGAGAATATAATAAACAAGGTATGAGAATATATTTTTGCGTTAATTCATCACCATCATCCGTCCTCTAGGAGGACGAATTAATTACTTTTCAAAACTTGTGTATAGATTTAAATTAAAGAAATATATAGATGATAGATATTAAAAAAATAATTGAAGAAAGAGATGTTGTTGAGAAGGGGCTTCTGAAGAGAATGGAAGTTGAGAAACTGGACTTAAAGAGTATTGTTGATTTGTATGAAAAGAGAAAGCAATTACAAACACAGTATGATGCTAAACGAGGAGAGCAGAATGCGTTCAATGAGAAGATGGCAAAAATAGAAAAGGGAGGTGATGAATTTAAACAACTAGTTGTAGACCTTAAGGCTAAATCAGAAGAGGTAAAGAATCTAGAGGGGGAGCTTCGAAATGTAGAAGCAGAACTAAAACAGAAGATGGATGTTTTGCCAAACATCCCTGAGGAAGATGTTGTAGCTGGAGGTAAAGAAAGTAACCAAGTTATAAAGATGGTTGGAGAGAAACCTACTTTTGATTTCCCAATTAAAGACCATGTTGAACTAGGGAAGAATTTAAATATGTTTGATTTTGAAACTGCATCAAAGGTTTCAGGAACTAATTTCTCTATGTATAGGGGATTGGGTGCTCAATTGGAGTGGGCTTTGATTAATTTCTTCATATCAGAACATAATAAGTCTGGATATGAAATGATCATTCCACCTAATTTGGTCGTTGAGCAATCTGCATATACTGCAGGACAGCTTCCAAAATTTAAAGATGATGTATATTGGGTACAAGATGGGCTATGTTTGATTCCTACTGCTGAAACTGTTCTGACCAATATATATAGAGATTCTGTTCTTGATGAGAAAGAGCTCCCAAAGAAGTTCTTTGCATATACTCCTTGTTACAGAAGAGAAGCAGGTACTTACAGAGCAAATGAAAAAGGATTAATTAGGGTACACCAATTTAACAAGGTTGAGATGTATCAGTTTACTGCTGAGGATAAATCAAAAGAAGCGTTTGAAGAGCTAGTAGCAAAAGCGGAAGACCTTGTTACAAAGTTAGGTCTTCATTACAGAGTTGTTAAGCTTGCTGCAGGTGATTGTTCTGCGGGTGCGGCTAGAACATATGATATCGAAGTATATATGCCTTCATTGGATACATACTACGAGGTAAGTTCTGTTTCTAACGTTACTGACTATCAAGCTAGGAGAGGAAATATGAAATACAAACCAACTGATGGAAGTAAGCCAAAGTATATGCATACCCTTAATGGGTCAGGTTTAGCCACAAGTAGGTTAATGGTTGCTTTGGTAGAGGCATATCAACAAGCTGATGGAAGCATAACTATACCTGAGGTTCTGAGACCATTTATGGGTGGGATAGATAAGATTTCGGCATAAAGATATGGAATTTTTCTTAGGGTTTTGTCCTGATGAGGAAAGTACTCAGAAAATTAAAAAGGTGGTAGGTGAAATAGGTCATGTATTTAATGATTTACAAATCCCTGTTAGATGGAGTAATTCGCAAGGATATAATCTTCACCTTTTGTCTTTGGGACATAGTCTTCCATTTTTTAGATTGTATTGGTTAAGGTATAAGCTTAAAGGGTTTCAGATGAAGCCCTTTAAGATAACTTTCCATACTGTGAAGATAGGGATATCCAAGAAATATAAAGAATTAATCTACCTCGATCTTGAAACAGGAGGTGAGGAAATGAGAAACTTGCTTCTTGAGCTAAGGAAACTATTAGGTATTAAGGATCAAGGAAATTTTGTTCCACATCTTGTGTTGGGGAGAGTAAGTGAGGATCTTAGCAAACAGGAATATACCAATATATCTAAGGATTTATACAGGGTTACAAAAACACTTGATATTAAAAAGATTGAATTTTATGTAAGTGATATTAAGCTGATAAAAAATTCGCTAGAAGGTTCTTCGATTCTTTTAGAATTAAATCGTAGTCATTAGTCCATGTTGACTCAGAGTTTCTTTTAAACCATGTCTTTTGTCGTTTAATATACTTCAGAGTGTTTTTGTATATTTCTGATTTGATCTCTTCTATTGTTTTATTACCATTAAAATAGTTATTAAATTCTGAATATCCTATTGAATTTAAAGCAGGGCAATTTTCTAAATGTTGTTCTCTTAGTACCTTGTTTTCTTCTATCAATCCTTTCGTGAACATAGTTTCAATACGTTCTTTCACTCTTTGTTCTATAATATCTTTTGGAATATCAATTACGAAATATTTATGAGGGAATGGGGTTTTCTTTTGTATATCATTAATCCCTTTCTCAATAATACGAATTAGTCTTCTAGGATTATTCCTGTCACTGTTATTAAGCTTCGAAAGAATATTTTGGGGAATTTCTGATTGTAATTGTTTTGTGTTAAGTAAAGATAGATCTTTTCTAGATTTGTGAAAGTTGTTTTCTTCTAATACATAATTGTAAATAATGCTGTCGATATACAAACCTGTTCCACCAACTAGAATAGGCGTTTTGTCTTTAGAAATATGTTCTAGAACTTGAAATACATCCTTTTGATATTTGTAGATGTTGTAGTCATCTTTTACTGAAACATGTCCAAAAAGATAGTGAGGAACAGAGGAGAATTCTTCTTCTGAGGGTTTTGCAGTACCAATTGATAGCTCAGAATATATTTGTCTAGAATCTGCATTTACAATCTCGCCATTGATATCTTGTGCTAGTCTGATTGCAATATCTGATTTACCTGATGCGGTTGGACCAGCAATTACAATAATAGGTCGGAGATTCATACTATTTATACATTCGATACAAAAGTGTGTAATTGATCCAGATTATTGCAAGCGATAGACCTAATGTAAGAAGAAGTAATAGCAATATCGATTGTGTAAGAATAGATATTCCTGTTAAAAGAAGGAGCAATGCAATTGTTAATCTAAAAGTATCTCTAAGCATTTCTTTTTTCATTTCAAGTACATTAAATTCCTTATGCTTATGATTTTGTGTGTAATATCCTGTCATTGTTCCTAAACTTAGTATATCAACAAAAAGAATAATGAAAGGAACTAATTTATACAAGAATACAATTGTTACACCAAAGATTTGATTTAACACAAAGAAAGAAATTAGAGTTAATACTCCTGCAATTAATAAAGAAAAGAAGGAGATTAATACTAATGTTTTATGCTTGGTGAATATGTATATGCTTAGAGGAATCAACAAAAGAATGAGAAGTAAAAGAAACCCTAATGTTACTTTTTCATATGATGTCCAATTGTTCCAGAGGTTTATTATTATTTCCATAGTTATATTTTCTTTATTTTATTAATATACCAACCAGAGATAACCATACATAACTTAGTTAGAGCCGTTAACATAAGCATATCTTGTGCAATAATACTTACAAAGCCATTTCCAAGGAATATAGTCGCAGTTAATGTAAGAAGTAGGATTATTTCTATGTAGAAATTAGAGTCTTTGTTTTCAGAAAGTACTTTTGCAATTATAACAACAAGTATAGTTTCCAGTGGAAGTAGGAATGTATCTATAGGGATACGAGCAATCTTGAGGAATGATAAATATATAGAGATTGTAAGAGTGGTAGCAAGTAGGGACTTTAACAATATGAGTGGCTGTGTTTGCTTTGTTATAAATAGATATGAGTAGAACATTAGAATTGCAACGAAGATTCCAATTGTGAGCTGAATATAGTTTACGCTTGGGATATTTACAGCTAAGTCTTTCTCAGAGTCTACTTTTAGATTAGTTGGTAGTACTCCAGAGTTATACAGAAGATTCATAACTTTTAATGCTTGAGCATCATCTGTAGAGATCGGAATTGCAAATACCTGACTAGTGGTATCGACAAGATGTGGCGTTACAAAGCCATCAATGCTGACTCCGATATATTGACCATTATGATCTTTTAAGAATGTATCAAACTTCTCTAACTGAGATGGCCATAACTTGAAAATTGCAAAGTTTGAATATGTCCCACTACTATTCCTTAGCTTTGTGATATATATATTCCTAAAATCTTGTCTTGACCAATCTGTACTATCATAGTTTGTAGCAAGCATATATGCATAACTATCGGTGGAACTTTCGAAATCAATATTGCTCTTTCGGGTCATAACTTGAATGTCAAACCTATTTTTAATCAACTCTTCGGTCATCTCCTTGTTCTTTGAAGAAGTTATCACAACTCTAACTTTGTCATTTTCTATATATGTCGAGATTTCTTCTACTCCAAATCCTTTCAATCTTTTAAAAAGAATGTCTCTTGTTTGGTTTAGTATTTTCGTATCAGTGTTTTCTGTGGATATAATATATTGCTTTGACCAGTAGCTATCGGCTTTTGTATTCAAATTATACGTTGCCTTTGAGACATACTTCTCCGTTAATGGGAGCGCAATGAAGATAGAGGCTATGAATAAAGCAGAGACTACGATAATTAGTATGTAGTTTAGTAATGGCTTAAGGTTAATCTTAAGTCTGAGTTTTGGCAATTTCATGTATTAAAGTAAGTCAGATATCTGTCCGAACATGACTATCTTATCGTTTTCTAGGATATTCATCAAGAAAGGTTCTTTCTTTTTTCTAGCAAAGTCAAAATCTTCCTTTGTTATAGCGCTAAATCGTATCTGTCTCTCCTGCTCTTTTTCTAATTGGCTAATAGCATTTGAAAGCTCTTTTACTTTCATATTTCCAATGAAGATGAAATCTACATCCGTTGGATTAAGGTATCGATTATTAATGAAGCTATCAGTTAAGACAACTAACTGTATTCCTTCAATTCCATCAATAGCTTTTAGTATTGCTCTCCCAATAGGAGCTTCTTTGTAGAAAATAGATCTAAGTTCCCAGATAATAGGGCAATCTTTGTTTAATTTGTATACAAGCTTATTTCCGTCTTTCTTAGACTTAAGAAGTCCTGCATCCTGAAGATTCAAAAGCTCTCTTCTAACTGCATTAATCTCTTCGTCCAAGACTCTAACTAAACCTCTAACATGAAAAGAGGCGTTTAGATTTAGCATATACTGCTCGAGGATTCGAACCCTCACTTTTGAGATAAAAAGATTTTTTAGCATAGTTCCCCAACCTGCTTAATATTATTGCTCAATTATAGCAAATTTTCCATCAGAAGTACCAATCATCTCGACCCATATTCTTCCTCTATTAAATTCCATCTCTTTTCCCTCGCTATCATAGTATGTTGTTCTATCCGTTCTAGATGTTTTCTTCCATGTACCATTAGTTATCTTCCCATCGATTAGATATGATGCATCACCTTGGCCAATAGTTGTAATTATTAGGTGTCCCTTGGAATCTCCAGATTGAACCATAGAGACTTCTTGCACAACTATATTTTTTGCATAGACCTGTGTATTTGTTTCCTGATCGATATCTGCCTTACCACCGACTTTCCTGAGGTATGTGTTAGTTGATTTATCATATGTCCATATAACGTTGTATAAACCACTGTTAATTAGTCTTTTGTGGAATGTTAGTTCAACTTGAGTTTTTGCACCTCTTTCAGATAGGGTAGCATCAGGTTTGAATTTCCAAGTTTCAAAATTTGTAGGGAAGCTATCCCAGTTAACTTTCTTTGCATATTCCCAAGCGTAGGTTACAGAGCTATATTCATTGTGTGGAGCATACCTTCTTCCATCATTCCATCTCCATGCTCCGATTGTTGCCAAATCTTTAACACCATAGAAGTAGAGATTGCCACAAGCATTGGTTCTAGGATCATCTGAAGATGCACAACCATCGTGAATTATAAGCGGATCATACTCACTTGCCCATTCAAGATAGTATTGCCTAATACTTCGAATAGGTCCAACTTTCTTAGGTGCTGTACTCCAATAAATTGCCATCAATCTTGTAATTCCTCCCTCTGCATTTGCTTCTATTACAACATCTGCACTATTCGTCCCAGATAATGGTCTTGCATCTGAATGGTTATTTGTCATAACGGCAACAGGTCTATGAGTTTTCATTACATCCATTTCAGTCTTAGTAAACAGTAAACCATTCAATGGACTTTGTTCTGTTCTTGGTTCTTGAGGTGCAGAAAGCAATGGAAGGGCAGATGTGAAATTTCTATCCTCTGCTTGTGAATATATGTAGTCTTTGTTAAATGTTAGAACATTATTTAATGGCTTGGTTTGTAACTTGTAAATACCAAAGTAGTAAAATGCTGCAAGTCCTCCTAGTGTTAATACTGCAATTATTGGAAATATTAAAACTTTGAAATTGAATTTAGGCTTCTCTAATACTAAAGAAGGTTGTTCTTTTTCTTTCGGTACGATCTCTTCTGATGACCCTGCAGGAATTGTAGGAACCTCAAGTTTCTTTGTTTCAAGGATTTCTGTTTTTCCGCTATCAGAAATATTTATTTCTTTTTTCATGGCAGTTGTTTAAATGTATCTGGATAAATAGTAGCACAACCATATAGAGATTTAAATCAGCTCCTAAATTAGGTATATTGTATGTAATAAGATTTTAAGAAAATAATATGATAAAGAAAATCATATGGTTTTTTGTATTACCGATAGTTGTTGGAGTATCGGTATATTTCATATTCTTTAGAAAACATGATGATGTCCCTACGAATACAAATAATGACACCAATAATACCCAAACTGACGATACGAATACCAAGACTAATACGAGTGATATTGCAGATAAGGATGATGCAAATGTTGCACCACAGCCTTTGACAGGCTTCTCCACCAACAAACAAGAAATTGGAATGGATACGAATGGTGTTGCAAGTTTAACCATAGATGAAATATCTAATACAAGTACTACGAGCTATCATGAATTTAGGTTTAAGATTACTTCTGATCATATGGATTCCCCATATGTTACTGCTGAATATCTTGCATCTTCTGGAGTTATTAGATTAAGCTTCAATGATGTTACTAAAGATAATGGTGGTTTAGGATATCAGAAATCAATCAATGTTAATAAAGAGGGCGTTTTAAGACTCTACCATAATGTCTCAAGTAGTTTTGAGGGTGAAATATATGATGTTGGGATCTCAAATCAAACACCATTTAAATTAAGTGCCGAATTGGGAAATAACGATGAATCTTGGTATGTCACACTCTCAGTCCAATATCCAGGGGAGGGTACCTCCGTTGTAGATTTGGGTAGTACTGAATTTAGTACCGAAGCTCAATCAATTACAGGAGTACAAAAAGATGTCAAGGCTACTGTTGCATCTTATTCATACAGCAGTGCATCTGGAGTTGTCAAATTTGTGTGGAGTGTGAGTAGCACTGATACGAATCCAATTCCAACTGTTTCTGCAGCATATGATGCTAGTAATCAGTTAGTGGTTACATTTGCAAGTCTAAGTGTTGATAAAGTAGTAAGCGCAGTTAATGGAAAGACTCTTCCAGGTGGTATTAGTATTGCATCTGCGAAATCAGGTGATAGTAGTATTTATACGTTTAAAGGTATCAGTAGCAATCTTAGCTACAAATTGAGTGCAAGTACGGGTCCTAATCAGGTTGTATTAGAAATTAAACTTTAAAGTTATTTAATATTGGTTAAAGCAATTGTTTTTGATTTTAACGGAGTCATACTAAATACAAGAGAACACAAGATAGATCCAGAAATGGTTGCTCTCATAAAATCGCTTCATGACTTTGGATTTTCCCTTTTCCTCTTTTCAAATACCTTAAAATCAAAAATGTTAAAGTTTGATACTGAATATGAGTTTCTAAAATATTTTAACAAAATTATTCTTACTGAAGACACTAATCTTCCTAAATTCATACCTTTTGCGTACAAAAATATGCTTCGAATTATTAACCAGCAAGGTAATGAGGTTGTATATGTGGATGATGATAAGAAAAATCTTTTACTGGGTGAGAAATTTGGAATGAAGAGTATTAAATTTGAAAATGCAAAACAGTTAAAGGAGAGATTAGAAGAAATTGGCTTAATTAGTTAAAATTTTAATATCAAAATTATGATTAATAGAGAAAAGTGTATGGAACTGTTGAATAAGTATGTGACTACACCATGGCTTAAGTTGCATATGAGAGAGAGTGAAATAATTATGCAGGCAGTTGCAAATAGATTAGGTGGTCATGAGGAGAAATGGGGTTTGGCGGGATTACTTCATGATTTGGATTTTGATTATGTTGGAAAAGATCCAGCCAGGCATGTTGTTGAATTTGATGATATTTTAAAGAAGGAGAACTTAGAAATAGGAAAGGATATTGATAGCGATGTATATCACGCGATAAAAGCACACTATGAAGAGAACCCTAGGGTGCCTGAAAATCGAGAAAATAGTTTAGACTATGCTTTGTCTGCTTCTGAGAATTTGTCTGGCTTTTTGGTGGCTTGTGCTTTAGTTATGCCAGATAAAAAGATAGCGACTGTAACTCCAGATACTGTTTTAAGAAAACTAAAGAAAAAAGAGTTTGCTAAGGCTGTGAGGAGAGATTTGATACAGGATATCGAGAAAGCAGGATTGTCTTTAGAAGAATTTGTAGAGATAGCTTTAGATGCGATGAAGGCTAATGCGCCTGAATTAGGTTTGTAGTAAAATATTCCTAATTACGGGGCGTAGTTCAGTTGGCTAGAGCGCTTGCATGGGGTGCAAGAGGTCGCACGTTCAAGTCGTGTCGCCCCGATATTAAAATGTAATAACTTACTATGACACCATATATTGTTTACGGGGGACCTTCTTCAGAAAATGAGGTGTCTTGTGCAAGTAAAGATCTCTTTTTTGAGCTACTTCAGAAATATAATCCAATTCTTGTTGAATGGAAAAAAGATAAATCTTTTGTAATTGGAGAGAGAGTATTTGATTTGAAAGGTTTCCTGAAGTATTTAAAAGATCAAAATGGAGTGTTTGTGAATGCAATGCATGGTGAGTTTTGTGAAGACGGTTGGATTCAGGAATACCTCGAAGAGGCAAAGATTCCATTCACAGGTCCTTCTTCTAAATCTGCAAAACTTTCAATGGATAAAATTGCTTCACAAGAGGTGGTTAAAGACCTAATTGATATTATCCCAACAAAAAATATTACCGTAAAAGGTTCTAGTGAGGATAGAGAAGCTTTGATTCGTGAGATTATTTCAATGCGATGGAACTATCCCCTTTTTCTAAAACCTAATGCAAAAGGTTCCAGCGTGGGTATATACAAAATAAAGAATGAAAAAGAATTAGCCAATATTGTCGATACATTGTCTCCTGATACATATTTGGTACAACCATGTATTGAGGGAACGGAGATTTCTATAGGAACAGTATGTGACAAAGGAAAGTATCTAGATCTTCCAGCGACAGAAATTCTTCCCAAGGGAGAATTCTTTGATTACAAGTCAAAGTATACAAATGGGGGTTCTAATGAAATAACTCCAGCAAGAATATCTGAAGAAGTTATGAATATGGTAAAGAGGATGAGCATTAATATTCACAAGAGGTTAAATCTTGGTTGTTACTCCAGAACTGACATGATAATAGGTAAAGATGGGAAGATTTACTATCTTGAAACTAATTCACTTCCTGGTATGTCTAAAACAAGTCTATTGCCTCAACAGCTGAAAGCTATCGGGAAATTGGAAGAGTTTGGAGATATATTGTTAAGAAATATAAATTAATATTAGCATATATGGAACTATCTGAATCGGGAGCTTTGAAACTTCCTGAGAATATTGCAAGCGGAATAGACTCATCATATTTCGACTTTGTTAATCCTAAAGTAGCTATTGATACAGATGTAAGAGAGGGAGAAAAATATCAGGAATATGTAGATAGAATGGTAGAAGCGTTTCCAACTGTTTGGCAAAAGAGCCTGCTTTCATATTATGCACTTACACTCCCGATTGTTACACTCTATGGCAATGGTATACATGATCCAAACTCAGTTGAAGCTTTAGGAATTTTTGATAGAGCCGTATTAGAAGAAGAACAGAAGAAAGATCCGCTAAGAGTTAATTCTTCAAGTAGTCCAGAGGAGATTAATATTGCATTGAATGGCCGTTGTGTAAAATTAATGCCTGATTACAGAACAAAGCTTTTGTCTCAAAATGCACTTTGTATGTATGCGTTTTCTGAATTAAAAAGAGACGTTGAGAAGACAGAAACGGCTGAATTTGAACAAATGGAATCTGCAAAAAAGAAAAAGCTATTTAATATCCTTTTTGGGTCGTATGGTGTTGAGGAAGCTGAGCATGCGAAGTATAAACACTTGGAATCTCAAAGAAAGATAAATGGGCAATTGAATCGTTATTTGGCAGACTTCAAAGAAGCAAATTCCTGCCTTACAGAGAAAGAGATAATAAACTACCGTGATATATGGGGTACTGCAATTGGTAAGCTACAAAATGTAACTAATCAGGTAGGTGTTCCCAAGAAGGTTCTTGATAATATTTTAGGTTTACACAAGACGTTGTTAAATTCATAGATAAGGCTTTTGATATACAGTTTGACCCAGAAAAATATATAATAGATGTAGGAAAAGGATTAAAATATCCTCAATATTAATTTCTTCGGTATATAGATGGAACAAAATAAAAAAAGGATCTTCATCATAATAGCCCTAATCTTTTCAATAATACTTTTTGTTGTTCCCGTATATTTTCTAGTAAAGACAACATTTTCAGGTGTTAAAAATGTAATTGATAGTAACAAACCCGTTGTCAATTCAGAAGAGATTGAGAGAAAAGTTTCTGTAATGCAAAACGCAGGATATGCATCATCCTTTAGCACAGAAGAAGGAAGCAAAACAATGAATCTTACACATATTAAAATATGGCCAACTATAAATTTGTACCATATAGACAAAATCACAGAACTAACAGTTAAGAATATTAAAGTATCTGGTTATAGAAAAGGAAAGGTAGTAATTATTAAACCAGATCATATTAGTAGTACTCTTGGTGGTTATAACTATATCTTAGGCCCCATGGAAGAAGTCATAAGATCGGCGGATATGAAAGACAGTGGTAAGACACTGACGTATAGTGTTGTAGATGGAATCCCAGGTTACTATGACGAAGTCTCTTCCAGTGGAACCTCTATGCCTTATTTTTTAATAATTCTTAAAGAATTAGGGGAATTCAACTATACCTCTATCATGGATAAAACAGGACATTTTTACAGCGCGAATGTATTAGACTATGCAGGTGTAACACCAGAGGATATAAATATTAGTATGTCTTTTGATATAGAAATGGTATTTGAAGATGGTACAAAGTATGTAAAAAGATTTAGTGGAAATTTGGATGGAGCTACTATGATAAAGGATAGTGGACAAAACATAGAATTCAAATACTAGATATTGTATAGTTAATAACTAAACTGTCCCAAGCCCAAAATGCAAAAAGAATATATTCAAATAGGGAATCCTAATGTGTTTAACGGTCAATATATGTTGGCTGTGTTTAAGTTACAAGGAGAGGAAGGGATGTCTCTTGAAGATGCAGCAAGTGAAGTGGCAGCTGAGTCATCTACAGGATCATTTGTAAAGATAGGTACAGCAACGCCATTCTCTCAAAGCTTAGACGCTTTAGTATATAGGATAGATGAAACACAAAACTTAGTTTGGATTGCATATCCTTGGAGAATCTTTGATAAGGGAGGAAATATTCAGAATATAATAACATTCATAGCAGGAAATATATTTGGAATGGCAAGTATTAAAGTTTGTAAGTTACTTGATGTATATTTTCCACCACAAATGTTGGTACAGTATGATGGCCCAGAATATACCATAGATGATATGAGGAAATATCTAAATATTCCAACAAGACCAATATTCGGAAGTATCATTAAACCTAAGATAGGACTTACGTCTTCTGAATATGCTGAGCTGTGCTATGACTTTTGGTCTGGTGGTGGAGATTTTGTTAAAAATGATGAACCACAAGCTGACCAAGATTTCTGCCCTTACGATAGGATGGTACAAGATGTAAGACATGCTATGGATAGAGTGGAGCAGGAAACTGGCAAGACTAAAGTACATTCCTTCAATATCTCTTCTCCCGATTATGACACTATGCTTAAACGTGCAGACTATATCCAATCAGTAATGAAGCCTGGAAGTTATGCATTCTTAGTAGATGGTATTACTGCGGGATGGATGGCTATTCAAACTATTAGAAGACACTATCCAAATGTATTTCTTCATTTCCACAGAGCTGGCCATGGTGCATTTACTAGAGAGGAAAATCCAATTGGGTACACAGTTTCTGTATTAACCAAATTCGCTAGATTAGCAGGAGCATCAGGTATTCACACAGGTACTGCAGGTATTGGTAAGATGGCGGGTTCTCCCAAAGAGGATGTAATGGCTGCAAATCATGCATTAAGATTGTATTCACAAGGGGATTACTTTAAACAAATATGGTCCGAGATACCAGAAAAAGATGCTGACTTACAATTAGCAATACAAAAAGAATCTCAGGGAGAAGATTACGGTAACTTGGGATATTGGAGAATAATGAAAAAGATGTGTCCTATTATTTCTGGTGGCCTAAATCCTTTGTTAATTGGAAAATTCTTAGATACCATGGGAACTCAAGATTTCATAACCACAATGGGAGCAGGCGTACATTCTCACCCTATGGGAACAAAAGCTGGAGCTACGGCAGTTTTGCAAGCATATGAAGCATGGGAACAAAAAATTCCGCTTGAAGAATATGCTCAAGACAAAGAAGAACTAAGGATGGCTATAGAATTCTTTGGTAAACATGAAGTTGTGAATCCAGACAAACCAGTTTAATCAAATAGGTCAGTTATGGATTTCCTTTGATTTACCCTACTTATGGTTTCTGCAAAATAGCTTGCAATTGAGACCTCTTTAAACCATGGTGTAGATTTAAGAAATTCTCTCGAATGGTATGTACTATCTGTTCCAACGACCATATCTAGATATCCTTTCTCATATGCTTCCTGAAATCTCTCAACTGCAGGTCCATTAAATAGCGCATGAGTACATACAGCTATGACCTTTTTAGCACCCATATTTTTAGTTTCTTCCAATGCTTTAACTAGTGTTCCTCCTGTGCATATCATATCATCAACGATATATACATCTTTTCCTTTAACATTACCAAGAATAGAGATACTATCTACGGTATTGGCTTTGCAATAGTTTCTAGCTTTGTATGTAAATGCAATATCTGTTCTTAATGCTTGGGCATAGTGATTAGCGCGTTTTGCTCCACCTAAATCAGTAGGCATTATGACAGTATTCTCCTTGTCTTCAATCATCTTCTTTAATACTGGAACTAAAACATAACCTCCCATTAGATTATCGATCTTTGCTCTTCTGAAAAATCCCTGTATTGCTGAGTTATGCAAGTCAATTGTGACTATATGATCAACGCTACCATCTCCTTCTAATTCATACGCTATTCTAGCTGCAGTTATACCCTCTCGCCCTGATTGCTTATCCTGTCTAGCATATGGATATGATGGTAACACTGCGGTAATTCTTTCTGCATCACATCTTCTACATGCATCTACCATAGTATATAAAGCGCGCAAATTTTGATCTGTACATTGTCCCTCGTAGTGGTTCTCACAATCCTGAATTATGAAAACATCTTTTCCACGAATACTTTCATTGATAACTGTTTTTAACTCAGTGCTAGCAAAATGCATTTCCTCTGAGTCTATGAGGTGTACCTCTTCTCCATGTTTTTTCTTTAATTCCTTTTCTATTCTTTTTGCAAAACTTAATCCAGATTGACATGCTAATATCGAGAGAGGAGCCTTTGGTGTTGGAGTCATAGAAAGGGATTTCAATTTAATTCTATTAACAGTGTATATCTTGTTCAGAATTCTGTAAAATGAATTAATAATTTATGAGGAAAATACTATGTCAAAAACCTTAGAAAATCTAACAAAAGCATTTATTGGAGAAAGCCAAGCTAGAAATAGATATACTTTCTATTCTAGTATTGCAAGGAAAGAGGGCTATATCCAGATATCACAGATATTTGAAATGACGGCTAATCAGGAAAGAGAACATGCTAATTGGTTAATGAAAATGATTCAGACTTTGAAAGAGGGGAATAATAGTTTGAAAGTAGAGGCTGAGGCTAATTTTATATTAGGTACTACACAAGAGAATCTTAAGGCTGCAATTGATGGAGAGATGCATGAGAACAAAGAGATGTATCCTGAATTTGCCAAGATTGCAAGAGAAGAGGGGTATGAGGATATTGCTAAGCGATTAGAATCTATAGCTGTTGCTGAGGGTCATCATGCAGAAAGATATACAAAACTTCATACAGTGTTAACAGATGGTACTATATTTAAGAAAGATTCTGAGGTTATATGGGTTTGCTCCGAATGTGGTTATGTATATGTAGGAAAAGAGCCTCCTAAGGAGTGTCCATCATGTGGTCATGCCCAGGGTTTCTATTATTTAATGAATGAGGAATTTTAGTACATCCTTTTATCTATTTAATATTTAAATATATTTCTAATGAAAGTATCTATAGACAAGACAAAGTGTGCAGTTTGTGGCTCATGCGTAGCAATATGCCCAGAAGTTTTTGAAATGAGAGATGATGGTGTTGTAGATGTTAAAGCAGAGTATCAGGGTGTAGATATTACAGCTCCTGAGTTACAAGAGAAAGTTAGACAGGCTGCAATGGCATGTCCTGCAATGGCAATTGTTATTGAGGAATAACTGTATGGAAGATTGTATTTTTTGCAAAATAGTTAATGGAGATATCCCTTGTAACAAGATATATGAGGATGATAACTATCTTGCTTTCTTAGACATCTCTAATTTTACCGAGGGCCATACTTTGGTTATACCTAAAAAACATTTTCAATTTGTTTGGGATATAGAGGATATTTCTGGATATTTTAAAGTAGTTCAGAAGATAGCAAATCATTTTAGAAATGATTTGGGGTTTAAATATGTAGATACCCTGACTTTTGGAAGGATGATTCCTCACGCGCATGTACATATAGTCCCTCACAATTCAGATAATAAGGATTGGGAAAAGGCTTTGGAGGGGATTGGAGAATTGCAAAGTAGTAGCTCTAACAGAAGGCTTTGTGCAGAGGAAGGTGAAAGAATTGCTAACAAGTTCAAATTATAGCTCTGCCTGGAAGAACGTTAGTATCTCATCCATATATTCGGCATCGACATCAAAGTGAGTCTTCATTGGAAGTTCAACAAGTGCAATTTCTTTTCCTAGATTCTTCATGTATTTAACAAAATTGCGTGAACTTGATATCCCAATATTTACATCACTTGTGCCATGCCATATTTTAATATCAATATCCTTTATCTTTGCTACTTCCGTCTTAGTCCATTCGTATGTTCTTGTCGTTGGAGCTAGAAGTGCTATCTTTACGATGTCCTCAGGATATTTTGAAGTAAAATGCATAGTTGGAAGTCCACCCATACTAAATCCAATCAAGTACAGTTTAGTACTTGTTGTGTAGCGTTGTTCTATCCATTGTTGTAGATTGAGCATATCACTAATGGAAGCGGTATTTCCCCAGTTCTCATCATGCTCATTTGATGCTGCGAATATGAAATTATTATTTGCAAATAGCTCTCCATATTTTTGCAGATCTTTTATGAAAGAATTCGTGGTATCTGAAGTAACACGAGTATTTGAGCCATGGCTATACAGGATTATCGCAGGAGGGTTACTTGTATCTATCTTTGTTGGAACTGCAATATATGCCATCTGGCCAGATATCTTCTCGAAAGATTCTGTATAGTGCGGCCCATTATCAACTACAACTTCCTCAGGAGTTGTTTCTTGTGTAGTTGTATCTTGGTCTGGAGTATTGTTGTCTCCCTGCTCTTGTGGTTTGTTGTTAGTCACAAGTACCTGGTAACAAAGATATGCGGGAAAAGCTAGAAGTAGTAAAAAGACTATGAAAAGTACAATATCCATGATATGTATTTTCTTTTCATTGTTTTCCATAAACATATTATAGATATTTTTACACCCTCTGTCTATGAGATGGTATAATACTTAATTACCTAATTTGTAAGTTTAAAATGATGGCTGATACAAAAACAAAAGAGTCCAAAGAGGTTGTAATAAACCTGGATACGTTTGCGATACCAATAGCGATAATAGTTGCAGGTGTGATAATTGCATTAGGTATATTTTTTGCAAATAAGAATGCAGCAACAAAGGGAGTGGCTGATACGGGTGACACTACAAATACAGATACTACGGGATCTGATACCTTCGGTAGTGCTAAAACTACAATTGGCGAGGGAGCTGTTCTAGGAGACAAGAGTAAGGCAAAGGTCGCTATAGTTATGTACAGTGATTATCAATGTCCTTATTGTCAGACTTTTGAGAAAGAGACTTTAGGACAAATTAGAACAAACTATGTTGATACAGGTAAGATTATCTTCGTATTTAGAAACTATCCTCTAAGTTTCCACGGAGATATTACATATACCTCTGCATATGCGGGAGAATGTGTATTAGACCAACTGGGTAGTGAGAAGTTGGCTGAATTCCACAGTAAGGCATATCTCGCAGCTGATATGGATGCTGTAAATACCATTGCAAAAGATCTAGGTGTGAATGTTACTAAATACAATACTTGTGTTTCAACTAAACAGTTTAAGGATAGGGTAGATGCAGATTTCAAAGCAGGTGGTGATGCAGGTGTTTCTGGTACTCCAGGTTTTGTAGTTGGAGTCTTAGATAGTAATGGAAATGTTGACGGAAAGTTAATTGAAGGTGCATATCCATATGCTTCATTCCAAGCAGTTATCGATGAAATGTTAGCTAAGTAAAATAGCTAATAGACTTGGATAAAAAAGAAAGGGAAGCCAAGCTTCCCTTTTTCTTTCTATTTCTTTTTACTAATATTCCAATAATCAAACTTCACCCTCACAAATGCTCCAAGAGAGGTTAGTGTTAGTACTAAGGAATATATAGCGCCTACAATAGGTGCAAAAGCTATTGCTACAGATATAACTCTACCAATAAGTAAAGATTTAAAAGGTCTGTATCCTTTAACTTTACAAAGAGAAAGAATCTCTTTTCCAAGTGCAACTTCTGTCCATATCCTTCCAAAGACACATAAGAATAGAAGCAATCCTGAGATTAATAATCCTAGATATGTACCAAATATAGAGACAAAAAGCAAGAGAAGAGGAATAGGAATTAATGCTGCTATTAAGAAGCCAATACCTAGACTCTTGAAGAAATCTCCAACACTACCAGATATCTTAGAAACAATCTTCCCAGTTTTAACAGGGCTTAGGGTTATCAAGAAATATCCCGCTAAACCTAATCCAATGAAGCTAATTAATCCTGTCAATAAGTTGGCGGAAACTCTCTGAGAAGTAGAAACCTCAATATTTGGTTTCTCAGCATCTAAATCAACACCTTGAGCTTTTGCTAAACCTTTAATTGTTCCCCAATTATATATATTTCCTGAAACATTTCCTTTCTCAACATCATCTATTCTTGCTATCGAAATCAAATCTCCACCAATTACAGTATCAATAGAGATATTATTCGCAATTACTCTTGTATCATCTGCAACAGAACCCTTTAGTGTCCCGTCTTGTGATATATTTGTGAAATCTTTTTCTACAGCAACAGAGGAATTAATCATAGCTGCCATCGTGTATAGATTTCCTTTAATACTACCTTCCAAGTTTAGATTGTTTCCTAACATATATACGTTTCCATAACTATTTCCCTCAAATGTAACCTTGGAACCTACGGTATAGATATCACCAGATACTGTGCCAGAGATTGTAACTGACTCTGCACATACAAATAAGTCACCATTAATAACACCTTTGATATCTGCAGTATCACCTGACACATATACATCATCATTCACTGTTTGATCCTGTGCTAATGTATATCCTTTGAAATGAAACTCTGCTGCATCTACAGGTTTTGCAGCTAATAATGAAAGTCCCATTAACAAGAATGGCACTATTAAAAAGCCCAATATCTTTCTATGTATCACCATATTAAAAAAATGATAATTTACTACATATATACTAACAAATTTGTACAGACATTTGTAGAAAAGGGTATAATAATTTCTAGAATCTACAATTAAGAAAATGAGTAAAACCAAAGTACTAAATATCATACAAAGATACTATCCAGCAAAGGGAGGAGCAGAGCTTTTTATGAAAGTTCTTTCTGAATATCAGCATAAACAATTGGGATATGATGTAAATATATGGACTACGAATGCATATAAACCAGAAACTTTATGGGACCTAGGTAGTGATGAGGTTTTAAAACCAGAAGAAGATATTGAAGGAGTACATGTAAGAAGGTTTGCAGTAGGAAAAGGGTTTATGAAAAATAGATATATTAACAAGGCGGTAAGAGTATTATTTGATAGATTTCCTAATTTCAAAATAGCTAACCTGGCATCATGTCCGACTTCATATGATATGTTGGATGCTATAGATAAAACTGACTTTTCTGATTATGCATATATTACAGTTTCTGCTACACCATATTATTTTCTATTCTATGTTGGTTATTTGATTGCCAGAAAATATAACATCCCATACATAATCGCACCAGCTTTTCATACAGGAGAGAACAAGAAGGATCCACTCAGAAAAAAATATTTTAAGAAAACTGCAGTACCATTCTTTCAGTATGCAAGTAAAATCTTCTTGAATACCTTAGCGGAAAAAGAAACAATTAAGGAATTTTGTAATACAAATGGAGTTATCTTGGATGATGATAAATTTGTACTTGTAGGGCAGGGTATTTTTGTGGATAAAATAATGAATGGAGATGGGAAAAGATTTAGAGAGAAATATAATCTAAAATATCCAATTGTTTTTCGAGTTGGCTCAAAGAGTTTTGAGAAAGGAGATATTAATCTAATAGAGAGTATGAAAAAGATCTGGGATAAAGGAATAAAATGTCATTTGGTTTTTGGTGGGCAATACAGCTCTGATTTCAACCAGTACTTAGAAGGGGTAGAGGAGAAATATCGAAATAATATATTGAATATAGATGATATATCAGAAGAGGAGAAGTGGGACCTGTTTGATGCTGGAGATATTTTTTCTATGATTTCTAAAACGGACTCATTTGGTATTGTATACCTTGAAGCTTGGGCATATGGTAAACCTATACTTGCATGTAAGAACGATGCTTTGTCGGAAATTGTTTCAGATGGTAATGACGGTTACCTGTTGAACTTTAACGATATTGATTCGATAACTTCAACCTTAGAAGATCTTCTTGAAGATAAGGTTAAACGAAAAATGATAGGGGAGAATGGTAGAAAGAAAGTTGTCGAAAGATACGATTGGAGTGACGGTATTAAAGTATTAGATTCAATATATGAGAAGAGAGATTAATGTCTTTGAAATATTAATTGTATATATCTGCACGGTAAGCATTCTCAATGTATTGCTTTTAATCTTAAATGTATTCTATCCACTTATTTCATTGTTAATAGCGATTCCTTTTGAAGTATTAATACTATCTCTATTAAAAATAAAAATTGTTTGGAAAGATGCAAGATTCTCATGGTTATTTTTAATCGTTTTAATTATAGGAGTAGGGTTTAGACTAAATCCCAATTTATACTTAACAGGTGGGCAAGACCAGGGTACATATATCTCTTTGTCTAAACAGTATGAGGAAAATCATTCTTTGTATATTGTCGATAACGTAAGAAAATCTTTACCTGATGAGCTGAAGAATCTGTATGATGAAGCTAATACCTTGTTGGGAATTAAACTAAAAGACAGTGCTTCATCTGAGTATGTTATGCCTTTCTATCCTGTATTGCCGTCATGGTTAGCAATAGGTGGACAGCTATTTGGCTCGGATAATAGGGCATCTATTCTTACTGTATTTAGTTTACTATCCATAGCTGCGACATATCTCTTTGCGTATGAGATTTCGGGAAAAAATAAAAAGGTTGCACTGTTGGCCTCTTTATTAGTAGCTGTGAATCCTGCTCATGTGTATTTCTCAAGAGTTCCTCTTACAGAGATAATCTCGATGACATTGTTTTTACTGTCCTTTTACTACCTAATTAAATTCTACAATGGGTATAAGGAGAAGCAAACAAAGGTTTCAGATTTAGTAATGTCTTTATGTACTATAGCAGTACTCTTCTACACTAGAATGACTGCATTATTGTATCTTCCTGTTATTCTTTTAATCCCTTTAGTATTGATGCTATTTAACAAAGATAATCAGCTTCGAAAATATCTATTTACATATTGTGGTATATGGTTAGCTTCCTTGTCCTTATCGTATGTTTTCTACGCTATTTTTCTCCCTGAGCTCTTTCATTTAATAATAGGCAAACGATTTCTAGGAATTGAATTGGTATGGATATTACTTTTCTTTTTTGCTGTTTACATACTGATATTATGGTTGCTGAGAAAGGGAAGGATAAAAGAAATGCTTGTGACGTTTGTTAAAAAGAATCTTAAATATATTTCTATCTTTGCAATTTGTATTTTGATTGGGTTAGTAGGATATGAGTCTATTTCATATATCTATACTACATTTATCTCAAACCATAATGCATTGTTTTCAGATATAAGTCTTTCAAACTTTAAACAGCTTAATTTCTTAGCAACATTCCTTTTAATATCTCCTCCGTTATTTCTTCTGCTCCCATTTAGTATTTTTCATTTTAGAAAGAAATATGGAAAAGATATTAAAGTTACGCTTCTCTTAGTTCTTTTAATTATATTTGCTGTGTATTGTTGGGGAATACTAAAAGGTATTCCATACTATTACTACTATGTAAGATACCAACTAGGTGAACTTATACCACTATGCATCATCTTAATATCTTTGTATTTGGTTGATATTTTCAATACAAAAAAGAAGAAGATCTTAATTTCCATAGTCCTTGTACTTAGCATAATATATTCTTGTTTCTTTTCTGTACTACAGTTAAGAAATACTGAGGGATTGAAAATCACAGAGTTAAAACAGATGCAATCTTTGATTACAGAAAACGATGTCTTATTGGTAATAAATAGTAATTTTGATGCTTTTAACCAAATTATTTTTCCATTGAAATATTATTTAGGAGTAGATATAGTGCAGATACCCTCAGAAAATGATTTGATAAATACAGAAGTTAAGAATTTGAAACGAGAGTATCATGATGTTTACATCCTTGCAGCTGATCCTGGATTGGATTTAAAGGGTTTAGAGAAATTACAAACAGTAGAGTTTGAGAACAATTATTTTGTACACTGTAATAGGAGTGAGGATGTATTTTTTAAAATGAATGGGCATTCTCAGGATATTCCTCTTTGTAGGTATATAATAATACCAAATAGATACTATTATGGAGTTACTAAATTGAATCTATACTTATGGAAATAAAAACAATATTTGCAAAACTTAAGAACAAGCTAACAGAAAGAAAAAACACCTCTATTATGTTAAGTGGGAGATTTTTTGCTCAAGCTGTTCCTATTCTTCTAACACCATTGTTTACTAGAATATATTCACCTGAAGAATTTGGATATTTTGGTGCCTATGTAACGATTGTTTCTATTATAGCGATGCTTTCCAATGGAAGATATTGCTTAGCTATAATGCTTCCAAAAGAGCAAGAGAAAGCAAAGAAATTGGTATGGATTAGTATCTTACTTACATGCCTAAGTACAATTGTTTTCGTAATTCTTCTCTTATTCTTTGGAGATTCAATATTTAAAGTCTTAAATATTTCTCTGTTATACAACTATCTATGGATATTGGCAGCTAGTGTTTTATTTATTGGTGTATATGAGGCATTTTTCTACTATTTTCTTAGAGAAAAGAGATACAAAGAGATAGCTATTAATATAATAGTACAAGCAGGTTTCCTTGTAATCACGAGATTAGGATCTGGATTTCTAGGATATACTGAAGGTGGTTTGATGTATTCATATTTAGCTAGCTACTTAGCGGGTACAATCCTTTTTGTAATAATGTTGCGTAAGGATATATTGCCGTTTTTCAAGGAGAATACAAAAGAATCGATATTCGAATTAATGAGAGTATATTCAAAATTCCCAAAGTTCTCATTATTTGCAGATTTGCTTAAGAATTTTACTTTCCTTTCTCCTAACCTATTTTTAAACAAAGTCTTTGGTGCAGTTTCTGCAGGGTATTATTCGCTTTCAGATAAGATATTAGGATCTCCTGTGTGGTTTTTGACTTCTTCTTTTGGAGATGTCTTAAAGCAAGAAGCTTCAGAACAGTATCGAGAAAAGGGCTCATGTGTAGAAGTAGTAAAACAAACGAGTAAGACACTCTTCTTAATAGGTATCATTCCTTTCGCATTATTATTCATATTTGCCCCATTGTTAGTACCCTTTGTGTTTGGTGCACAATGGGAACCTGCAGGACAATATATTAGAATATTTACATTGATGTATTTCACTAGATTTGTTGTAGATCCAATCACGGATGTCCTTTATGTTATTGAAAAGCAACAGATCAAGATATGGTTTGAATTAATGAAACTTGCCTCTTTACTCATCGGATTTACAGTTGGATTCTTCTCTGGGGACGCATATCTAGGATTTTTGGTATGGTCGCTATCAACCGCTATTGTTTATGTAATATGCTATTTCATATCTTATAGACTCTCAAAAGGTGCTAATGCGATATCGACTTTTAAGTAGATTTGCTAACTCTTAAAAAGAGAGTATATAATGGTGACACTATATTTTAACTCAGAAAAACAATGAAAAAAGTCTCGATAATAGGTCTAGGATATGTTGGTTTACCACTTCTTTGTGCTATATCAAAGAGTAAGAAATACAATGTTTGTGGCTATGATTTAAGTCAGCCCAAAGTTGATAAAATTAGTAAGAGAGTTTGTCCTATAGATGATGAAACATGCGCAGAAGATTTAAAAACAGTAGATATAAATGTCTCAACAGATCAAGATATTCTCAAGGATTCAGACTATTTCATAATCTGTGTTCCTACACCTGTACTTGATGATCATACACCAGACTATATCCCAGTTATTGAAGCATCAAAACTAGCAGCGAAATACTTGAAAAAAGGTGCCGTTGTAATCTTGGAATCTACAGTTAATCCAGGTACTTGCGAAGAAGTCGTGTATCCTGTACTACTAGAGAATAATGCGAAGTTGAAAAAAGGAAATTTTGTATTAGCACATTGTCCAGAAAGGATAAATCCAGGTGATCCTAAATGGAATGTATACAATATCCCAAGAAATATCGGGGCAGACCCCGTAAGTGAAGCAAAGAACATAGCTGATTTTTACAGATCATTCCTCAAAGGAGAGATAAATCCAGTACCTTCACTAAAGATTGCTGAGGCGACTAAGATAATTGAAAATACTTTTAGAGATATTAACATTGCGTATGTTAATGAGTTAGCGAAATCGTTTGATGCAATGGGTATAGATTTAATCGAAACTATTAAGGCATCTTCAAACAAACCTTTTGCATTTATGCCACATTGGCCTGGAAGAGGTGTTGGGGGACATTGCATTGCGGTGGATCCATATTACCTTATAAATAGAGCGGCAAAAAGTGGATTTGATCACAAATTCTTAAAAATGGCACGAGAGGTAAACAATAGCATGCCACAATATACTGTAGAGAGATTACAAGTAGCTTTGAATGAGATAGAGAAATCAATCAAGGGAACAAAGATTGCACTTTTAGGATTAAGCTACAAGGAAAATATTGGGGACCTTAGAGAAAGTCCATGCCTTATTGTCAAAGATATTCTTCTTTCCATGGGTGCTGATTTAAGGATATATGATCCATATGTAGACACCATGAGCAATGTAAAATCATTAGATGATGCACTTAAAGATTCTGTTGCAGTTGTACTATGTACTGCACATAAGCCTTTTAAAGAATTAGGAACATTATTAAAGAAATACCCCAATGTTAAAGTTGTGGTGGATGGTATGAATAAGCTAGACAAAAAAGTAATTGAAGAATCAGGTATAATATACAGAGGTATCGGAAGATAATTTAAATATTAAAAAAATGAAATTAGTTGTTTTTTCAATCTGCCTAAACGAAGAGAACACAATTGGTGAATTGCTAAGTAGAATTCCAAGTAAAATTACAGGTATAGACGAGATAGTTAAGGTAGTTATAGATGATGGAAGCACGGACAATACTGTCAAAGTAGCAAAAGATAATAAAGCCCTTGTACTTTCAAACCTAAAACAAAAGAAGCTAGCATATTCTTTTCAATTGGCAATTAACAAAGCTTTGGAATTAGGCGCGGATATTGCAGTTAATATTGATGGAGATCTACAGTTTCTTCCAGAAGAAATTCCCTTGTTAGTACAACCGATATTGGATGAGAAGGCTAATTTTGTCGCTGGAAATAGATTCTCAAAGAGTGGCAAACCAGAAAATATGTCAAACGGTAAGTTCTATGGTAATAAACTTGGGGCATATGTAGTAAGTAAGCTAACAGAAAATAAATACCAAGATGTGACTTGTGGTTTCAGAGCATATGACAGAGAAGCAATGCTACATATGAATATCAATAGTAAGTATACGTATACACAAGAATCATTTCAGTTAATGGCCTCGAAGAATTTGGATATTGCTCAAGTTCCAATTTCAATCAAATATTACAATGGAAGAAAATCTCGTGTTGTAAAAAGTCTTTTGAATTTTATTACAGTTTCAACTTTCAACATCTTAAGAGCATTTAGAGATTTCGCTCCAATGAAGTTCTTTGGCTTGCTTTCTGCAATCCCATTTGTTATCGGTTTAATATGTGTTCTTTTCTTGCTCATACATTGGGTCACAACAGGAGATTTCTCACCATACAAATTTGTAGGGTTTACAGGAATATATTTGATCTCTCTCTCTCTAATTATACTAATAGTCGCAGTACTTTCCGATATGTTGGGAAGGATGCTGAATAACCAAGAAAAGATTCTTTACTATACCAAGAAAGAACACTACTCTAAATTCAAAAAATAATAAAAATGAATGTCCTTATATCCATTTCTCATCCCGCATGGGCTCATCAATTCCACAATATTATTAAGCTACTGGAACAAAGGGGACATAAGGTAAAGGTATTGGTAATTAAGAAAGATAGGAACTGGGAGATACTAGATGAATACAAAATTCCATATACAATAATTGGAAATACAACAGGAAAGAACAAGATAGATAAAGCGTTCATATTGGTAACCTCTACATTTAGACATTGTATAGAAGCGGTGAAGTTTAAGGCCGATGTTCTCATTGGTAGACCTTCTCCAATGATGGCTATGACGGCATTTCTAATAGGAAAGAAGAATATTGCGTACTGCGATACAGAAAGATCAGTTGAATCTCTTTTCTTCTCAAAGCTATTTTCATACAAAATACTGACTCCTATGTTTTACAGAACTGATTTAGGTAAGAAACAGATGAGAGTTGAGACTTTCAAAGAGCTTTTCTATCTTCATCCTCACTATTTCAAACCTAATCCAAAGGATTTGGAATTAGTAGGAATGAAAGAAGGAGATAGATTTACATTTGTAAGGTTCGTAGCTTGGAATGCTAGCCATGATTTAGGACACAAAGGTTTTACAAATGATCAAAAGATGCAACTTATAAAGCATCTGGAAAAATATGGAAGAGTATTAGTATCTTCTGAAGAGATACTTCCAATTGAATTTGATAAATACATCATTAAGGTCCCCCATACCAAATTGCACAGTATCATGTCATATGCTCAACTTTTTGTTGGAGATGGTTTAACAATGGGTGCGGAGTGTGCTGTTATGGGTATACATGCAATCTTCACAAGTGAGTTAACTTCTGGAGCAAGTGAAGAGATGGAAAAGGTCTACAAATTAATGTACTCAATAACTGATAGAGAGCATATGGTAGAGAAGACAAAAAAGAAGATTGATGAATTAATGGCAAACAAGAATTTGAAAGAAGAGGGAAAGAAAAAATTACAAAAGCTCTTGTCAGATAAAGAAGATATTAATAAATGGTGGGTAGATTATCTTGAAAAGGAAGTTAAGTAATAATGTTTGAGGATAAAGACCTGCTTGTACTTAGTCATACATATAACAGCTTTATCAAAGATCAGGTAGAAATCATTTCAAAGCAATTTCGTAAGGTGTATGTATTGGTGAGATATCAACCAGTTGCCGAGTTCTCAAGATATCTTCCAATACCATTTCTCAGATCAAGAATGAAGTATGCAAAGAAATATTCTATAGATTTATCAAACAGACCTAATAATATTGAAGTCATACCCGTATCTCTTTGGTACTTACCATTTAAATGGGCTTACTATTGGGTAGGAAGACAACATGCAAATGCTGTTTTGAGGATATTAAAACAGAGGAATATCTCTTTCGATCTAATTCATGCACATTTTGGTTGGAGTGCAGGTTATGTTGGTATGAAAGTAAAAGACGTGTATAAAAAGCCCTTAATAATTACTGCTCATGGTTATGATGTTTACGATCTTCCGTTTAGAAACAAACGATTTAACAATGCGTTAAAGAAAGTATATGTAAGTGCTGATAGAGTAATCACAGTAAGTGGGAAAAATAGTAGTTATCTAAAGAAGCTTGGAATCAATAATATTAATGTAATCCCAAATGGTTATTCAAAAGAACTCTTCTATTTCAAACCTCATGCAGAAAGCAGGAAAAAATTAAATTTGCCATTGGATAGCAAAATAATCCTTACAATAGGGAACCTAGAGGAAGTGAAAGGCTATGAATATCTAATAGACGCGATTAAAATAGTAAAAGAAAAATATCCCAATATCCTATGTTTACATATAGGGGGAGGTCCTTTAGAGTTTGTGTTAAAACAACAAATCAAGAATCTTAAGCTTGAAGATAATTACAAATTACTTGGAAAGAAACCACATGATAAATTGATGGATTACTTTGGAGCTTGTGATATATTTGCTTCTTCAAGCCTTAACGAAGGGAATCCGACTGTTATGTTTGAATCCCTAGCATGTGGTAAACCTTTCATAGGAACCAACGTAGGTGGTATTCCAGAAATAATATCTTCTTATGTTTATGGTTCACTTACAAATCCAGGTAATTCTGTATTTCTGGCAAAGAATATATTAAAATCTTTAAATACAAAGTGGAATAGCCAAAAGATATTACAATATTCACAACAATTCTCTTGGGAAAACATATCCAAAGAGATACTAAATACATATACAGAAGTCTTGAAATGAAACCTATTAAAGAATTTCTAGAAAAATATGGAATATATATACTAATCTCCTTATGTTTACTCTTAGGGATCTTTTTCTTGTTTTTCAAGAATGCAACTCTAGATGATGATCTTTACCTTTGGGAGACATCTATAATGACCGAAGCATTAAAACGAGGAGAATGGATTGGAAATTATGCAGTAGGTACTCATGGTTTTCTATTTAAGCTTCCAGTTGCTTTAGCATTTCTTTTAACAGGACCATCATTAACTGTAGCTACGATATGGAACATTTTGTTAGCCTGTGTCTCTTTGTATTTCTTCTATACATTTCTAAAAAAATATTTTAACCAAACATATTCTTTACTAAGTACTATTTTGCTTTTTGCAAACTTCCAGTTCATCCTCAATTTACCTACATACATGCGAGAAGTTCCTGTATTTTTAATGGTTATCATTTTCTTAAATTTGATAGCTTACAAGAAGCCATACTGGATGATAGGGTTAAGCCTAATGTTAATGTTTGATGCTAAAGAATATGTAATGTACATGATACTTCCTGCATATCTGTTGTATGTATTGTTCCATGAATGGAAAGGATTTAACCTGAAGACACTTTGGGCATATGTAAAATCATACTTACAAATTCTTCTCCCAACCGTAATCTTCATAACATTGATGCTAACGACATCGATAATCCCGATAAATTCATATGCGCTTTCTGTAATACCAGGTGTTACTGATGGAGGTTTGGCATACAATGTAAAACATTTTCAGGTAGAAACCGCGACAGTAAATCGTATAGATTTGGATGCCAATGAAATACCACAGCTATTTGATAAACATACGTTTGTAGGAAGAATCTTGAATACTGCAACGGAATATTTTGGTAAGCTAATATATCCTAGAAGTTTCTCATTTCTTTCCGTTCCAAAGATTATATTTTTCCCTGCACTTTTAACCAGTATTATGATGTTTAAAAATGCTATCAAGAAGAAAGACCCTTTATTTATCTCACTTGCTCTTATTCTGTGGTCATTTATTACAATATTCATAGTCCGAGCTTCTTTTGATAGATATCTATTCCCAATACTTCCAGTAGTGTTTTTCTTCTTCATAATATTCCTAAAGGATGTTGTAAAAGAAAAGAAAAAATTCATACCTATTTTCCTAATTACATTAGTATTAACCATCTGCGGATTATTCTTTGAGGTAGACTATTTGTGGATAAAAATAGCTCTGAACGCTGTTGTATTTTTAATATATATCTTCTACTTCTTCTTCCACGAAAAATTCAAAAAGCTATACATTGCTGTTCTCCTAACCCTTAGCGCTATAACATTTTCCGTTATTGCTTTTTTCTTCTACTCCAACGGTCAAATACATCAGTATTTACTTTTTGGAAATGATTATGAAGTAAAAAGGGTAGTTTCTCTGTTTAGTAAGGATGAAAAAATCTTAATGAATGACGCAGGTTGGGATATTCTAGTAAAGGTATACAGGGGAGATAACCGATATGACCCTGAATGGAAATGGAAACTCAGTGCGTGGGTCCCCAGAAAGGAAACACTTAAGATGCTTGATAAATTGACATCATATGTTACCTCTGGGAAAACAATTGATGCAGATAAGACGAGCGTTATGAATAAAGGTATTACGAAGGTTGTACTTGCAGTTTCTACTGTTGAGGATTATCCTTTCGCACGTCAAAATCGATTGGAATCATATCTTAAAGCGGATTGGCTTTCACTAATAGAAACTGTAAATTTAAAGAACAAGGTAATATATATTTTCAAAGTTATTAGATAATGAAGATTAGCTTGACCAACATAATTAATAAGCTCAAACAGAATCCAGATATTATATTCTATATATTCTTGGGTTTTTACTTTGTAGCAATGATTTTGCTTTCTAATTTTAGAGATATGATTAAGGATGAGGCTTTGTACTACAAAGAAACATCTTTGATGGCTGAACTCATCCGTAATGGAACATGGATTGGCAGCTATGGTGTAGGTTTACATGGTTTTTTGTTTAAGCTTCCTCCTGCCTTAATATTTCTCATAACAGGCCCTTCAGTGGGTGTTGTAACAATATATAACATAATCCTTGGCATTGGAGTAGGTTTCTTTTTTTACAAATTGGTTAAAACATTCTTAAAGAATGGTTGGTTTGCCTTCTTTGCAACAGCATTTCTAATGACAAATTTCCATTTCGTAATAAGTATGCCGACATATCTCAGAGAAATTCCATCGCTTTTAATAATTGTTCTTTTTATGTGGGCGGTTCTTAAAAATTGGAACAAATGGTATATGTCTATCATTTTTGTTTTGCTTTTAGATACTAAAGAATATGTCTTTTTAGTATTCGTAATAGTGTATATTCTTTGGTTGTTCATTACATCTAAAGAAAAAGTATTCTGGAGGAGGTTGTGGAATATAATCAAGCATTGCTTTATTGTTTTCTTACCATCTGTGATATGGGTAGTACTAATGTTTCTAACAAATATCATCCCAGTAAATATGTACCTAGCTTCTACGGTTGGATTAATACAAAATAGCCTTCAATACACTATAAAGCACTTTGAAACTGGTTTAACGACACTTAATCTTGTAGATGGAGGGAAAACAATACAGGCAGTAACCTCCGAAACAGTCTCTGCTACAAATGGGCAGATATCTTTTAATTCCATTCTAAACATCCTTATCTCCTATCTTGGAAAAATTCTCTATCCTCGTACATTCTCATTTCTTTCTGTTTCTAAAGTCGTGATGTTCCCAGTCCTTTATGCCAGTGTAATAGTTTTGATTAACTATTTAAGAAAGAAAGTAAAAGAAGAAAAAGTCTTTCTGTTCTCAAGCCTGCTATGTGTTGTATGGATTCTCTTCTATATCCTTAGAGCTTCTCATGGTCGATATCTTCTTCCTATTGTTCCTGCTATCGCCATCATGGCTATATATGTATTCTTCTTCTCTAAATTTACTCAAAAACAAAGATTAGCGATATTAATAGGCACAGGCATATTTACAATTGCAGGCCTCTTCTTTGAATCATCATATATTCTTGAAAAAGTAATTTTAGAAACAGTTCTTTTCTCTATCCTATGTGTTAGATTTTTTAAACCAAGATTAAAATATTTTAAATATATATTTTTGACTTTAATTTCTGGAGCTGCGTTTGGTGTGGCAGTTTTGTTTTCATATACTCAAGGACAGATAGGTGAGGCTATAAATTGGGGTAAGAACCGAGAAGTAGAAACAGTTGCCAATTTCTTGCCAAAGAATGAGCCATATTGGATTAATAGCTATGATAATTTAAATGTACTTACTACTTTAAATGGAGAAACATATATGCCAGTAGAATGGAAATGGAAACTTGGAGAAGGAGTTAAAGATATTCGTGATTTAAAAACATTTGGAACTCAATATGGGTATGGTTTTGATTTGTACAATCTTAAAAGTTTTAAAACCTCTTTAGAAAGTTACAATATCAAGAAAGTTTTCTTCCTGGCTTCTACTTTAAAAGGATATCCACTTGAAGATCAGGAATGGTTAAGAGATTTAAAAGCGTGTAAATGGCTTCAGCTAAAAGAGCTAGTAAGTATGAAAGGGAAGGTTTTGTACATCTTTGATGTAGTAGAACTATAGTCTTAAAGTGTGTTAAAATGATTCTCAGATTATGAAAGAAATAACGGTTATTAAACCAAAAAAAGGACTTGCGAATTTTGACTTTAAAGAGTTATGGAATTACAGAGAACTTTTTGGAGTACTTTCTTTTAGAGAATTTCAGGTAAGGTATAAACAAACAGTAATAGGTGTTCTTTGGGCTATAATCCGTCCTTTGTTAACAATGGTCGTATTTACTTTCCTTTTTGGAAAAATTGCGAATATTCCATCTGATGGAGTTCCATACCCAATATTTTCATACTCTGGATTAGTACTCTGGTCGTATTTTTCTGCGGCAGTAGCACAAGCTAGCAACAGTATGATTGGAAATTCTAAACTCATAACCAAGGTTTACTTCCCAAGAGTGATTATTCCTGCCTCTTCAACAATTGTTGGCTTAATAGATTATGGTATTTCATTCTTAGTAGTATTTGGTTTGATGATTTACTACCATTTTCCACTTACTCTTTCGATGCTGTTAATACCTGTGATACTTCTTGTAACGTGGTTACTAAGTGTGGGTATAGGACTCTGGTTCTCTGCATTAAATGTAAAATACAGAGATGTACAGTACGCACTCCCATTCATAACTCAAACATTGATGTATATAACACCAGTTATCTATCCTGTATCATTGGCTGGAAAATACCAGTGGTTACTATCATTAAATCCTCTGAGTGGTTTAGTGGAGGCACATCGTGCTGCCATATTAGGTAATGTTGCAGTAAATTGGAGTACCCTTGGCATCTCAATTGGTATTACGTTAGTTATTTTCATCACAGGATACCTGTATTTTAAGAAAGTAGAAAAATATTTTGCAGATATAATATAGATATGAAATACGCAGTAGAAGTAAAAAATTTAGGTAAGAAGTATTCTCTTGGAGAAAGAGAAAAATACCTTGCACTTAGAGATTTGATTGTGAAAGCCGCAAAGGTTCCGATGAACTTACTTAGAGGAAAGAAGTTTAGAAAGAAGGGTGAATTCTGGGCATTAAGAAATGTTTCCTTTAATGTAGAAGAAGGTGAGGTTATCGGTATCATAGGTAGGAATGGTGCGGGAAAGAGTACTCTTTTAAAAATACTTTCTAGAATTACAGAACCTACAGAAGGAGAAGTTCGTCTTAATGGAAGAATTTCTTCCTTACTAGAAGTAGGTACTGGATTTCATCCAGAATTAACAGGAAGAGAAAATATCTATCTCAATGGTGCTATTTTGGGTATGAGAAAGAAGGAGATTGAGGCGAAGTTTGATGAAATTGTAGAATTTTCTGGTGTAGAGAAGTTTTTGGATATGCCTGTTAAGCGATATTCCTCTGGGATGCAGGTTCGGTTAGCATTCTCTGTAGCCGCACATTTAGAACCAGACATTTTAGTTATTGATGAAGTATTAGCGGTTGGTGATGCAGAATTCCAAAAGAAATGCTTAGGTAAAATGGGTGAAGTTACTCAGAAAAGTGGTAGGACTATTCTTTTTGTAAGTCATGATATGGGAGCTATTCAGAAGTTATGTAATCGTACAATTCTCTTAGATCATGGTGAAGTTAAAATGATTGGAGACACGAGAGACGTTATACGAGAGTATATGTCATTAGGAAAATCTATGCTTGAGGGTACTATTGATGAAGCAGAGAATAGACCTGGGAATAAAAAATGGATATTTGAGACTTTGAAACTTTTTGATAATAAAGATAATGCGGTAAGCTCATTTCACGAAGAAGAGGAAATTGTTGTTAAGGGGAAAATCGTAAATCGTAAGCATGATGATACTGCATTCATTTCCGTTATACTTTCTAGGGATGATGGCATCTTGATCTCTAAAGTTTTTAGCAAAACCTTTGTTAGTAAAGATTGCAATTTCAAATTAAGTATTAAGGATTTAAACCTTTTTTCAGGAGTATATAATTTGAATTTCTGGTTGGGAAGTATAGATGGAAAAGAGCTATATGACTATGTAGAACCAGGCCTAAAGTTTGAAATTGTTAACAAAAGCCAAAGACTTGGAGGAATTAATTATGCAGATGGAATTATCCATATAGATTCCTCGTGGGAATATGAAAATGATAAATAGTATTAAATATAACCCAAGATGATAATACTCAAATTAAGGGGAGCATTGGGGAATCAAATGTTCCAATATGCCTTTGCAAGAGCTCTAGCAATAGAGAAGAAACAATTACTCTTCATAGATGATAAAAGCTTAGAAAGCTATGCTGATGCTTTTGGAAAAAACAAAGCTAGCAGAATGTACAAACTTGGGTATTTCAAAATCAAAGGAATATTACTTCCTTTCAAAATGAGTAGGTTGATTAGTATATTGAAATATTTTGGAAGAAGATTTGAGAAAATAGAAAAGATAGACAATCAAGATCCTATCTATGATGAAAAATTAGTTAAAAAGGCATTAAATACAAAAGACATTGTTCTTGATGGTCATTGGTTTTCTCAAAAGTATTTCTCGAAGTACACAGAAGACATAGCGACATCCTTTGATTTGAGTAAATATGCGAAAGAAGCAGATAAAGAATTGCAAGAAGAAATAAACAATTGCAATTCAGTTTTTCTCCATATTAGAAGAGCGGACTACGTTTCTAATCCAGAAGTAGCTGCACAACAAGGAATCATAACTCTTGATTATTACAACCGAGCAATACAGTATCTTAAAAATAAAGTTGGAGATATCAAGATATTTGTATTCTCTGACGATATTGAATGGGCAAAGAAGAATCTAAAATCCGATGTCCCAATCAAGTATGTGGAAGGAAATGTAAACGATCCAATTTTAGATGTTTTCTTGATGAGTATATGCAAGCATTCAATAATTGCTAATAGCACATTCAGTTGGTGGGCCGCATGGTTGAATAAAGATAAAAAGAAAATTGTAATCTCACCCAAATATTGGTTTGCAAATGATACCCCTTCTTCAAAGGATATCATTCCAACAGAGTGGATTAAATTGTAAAATCATAAATATGCCAAAGATAAGTGTATTGATGCCGTTTTACAACAATGAGAAATACTTGGACGAATCAATTCAAAGTATTTTAAATCAAACATATTCTGATTTTGAATTCATAATAATGGATGATGGATCTACGGATAATGGTGTAAAGGTTGTAAATAAATATTCAAAAGATAAAAGGATAAGGTTTGTAAGAAACAAAAAGAATATTGGAATTGTAGCTAATCTGAATAAAGGGATAGGGATGTCAAAGGGAGAATATCTTGCAAGAATGGATGGTGATGATGTTTCTCTTCCAGAAAGATTTGAAAAGCAGGTACGATATCTAGATAAGCATAAAACAGTAGGAATCGTTGGTACTCAGGGAATAATCATAAATGAACAAAGCAGAAAAACTGGAGATTTTGTCCGTCCTATGTCTGACTTGAAAATAAGGGCAAAGTTAATGGATGGGAATGCTTTCATACATGGTTCTGTCATGATTCGAAAATCTTCATTGTTAAAAACTTCCTTGTACAATCAAAAATTTGTTAGAGCCGAGGACTATGGACTATGGCTTGAATATATCAAAATAACAAAGACTGCTAATTTACCTGATGTCTTGTACAAATGGAGAAGCTATGGAAAGTCTAGAGAAGATAATGATAAGCTAATAAAAATACAAGAAGAAACCTATGCTTTAATCAGAAATACTGTACTTGCGTCATATAAATATATTCCAGAAAAAATTGTAAATAGAGCATTCAAACTTTTTAAAAAAAGGAAATGAAAGTAATACACATTAATACAACTGATGATGCAGGAGGTGCAGCTTTAGCAATGTATAGGCTACACCAAACGTTAAAGCGGGATTCTGTTGATTCTAGAATATTGGTTGGACGTAAATTTACGAATAATCCAGAGGTTGGAGAGATTCAGGGATATATGGATATTCCTCATTTAAATAGATATATAGATAAATACAAACTGAGAGATATTTGTTTTACGAAAAAGACAGATCTTTTTTCTAATAAAGAATATCTCAACGCAGATGTTATTCATTTAAACAATATTCATGGAGGCTATTTCGATATTAGAAATCTAGAGAAACTCTGCAATGAGAAGCCAGTCATATGGACATTCCATGATATGTGGCCATTATGTGGAAATAAACCTCACACCTTTGGAGATATGTGGTGGGCAGAAGATAAGGATGCAAAGGCTCCTACGCTTTTGGACAGCATAATGTTTAATCGAAAGAAAAAGGTGTATTCAAATTGCAAGTTCAAAATAGTAGTGCCATCTCTTTGGCTGTACAACTTAGCTAAACAAAGCATTCTTAAGAATTTTGAGATCTCAGTAATTCCAAATGCTGTAGATACTAATGTCATAAAGCCATTAGAAAAAGAGACGCTAAGAAAAAAATATGGTATAGACCAAAAGAAGAAAGTAATATCATTCATCTCTCATGGAGGATTAAAAAATAAATGGAAGGGAGGGGAATATATGCAGAAAGCTTTAGCAATATTGGGTAAAAAGTACGACCTTCTCTTTCTTGAGATTGGAGTTAAAGGCTCACAGGTAGAGAAACAACCCAATTGCTGGAAAATACCATTTACGAGTGACAGGAAAATTTTAAACGAATATTTAAATCTTTCAGATGTGTTTCTTTTTACATCTCTTGCAGAAAATTTCCCATTAGTATTACTTGAAGCTCAATCAGCAGGAATACCTGTGGTCACATTTGATGTAGGTGGTTCAAAGGAAATAGTGAACCATCTTTCTACGGGATACGTTGCTGGATACAAGGATATAGAGGATACGGTTAAGGGAGTGTGTAGTATACTCGATGATGAGAAATTACATGATAAATATGCTAAAAATGCAAGAATAAATGTTTTAGAAAAATTTACATTAGAACAACAAAGGGGTAGATATATTAAATTGTACAAAGAAGCGATAGATGAATTTAATTAGCATTGTTACACCAACTTACAAAAATACTGAATACATAGAAGAATGTTTACTTTCTGTTTTGAATCAAAAAGGAGATTTTAGTATAGAACATATTGTAGTCGATAGTGCTTCTAGTGAGAGTATGGTTAAAATACTAAAGGAGTTTGAGCAAAAGATTCTTTCTGGAGAACTAGTATCCCAAGCAAAAGAGTACAAATTTAAATGGATATCAGAAAAAGACGAGGGTATGTATGATGCCATATTAAAAGGATTTAAAATGTCCTCTGGAGATATCATGGCATGGATAAATGATGATGATAAATATCAAGAGGGAGCATTTGAATATGTTTCAACCGTATTTAATAACAATCCCAAGATACTTTGGTTTAAAGGTATCACCGACTATATCGAAAAAGATGGGACAACAAAAAAAGGTTTTCTAAATAACTACAATCAGAAGTTAATATCCCACGGCTTCTATGGCCAGGTTGGGAAATACATTCAACAAGATAGTGTGTTTTGGAAGCGTGAACTTTGGGAGAGTGTAAATCATGATGAAATTAAACAATACAGATTAGCTGGAGATTTTAGACTCTGGCAGCTCTTTGCTCAGAAAACCAAACTATATTCCTTTAACAAACATGTCAGCTACTTCCGAAAAAGAGAGGGACAATTAAGTAGTAATTCAGAGAAATATGTTCAGGAAATGAATTTAACGACCAAGATTACACCATTAGAAAAGAATATCTATGGATTTCTTGATAAAATAGAGAAGACATACAGGAAACTAATTTTTAGAAACCAGTAAATGAGTAAGGAATATCCATTAATATCTGTCATCATACCAACGTACAATGGAGCTAAGAATATCAAAAGAGCCATAACGAGCATCCTTAATCAAACATATCCCAATATTGAAGTAATTGTTGTAGATGATGCATCAAAGGACAATACCGTTGAGATTGTAGAGAGTATGAAAGATTCAAGAATTAAACTCCTAAGACACAAAGAAAATAAAAATGGAGCAGCAGCAAGAAATACTGGCATCAGAGCTGCAAAAGGAGAATATATAGCATTTCTAGATGACGATGATGAGTGGTTACCAGAAAAATTAATGAAACAGATGCAATATCTAAGTACAAAGGATCCAAATGAATGGAAAGCAGCCTTAACAGGTAGAAGTTCGATTACTAATGGAAAGAAAAAAGATGGTTTGTTTGATCGAGAAGGAGATCTTCGTATGACAATATATATGATGGAAAGATCTTTAGGAATGGGCTCTTCGTTACTCATAAGCAAAGAAGCAGTTGATGAGGTAGGTTTCTTTAACGAAAAATATTACCGCAATCAAGATGTTGAATATATTTTAAGATATCTAAGAAAATACAAACTTGCAGTCTTACCAGACCACTTAGTAATAGGATATGGAGGCTCTGGAACTCCAAGTGGAGATAAACTAGTAGAGGTAAAAAATCTCTTACTTAATGATTTTAAAAAAGACATTAATGATTTTGGACCTAAACAAGCGAAAAAAATATATGCAAGACACTGGATGCAGGTTGCAAAGAACTATTCACTAGAGGGAAATGTCTCTGAGACATTGAAATATCTTAAAAAATCGCTTTCATATACAGTACTTTTTTCGAATAAGGTAAAATTTCTTCCAATTGCCAACTATCCTGCTATCTTCTACTACCTTTTTAAATCCATAATAACTGGTAAAAAATCACATGATAGATTTACAGTAGAAAGTAAAAAAAACATATTAATATTTGCTGGCTGTACGGACAAGAAGTTGAAGTCCAAGCTACTTCCTATACTGGATTCTCAAAATGTTGGAAAAGTTTTTCTTGTAAGAAATACATTATTAAATTTTTCTCATCCAAAATTAAAACAATTTCCTGTAATTGGAATCTTTAGAAAAATAGTACCCTTGAGAGAACTTAATAGAGTACTCAATGGAGTAGGTATTCTTCTTGGAAATAAAATAGATTTGGTAATGGGAATCCATTTTGTAATGCATTGTATATATGCATATTTCCTTGCGAAACTCTTCAGAAAAAAATATGCTTTTCTCTTAATCGAGAGTCCAGAGAAATATCAAGGGAATAAATTCTTCGTAAAGACATTAAAAGGTGCTTCTTTTGTCGGAATTAGAGGCTCCAATTCTCGGAAATATTTGGTAAATCTTGGTGCCCCAGAAGAAAAATTCTTTGTAGCACAAAATGAATTTGATTTACCAAAGATGGATATTTCCAAAGAAAAGAAAACATATGACCTCATATACATGGGAAATTTTGTAATCGAGAAAGATCTTCCATTGTGGGTAGATGTTGTTGAAAAGGTTAAAGAAAAGCTTCCAAATATTAAAACTGTAATGTTAGGAGATGGAGTACTGTTTGAAGATATCAAAGGAAGAATTGCAGAAAAAAGATTAGGGGAAAATATTGAATTAGTTGGAAGAAAAGAAAATGTTTATGACTATGTGAATAAATCCAAGCTAAATATGATGACTTCAAAGACAGAGGGTCTGCCTATGGTTGTTGTTGAAACTATGGCATGTGGTGTACCAAGTATTGTTCCTAATGTTGGAGATATCTCTGATTTGGTCAAAAACAACAAAAATGGTATTGTAGTTGATTCTAGAAATCCTGAAGAATTTGCTAAAAAAATTGTTGAACTTCTAAGTGACAATCCTGCATATATCAAAATGTCCAAAGAGGCAGTAAAATCAATAGAAGAGATGGCTACCCAGACAACTCACGAAGTTTTAGTAAAAACTTGGGAGGACGTCTTAGAGAAACATATATAAATTAATAGCTAGAAGCATGTTACTTAACCAATTGTGCAACAAGATTACTAAGAGTATAGAATTTCCTTTCCAGGTACTAACTACTCAAATAAAACAGAACGAGTGTAAATCACTAAAAGATAATACTTTGCTTTGGAAATTAAAATACAGAGCACCAAGGTATTTTGATAGAGATTTGGAATATCCATGGACACTAGAAAATATAAATATTAAAAAAGGAAAGCTCTTGGACATAGGTTCTACGGTTGGTGAAATGTTGTATGAACTTCTTCCCAAGGAAATAGAAGTTAACACCTTGAATATAAATCCACAGCCAGAGAATAAAAATATTAAACAGCATAATGGGGATATTCGAAAAACTGAGTTTAAAGATAATACCTTTAATTGCATAACATGTGTTTCTACCTTAGAACATATTGGGGTAGAGGGAAGATATGGTGTTCAGTATGACAAAGAAGGTGATATAAAGGCAATGAAAGAGATGCTTAGAATCTTGAAACCAGGAGGAAGATTAATACTTACAGTTCCATACGGTGCAAAAGATGTACTTCCCATCAACAAGCTATACAACAAAAAGAGAACAGACGAACTCTTTAAAGGATATAAAGTGGTTAAAAAGGAATATATGAAATTTAACAGCAGGTTTAAACTTTGGTTCAAGGTTAACGAAGAAGAAGCTGCAAAAACAAAATGGTTAAAAGAAAGATGGTATAGCCTTGGTTTGTTTGTTTTAGAAAAATAAATGAAAGTATATTTTTTAATACCAACAAAAAATAGAAAAGAAAAACTTTTTAATTGTCTAAACTCCATTGAAAAACAGACCTTCAAAGATGTTGAAACCATAGTAGTAAATGATGGTAGCACGGATGGTACAGGAGAAGATCTAGCTAAGAACTTTAAGAATGTAACAGTACTTCAAGGTGATGGGGAGTTATGGTGGACAGGATGTATGAGAATAGGTGTTGAATATCTTTTTCCTAAACTTTCCAATGATGATTTCGTATTGATCCAAAATGATGATACATACATGAAGTCAGACTTTGTTCAAACATTAGTGGATGAATATAAAAAGTGTAAAGCTATTATTGGTACTTCTGTTAGGGATTTGGAAAGTGATAGATTAATATACAATTCTCATAGAATAGTACATGGTTCCTTCAGAACGGTCATAGTTGATTCTAAAGAAGAACTGTCACAAACAGATACAATAAGTGGAAGAGGCGTGTTAATACCTTCTAAAGTATTCAAGAAAATAGGGAACTTCTCGAAACTATTTCCACAATATGCTGCGGATTATGACTTCTTTTGTAGAGCAAAGCGAGTTGGATTCAAACTTCTGGTTAGTACAAAAGCCGTAACCTATTCGACCAATACGAATCCTAATCTATCAAAACGAATTAAAGCAAAAGAGAAAGTGTCTTTGAAAGATGTTTGGCAGCTTTTCACAAACCGAAAATCATCAAACAATTTATGGGGTTCTACAATGATCACTTTGCTGTATGTTCCTTGGAAATACAAGCTCTATGGTATATTAAGAATATATTTGTTTGCAGTAAAATTCCTAGTTGTAAATTGGGGATTCAATGGAATAAGGTTAGCTTTGAAAAAGAAATAATATGCATGTAATTATTGATGGTACTACAACTCAGGACCAGATGGCATATGCTGGAGTTGGGCAGTATACCAAAAGCATAATCCTTGCACTTGTTAAAAACTATCCAAATACCGACTATTCAGTACTGCTTTTTGATGAAAAGCGATCAACAATCGAGCCAGAAATAGAGAAATATACTAATGTAAAAATAGAGAGAATAGGTAAGTATCGATTAAATGATTACAAAAATGAACTTTGGTATTACTTCCAAATGCTTCCAAAGATTAGGAAAATAAAGAAAAAAGAGAGTGTATACTTTTGCCCATATTTCTGGAGAGATTTTCCATCTTTTTCTATGCCAACGGTGCTTTTCATCCATGACATGAATCTTCCAATGTTTAATATGTATTCTCAACAAAGTTTCTTTCATAATTTTGCCAGAGGATTGGAATACTGGTTTGCATTGCTGAAGGCTGTTAAATGTAAATATATTGTTCATAACTCTCAGACGACATTAGATGACTTTGCAAGCTATTTCCCTAAATATCCCAAAGACAAAATGGTAGTATCACATCTTGCAAGTGATATGGAAATCAAAGAAGTTGATCTCTCGAAAGTGCTACCAACAGATTACAAAAAGCGCGGCTATATCATCTATCTTGGTGGTGGGATTAACAAAACAAAAAATACAGAAGGAGTGATTAATGGATATAACGAATTCCTTAAACTCATAAACAGATCTGAGCCACCATATCTGGTTATTGCTGGTGGCAAATTCTTGGATAAATCTAACCCAGAGGTAAAAGGATTTCACAAGTTGATTAAGAAATTAGGTATTAAAGATAGTGTGATATTTTCTGGATTCTATGAAGATGACCAGAAGTATTCTTTGTTAAAGGAAGCTATAGCTTTTATGCATCTTTCAGAATATGAGGGCTTTGGGCTTTCTCCATTGGAGGCTATCATAGCTAAAACTCCTACAATTGTTCATGAGAGCAAAATATACAAGGAGATATTTACTGATATGGCAATATTTGTAGATGGTAAAAATGCGAAAGAAGTAGGAGAAAAACTCTTTGATGTATATACCCATCCAGAAAGATACAAGGATTTGATTGAGAAGGGATATAAGCTTTCTAGTCGTTATGATTGGAAAGAAACTGCCAGAATAACGCATGAGGTTTTTGAGAAAGTAGAAAAAGAAAATGATTAATATACTTCTTTACATATTATTAGGAATCATTGCGATTACAGGCCTTGTTTTAACCGTTATAAATCTTCCTGGAATATGGCTCATATATGCTTCTACCTTAGTAGCTGGAATAATGGATAAATTTCAGCATCTTACGCCAATTATTCTTGTTGTCCTCTTCATACTCTGTCTGGCTTCTACTTTTGCAGATAATATAGCAGCCGCATTAGGCGCAAAGAAATTCGGTGGAACAGGATGGGGTATGGCAGGAGCAATCATCGGAGGTATAGTGGGAATGTTCGTGGGTGGTATATGGGGAATATTTTTAGGCCCACTTGTGGGCGCAGTACTTTTTGAAATGCTATTTGCTAAAAAAAGTGTAACTACTAGCCTAAAAGCAGGCTGGGGAACATTTATCGGGATCCTTGTAAGTATGGTATTAAAACTAGGACTAAGTGTAGGCATAATAATATTCACTATAACAAGGATTATTTAATCATTTTGAACTTCTTCTTACATTGTGATAGATTAGGAACATTGTAATTTGAAATCCCATAAATATGATAAAACTTCATAACATAAAAAAGAGTTACTTCCTCGGCAAGACCGAAATACCAGTATTAAGAGACATAGATTTAGAAATCCAAGATGGTGAATTTGTTGCCCTTATGGGTCCTTCAGGATCAGGAAAATCAACCCTTTTAGCAATACTCTCATGTATAGATACACCAACATCAGGTGAATTCATGTTAGATAATAGAGATATAGCAGGAGTTAGTGAAAATAATCTTGCAGATATTAGAAACAGAGAAATAGGAGTGGTATTCCAAGCCTTTAACCTCATCCCAAGTCTTAATGCATTGCAAAATGTAGAAGCACCTCTCTTTGCATCTTCAGTAAAAATCTCAAGAAAAGAAATCAGAGAAAGAGCATTAGAAATGTTAGAAAAGGTTGGACTCTCTGATCGAGCAAAGCATAGACCAGAAGAAATGTCTGGTGGTCAACAGCAACGAGTAGCCATAGCTAGATCATTGATTACTAACCCAAGACTATTAATTGCAGATGAACCAACAGGAAATCTTGATTCAACTACGGGTGAAAAAGTTTTGGATCTCTTCATCAAGCTACATAAGGAATTAGGTATAACCTTGATAATAGCTACACATGATAAAAGTATTGCTTCAAAAGCAGACAGAACAATTAATATCGTTGACGGAAAAGTAGTATGTTAGATTTTGCATTCCACAAAATTATATCTTCCCTTAAATCTTTGGGAATAACAGCAGTAATAATATCTCTTGCGGTATTTTTTTCTGCATTTTCATCAATGGCATTGCTTACAATGTCAGATCAATTCTTAGGTGTTACGGTTAAAGACCCTGAGATAAGTTTCGGAGGAGATGTAGTAGTAGATGCGGACAAAGCTACCATTAAAGAATTAGGATTAGAATTACAAGAGCTTAAGGATTCTGGAAAAATTACACAAATGACCCAAAGAGGTCGGGTATATGGAATCTCTGTTCAAAGCAGCAAAGTTAAGGAATTGATGATGATGAATTTGGTGGGAATAAATGATAGTGCATACCCATTATATGGTTATGTAAACGTTGAGGGAGGATTGTACAACAGTGTTAAAGAACCAAATACAATATCAATATCTAATGATTTATCTAAGAAACTTGAAGTTAATGTAGGTGATACCATACAGATTTTGCCTTCAAATATCTTTGAATCAAAATCGTTAAAGGTAACAAGCATAATTGAGGATACAAATATTGGAGCAGGGCAGGCATACGTTAATATGGAAACTTTAGATATGTTTGGATATTCGAGTAAAAGTTTGTTGATAAAGGGAGATGAGAAAGCTATAGGAGAGAAACTAGATAGCTTCTTCGCAGCTGAGGATATCTCTGGCATGTATCAGAGTCTTACTGGATATGTTGATAGTCAGAAAAAAAGTACTTTAGCGTATACATTAGTATTTAGAGGTCTAAGCATTCTGGGTATATTCATAGGAAGTATGGGTATAGCATCTTCGATGCAAGTAATAATATCGAGGAGGAAACGAGAGATTGGAATAATGAAAGCGATAGGATATACAGAGAAGAATATAACTTTCCTTTACCTCTTAGAGCTTTTAGTTCTAGCACTACCAGGTATTCTTCTTGGTATTTTTGGAGGATATTTTCTTTCCAGGTATATATTAAATCTGTTTACTACTGTTGGCATTAATATCGCATTTGAAACCGCATTAAATTGGAAAGTTGCAGGTATTACATTCTTAGCATCACTCGGCTCTGCCTTAATATTTGGTTTCTATTCAATCTCCAAATTTGCATCTTTCAGTATTGTTGATGCATTAAGAGAGAATTCTAATGGAAAAGGAAAGGGTAAATGGAAAAATATTTTACTAATAGCTGTCATAGCTATATTGTTTGCTGGTATTAGCATCTTAATAACGGGAGATTTGAAATATGGATTAATAGCTGTTGGTGTTGCAGGAGCTGGAACCTTGATATTTAGTTTAATATTCCAATTCATATTCTGGTTAATTCTTCGATTACCACTTAATACAGGTAATACATTTGAAATGGCTTGGATTAATCTAAGGAATAGCTACAAGAAAAATATATTAGCTGTGATGGCTATCTTCATTGGTATAACGGCAATTGGATTCATCATTTGTTTAATCAAAACAAGCAAAGAAGAGATGTCTTCTCAGACAGTTGATTTAAAGAGCACTGTAAATATAGTCTCTGTACGCGATTATGACGCTAATACTCAACTAGTGGATGTGTTAAAGAGTAATAGCTTCAATTACGATATTGAATATGTAAAAGTTCTAGATACAAATGGGATAACATATTTCTACAATGCATCTGGAAGAGATATTAAGGATAAATATTTAGATATAAATATTACTGAGGGAAGTTTGAAGGAAGGAAAATATGTAGTTATACCTGATATCTTCAAAACTGAAGATGGTTATGCTGTTGGACAAATGGTATCACTTCCTGAAGTAGGAGATTTTGAAATTAGTGGCTACTATGCTTCCAATACTCAACAATCAGATACTAGTGGGGGAATGAGCTATTCCATAATTCCTGATATGCCAGCTGTAATTGTTACAAAGACGACCTTTATGCAATATTTTAAAGGGAATATAAAGGAAGTTGCGTTAGTTGTAGCTGATTCAAATAGCGAAGACAAGGCAGTTAACGTGTTGAATGAAGTAAATGGGAATGTAGTATTAAGTACTAAAGCAGCTGAAGCGTATATGAATTCTATGTTCGATATGATAACTAAGATGGTTTTCTCTGTTGCAGGATTAGCATTACTCGCAGGTGGTATCCTTTTACTAAATTCTACCTCTTTAGAAATTATATCTAGAAAACGATCATTTGGACTGCTCAAGGTTGTTGGCTTTATGAACAAACAAGTCAAAGCTATGTTGTTCTTAGAATATGGATTGATATTCGTAATTACGTTTGCAATATCCTACCTAACGGTATGGGGTGGAGTAACCATATTAAGTAAATACAGTGAGCAAATATTTGGTTACAAATATACTATTTTGTTTGCGGGCTCAGATGTTTTGTATTTAATGCTTGGCTTTGGCGCAGTAATATTTGTGCTTATTTGGTCTGTTGCGATTAAGTATTTAAATACAAGACCTGTGGATGTATTAAGATATGAGTAGGATATATGGTATTATCTATTTGTAATGAATGTACCAGATAACATTGCTACCAAAAGAAAAATCATTTCCATTATTGTTGTTGTAGAAAATAGTGATACTGATGTAGAAAAGATTGTTAGAAGTACACAAGCACAAACACTTCAAGATTGGGAATTAATATTAATAGACAATGGCAGTAGTCTTCCACTTTCACAATATCAAGAGCTAGACTCCCGTATTCAGATCATAGTTAGCAAGAGGAAGCAAAACATCTGCTATCTTAAGAATCGTGGAATAATGGCTGCTCAAGGGGAATACGTTGTAATCTTAGATCCGAATATCTATATATTTTCATCTATGTTGGCAAAGGTTGTGGTATTTCTGGATACACATCCTAATTGTTATGCATTGGGCACAAGAGTTTTAGTTACCCAAACAAATGGGAATAAGATTGAAGAATCACGATCTGCAAGCATAGAAAAAGATATCTCTATGGAATTGGAAACAGAAAATATTTTAGAATATTCACCTTTAATATTCAGGAACAAGAAGGAATACAAATTCAGAAAGAATATGTGTTATGCAGGGAATTATGACTTGCTTCTACAAATGGTTTTTAAATCCAAAAAGATCAATATTTACCCTGAGATATTAGCAACACATATAAGGGAGGAAAAGGATATATATAGCGAAAAATATTTGAATCAAAAATCTACAGAAGAAGCTATTAGATATTGGTATCATCAAAAGAAAGATAATTACAAAGATGTGTACAAAGAGATAGATTCTAATCATCTATCAAAATATGCTCCTAAGAGACTCCGAATAGAGCTGAAGATGAAAAGATATTTCTATGAGAAAGAATTTGTGAAAGCAAGGAAATATGCAAGACAATTGATAGAGATAGATCCTTCAAAAGAATGGAGAATATACTACCTGGATACTTTCCTAAAAGGATTTCTAACTAAGATTAGTCAAAATGTAAGAAGAAGAATTTAAAATATTCTCTTGCATTGTAATTCACATAAATATCTCCTGGTATATCTTCTTCAATGTATGCTGCTTTATTTCTAAGCATGGGAGGATGTGGAATTTCTTTCATGTCCCCGTTGTCCGTGTCTATTTCGTAGTAATGTTGCTCTAGGAAATCTAGAGCCGTCTGTGCAATCATAATATTTCCTTGCCAATGAATGGGTCGAATAGTCTCAAAAAACTTTAACTCTTTTCCATCAATTTCAAATATGGTTGAAAATTGATCTCTTGAGGTAATGAGATAATGTTTAATTGTACAATATTGCAATTCTTTATTATTACTTACCCCTATAAAAACATTTGGCTCTATATTTCCAATATATTCTGTTGATTTTGTAAATACATTAACTTTAGTAATATTCCCGTCAACAGCAAAAACGACAGTATATGGATTAACCCATACCATCTGCTGAGGACTTGTAATACCCACTACTTGGTATCTCTCTGTTTCTCCTGTTATTAATTGCCATACAATCGCTATTACTGTAAGTAACTTTGTCATACAAATATGGCTCAATTTAAGTACCTGGGTGTGGATTATCCCCACTTAATCTTCCAGGGTTGGTTTTTGAATTTAAAGTCGTAACTATGTTCCAATCAACAGATATGTATTCAACAGGATTTACATGAGAACTTTGGGCTCTTTCTTTTCTTGTTTCAAAATGAAGGTGGTAGGCTAATGGCTGACAATTCCAAGTCCCAGTATTTCCAGACACTCCAATTGTCTGACTAGCTTTTACTTTCTGTCCAACATCTACGCTAATGGATTTTAAATGAAAGTATGCAGTATACATACCATTGTTTTGTTGTATGAGGACATAATTACCACCAGAGAAACAATCTCCTTTTGTACTATCCCAACCTTTCCCTACAACAGTACCTTTTGCTACTGCAACAACAGTTTGTTTTGTAGCCCCAAAATCTATACCTTTATGTGGTTTTTGATATGTGGTATTTCCATGCCATTGGGTAACTCCCGTGATGGTAGAAAGCGGGAAAACAAAGGGTTTCTTCTTGATTGTATCTTTTGTGGAAACCTTAGGCTTAACAATCTCTTCTTTTTTTACAACCACCTCAGGTTTCTTAATTGTAGATTCTCCCTTTACCAAAGGAAGAGGCTCTTTTTCAATTATCTGTGTAACTTGTTCTGTTGGTTTAAAAGCGAAAGCGCTAATGGTAGAGGAATATCTTTTCTCACACTTAGTTCCGTCATAGATGCCATACCTTAGCCACCACTTTAGCTTGCCAATATAGCTGTCAGACAGGACATATGTATATGTAGTGGTGTTGACTGTTTCTAGGCCGATTCTAGGACTCCAATAATTGTCGTCTTCTACATATGGACCAACCTCAACAGCATAGCAGTAGCTATCTGTTGTATCAGTATTTTCCCATTTAAATGTTACAGAATCAGTATTAACAGTAGTATTGTCTGTAGGATATGTTAGAATAACATCTGCAAAACAGGGAGATGCAAAAACCAAGGTAAAAAACATGGTACTTAAGAATTTTGAGAGGAGTTTTTGCATATATAAAGGATACGAAATAGAAATTAAATATTTCTGAAAATACGTAATTTAAGTGATATAATCGGAATATGTTGAAATTTTTTGCAAACCTTTTCGATTCTAACGAAAAACAATTAAACAAAATCCAACCCATAATAGAGAAAATAAACTCCTTTGAAGAGGACTTTGGAAAACTTTCAGATGAAGAATTAAGAAAGAAAACAGCATCATTTAGAAAGATACTAAATGTAGACTTAGAAACAGCTAGAAAGGAATTTGAAACACTAAAAACAGAAGAATTAAGAGTTAAACTCGAAGAAGAGAAGAAGAAGTTGTATGACATCCTTCCAGAGGCATTTGCCGTTGTAAGGGAAGCTTCAAAAAGAGTTGCAAACCACAGACATTTTGATGTTCAAATGATGGCTGGATATGTTTTGTTTGATAACAAGATTGCAGAACTCTTTACAGGAGAAGGAAAAACATTAGCAGCTAATCTTCCACTTTATTTGTATGGTTTAACAGGGAGAGGTGCACACTTAGTAACTGTAAATGACTATCTTGCAAGAAGAGATGCAGAATGGAATGGCCATATCTTAAATGCTCTTGGTATCACAGTTGGAGCCATTAACTCAGGTAAACAGTACAAATTCATAACAGATGACGAAGTACTTAAGTTAAAAGGAGATGAAGGGAAAGCACTTCTTAAAGAAAGAGATGAAAAAGCTAAAGCAAATGGACGACTAAAGTATGATCATATGTCTGGAGTTAATATGATTGAATGTAGCAAACAGGAAGTTTATGCATGTGATGTGGTATATGGTACTAACAATGAATTTGGATTTGATTACCTTAGAGACAATATGGCGAGAACCCTTGAAGAGAGAGTTCAAGGTCCTAAATATTTTGTAATCGTAGATGAGGCTGACTCAATTTTAATTGATGAAGCTCGTACTCCTTTGATTATTTCTACCAACGCTCAAACCGCCAATACTTTGTACAAACAGTTTGCTACAGTAGCTAACCAGCTACAAAACGAAAAACACTATGTTGTAGATGAAAAGTCCCATTCTGTTTCTTTAACAGATGAAGGAATTGACTATACCGAAAAGCTCTTGGGTGTAAAAAATGTCTATGAAAATGCACAGTTAGCATATCATTTGGATAATGCATTGAAGGCAAAAGAGTTGTACAAACTTGATGACGAATACATGATTAGGAATGGTGAAATCCTCATCGTTGATGAATTTACAGGAAGAGCAATGGAGGGAAGGAGATATAGTGAGGGACTACATCAAGCAATAGAAGCAAAAGAAGGTGTCGAAGTTAAACGAGAATCTAAGACAATGGCTACAATTACTTTGCAAAACTTCTTTAGGCTTTACAAGTATCTCTCTGGAATGACAGCTACAGCTTTAACAGAAGCAGAAGAGTTCTCATCAATTTACAAGCTTGATACCATCGTTGTACCTACAAATAGGCAAGTAGTTAGGAAAGATCATGTAGATCTAGTCTACAGGAGCGAGGATGGCAAGTTCAGGGCCATAGTGGAAGATATCAAAACACACCATGAAAATGGTCAACCAGTATTGGTTGGTACTACTTCAGTGGAGAAATCCGAAAGAATATCAGATATGCTTCTGAAAGATGGAATCAAACACAACGTATTGAACGCTAAACAACATGAAAGAGAAGCTCATGTTATATCTGAAGCAGGACAAAAAGGTGCTGTAACTATCGCTACTAATATGGCAGGTAGAGGTACAGATATTGCACTAGGAGAAGGAGTAACTGACTTAGGTGGTTTGTATGTCATTGGTTCTGAAAGACATGAATCAAGAAGAATTGACAACCAGTTAAGAGGAAGATCTGGAAGACAAGGAGACCCAGGAGAATCTAGATTCTATGTTTCTTTTGAGGACGAACTAATGCGACTCTTTGGAGGAGATAGAATGCAAATGCTAATGACTCAGGTAGGACTAGATGATGAAACACCTATTGAAATTGGGATATTAGGGAAGACCATAGAAAATGCTCAGAAAAAAGTAGAAGCATACAACTATGATATTCGTAAAAACCTTGTTGAATATGATGATGTATTAAATCAACAAAGGGAAATAATATATACTCTCAGACGAAAACTTCTTCAAGCTGATACAACTCCGAAGTTTGAAATCTCTAAAACTTCTCTAAAGAATGATATCGAAAAAGCTAAGGCAACAGATATTGATAATCTGCAAGATAGTTTGGATGGTTTCTCCTTTACTAAAGAAGAAAGCTGGAATATTTCTGAGTTAGAAGATTTCAAATATATATATTCTCCTCTTGAGAAGTGGATACTTAAGAAAGAATTAGAATATGTGGATTTCCTTTTTGCATCTGAATTACAAGATGACAAGGAGATAGACAATGTTGAAGAGAGAAAGCTATATATTCAGATAAAGAACTTACTAACAGAAGAGCTCTTCGGAATGGCTGTCAAAGAATTGGGACACAAGAATGAAGCAGAGTTCTTCAGAAAGTTAGAAGGTATGAGTAATGTTGAGAAATTGAAAGAGGTAAAACAGTTGATTCTTCTTTCTATGATTATTCATATGTATGCAATCGGGGTGGAGCCAATGAAAGCACTTGCTAGAATGCTCATTCTTGAAGCATATGACAGATTCTGGATGGAGCACCTAGATACGATGACAGATCTTCGAGAGGGTATTTCTTTAAGAAATCTAGCTCAAAGAGATCCTTTAGTAGAGTACAAAAATGAGGGATTCCAAATGTTTGATGATATGTTAAAAAAGATAGACGAATCTGTAGTTACTAGATTCTTTAGAGTCAGATTAGCTCCAAGAATAGAGCAAGCAGCTATGAATACGAACCAAGAAGAAGACAAAAGACCAGGTAAAATTGCTAAGCAAAAAACTATACAGAAGAACAAAAAAGTTGGTCGAAATGACCCTTGTCCTTGTGGTAGTGGGAAAAAATACAAAAAATGTTGCTATCCTAAGTATGGCTAAAATACTGTTGCTATGGGTTTCTTGACAGTTTCCGCACAACACTTATACTATTCATTAGATAACAAGATTCATTAACTACTCTAATGTCAGATATCAAGAAAAAACCAAAAGACCAGTTAGTCCCCACACATAAGAGTGTGCATATGGTTGTGCTTTCATGTCCTGATTGTGGTGAAGAGGTAAATCAAGTAGTACTTTGCCCTGATTGTGGTAAACCAATGCGGGTTATAAATGTTGTTGAGAAATTTGGAGAAGAAGCCGAGGAACAGATATTACTTGCAAAGAAGAAATTAACAGAAGTAAATGTTTCTGCACAAGAAGGAACGCCTGAAGAAGAAGAGGAAGAACAACCAAACATTATCTTGATGGGTGGAGATGATGTAAATCTTAATGATGGTGGCATAGATCCTACGAATGATGATGATACTGGTTTAGACGTTATATTCCCAAGTGATGATGATGGGGAGGAGAATCCTCCAAAGGTTGAAGCATTAGATGATGATGAGCTTTCAAAAGCACTTGAGCAATTAGACGAAGAAGACGATACAACAACAGATGATTTTGAAGAATTTGGTGGTGGGGAGGTTCCTGAGTTATAATCTCAGATGACAACATTAGAAAAAGTATTTCCAAGAGTAGCTATTGTGGCCGACCAGATGACAGGGTTTGGTGGCGCAGACCGCGAAATGTTCTCAATGTTAAAACTATTCCCCAATGCAGATATCTTTACCGTCTTTTTTGATAAACGAAAATATCCAGAATTAAAAAATCATGTATATACAAGCTTTGTACAAAAGCTATTTGCTTTTCTTCCGAAATCATTCAGTAGGCATTTAAAAATATTCACACCATGGGCATATGAAAGCTTTAATCTTGAAGGCTATGATTTGGTTTTAAGTATTTCTGCTGGCCCTGCAAAAGGCATCATAACAGGTGTTGATCAAATCCATATTGCAATGACTATGACACCTCCAAGGAGCTTGTGGGATAAGGAGCATAATTTCAGAGCATTGAAACTTCGAAAGACATACCTATTTATCTCTTCAATAATAGATGTCTTTATGCGTATGTGGGACGTTTCAATATCCAAAAGGATAAAATATTGGACTGCAAATTCAAAATATATTCAATCAAAAATAAAGCGTACATATGGCAAAGATGCTACTGTCATATATCCAGGCATAGAGCCAAGATATTTTGAAAAAAGAAGTGGTGAACAAATAGAGAAAGTAAGACAGAAGTACAATTTACCGAAAGACTTCGTACTTGTGCTTTCTCGGCTATACGATTACAAAAGAATTGATTGGGCGATTAGAACATGTATCAAAGCCAATAAAAAACTCATAATTGTGGGAGAAGGACCAGATATAAAATATCTTAGGAAAATAGCAAATAATAATCCAAATGTTACATTCCTTGGTTTCGTAAGTGATGATGAGGCCATTTCTCTTTTCCTTTTAGCATCTCTACTTCTCTTCTGTGGATTAGAAGATTTTGGAATTGTTCCAGTAGAAGCAATGGCTGCTGGTACTCCAGTATTTGCACTAAAAGAGGGTGGCCTACTCGAGACAGTAAACGAGCATGTCACAGGAGAATTCTTTAAAACAGAAGAAGAATTATTTAATCTGCTTAAGGATTTTGATAAAAGAAGATATAATAGGGAAGAAATAGTAAAACAGGCCATGAAATTCTCAGAAGAAAAGTTCCTACATAATTTAGAGAAATATATATTACAAGTACATGAAAAGGAAACTAAGAAATAGGGGTGCAGATTTAAAAATCGCAGTAGTAACTGATCCATTATACAAACGAGGAGGAGCAGAAGATCATGTCAGGGGTATTTTACAGGCATTTCCTAAAGCAGAACTTTTCACTGCATACTATGATCCCAAGTTTACGGCAGAGTACTATCCACATGTAAAAGTACATCATTCTTTTATGCAGTACATTCCAGGGAAGCTATCAGTATTGAAATATGTATCTTTACTTCTTCATCCATGGGCATATCAATCATTCAAATTTAAAGGTTTTGATGCTGTTATTTCAATATCAATATCCTTTGGGAAGTTTGTAAGACCAAAGAATATTCCCCATGTAGATATTTGTATGTCTCCGCCAAAGTTTTTCTGGGAAAAAGAGGGCAGAACACTTAAAGACAAGAACAAATTTACAGGCTTTAATCGCTTTATGTTTTCTTTTTATTCCTTTTTTATGAATACCATCTTAGAAAGAATATGGCAGCGATGGGATAGAAATGCAGCACGTAGATGTACCAAGATGATAGCTATATCCAATGTTGTTAAAGAAAGGATAAAGAAATACTACGATGTGGATGCTGACGTCATATATCCTCCTGTAGATACCAAAATTCTGCAAAAGTCAGAAAAGATCAACAGGAAAGAGAATTGGTTTCTGTATTCAGGAAGAGTGGAAACGTATAAAGGTGTTGGTTTGGCTATAAAGGCATGTGTTAAGGCTGGGGTTCCTCTTAAGATTGCTGGAAAAGGTGATGATCTTGATGCATTACAGAATTTAGTAAAAAATTTAAATGCAAAAGGATTAGTAAAATTCTTAGGCTATGTATCTGATGAAGAAAAATTCGATTTAATGTCACGTGCGAAAGCGTTGCTTTTCCCTGTTCGTCATGAAGACTTTGGAATCACACCAGTAGAAGCAAATGCCTCAGGTACTCCAGTGATAGCTTTTAGAGAGGGTGGACCATTAGAAAGTATTTCCGAAGAAAATCCAAGAACAGGGGTATTCTTTGATAAATATAATGTTGAAGCTTTGTACAAGGTTATAAAGAATTTCAAATCAACTGATTTTGATCCTGATAACTGTAGAAAACAGGCAAGTAATTTTGCATCTGAGATTTTTGTATATAAACTGCAAAATTATGTAAAAGATGTCTTACAAAAAGATTAAAAGAATATTAGATATTGTAATCGCCTTTCTCCTTTTAGTTTTGTTTTCCCCGTTACTCTTGGTGGTCTCTTTCTGTATTTGGATTACAGATATGAATAACATTTTTGTTAAAGAACCTGTAAGACTTGGGTACAAGGGTAAGAACTTCCGTATGTACAAATTTAGATCTATGGTTCCACAGGCACATAAATTGATACAAGATAGTCAGCAGTATGAAAAATGGCTTAAAAATGATGGAAAATTAAAAATAAGTGAAGATCCAAGAATCACATGGATTGGGAAAATTATTAGAAAAACCGATATTGATGAGCTTCCACAACTTCTTAATGTACTAATTGGAGATATGTCTTTGGTTGGTCCACGTCCAATGTATCAAGAGGAGATAAATAGATATTTAGGAAGATACTCAGAGGGGAAAAGATATTTGAAACGAATATTTAAGGTAAAACCAGGAATTACAGGAATCTGGCAAGTCTCAGGAAGAAATGATATTAAATTTAAGGATAGGATAGTATTGGAAGCAAAATATGCTTCACATATCAGTTTCTTTGAAGATACAAAGATATTTCTCAAGACACCATTTGTTGTCTTAACAAGAAAAGGAGTATATGAATAAAGATACGATTACTGTAATAAAATCGGTTAACTATTCTGAAGCAGATAAAGTACTTACTGTGTTTGGAAGAGAGTATGGCAAGTTTACACTCTTTGCAAAAGGTATTAGGAAACTAAACAGTAAGAATAGGGGAAATATGCAGACATTGTGTACTAGCCAAATTGCTTTCTACGAAGGAAAAGGTCTTCCAATTCTAACTGAATCTGCACCTGTTTCCAGTCTTAATTTTGATAAGCTTGAAGTCCCCAATATCCAAAGAATTCTCTTTTTACTTAATAAATTTCTTCAGGACTACGACCCATATCCAAAACTTTTTGATGCGCTTCAGGTGGCATTAAAAAGTAATTTAGAACTAGAAGTTACAAATAAGCTTAGGATTAAATTTCTGATGGAGATGGGTTTCTTGGAAGATTTCTCTCAATGTAAGTACTGTGGTAATACAAAAGACTTAAACTATCTTGATACTACAAGTTTTGCTCTTGTATGCAAAAATTGCTACAGTAGAAGCGGTGTTAAGCCATTGGGTGACAAACCGTATTCATCGTTGGTTCTAACCCAATCGTTAGATAGATATGTTAAGAAAGTTGTAGAAGAAATATAGTTGAATGAAATTAAAAACTGTCCTGATTACAATATTGGTTGTATGTGCTTTTTGTCTTTTAGGGAGTCATACCTATGCACAGACATCCTTTGAAGCTGGTGGTGGTGGTGTAGATATCAATGCAAATATAACTGAGGATTTGTATTCACAGTTAGATATCACTCCAACTAATGTAGAGATATTGGAGCCAGCCACGGTCAATATTCAAATGTTGAATGTTAATGGAGATCCTAAACCTGGAAGAAGTATTGTTTTGTATGTAAATGGAAGTAGTCTAGGTGTAACTATAACCCAACCAGCGGTATCAGATAGTGATGGTAGAGCTACAGGTACATTTAAATCTTCTATCCCAGGAACCTATGAAGTATGTGCAAGAGATACTACCGAGGGCTTCAATATTTACATTTTGGATTGTGAGACCATATATGTTGTACCTGTTGCTGTTCCAACACTGCTTCCAGAACCAGCATATACAAAAGGGCTTTCAAATACCTTGTCATGGGCTATTACTAGTGGAAACTATACATACTTCATACAATCTAGTGTCTCCTCAACATTTGCTCCTGTTTTTAAGGACAGTGGATGGATAGGGGCTGAATCATATGAATTTACAGGACTAGCAAATAGCCAGATATATTTCTATCATGTAAAGGCAAAAAATAACTGGGGTGGAGAAAGTAGCTGGTCCAATAGTGTATATTCAGTACAAGATAACTCAAGCCCCGAGGTTAAGCTTTTGAGTATCTCAGGACTTGGAGATAATACTACGAAAGATTGGGAAGCCCAGGATACAATAATTTTCAAATTAAGGGTAAAGGATAATATTGTAGTTAGCCAAAAAAGCTTTTGGTGTGTATTACAAGATGGTAGTACTGACGAGTGTATTGATACTCAAAGTGTAAGTGGTGATATCTGGACTGTAAAGGTAAAGCTTGGGGAACTAGAACATAATTCTGATTACGATCTTTTTGCTAAGTATTCTTTTTGTGCTGAGGCTTCTGATAGCGTAGGTAACATTACAAGAATATGTAACATATATTTAAATATCCCTGCTACTGGTACACCAGAGAAACCAGTTGTTCCAATTATTGAGCAGATAAAGGATGTTGTGAATAATATTGTTGAGAGTACCAATGAGTTTATGCAAAACACTATTGGGAAAATCAATAATACTTCTCTACAACAACTAACAATTACCATTACTCTTGGAAATATATTACTAGGGATGGGAATTCTTTTGGGTGGCTTGGGTACTTTGCCATATATCATTCTTCAAATATTTTTAGCTATCTCAAGCCTTTTGGGTTTCAGAAAAAAAGGTCATCCTACTGGATATGTATATGATTCTGTTACTAAGGAACCAATATCTCAATGTGTTGTAAGAATCTTTAATGAGAATAGTGTATTGATATGGACAGATGTTACAGACAGGGATGGGTATTTTAGAACCAATAAGGTTGTACCAGGCGAATATGTAATTAAGACTGCCTCAAAGGATTATGATTTTCCATCTAAGATAGTCTTTGGAAAGACAGATTTTCCATTAGAGAATGTATATCAGGGTCAAGAGTTCTATACTTCTAAGGGTGTTATTCCCAATTTCTCAATTCCTATGGATTTAAAGAAGATGGGTGAATTTAAAAGAATATTTAGTCAATTGGCTTTTGGTTCAAAGGTATTATGGAAGTCATTACACATTCTTCTTTTTCTTGTTGGTTTAGTATTTAGTATCTATGCTTTGTCAGTTAACAATATCTGGTACAACTATCTTGTTATTATTCTATACATTCCCTCTCTTGTTATACTTTTCTTCTCACTATTTAACAGGAGAGAGAAATTTGGTGTAGTAAAAGATATCTCGGGTAGACGTTTAGCAGGTATAACTATTGGATTGAAAGAAATGGAATTTGGAAAGTTAGTTTCGAAAAGGGTTACTGATGAGAATGGTAGGTATCGTTTCTTTGTTGCAAAAGGTGTGTATGAGATTGCAGTATTGAATTCTGATTGGGTATTGGTTGATGAGAAAAGTGTAGCAAATATAATTGTTAAGAAAGAGGATATATTGATAAAGGGTATTGTTTTGAAGAAAGTAGTACAAGAGAAAAAGGTTAAGAAAGTTAAGGTAGAAGAGGTGTTAGAACCTTTGGAAGAGTTGTAAAAATGGTATTAAAAGTGATATTATACTCATTGTTTGTGGGCACGTAGCTCAATTGGTAGAGCAAGCGACTCTTAATCGCTTGGTTCGGGGTTCGAGTCCCCGCGTGCTCAGATTATATATTCTTCATATTCAACGATTCTTGCCCAGATCCTATTCCTGGTATATATTATATCAATGAATAAGACACCATTCTTTTCTACAAAGGTAAATGAAAAGTTAAAAAGAGTTGGAGTTGTCTTGTTTTTAATAATTCCATTTCCCTTGATGCTTTATGTAATAGGAATGTTCTGCTATGAATTGGTAGATAATTCATTAAGAAACCATTATTCTGAATCTCAAATTAAAGAGAACATACAACCTCTTGTGTTAGGTACTGCAGATATTTCTAATCTTGATAAGGAAGATGAACCATACTACAAAGACGCAGATGTTTTCATAAATGGGGAATGGAAACCGAACGGATATATAGAAATACCGAAAGCTATTGATATCCCCCAATATGATATTACTATTGGAAGTGTTGTTTCAGACACATGGGATATTGGGGGTGATCAATATACAATAAAGTGTGAAGAGATAGATAAAGAAAAACTTCAAAATCCACCTTACTGTCCTTTGTGTACATTGCAGATTAATGACTATGTGATAAATGAATATGTACGCTCAGATATAATATGTGAAGATTATGATAATTTCATAAATCCTAAAAACTGCAAATTACAAGTAGGAATTATTTTATATGCGAATGAAAATTTGAAGTATCAATATCTTTTCTTAAGCTCAGAATCAGTTGGCTCTATATATGCTAACTTCGCATATCAAATAAGCAAGGGTTGGGTAGAGCCAATATACTTTGATTTTAATGACTCTATTTCAGAAAGCTTGTTAACCAGGGGAGATATGGATTTATATATGGCATTTTCGGATTTAAGTAAAACGGATTTTAGATTAATATCGCATTTTTGGGACCCAAGTATGAAGTCTATACAAGGGATGGATAGAGAATGGAAAGCTATAAATGGAAGATGGTTATCAGATAAGAAGATTGTTTCTTTATAGGGATTGAAGGGGTGCTTCTTTATTTTGAATATCTTGTATTGTGAAATCTATTTTCCCATTCGGGATTCTTAGATTTCAAAGAGGAATTTTCTATCAAGCCCAGTATTCCTTGAAGTGTTAATAAAAAACCTGCTATTCCCAAGCAAGACAGAGCCGCAATGGCTAGGATGTCGCCCGAGGTAGTGGGGATACTTGCAGAGCAAATCCAAAGAATAATTCCAATTATTAAATCAAGCCCATACCTTCGATGAGAGGGATATTTAAATTCCATCTTGCAATTCTTACAAAGAAATTTATTTATACCTATGAAAGTTTTCCAATCGGCATATTTTTCTTTATTGTCGAATAATGATTTGCAATTTGGACATTCAACATATTTCAGCTTTGTTATTTTACTAGTTTCTTCTGTTTTGTTGGTGTCCCTATTTTGCATAGATGTTAATAGTATATAGTTAAGAACTGAGTATATGCAAATGCTCTTGTACAAATTTGTGCCCTCTATCTTTTGAATAAATAATTGGTTTCGAAGAATCAATTGTACGAAATAATAAAATTGCATCAATTTGTTCAGAGTATCTTAAAGAAAGCCGCGGTTCCAATTTTTTCCAACTTATGTTTTGTATGCCTGGAATTAAACATCCTGAAAAGACAGATAAAATATCTTCTTTTTCCAATTCAGAAGAAAAGAGTGTTAGTAGATGGATTTTCTTATGTGATGGATCGTATGCCTCGAATTGTTTTGCAGCCTTTTCACAATGCCCTAGAATCGCATTAAAAGTGGGGTCAAATTCGATAGTATCAGAAATCTTTTCTTTACCATCATAATGTTTAGTTTCTACAAGACAATAAGAATTTTCAAAATCTGGAGTCTTTTTTGAATCACAACCGATTCTTTTTAGATATATACCTTTTTCTTCAAAATACACCCTTGTTCTTTCTTCGAACTTGTCTAGATTTCTGTCTACCATACTCATATCTCCTTCTCCATATACAATCTCCCCATTTCAAATCCTCTCTTCTTGTAATATTCTCTAGTCCCAATAGCAGAAATAACCACTATCCTATGTATCCCCTCCTTTTTAGTAATCTCCTCAGCCATCTCAATAAGCTTTTTGCCCAATCCCAAATGTTGAGATTCTCCAGAACTATCAATATCCAAACTCATAACCCTACCATACACATGAACCTCTCTAATTATAGAAGAATCACGTAACTCCTCAATGAAATTTTCTTTTCTGTATTTTTTCTCTGGTATAGACAACCTCAAAAATCCACAAATCCTATCCGTATCCTTAGTCTTGTAAGAAAGAAAAAACTCCTTCCCAGTAGAAGTATCATACCTAATAATCTCCAATACCAAATCTTCCCAACTAACCCTCTCATTCTTTATCTCTCTACTCCTAATGTCATTCATCCTTTTCCCCTTCTTCTCAATCAACTCCTCAGCAATCTGTCTAAGATTGGTTTTCTTGTTCCCAGCTACAATCTCTTCAGAAGGAATATCCCTAATAATTCTGGATAATCTACAATACCTAGGAGTAGTAGGCATAGTCTCAGACAAAACCATTAACAACTCATCCTCGGTATATGGCTTGAACTTACCCTCCTCATACAATTTAAAAAGCAAAGTATTAGGAACAATGGAAGTAGGATATATCTTTAATTCATCAGGACAGAAATCCTTCTTCCAAAGCTTCTTGTAATCATTAATATCCCTCTTAACATTAGACATATACAAATTAGGCATCCAATGCCCATGAATCTTGAAACCACCAAGTCTAAGTAATTTAATTGCGTTCTTAACATCTTTCGTAGGTCTACCAATATGGTTAGCATCAATAATCTTGTCATCTAAAGATTGAATACCAATCTGTATCTTAGTAGCACCAAGCTTTCGAAGATTAACAACTTCTTCCTCGGTGATTAAATCTGGCCTAGTTTCAAACACCAACCCAACATTCCTACAATATGCACTCTCATTGATATGTTGCGCTTCAAACAATTCATTCACAGTGGCCAATGGTAATTCGGTTCTAGGTTGTATATATCCTTGAGTATCTTTCTGTATATCATTCATAGCATCAAAACAAGCTTTAACAAATGATACCTTGTATTCCTCTTGATATGCAGACCAAGAACCCCCTAATACAAGTAATTCTACTTTCTCAATATTATGTCCAATATTCTTTAAAGCAATTAATCTGTTGTATACCTGAGCATATGGATCAAAGCAATTGCTTAGAGCTCTCTGTGCCCCCGGTTCGGAGGATATATAGCTCTTGGGCATATTTGGGTCATTAGGACAGAATATACATCTACCAGGGCAAGGGTAGGGTTTAGAGAGTACTGTAACTGTAGCTACACCTGAGTTAGTTCTGGTAGGTTTTAATCTAATTCTTTCTTCCACTGTCTTGTCCTTTGATCCAAGATATTCGTATCCATTTACTAATTCATCATGTCTAAAGAGTTTGTTCCCATCCTTTGGATATTTCTTTAATATGGTTTGTAATGTATCTGTTCTCCAATTGGTTGAAGCCTTGATTAAGGAAAATATTTCTTTTAATTCAATTTTGTAATTTTCGGGTTTAAAGTTCTTCATTATTCTGATATCCTTGTATTATCTAATATTTTAACTAATCTAGCTACATGAATAGACCTAAACTTGCAGAAGAGAGAACCCTAATTATTATGAAGCCAGATGTGCTTCAGAGACAGATAGCGGGAGAGATATTATCTAGATTTGAGAGGAAAGGTTACAAAATTGTTGCAATGAAGATGTTAAATGCTACAAAAGAGCAAGCAGGGGAACACTATATTGATGATGAGGAATATTTAATTGGTACACAGGAGAAAGCGAAGAATGAAGCAATAGCCAGGGGTGATGATATGAGTAAGTGGAATTCTTTAGAAAGGGGTAAACTTATTAGAAAAAAGAATATTGCATATCTAACTTGTGGGCCAATAGTTGTAATTGTGCTTGCTGGACCTGGAGTAATATCTGGAGTGAGGAAGTTATTGGGGAGCTCAAATCCTTCTGCTAGTGATGTTGGCACCATTCGTGCAGATTATTCCATAGACTCATATGATTTGGCAGATATGATATCTCGCTCTACAAGAACGATGTTACATGCTTCTGATTCTGTTGAGAATGCAAATAGGGAGATAGGGGTATGGTTTGGAAAGGAAGAGATATGTGATAACTACGAAACTGTCATGGAGAAATTCTTCTATGATTCTACTTGGGACAAAATGGAATTACATACTTAAGATATCATCAATATCTTTCTTCGTAGTTTTTGAAAAAGGAGAAGTATCTGGAATTTCATTTTCCATTAGTTTGCCACCATTGTCTAAATAGTCTTTAAGTTTGAGGAAATCCTCTTTCAAAACATCTCTCAGATTAGGATTGTACAAAGCAACAGCAGGATGATACATAGCAAAAACAGGAATACCACTTGGATGTGAAAATGGTTGTCCATGAGAGGCAGAAATCTTTGCACCAGGTACAAATTTTTCAAATGCATGTCTTCCTAGAGGTATTAATATTTTGGGCTTAATAAATAGTAATTCTGCATTTAACCATACTCTACAGCTATCTTTTTCTTCATCGGTTGGTTCTCTGTTTTCAGGAGGTCTGTATTTAACAGTATTAGAAACATATACCTCTTCTCTTGAGAATCCAATACTTTGTAGTAACTCATTTAAGAATTTACCAGCTGCTCCAACAAATGGTTTACCTTGTAGGTCCTCATTTTTACCAGGTGCTTCTCCTATGAATACAATACCTGAAGTAGGTGGAGTTATTTCATATACTGGTTGGGTGGCAATCTTTCTTAATCCGCATCTATTATTTACTGCATAGTATTCGTGGAGTTCTTTGAGTGTATTGAAGTCTAGTTTCATCTCTCCATTATATACTAATGTACCCCAGAGAGTAATTTCTTAAAGCTTTTTAAATCTCCAAATGCATGTACTCTTGAAAGCACTAATTTATTTGATGGCCTGTTATCTATCGTATTTCCACAACTCATTCCTAGAAGATATCCAGCACCAGAAACATATGAAATGGTCTCTTTGTTCCATCCACATCCAGGATATGCAAACGAATACACCTGTTTTCCTGTCGTAGCTTGCAGGGCAGATTTACTAGATGCAATCTCATAGCTCAACTCTGTAGGATCTGACACTTTTGTTAGATCTTGGTGTTTAGAAGAATGGGAATCTATGGACATACCATTTTGCGCCATCTCTTTTCTTTGTAAAAGGGTTATGGATGATTTATGTGCTACTACAAAAAATACTCCTTTAAGATTGTATTTCTTAAGTATTGGGTATGCATTTAAATATTGATTCTCTATACCATCATCAAAAGTAATCATCACAGTTTTCTGCGTAGGATTCTTTCCTGTCTTTAGAAGTTTGTAATATTCTTCTGTAGTAACACTTTTGTAATTCTTTTTAACAAGATATGCCATCTCTACTTCAAAATCGTATGGATCTACATACAAACCAGATCTAAAACGACTTTGTCCCTCGGGTACTGGAGCTATTTGGTGGTACATAAAGATGGGAACTCTTACAGTTCCTTTACTTTGTGTTGTAGGAGGAACATCGTAGTCTTCGTTAAAATTATTATCATTAATATTGAATGTGATGTCTGAGAATGTATATACGGGCGCAACGAATGTCTTTATCCCATCTGTAAGATTGATGCTTTTTACTAAGTAAGAGATGTTTTGATTCAATTGCACATTGATCTTATTTCCTGAGCTTGTATCTAAGAATGAGGTGTTAAATATGGTAGCTAAATCACTGGGTATCGGTGCACCAAATGTATATTGTTCCAAGGAATGGAGAGAATTCTCCAAAGCTTTTGTACGACCTTTTATCTCTGGGTCTGTTATGCCTGTTTGGGAATAGAAAAGGTCTAAGAAGTTTAAGATGGAGTTTATCTTCTGTATATGTACTGGATTTAAATCTATATATATATTACCCTGAAAAGGATCCCCAATATTTTCGGTTTCTGGTACGGTGATTTTCTTTGTAAGCTGGTAAAGATACTGCTGGTTCTGTACATATATATCGTAGGTATTAGTTTGTGTAGGTGGTGTAGTTACAAGGGAGTTTATTAAGAAGTTTAAAGTAGGAATCGTATCTTGTTTCTCTATATTTTGTATCTGAGTTTTACAATCTTCTTGGTTTAGGAATTTGGTAACATTTTGAGCAATGCATTTCTCTAATTCTTCATATATGTAAGAATCCTTGTTGATATTTACAGAAGATTTATTAGTTGTCTGATTTTTAAGAATTTCTGCTAGTTTATCCGAGATTCCTGCTATTTTAGCAATGTAGTATTGATCTATGTATGTCTGGGGGATGAGAATATTTAAGTCTTGTCCTTGAAGGTAGCGATATCCCTCCGAAATACTAGTTTGTGAAGAGGATTTGAGAACCTCTCCATATCTTAGGTATGTGGTTAATTCATGAGAAGAGAAGTTTCCAAATACTTTTGTTAGTTGTGTATAGTATTCTGGGAGAATTGAGAGCTCTGATGAATTGGTAGGTTCTTTTAGTGTAACTTCTTCGGATTTAATATCTGAATAGCTGATTGTAATGTTTTTAGAGTTTTTTGTTTCAAGAGATTCTTTTGTTGTGAAGTATATGTTGAAAGCAATGAATATCAGAGTAACCAATCCAAAAAGAATACTGAGAATCAATAGGGTTAGCTTAAACAGTTTCGTATGTGGCTTAGGCGTTTTCATACTAAAGTGTATCTCTTTTTTATTGTATTTACGATATCCCAGCTAAAAATCCTGTACTCCAACAAAGTTGTAGATTATATCCTCCTGTTGGTCCATAGACATCTATTATTTCTCCTGCGAAGTAAAGATTATCAACAATCTTAGATTTCATAGTATTTGGATCTATCTCTTTAATATTGATTCCACCGTCAGTAACAATTGCACTATTCCAATCTCCTATTTCAGTTATATTTAGTGGTAATTCTTTAAGTATATGTAGTAATGCATTTTTTGATTCTTTGGAAAGTTGAGAGGATTTTTCTTCTGGGTTTATCCCTGTTAGTTTTATGATTACTGGTATTAGTGATGAGGGTAACAATCCGCTAAGAGAATTCTTAATGGCTTTATTTCCTGCTTCTGCTAAATCTTTGGCTATTCTTTCCTTGAGTACAGGGTAGGAGAGTGCTGGCTTAAGATCAATTAGTACATTAACTGGAGCTATCTCAAGCAAATCTCCTATTTCTCTTGCACAATCTATTACTATTGGTCCGCTAATACCTACGTGTGTGAAGAGAAGCTCTCCAAATTTAGAAAATATCTTTTTACCACTTTGATATATGTCCATCCTAATATTTTTTAATCCTAAGCCTGCAAGCTCTTTAACCCATGTCTCTTTTGTTGTAATTGGTACTAATGCAGGTTTTGGTTCTACTATTGTATGTCCAAGAGCTTTTGCAAGTTCATACCCATCACCATTTGATCCTGTAAGTGGATATGATTTTCCTCCTGTAGCTATGACATATTTGTCTGCTGTGAATATTCCTTTGTTTGTTTTTATCCCCGTGATATGGTTTTCGTTTGTTAATATCTCCTGAACATCGCAATTAAAGAGGGTATCTTCCTTTACTAATGCGTATAGCTTTTCAATAATTTCGTAGGCATCATCACTTTCAGGAAATACTCTATTTCCTCTCTCTGTTTTTGTTTCTATACCAAGTTCATGATTAAAAAACTGGAGAGTATCTTCTACTCCAAATTCTGAAAATGCATGATAAAGGAATTTCCCATTTTTCTTGTAGCTGGATACCAATTGCTTGATGTCGGTCGTATTGTTCGTGATATTACATCTTCCTTTTCCAGTTATGGCTAATTTCTTTCCTAGACTATTGTTTTTCTCAATGAGGAGGATATTTTGGTCTTTCTTTTTTGCAAATATTGCAGTAAAAAGACCTGCTGGTCCAGCACCAATGATTATTTTGTCATATTGATTTGGCATATGCTGATTATATCATTAGAGTCCAAACTTCTTGCTATCTACTTTAATATCTTTTAATTGTTGTTTGAATACATCTAAAGCCTGTTCACTTCCGAGCGTATTGGCAGACCAATCTCCGCCAACGCATATTTTGTGATAGTTTTTACCGTAGAATTTTTGCATAAGTTTCTCATCTGATTTTGAAATATTCCATTTGGGGTAGAAAGAATCATATTCGTTAATCACACTTGCATCTAAGAGTTCATGCATACAAAACATAACGACTTCTAGGCCTAGTGCATGGCAAGCTTTGGCTAGTCTTTTACATCCAGTATACGTGGCATATACTGAAACAGTTACAACCTTTTCTAAATTGGGGCACTTCTTTTTTAAATCAGTTATACCTGCAATTAGATTTCTTCCTGCTGCTATGGAATCATACATAATTGCTAGCTTAATATCTTTTAGAATTTCTGCTTCTTGTCCTTTGGGTAAATCTATTTTGTAATTACATACTTTTCCAGCAATACCTTTTACTCCGTTCTCTTCATCCTTAACATGATGTACATCCATTATGAGATAGAGTCTGGATTCAAAACCGCTTCCCATATATGTATTTACAAATGGAGATTGCGTGATTGGTTCTCGGATCAGCATTGCACTTAGGGCTTCTTTACTAGGATTGTATTTATGATTTATAGCTTTCTTAAATTCATCAGTTGAAGCAATTGCGTACGTTGCTGCGCATAGATCTACAGATCTTGCCATTCCGAGATGTAATCTTGCGGGTTTTCCAGCATGTTCAATGAGAAGAGATTTAGTTTCAGGAGATTGTAATACATTAATAGATACTGAATCTCGAAGTATTTTGGTTTGGTAAAGTTTGTACTTGGAAATGGTATTTTTGTAAGGGGTTTTTACTGATCCTGAGGCTAGAGTGTTCCAAGTAATATTCATATATTTCTGGTAAAAATTAGGTATATATACTTGGAATTACATTGTAGAGATATCTTAGGTTTTCGTCAAATGTTTGTAATTAAACCACGCTATACCAGTGTTTCTGGACTTTCCCGGGACTTCACCTAACGGAGCATATCATGAACATGTACTTTTAAATGATGAGAAAAAATCTCTAAAAAGAAATGTAAGCCTTTGTATACAAGCAGCACAAACAATATTTTAAATATTACTGCATAAAACAAGCTATTTCTATTCAAAAAAAGGTACAAAGCTAAGTTCTAAAGACAAGCTATTATGAAAAACAAAAATTTGGGGTATTTAATATGGCTCATTGAAGATAGCAAGGGACCAGGTTGATGGCAGAGAGCAGATTGGTAAGTCTGAGGGGGGACCAATGGTCCCCCTTTTGTATATTTAAGTTATATAATTGATATATTATGAAATTACTATTAGTAGAAGATGAAGAGAGTTTAAGAAGACCTGTGAAATATTTTTTAGAAAAAAATAACTTCACAGTAGATGAGGCAGGTGATGGACAAGAAGCATTGGATATGGTGGGTATGAATGAATATGATTGTATTTTGTTAGATTTAAATATTCCTGGAGTCGATGGTATAGAGGTGGCTAAGAAAATCCGAGAAGATGAGAATCTTGTTCCCATAATTATGGTTACTGCAAGATCTCAGGTATATGACAAACTTAAGGGTTTTACCCAGGGAGCAGATGATTATGTAACTAAGCCATTTGATTTGAAGGAATTAGTTGCAAGAATTAATGCAGTTATTAAAAGGAGTAGCCTTAACAAGGAAGAGAATCTTACATTTGGAGATTACGTTGTATATCCAGACAGGAATCTTGTGATAGATAATAAAAAGGGGAAAGAAATATCACTTAGTAATAAGGAAATGGGTGTATTACAGTACCTTCTTCGAAGTAAAGGTGACATTATCTCTTCAGAATCTCTTCTAGAACATGTATGGGATAGAGAAATAGATATGTTTTCTGAAACGGTAAAAACACATATCAAGACATTAAGAAAAAAAGTTGATCCAAAGAAAAGGTATATCAAGACTATTAGGGGAAAAGGGTATTGTATCAACTGTTAACCACTTCACATTCGTTTCACTGCATTTTGCGTAAATTGCTTCCTATATAAATTATAGTTTTTATCTCATAACATGGGTAATATTTTAGAGGTTAAGAAATTAACAAAGAAATATGCAGATGGGGATATAGAAGTAACTGCATTAAACAATGTTAGTTTCTCGCTCCCTGATGGTTTTGATCTGGCAATTCTTGGACCATCTGGTTCAGGTAAGACCACATTACTTCAATTGGCTGGGGGATTAGATACTATGACATCCGGAGATGTCATCATATCTGGTCAGAGTATTAAAAATATGTCAGATAGTGAAATTTCTGATTTTAGAAATAAAACAATGGGATTCATTTTTCAGATGATAAATCTACATGATTTTTTTACGGCTAAGGAAAATGTTATGTTGCCGATGCTGGTAGCTGGAATGGAAAGAATTGATGCTGAAGCTAAAGCCTTGAAACTTCTAGAGAAAGTGGGTCTTTCTCATAGAGCTAATCACTTGCCCAGACAGCTGTCTGGAGGAGAGCAACAGAGGGTTGCTGTGGCAAGGGCTTTAGCCAATGATCCAAAAATTATTTTTGCTGATGAGCCTACGGGGAAATTAGATAAAGCGAATTCAAAGATGGTGATAGATATTCTGGAGAGCCTTTCTAAGGATAATGGTATGAGTGTAATCATGATTACTCATGATGAGAATATTGCAAAAAGATTTTCTCGAGTTATAAAGCTTGAGAGTGGTTCAGTAAAAAATAATTAATATATTACTAATTTTTTAAAATGAAACTGAAAGACATCCTCTTAATTAATATTAAGAAACTCAAGACAAAGACTAAGAAAGCTTTGTTTTTAATAATTCCAATATTTGTTCTTATTACACTCAGTGTAATTCTCTCAAGCCAAGTTCAAAATATACAAGCTGCAGCTGCAAACAGTGTGTTTGGAACTATAGCTGAATCGTATAAGCTTATCCAGGTGAGTACTCAATCCAGTCCTAGTTCTACTAGTGGAGGCTTTGATCCCTCTCAGATGTTTAATAGTACCAATAGTGCTGAAAGTGATAGCTTCTCTAGTCTAGATGAACAGGTTGTTGCAGCTTTAAAAAATGTTGAAAATGTAAGTCTTCAATCTACTCTTCCTGTTAGTAATATTAAAACAACAGATCTTTTTGCAGATAAAACAGTTGAGTTGAATTCACTTTCTACATTAGATACAAATACCTCAGAATTATATACAACTGAAGATTTTACATATACAGAGGGAGAGGCTATTCCAATTATCTTAAATTCTAGTTCCCTAACATATTCGTATGAGGATTGGGGTGATAGCACAAGTATAACAATGGATATGTCCAGTATGAAGAGAGATTCTACTTCAGGTGCTCCTACACAAAGGCTATCATTCTTGAAATCTGAAGCTATTGATTATGATAAAGATACTCTCGTTGGGACTACCTTTACATTACAGATCGGGAACTTAAGTGATATTCAAGACTATACTACAAGTAGAAGTTCTGGAACTGAGGTTATAACTAAATTAACAGATGAAGAATTGGCTACTAAAGTTTCCGAGAGAGAAACTGCAATCTCTGAATATTGGGATTATGAAAAAATTTCTACTCCAATAATGTATACATTTGTAGTCGTAGGAGTCATAGATGATGCAAGTGTTACTAATAGCACTGCATATATTCCTGAGAATTTTGCTGATACATTGATGACCGACTATATCGCACATGAGATTAATGCTAGAAATGGTACTGAGATTAGTACTGATGTGTTGAATTCTTCTTTCACAGGTATCACATACGATGGTGTTGAACTAACAACCAGTACAAATGGAATGATGGGGCAAATGATGAATAGAATGAGAGATATGAGTTCTTCATCTTCTTCAGGTACAACTCAGACTAGACCTGAAGGTGCTCCTCCTGAGGGTATGGGTATTGGATCATTTGATGCTTCGGGATATTTAATACCTGGATTAGTAATCGAGGTTGATGATGATAATGCTGTGGTAGGTACTGTGGATGATTCAACTATATATACGAGTTCAACGAAAAAAGCAGATACTATGAATGTCATTATAGACAATGTAGCCAATAGAGATAGTGTCATAGAAGCTTTAAATACTGCAGGATACGCGGTTAGAGGAACAGATGATGTTGCAGTATTTGATGAGTTAGAAGATACGTTAAACACGGTATCTAAGGTCTTTATGATTAGCTTCATAGTCTTAGTTACTGCAATTGTAGCTTTAACCATGAGTAAATTCATATCTGAGAGTATACGAGAAATTGGTATCTTTAGAGCTATCGGTATGAGAAAGAGTGCAATTCTCTCTATGTTCATATCTCAATCTCTTTTGTATGTATTGATTGGGTATGTAGGGGGTGTTGTACTAGGTATAGGGTTCAATTTCTTAGCAGGCCATTTTGTATCAAATTGGTTTGGGACATTCCTAACAGAGACCGTTGCAAAAACCTTTAATGTTGTTAATGGTGTAGATGCAAGTTTGTTCTCAGGTATTAATTGGGTCTCTATTGGTATATATACTGCGCTATTAATTGGAATATCAAGTATAATATCGATAATAACTTCTTTGTCTGCTTCTAAGGTGAGTCCTGTGGAAGCTATAAAAAATGAATAATGATATGAAAAAGTTTTTTAAATCTTTAAAATTTAAAATGTCCTTACTGTATTCAGGAATCCTACTGGTTCTTTGTGTAGGATTCTTCCTGGTCATGAATATCTTTGTAGTTGACTATATGCAAAAAGATATAGGATCTCCAAGATTAGTTGGCTTTAATGATGTAGGCTTCTTTGAGAATCTAAATGAGGAAAAGCGAGAATTATTAAAAGAGTCTAGACAGAATGATTTAGCAAATATTCGTTTAATTTCTATCTATGCGATGATTCCATTTGTCATATTGAGTTTTGGTGGAGGTTATTTAATTGCAGATAATAGTTTAAAACCTTTGGAGAAGTTAAAAGAAGAAATGAAGAAGAAGTCTACGAAGAATCTAGGAGAGAAGATAGAGTTTGATGATAAGGGAGATGAGATTTCTGAGGTTATACAAAGTTTTAATGATATGTCCGAGCAGTTAGGTAGATCTTTTGAAGCTCAAAAGGAATTTGTTGAAAATGCTTCTCATGAGTTGAAGACACCATTGGCAGTTATTCAAGCTAACGTAGATAGCATTCTTGCAGATTCTAAAATACCACAAAAGGATTTGTTCAATATGTTAGATGATTCTAAAAAATCAATTATATTTATGAACAAATTAACAGAGGATTTACTACTTCTTTCATTAGTAGATGTAGAGTTTGAGAAGAAGGAATTAAATCTAAGAAATCTTTTAGATGAGGCAGTTACTGACGCTAGAAGATTAGTTGATGGAAAAGAATTTAATATCTCTTTTAATGATGGACATGATATTGAGGTTTTAGGTAATGATGTTTTACTAAAGAGAGCTTTTCAAAATTTGATAGAGAATAGTATTAAGTATTCTCAAGGGAAGAATTTGAATATTGATTTAAAGAAGAACAAAAAAGACATATTAATTACGTTTAAGGATGATGGAGTGGGTGTTCCTAAGGATAAACAGGGAAGAATATTTGATAGGTTCTATAGAGTTGATAAGTCTAGATCTAGAAAGACTGGGGGTAGTGGTTTAGGGTTAGCTATAACTAAGGAGATTATTGAGAAGCATAATGGAACTATACAATATGTAGATGGCAAGGGAGCTACATTTGAGGTTCGTTTGTCTCTATAGAACTTTCTGACTTTTGTGATTCAATATAGAGATCAATTTCAGCAGTATAATCTACAGGATCCATATCATATTTCTCAGCTGCAAGTGCTATTTCTTTGCTAATTTCTTGCTCTGTATATGAATTAGGGTTCTCCTTCCTCATTTCTTTCATTCTCCCTATCCTTGCAATATTTCCATAATATACTTGTTCAGAGTCACGACTTGAGTTAGGAGTTGCAGAGGGGGTATGTTCTCTGTATATAGTTTTTCCATTATCGAGTGTTACAAATCCTGGCATTAGTCTTGTATTTTAAAATTAAACAGAAACGTGATTGTAAATGTTAGATTGAAATTTTGCAAATATATCCATATTTAGGTTTAATCCAATAATGGGTATATAATGAAATATATGGAAAACAAAAAGAAAATATATGCATTTATAGATAGTCAGAATATTAATATGGGTGTATCTGCTAAACGATGGAATATGGATTGGGGTAAGTTTAGGGAATATCTAAGGAATACATTCGGTGTAGAGAAGGCATACCTATTCATTGGGTATATTGATACTAATGAGGATCTATACAAGAGATTGGAGAAGGAAGGGTTCATAGTTATATACAAGAAGGTATTGGCTGTTACTAAGGATGAGGTTACTACTTACAAGGGTAATGTGGATGCTGAGATGGTTTTACATTGTATGATTGAATATCCTAATTATGATTCTGCCATTATATGTACAGGGGATGGGGATTTCCTATGTTTAATAGAATATTTAGAGAAGAATAACAAATTAGAAAAGATTATTGCTGCTAACAAGAGGTTTAGTACATTATTACAAGGATATTCTAAGTATATATTAGATCTATATTCTTTAAAGAAGGTATTGGGGTATGTAAGGAAGAAAAAAACAAACGAGGTAAAACCTAATCAAAATAAGAGTTAATATATTTCTTTTCAAACACCTGTAGTGTATATTAGAGTTATAAGCGGAGGCTTCTTTTTATTTGTCATTAGATTCTTTAAGAATTGGAAATAACTATTACCGATTTATTTAAACTAATTACTAATCACAATGTCCAAACAGAATGATATTCAAACGATATCTCCTATTAAGGGAAGGCCTATGCTTCATTGGATTGGCAAAAAACCTTTAGAATCTGTTGAATATTTTCCTGCACAAGAGAAAGAAGTTTATGGTGATTTTAATACAAAAGAGTTTAACAAGTTATTTTGGGGAGACAATTTGCAGGTGTTATCTCATTTACTTAAGATGTATCGGGGGAAAATAGACCTGATATATATAGATCCCCCTTTTGATAGCAGCGCAGATTACATAAAAAAAGTTAAATTAAGAGGTTTGAATGTTGAAGGTACTCAAGGAAGTTTGCTAGAGGAAAAGCAATATTCCGATATATGGGCAAATGATGAATACTTACAATTTATGTATGAAAGATTAATCATACTGAAAGAACTTCTTGCAGAAAATGGCACAATTTTTGTACATTTGGATTATAGGAAAGTTGCTCAATTAAGATTAGTGTTAGATGAAATATTTGGAGAGAAGAATATTTTGAATGAAATTATATGGTATTACAAAAATGGTGGAGGGCGAAGTAATACTTGGTTTAATAGGAAACATGATACTATTTTATGGTACAGGAAAGGTGAGGAGTGGAATTATAATGGACACGAAGCGGGTGTAAAAAGAAATACGGATGAGGGTAGCTTTAGTGGTTATTTTAAAACAGATAAAGAAGGGAAAAGATATCAAGAGGTAAGAGCGAATGGTAAGGTATATACATATTATGTAGATGATTTGAAAAATGCTGATGATGTTTGGGATATGGGAATTATTTCACAAAGAGATGAAACGGAAAGAACTTCTTATCCAACACAAAAGCCTGTGACTTTACTTGAAAGAATTGTTAAAGCTTCCTCTAACCCTGGTGATTTAGTTTTGGATTGTTTCTGTGGAAGTGGTACGACTCTAGCAGTAGCACAGGAATTGGGAAGAAGGTGGATAGGATGTGATATTAATCTTGGAGCTATACAAACTACAACGAAAAGATTAAATCAAATAATCGAGGATCAAAAACAACAGAAACTAGTAGAAGAATACAAAGGCTTAAGATCTTTTAAAGTTTACAATGTAAATGACTATGATATTTTTAAGAATGAAATTGAGTCAAAAGAAATAATAATGGATATATATGGTGTAGAACCAATTAAACAAAGTTATTTTGATGGAGTACTCGATGATAACCTTGTAAAGGTAATGCCCCTAAATAGAGTGCTTAACAAGTTAGATATCGAGAATGTTATAAGAGAAATAGAAAAGGGTATAGATCAGTTTACTGGAAAAACGACATCTTCTCAGGAGGAGGAAATTTATGAACAAGAAGTCATAATTATTGCCTCTGGAGTAGAACTAGATGCTTTAGAGTATCTGAGGAAAGAAAACAAAACAGGTGTAAAAGTTGAAGTTAAAGATATCCAGGCTGATAATAAAAATCTCATATTTAAACAACTACCAGAAGCAAAGGTAGAAGTAAAAGCTAGTGATAAAAAGGTTCTTATTGAAATCAGAGATTTTCATTCTCCTATTCTCATAAAGAAGTTGGAACTTGAGAATGAAAAGCAGCTTGATTCCAAGGAAAATGTGTATGTGGAAGATTTTAAACAAATCATTGACAGTGTATGTATTGATACTAATTACAATGGGAAATTGTTCAATGCTGAAATTATGGATTTACCAGATAGAAAGAATTTGATATCTGCTAAATATGAATATGAAAATAAGAGTAATGAGAAGAATATAGTTGCGGTGAAGATAATTGATGTCTTAGGAGAAGAGTATTTTGAAACATTTGAAATAAACCTTAAGAAAAATGAATAGTCTCCTCTTCGAAAAATTAAAAATAAAAGTAGAATCTTGGAAATTAGCTGATTATCCTGGTGTTACAAAAGAAACAAGAAACATATTAAAGCATATATACAAAATCAACTATCTTTATACTCCGCAAAAAGAAGCCTTTGAAACTTATGTATATCTCAAAGAGATATTGGGAAATAAAACAACTGCAGAAATAATTCCTAATCTTTATGAGTCTGAAAGAGATTTAATTTCTAGTTTCTCGTTATCAAACGAAGAGGTTCTAAATTTAGCCTATGATCCTGAAAAAGAAACCAAGATCAAGAAGTTGGTAGAGAAAGAATATGGACAATTCGCCTATCCTAATCAGGTATATGCTCTTACAATGGGTTCTGGCAAGACTCTGTTAATGGGTACAATGATAATGTATGAGTTTATACTGTCTTCTCGATATCCCGATTCAAGATTTGCTAAAAACATTCTTGTTTTTGCTCCTGATACAACAATAATTGAGAGTTTAAAGGAAATAAAATCCTTTGATTATAGAACTGTTGTTCCAAAAGAATATGAAAACATTGTCTTGAATATCAAATATCACTATTTAGAGAGCACAGAAACACCTGTTAATTTTATTGGAAACTATAATGTTATTGTTTCAAACTCTCAAAAAATTATATTAAAGAAAAAAAATAATACTTTGAAGTCTGGGCAGATTCTTTTAAATGAAGCGGATAGAGAGAAGCAATTCCATGCTAATTATAGAAGGGATGCTATAAAAGGACTTTCTAATTTAGCCATCTTTGTTGATGAAGCGCACCATTCTTATGGAACTAATCTTGATAATACACTTAAGAAGACAAGACAAACGATAAAATTCTTAAATGAAGAAGCCCAGACTCCTTTGGTAAATGTGGTGAATTTTACGGGTACTCCATATGTGAATAACAAACTTATTAGTGATGTTGTATATTATTTTGGTTTAAAACAAGGTATTGAGGAGGGTATCTTGAAACGAGTTAATTTTGTTGAATATGAGAATGTTAAATCAGATGATTTCGTTTCAGAGGTTGTAAATGTCTTTACAAATCGTTACCAAGGACTAAAATTAGAAGGAAAACTTCCCAAGATAGCTTTTTATTCTAGTAGCATTGAAGATCTGCAGCAGAATCTGAGACCTTTGTTGGAAAAAATACTTTCTAAAAAAGGTATCCCTTTAGAAAGTATATTAGAATACCATACAGAGAAAGAAGAAAGTAGGGATGAATTTTTGAAACTGGACACGGATGAAAGTAAAAAGCAATTTATACTTTTAGTAGGAAAAGGTACTGAAGGATGGAATGTTCGTTCCTTGGTGGCTACCGCCCTTTACAGGAAGCCTACAAGCGCTATTTTTGTTCTTCAGGCATCTACAAGATGTATGCGATCTATTGGAGATAATTCTACTTTTGCAACTATATTCTTATCAGATGAAAATGCTTTGATATTAGATAAAGAATTGCAAAGGAATTTCTCTGTAACAAGGGCAGATTTAGAACAACAGAATGTTGAAAAGTTGGATTTAGCATTGAATGTATTAAAAACAAGAAAGATAAAGGTAAAGAAAATCTTAACCGAAATAAAAAACATAGAAAACAAGAAGCTAGAGGATATAAAGCTAAAACCTTTGGGCGAGTACATAAAATCTTCTGTGGAAGGAATTAAAAAGGAAGGTGGTATTAAATTGAATGAAGACTCTCATACAGCTTTTATAAATAAACGAAAAGAAGTTGATATTAAGTGGGAAGAATCTCAACAATCATATATACACTTTGTAGCAAATTTATCTTTGAAAACCCATGTACCTTGCTTAGATGTTGAAGAGATATTTAAAGCTAACAATATTGATAATTGCGATTGTTTAACAAATAGAAATTCTACATATGTTACAAACAGTATTGCGAATGATATTACGAGCCAGTTATATAAATATGAAGAGGAGAGGACGATTGTAGAGGAGGAACTTGAATTAACAAAGAATTTCCCATTTAAATTAAGTCGAGATAAAAATAGAGAAAGCCTTGTAGTTTATCAGGAAGATTTAGAGAATGGGAGATTAGGATTTCATATAAACCCATATTCTTTTGACACAACAGACGAAAAAGAATTATTTTTGTATCTAAGAGAAATATTAAGTCCTGATGAGGTAGTTATAGATTTATATTTTACAGGAAACGTAACAGACTCTGTCCATACAGATTTTTTCTTCGAATATTGGAATCCCTCGAAAGAAAAGATCAGTAGGTATTTCCCAGATTTCTTAATAGAGACGAGTAAAGGAAGATTTATTGTTATTGAAGTTAAAGAAGATGATAAAAAGATTGACTACTCAAGAAACAAAGAAGATTACGAAAAAGGAGATAGAAGAATCACAAATGAGGTATTTGCGAAAGAATTAGGATTCAGAGATTTCCAAAAACAAAACCCTAACTTTGATTACCACATTATTTTTAATGCAAGATTACAACAGAAACAGAAAGAATTGTTAGAGAAATTAAATTTGGAATCTTAGAGACTCTCACCTCTGATCAAAGCAACAAAATTTAAAAGAAATAACCTTGGTATTTAAATGTTTCTTGGATTCTAGTATAATATCTATATGTCTAACAAAGTGGTACAAGAGTTAAATAACTCTCACTCCCCAGAGGCATATGTAAGTGGATTCACCTTTTTCAAAAACCCCATAAAAAGAAAAGCAATAGCCGAATTTGAACCACAATGTCTTTGTGCATTGTTCTATGATTGTCCAGACAAAAAAACTCAATATATACATGAACTATGGAGAACTGGAAGACTAGAAGTAGTGTATGGTTTCTTTAACCTCTCTGCATATCCACAAGAAAGCATAGGAGATATACGATATCCAAGTAATCAATTACCAGAAGATGATGTAATTAGGAATACCTCATTGATGATGAAAGAAGGTGGTGTTTCTCAGGAAGAAAGCTTTTCTTTTTTGTATGACCTCCTATGTGCAGCTGCTAATGCACATGATGGTCAACAATTTGGAGAAGACCCACTATACCCAGAAGATGTCACTCAAAGAGTTCTTAGTATAATGAGAGAAGTTGAACAGAGAAGCAACATACCCCAAGTGGAAATTAATCAAGATATCTCCTAGGAACCCTCTCTCCAATACCAGACATTAACTCATGAAGAGATCTCCCTGTAGATACAGATACATCAAAAAGTGATATATTCTCTCCCCAAAGTTCCACCATATCCCCAACATACGCCTCTCCTTCATTACCAATATCTACCATAGCCTGATCCATACACACCCTCCCAACCACAGGATATCTCTTACCATTGATATATACCTCTCCATTATTCTTAGGATATCCATCAGCATATCCCACAGGTATAGTAACAATACGAGTCCTTTCTTTCGTAATATATGTTCTATCATATCCAATACTCTCATTAGCATCTAACACCTTAAAATATGACACCTCTGTTTTAAAAGACATAACAGGTTTAAGAAGCTTCTGTATCTCAGGATTGTACGAATACCCATACATCAGAAGACCAGGTCTAACCATGTCAAAGAAAGAATCTTTTAAATTGTTTGATATGGCTCCAGAATTAGCCAAATGTATTAAAGGAGGCAAGTAATATTTCTCCTCTATATAATCAAGCACAGCATTAAATCGTTTAAGTTGTTCTTGGGTATATTCAACATCTTCTTTAGAATTAGCAAAATGAGAAAATATCCCAACAATATCAATATTGGGAAGTGTAAATGCCTTGTCTATGAATTCTTTATTCCTATCCCACTGTACTCCGATCCTTCCCATACCAGTATCTATCTTGAGATGTACTTTACCCTTAAGTTTTAATTCTCCTGCTATCTGAGATATCTGTTCTAATTTTTCAATAGACGCTCCTGTAATATCGATATCATGTTTCAAAAATAGCTTAATCTGAGAATTGTCTACAGCACCAAGTACAAGGATAGGTGTAGTAATACCATTTTCTCTAAGATATACTGCTTCTTCTATGAAGGCTACACCCAAGTAATCAATATTTAGGTTTTGTAATTTCTTTGATATTTCTACTAATCCATGTCCATATGCATTGGCTTTAACTATGCCCATGATCTTGGTATTACCAATGATATTCTTAATTACGGATATATTATGTTCAAGGTTTGGTAGTGATATCTCTGCGTATGTAGGTCTGTCTTTAAAGATTTCTGATTGAAACATCCTCCATTATATCTCTTACCTTAATGACAAGTAAAAGAGAAGAAAAGAAACTGATATAATTAGGAATGAAAATATATTCTTGGAATGTAAATAGCCTAAGGTCATATGAAGATAAATATCTCCAATTTCTTAAAGACTATCAACCAGATATTGTGGGGATACAAGAACTAAGGGCAACTGAAGACCAGTTATCATTTTTTCTCAAATTTGTAGATGGGTATTCAACACTATTCAATGATTCGGGTAGACCAGGGTATGCAGGAACTGCAATGTATTACAAAAATACATTAGATGTAAAAGAAATAACCAACAAGGTAGGAAATGAAATACTAGAAACCGAGGGTCGGGTTATTAAAATCAAAGTAAGGGATATAACCATATTCAATTTCTATACTCCCAATGGTAATTCATCTGAATCAAGGTTGAAATTTAAACTCCAATACTATGATGAGATTCTTAAATTAGTTAAACCCATGATTGAGAATGGCGAGAAGGTAATAGTAGGAGGTGATTTAAATGTAGGCCATACTCATGATGATATGTATCTTAAGGATTGTAAGATGTCTGGATTTTTACCAGAGGAAAGAAGATGGTTTGATGATATGTTGGATATTGGTATGGTAGATTCTTTTAGAATGTTTCAGAAGGGTAGTGGGTATTATTCTTGGTGGCATATGAGGGATCCTAAGAGAGAGAAGAACAATGGATGGAGGTTTGATTACTTCCTAGTATCTAAGAACATAGAAAAGGATATAAAGGGGGCTGGAATATTAAAGGAGGTATATGGATCTGATCATTGTCCCATATGGGTGGAGGTGGGGAATGAATAGCATTCTCCTCTATACATTTTTCAACTACACACGTAGAAGCTCAAAAGTATTGTATGAATTGGATGCTGAGAAGTACGGTATAGATAAACTATTCGTACCAGGTACATTTTCAACAAAGAAACTGTTAGAACAGATACCAAAGTATAGGTATGTTATAGGGATAGCAGATAATAATAGGAATGCCAAAAGATCTAGATATGATCCTAAGTATGTTAATAGGTATGGAAGAAGAATTATTATTAATGATGGTACAGAGGAATATGCTTCTAATCTAGATATTGTATTACCTAATACATTTTACAGATATACAAGTACAACTAATGGGCCTTGTAATAGGTCTGCATATTTAATTATGAATGAGATTATTAATAATCAATTAGATACTAGGTTTGGTTTCTTTCATTTGTGTAAGGAAAGAGTGGAGGAGGATCTTGGTTGTTTAATATTTAGTCTATGACGTTTCTTGCCTTATTTGATTTCGTTGGTACAGGGAGGTATCATGGAAAATTGAAAAATTCTAATGATAGATGAAATTAAAAAGACAAAATATATAGAACTAGCAAAAGAATTTGCCAGATATTTATTAGTAGGTGGTTCTGCGTTCCTTATTGATACGGGGGTATTGGTTTTGGCAAGGGAATTTATCTTTCATGACCTTGGAAAAACTGGGATACTAATATCTACAGCATTAGGCTTTGTAGCAGGGTTAACTTTCAACTACATCTTATCTCTAATCTTTGTATTTAAAAAAGGAAATGACAAAGTAAATGGGAAGCAATTCAAATCATTTGTAATATTTTCTATTATCGGTGTTATCGGATTATTGATGACTGAATTAGGTATGTATTTTGGTATTAAAATTTTTGGTACTGAATTCTATATTGTCGTTAAAATCTTTATTGCAGGAGTAGTATTACTTTGGAATTATATTGGTCGCAAAATCTTCATATTCAAATAATATTTTTATATCTTAATAATGAAAGAGAAAAAACATCAAAGGAAAGCAATAATCATAGGTGCAGGACCTGCGGGATTAACAGCAGCATATCAATTGCTAAAAGAAACAGATATCAAACCAATCATATTAGAAGAAACCAACTATATCGGTGGTATCTCTCGTACGGCGATATACAAAGGGAATAGGATTGATATTGGTGGCCACAGATTCTTTTCCAAGAGTAAGGAAGTTACAGATCTATGGAATGAAATAATGCCATTACAGGGGAAATCCTCAAAAGACGATAAAAAACTTGGTATTAAGAAACCTTTGGTGAAAGATGGACCAGATCCAGAGAAAGTAGATAGGGTAATGCTCATAAGAAATCGTATATCTAGAATATTCTTTTTAAGAAAGTTCTTTGATTATCCAATATCTATGAAGTTACAAACATTTAAAAATATGGGTTTGATTAGAACAATGAAAGCAGGTTTTGGATACATACTTTCTGTTATTAATAAAAGAAAAGAAAATTCATTGGAGGATTTTTTTATTAATCGCTTTGGAAAACCATTATATGCTATGTTCTTTGAAGATTATACAGAGAAGCTTTGGGGAGTACATCCTAGAAATATTTCTCCAAGTTGGGGGGCGCAACGTATAAAAGGACTATCGTTAATGCAAGCGGTAAAAGAAGTATTGTTAAAAATATTTAAAAAAGATTATCAGAGTAAGGAAACATCCCTTATTGAGCAATTCTTCTATCCTAAGAAAGGTCCAGGACAGTTGTGGGAAACTATGGCTGAGGAGATAAGGAAAATGGGAGGGGAAATACACCTTGATTCCAGTGTTACGAAAATAAACTGTGTAGGTAATAAAATTTCAGGTGTAGAATCAAGAAATGTTAAAGGAAATATCACTAGTACAAATGGAGATTTCTTCTTTTCAAGCATGCCAATTAAAGATTTGGTTGATGCGATGGGTGACGATATCCCTAAGGATGTAAAAAAGATAGCTACTAATTTACCATATAGAAGCTTTATTACTGTCGGACTACTTTTGAAAAAGCTAAAAATAAAGAATGAAACAAATATTAAAACAGTAGGGAACATTGTCCCAGATACGTGGATATATATACAAGAAAGAGATGTGAAAATTGGGAGATTACAGATTTTTAATAATTGGTCTCCATATATGGTCCAAGATAATGAAAATACTGTCTGGGTTGGTTTAGAATATTTTTGTGATGAAGGAGATGAAATGTGGAACACACCAGAAAAAGAATTTATTAGGTTTGCTATTCGCGAATTAGTCAAAATTGATGTTATAGAAGAACAGGATGTGCTTGATTCAACATATATCAGAATGAAGAAAGTATATCCTGCATACTTTGGTACGTATGAAGAATTTGATAAGGTTAAGGATTACTTAAATACTATCGATAACCTGTATTGTATTGGAAGAAATGGGCAGCATAGGTATAATAATACCGATCATTCTATGCTAACGGCAATTGAAACAGTTAAAGTAATAAAAAATAATTTAAAGGATAAATCTGTTATTTGGAACGTTAATACTGAGGAAGAATACCATGAAGAAAGAAAATCTTCTTAATATTAAAAATCTTTGGTTGAGATACAAAAACTTCTTAAAGCTTTCCGTAGAAGGACTTTCTAAGTGGAGGAAGATAGTTTTTATTGTTCTAGGAATCCTTTTGTCGGGATATATTGTGTTTACAAGGTTTACAGTATATTTTGAAGGTTCTTTCTCAATTGTAGAAGTCTTGGTAATGGGGGGGCTTTCCTTTTTGTACATGATACTTGCTTTTAATGTCTTAATATTTTTGTGCTCTAAGCTTAAGGACAAACATATTAAGATAAATAGTTTGCAGGAGAAGTTAGATATGAGATTCTTCTTCGTATCTTTTTTAATATGTTTTATCATCTTAGCAATTACGTTATTGGCATATTATCCTGGTGGAATCTCACCCGACAATGCGAACCAATGGTTACAGGTTCAAAGCTTTACATTTAATGATTGGCACCCAGTATTACATACCTTTTTAATATATCTAGCAACACGAATATATAATAATTATACTTTTGTAATATTCTTACAGATTGTAATATTCAGTCTCGGGGTAGGATATTTGATATCTACTCTAAGATCTTGGGGTTTCTCAAAAGTATTATTAGTAATAGTCGAATTTCTAATAATTCTAAATCCATTCACGAGGAATATTATGATGTATGCCTGGAAAGATACGGCACTAACTATTTTCGTGTTGATTCTTCTTGTCGGAAGTATTGATATATACCTAAGCCATGGGGAATGGTTGAGGAAATCTTCTAATGTTATATGGTTTGGTGTATGTGTAGCATTAACAACAATCATCCGACATAATGCGCTTTTTTATACAATTCCATTACTTATCCTGGTATGTATACTATATTTCAAACAGGTTAAGAAAATCATAATATTATTATTTATTACAGCCTCAGTATTTGTTCTTATCAAGGGTCCGCTGTATTCTTTCTTAAAGGTAGAATATCCGCATAATACATATGGTGAGTCTGTAGGTCTACCAATGACTATACTCAGCGATGTGATGAAGAAAAATCCTTCAGCATTAACGTCTGAGACCAAAGCTTTTATGAATGAAATAGCTTCTGATGAACTTTGGCAAAGCACTTACTCCCTTGGTAATTACAATTCAATAAAGTCCCATGCACCAACTAACAAGGTTGTTGAAAGTGTACCTTTGTCTAAATTTGGTAGTATGGTTTTTAATACTATAAAATCAGACCCTAAAGATTCTTTGATTGCAGTTAGGAGTCTTACAAGTATTGTTTGGTCTACAAAGGGGAGTCCAAATGCACATGTAAACGTTGGTATCACTCCCAAAAAGAGTATTGGATACAAACATGTAGATACAATATATACAAAGATAGGGGATGCTTTTGTTTTAGTCATGAATACAGCTTCAAATCTTCCTGTTTTGAATTTTGTATTTAAATCAATTGGTGCTCAAATTCTAGCCTTAATGCTCGTTTGTCTATTTGCACTTTACAAGCATGGTTTTAGAGTTCTGATGCTTGTCGTTCCTGCGTTAGTGTATGATCTTGGAACTATGCTTTTGTTATCTGGGAATGATTATAGATTATTTAATTTCAATATGGTTATTACTATACCAATATGTTTGGTTTTGTTAACAGAGAGGAATAATAAAGTTGGCAAAAAAATAGTAAAATAGGTGCTTGTATTTAATTATGAATGAGATTATATCTAACCAATTAGATACCAGGTTTGGATTTTTTCATTTGTGTAAGGAAAGTGTGGAGGAGGATATACGAAAGATATTAGATTGTTGTAATATATAGCCATGGCAATGTATAGAAAACCAATAATACCAGATACCTTTGAAATACCACAGGAATTAGTCCTTACAAATTGTATCCTCCTGCCATTAACCATAGATATTTCTGAGATGGACTATGCCGCAGTTATGGATATGTTAGATGAGAATGGTTATCCTCTATATCCAAACCATACCTTGTATCAGAATAATGTTGATTTGGGATATCATCAAAAAGAATTTCAAAAACGAGCATCATTTACATATACAATATTGAATAACAGTAGAGATGAATGTTTAGGATGTTTGTATATGTATCCATGTGATGATATGGAATATGATGTAGAAATAGATATGTGGATTAGAAATAAATATTCTAATATGGAGAAAGAAGTAATGGAGAAGGTTAAAGAATGGATAATGAGTGTATGGCCATTTAAGAAACCTAAATTTATGTTCTAACAATTATGAAAGTAACTACTATTTCAGGGAAAGATCTTTCTCCTATTGGTATTGGAACTTATGGCGTTGGAGGGCGTGGGCATAGAGATATTGATTTGAAGGATATAAAGGGAGATGAAGTATGTGTAAATGCTTTGATCACAAGCTTAAAAATGGGATACAACTTTACAGAAATTTCTTTGGGTTATGGGCATGGCAAATCTGCTGAATTATTAGCAAGAGCTATTAGAGAATCCGATATTAATAGAGAGGATATATTTATCACTAATTCGTTATACCCAAGAGATTTAGATGATTTTTCTGCATTAGAAAAAGATATCGAGGATATGTATCAGCTATTTGATACTAACTATTTTGATTCAACACTTGTAACACAATCTTTAGTTGTTAAATTTGGATATGATGTTGTTGTAGAGAAATTGTGGGAACTTATACGAGCTAATAGAACTAGGTATATTAGCTTGTCAAATGCGAATAAAGAATTAATTAAGAAATTTAAAGAAGAATTTAAAGATAATTTGTTTGCTCATGAGACACATATTAGTTTCGAAATAAGATTGTGCCAGGATGAAGGGATTTTTGACTTATGCAATGATTTAGATATTCAAACCATAATATGGAGACCTCTAAGACAGGGAATGACAATTACTCATGATTGGGAACCGTTGGTTAGATTAAGTAAAAAATATGGAAAAACACAAAACCAAATAGTATTAAATTGGATGAAGAGTTTGGGATTTAAACCTGAAGTTTTTTCTACATCAGAAAATCATATTCGAGAAAATTGGGAAGCAATGCATTTCGAAATGACCGAGGAGGATTGTAATGAGTTAACAAATTACAGAATACCAGAATATATTCCACCACAAATTAATTGGGCCAATATGGGGAATGGAGATAGCATTGTGCCGCCTATAATGGGTTTCGAGGAAGATTATTTAAAAAGTTAATTACTTATTCCCTGTACTTCCGAATCCCCCTCTATCAGTATTCTCTAAATGTTCTACTTCATGTATATTAACCTGTTCTACAGGTAGTATTAACATCTGACAACACCTAGTACCCTTCTCAATAGTAACAATATCCTTGGTATAGTTTAACGCAGGGAACTTATACTCATCATTATCTCCACAATAATCACTATCCCCAATACCTAAACCATTAGCACACGTAATACCTAATTTAAATGTAGAACTCCTGTTAACAAGTAATACAAAATATCCCTTAGGAATCTCCATAGCTATATTCAACGGAATCAATACAACCTCACCAGGATTAACAGTTACATCCTCTCTAGAATAGAGATCAAACGCAGCAGCACCTTGAGTCTTGTATTCAGGTATAGGGAGTGATTTATCAAACCTCTTTATCTTTATATTCATAGAGTAATAATACCAGAATAATATGAATGGAGATATCTTTGAGAGAAACAAAAGGACCGAGATCAGCGTTCGGTCGAAACCTTAGGCCACTTAACTCGGTCATCGTGATAGCTAATTATATTATTTTGATTTTGGGAAATCAAATATTTAATCTTTCTTTTTGAAAAGCTTCTTCCCAAATTTACTTTCTTTTACAAATTCAAAAATCATAGGTATTACAGAAATACCAATAATAGCGAATACAACAATTTCAAAGTTCTTTTGAATTATGGGTATATTACCAAAAAAGAAACCACCCAAGAGAAAAAGAATAACCCATGAAGCACCACCAATAAGGTTGTAGAGAATGAAAGTAGAATATTTCATCTCACTTATACCTGCTATGAATGGAGCAAAAGTCCTAACTATTGGGACAAATCTTGCTAATACAATTGATTTAACACCATGCTTGTCAAAAAAAGCTTTAGCCTTTTCTAAATATGCCTTTTTCAAGAACCATCTATCTACACTAAAAGCCTTAGGACCAATATATCTTCCAATCCAATAATTAACAGTATCCCCAAGGAATGCTGCAACAATACAAGAAATGAGCAATACATATATATTCATAGCTCCAATGGCAGACAACGCACCTGCTGCAAATAGGAGGGAATCGCCTGGTAAAAATGGAAATACGACAACGCCAGTTTCTACAAAGAGTACTCCAAAGAGAATGATATATACCAATGGGCCTGTTTGAGCTACTAGCTCTGTAAGGTGTACATCTATATGTATTATGAAGTCTATTAGTGTGGCTAACATAGTCTGTATATTATCATGAAAAAAGAATTAGAGAAATACTAGATGTGATAAAATTAAAATAATAATATAGTGGAATATATTTATGAGTAAAATACCATACGAGAAAGACGGTAACTATCCAAAACATATCTACGACCGCATAAGGATAGACATTGCTACAACATACCTCAGAAGAGAGTTTAAGAAATATCTTCCAGATGTTAAAGAACCTGAAGCATGGAGTCAAATAGATTCAAGCGTGGAGAAATGGTATTCAGAAAAAGATAATATTATGCCATTAAGACAATTTTGGAATGGATTTCATGGAATGGCCATGGGATTCAAACTAAAGGAACATTTCTTGGAAGTACTAACAGCAGAAAATATTACTTGGAAATTAAGAGATGACTTTCCTTTAGATGGAAATCTTTTAGTTGGTACAGATTTGTCCTTCATATCTCCATACTTTGAAGGTAAAAATTCCAATATGGAAGAGGTAAGAGAATTCTTTAACGCACCTGAGAATCAAGAGATAGCAGATAGATGGAGGAAAGAATTTCAACAGTCAAGAGAAGAGAGTTTTGACAAAGATAAATCTCCAATTATTGTATTTGTGTTACCAAAGGATGGTGTTGATAGCTATATTGTCCAAGATGGAAATAGACGATCACTCTTAGCAATCCTCGAAGGAAAAACATCAATACCAGCCTATTATGGTGACTATACTTCAGAGGAGAAAATACCTACGAATTTTTGGATTCCTACTTCTGTAATCATGCAATTTGCTGTTTTGGCCAAATTCCATGGGACAGAAGAAACATACCAACATACTTTAGAAATGTTTAGACATTTTATGAAGATATCGGAATCTGCTAAAGTTGAACTAAAGGAAAGAGCTTTAAACGCGGGCAGGTTTAGTAAGAGATTAAAGGATGATTTATTCCCAGAGTAAATGGAAAGCCAATTTCAAAATATCATCCTTATGAAAGTGGGTCCGTATTGTAACCATTCGTTGGATGAGATAATTGAAATTAAGCAGAAAGAAGAAAAGAAGATTGGAAAATATTTCTGGGGATATAGCGGAGTGTTCTGTCATCCTAAAACTATTCAAAGCCTCATGTCATATTCAAATACTCAACCTATTTATGTTCTTTTCGTTGAGACTAAATCTAGCTTTATACCAGACAAAGTAGATAGGTTTGAAGAATATTCTTCTGACAAGGATGTCTGGTCTAAGCTTCCTGAGGAAGTACTGTTAGTTGGGAATAAGAAGAAATCTCATTTTGCTATTACTGCTAAAAATCTAAAGAAAATTGATATGTCTTTGGATCTCTCACAGTACTGTACTTTAATGGGAATGTTTCCTAATACTAGTCAAAGCTTAGATGACTATTTTAGATACAGGGTAGATAAGGCATGTGCAGTATATATCCCTAATGGAGGGAAAGAGAAGAAGGAGATTAAAATCTCATATATATCTGAATTAGTTACTCCTAGTTGTGTGTATATAAGGTAGTTACTTGTCTATTTCTCTGTTTGTGCAAAAGCTACAACATAGTTATGTCCGTATTTCTTAGCACACTTCGGGCATGTAGTGTAGTAGAAGTAATATCTTAAAGCTTTCAGATTCTTTTCTTTTAAATACAATTCAAATTCTGCAATCCAACTAGGGACTGCATTGTATGGACCATCAAAGACTTTACTAATATATTTGCCAGAGAGTTTTACATTCTCGATATTAGGGACTTCCTTTGTTACTGATATATACATTTCTGATTTCCATGGTGAAGGATCATATGCAAGCATTAGAAATTCTTCTCCAGATGTTTCTGCACCAGCTTTCTGAACTTTATCAAACATTTCGGTTATAACTTTGCCCATGTTAAGTGGCAAGTGGAAGATTTGATTTACATCTTTTTTTACAAAGAGTTTATCTTTCCAGACATGCTCTTTATTTTGCCATGGAGTAGGGTCAAATTTTGGACAACACTCATTTGGATATGCCATATTTATGATGAACTAAATTAATACATACATATAGTAGCATGTATTGTGCTATTTGGTATGTTCTCTTTTCTGGTTTTCTTGTACTCTAAATTTTACAATCTCCTTTACTAAGTTAAATGGTATCTGTTTTCTAATAGGAAATTGAATAGCTCCCTTTGAGGTAACATATTTTACAAGTTTCTTCTTGAATGCAACGATACCTGAGGGTGTAGGATAGAAACCAATATGATGTGCATATCCTGCGAAATATACTAAATCACCATTAAGTATGAATGTAGGCATCTGATACTTAATAATCTCTGTGGCTTCAGGAGCAACACTCTTAATCGCTTCTCTAAATTGTTGAAGAAGAAGCTGATCTTCTTTGGGAAAGGAGGAAATATATTCATCGATAGTAGTAAATTGCTTTTTGGTATTTGTCATATGCTACATTCTAACAGGTATATGATATTTATGTGGCTTTTAGTTTTCAACCATTCTCCACATAGCTTTGCTATTTTGTATAAATTGATCATAGTATGCACTGGAAAGCTCTATTACCAAGGCATTGTGCCCATGCTCTTCAGCCCATTCTTCGAAAGTACCAGTAATATCATATGTAAAAGAACCAGTCGTGCCAGGGGCAACATATCTGTATCCAGATAACTGAGAATATATTTTTCCCAATGCTACACCTGTGCCTGTATTTGTAGGTATCACATATCCTGCTGCAGAATGGTATGTAAGTGTAATATATGGATTTTCTCTGTTTATGAGGTTTCTAATATCCTGACTCTCTGGCTCAGAGAATGGATTAGATCCTCCACCAGTAGGATAGAAATGAGTTTGAAGGTATGTGCCTGTTACCCAATTGGTAGTATCAAAATTTCTATTCAAGTCCACACCATTAGCATTAAATCTACTCTTGTTTGCTATTCCATCAGGATTAACTGTCGGTATAACGATGATGGTTTTGTCTGATGGAATTCTACTGTTATTATTCTCTAACTCTGTTACCCATCTATTAAGAGTTGTTTTAGTATTTGCTTCAGATCCATGTATTGAGCCAAAGAATACAATCTTTTTACTACCAGTACCAAAGTAATACGCGTAGATGCTTCTTCCTTGTACGGATGTTCCAATTGGAACAGTTCTTTTACACGTTGTTTTAAAAGTATATGAAGAATTAGAGGTGGATATCAGGTTGGTACTTCCTTTGAGTCCCTTTGCTATGTTCAAACTATATTTCTTGCATAGAGTTAAGCTATGGCTTGGGTTTATAGTTATCTTATTCTTGCTAATGGTATATGAGTAATCGGTTCCGGAATTCAACGTTATGAATTTCTTAATATCTTGTGAGTTTTTAAGGTTTTGATTAAATGTGATTACTATGTTTCCTGTTGTTGGAAATGCACTACTTGTATTCGTTTTTGTAATTTTCGGACCATTACCTATGGAAAACTCTAAAGTATATTCTTTCTCTAATTGGCTTCCATCTAAACCAATAAGTTGATTAAGCTTTAGAGTATATGCTGTATTTTGTTTAAATGTGCTTTGAGGTTGTATGAAAATCTTAGATCCTGTAACAGAAGCTTTGCATGTGACCTTATTCTTCAAGTTATCCTCAAGTATAGTGTTGAAATTTTTATCTATCTCTTTATTTAAAGTTATCTTTATTTCTGGGATTGAAAGACTCTGTATGATCTCATTTTGTTGTATGCTTGTAGAAACTATGTTAACAGGAGAGAGTACTGTAATATTGGTCGAAATTAGCGTATTTACAGTCTCTGTCTTATTCGAGGATACCAGGTTTAACTTGTGTGCACTATCTGGTCTTAGATTAAGGGAAGCAATATTACAATGTACGAGATTATTTTCTTTAGTACAGAGGGTCTTGGTATCGTCTAGAACAAGGGTGTAGTTTAGAGATTCGGAGGTATAATCTAATTCGTATGTAATTATTTGATTAGGATCTATTGTTGTTTTTGGGTTAGGTTCTTTTATCTGTGGATAGTCCGTCGTTAGTATTTTTATTTCCTTTTGAAAGACTCCAAGGTATGAGAGGGTAAGAATATATGGAGTATTGGCTGAGAGTGTGGTATTGGGTTTTAAGCATATTTCTTTGGCGAAAATATCTATCTTATTGAAAATAGTTGTTTTATCTCTTATTTCTACTTCTGTAGGAAATGAAGCTTTTACTTCATAAAGGGTTGGAAAGAGGAATGTTCCTTGAATGCAAAACTTATCGATTGGTTTTATACTTTTTGTATTTGTAGTTAGTTCTTTTTGTGTGATTAGAAAGAACACGAGAATAGGGCCGAGTAGGATTATTACAAAGAGTATGGCACACAGGATTATGTGTTTTGTATTTTTGATATTCATGTTTGGTATCTTAAGTATACCTTAGAGAAGTTGACTTCTAAACCGTTTTTTAACATCTACGTTATTTCCTGGTTTTCCAGTAGTGAGGCCATAGTATTGCATCTAATACTCCTGTATGAAGAGTCGCAAATACTAGCCCTATTACAGAAATGTAATAGTGTATGCCTGTTGGTACTGTGCATAGTAATATTACCAAGAGAAGAAAGAATGAAAACGAAGTTAAAACTAATACTGTTCTAATACTAATCCATGTCCACTTTCTATTTTTCTTAGCCATCATATTAACAAGTGGAAGCCAGAGAGCTGAAGCGGTTAGAAGGGTGGCATATATATAGTAGAAGAAAGAGAGGTCTACATTTCCAGCGAGCATTTTAAATATGTATGATGAAAAAACAAAATAAGCTACAGCACTGGTTAGGATGGAGAAAGTATAGAGATTGCGTAATTTTTTTGGAACTCCTCCCCAAAGTGTTTCAGGTCCTTTTGCAGATTTGAAGCCAATAATATAGCTTAAAATCACGGCTACACCACCTAATATATTTATTAGGAGAAATAATATTTGATTACTGTTCATATATATTTTTTTAATAAATTATCTAATTAGTCAACGCATTCCATTTTTACTGTTTGGCAACATTGTCCATTTTTTACATAGAATCCAGGACCTGCTGCACCACCCGGGCATTGATCTTTCATAATGCCCATCTCGAAACAGGCTTCCATATCTTGTGCTTGGCAACTACCACCTGTTGAACTGGAAGAGGAACCTGTACTACCAGATGTTCCAGAACTTGTTGTCCCACTATCTGGATAATACGTTGGTGTTTTGTCTGATTTATTCGTACTGGATACACATTTAGTACCATCACTAGATAATTTAGACCCTGTTTTACAACATTTATTATTGCCAACACTATATGTCCCCGATGGACATCTAGATATTATTGTTGTAGTTATACATTTATTTTGACTTGTTGAATATGTTGAGCCACTAGGGCAGCAACCTTTGGCTTCTTTGATGTATGTCCAGCCTGTTTTACAGCCACAGGTAGGAGAATCTTCCAGAAACCATACACCGCTACATGGACGAGTATCTTTTTCCTCGGTAGCTGCTCTCTCTGCTAACTGTTTAGTTCCAAGATTTGTGTAATATACTACATACTCTTTCATCATCTTGGATATATTTCCATTGTTGTTCTTTACGATATTCTCAAAGCCTTGTCCAATCTTATTCAATGCTTTTTGATCTCGTACAAAGAAGTCATAGTATTCTCTGCTTGAGTTATTAATATTCAAATTAAGACCTGTATCAAGATCATTGCTAACATATGTACCAAATGATGAGAGAGTTGGTACTTCGTTGGCATTGCGTGTGTACCCGCCCTTTATACTATCTGTTGTATATGTATATTTGTAGTAGTAGGCGAATCTGTATTCATTCTCTGATTTCTCGATCTTATTGTTAGTACCTCTCTGGTATATTTCTCCATCTCCAGCTATTGTCTTTATTCCTGCTAGATATGCTTGGCTCCGTTCTGTTGCCTCTTGGTTGAAGTATGTCTGAAATCCATCATATCCCTCTGTATCTGCAAAGATAGCGAATTCTGTTTTGAATGCTTGTGATCGGTTAATATATGATACAGAGTAAACATAAAGCTCTGTTCCTCCTTGTGTCTTGTATACCTTATCTCCGACTTGAACTGCAAAAGTCTTTCCATCTTTTTGTTCAGCTATTCTAAAATATCCTAAACCTTCTTCTAGTACAACTCTTATTTCATTATCATATACATTTATCTGAAATGTAGAAGAGTCATTCATTGTGAGTAAAGAACCATCAGGTAATTCTACATATGCACTTAACATAGGATTTTGAGTAAAGTTGTGTTCTTCTTCGTTCCATGTCCTTGATATATCAAAACCTGAAGATGTGCTAATGATACAGTGATTTTCAACCTCGGTTGCTTCTCCAGTAAGACGGGTGTGTGGAGGATTCGTAAAAGTTGTGCTGTATTCATCATAGCTTGTATATGAAAGCCCTTTAGATGCTAGATATTCTGATTCTAGTTCATTTTTCTTTTTTTCGCCCCAATGTTCATTTATATATGCGTTTACTTCATCCCATGCAATTTGTGTTGAGCATTGTTTACTCATATTTACGTATGTAGGTACTGTTCCTCCTTCATTATCCCATCCAATTTCTCCATATATTTTAATTTTTGTATTTGATTCCTCAAACGGTTGATATATATCTTCAGGATCTTCTACCATGTCGTTGGCATATCCTTCTTTTGTTTGGTTATTTTCTACATTATTTCCAAAGTTGAGCTTTCCCATGCCTTTTAGTATGAAAAAGCCAATAACTAGGAGGATTATAACGGCAAGGGGAATACAAATGAAAAGGATTTGCTTCTTAGTTAGCTTTATTTGAGGGAGAATTAATTTCTTCATCTTAATATGAATGAGATTATTTACTACTGTATCAATTAGGAATAGTTATGTCAAAATCAGAATAAAAGCTATTCTGATTACTTTAAGTAAGCTAGAAACTTGTTGTATTGCCCCTTAGTTAGAAATATCCTATGAATGTCCTTGTCTCCTGTTTCTCCTGTAAGAGTTGCTGTATTAGATATTCCCCAATTAACTATTTTCATATCAATGACATTAAGGTCGATGAAGAAATATTCTTTATTGTTTTTCATATTTAATTATACCAAATATCTGTTCCCCTCACATTTCAAACAATATACTGATGATATAATTAAATATGGTAAAAAGAATAGATTCCAAATCTGCATTAAATAAACTCAACTCGAAATATCTTCCATATAATTGGGATTTAAATATCTTTAGAGGCTGTAGTCATCACTGCCAATACTGCTATGCACAATATTCACACAGATATCTTGAGGATGGAGATTTCTTTGGTGAGATATATGTTAAAGATAATATACCTGAATTACTCGAAAAGAAGATATCTTCAAAAAGATGGAAAGGGGAAATTATTAATTTAGGGGGTGTAACAGACAGTTATCAGAGACTCGAAAAAGAGGAAGAAATAATGCCAGAAATTCTTAAAATATTAATCAAATACAAGAATCCAGTGACAATCTCTACGAAATCAAAATTAATTTTAAGAGATATTGAGCTGTGGAATGAACTTTCTAATGTAGCATCTGTAAGTTTGGCAGTATCTCTTACAACCTTTGATTCAAATATATATCCTAAAACAGAGCCTGGAGCTTCTAAGCCTACTGAGAGATTGGAGGTATTAAAAGAGTTTAGAAAAACAAATGTTAACTTAGGTGTTTTAGCGATGCCTTTTTTACCTCTCTTAACTGATACCGATGAAAATCTTGATGATTTATTTAGTCATATATCATCTGTGCCAATAGATTATGTTTTGTGTCAGATACTAAATCTAAGGGGTGTTACTAAGAGTCATTTTCTTGGCTTTATTGAGAGGGAGTTTCCAGAATATTTTAAAAAATATTTGGAGTTGTACAAGGGAGGATTTGTTAGTAGGGAGTACAGGGAGGTCTTTTATATTAGGGTAAGCAAGTATAAAAGAAAATATAATATACAGAACAATTACAAAATAAAGAATAGAGAGAGTGAGCAATTAAGAATGGGGAATTTCTAATTGTATAGTATCTCAATAAACGATATTGAGAATAATTATTAAATCTGTCTTGCACGACTCAAATATGAATAGTATGATAAATATGAAATTTTACCTTGAATATAAATATGCCAAAAGATAAATATATTGGAGTTTGCAAAGTAGGCGAAAGAGGACAAATAGTAATCCCTAAGGATATTCGTGATATGTTTGAAATTAATCCTGGCGATTCTATTGTGATGTTGGCAGACAAGAAAAAGGGGATAGCAATTGTTAAATCTGAGCATTTTGAAGACTTAACAGGAAATACTATTAAAAGTAAGACAAAAAGATAATGACAAATTCTATCGAAATAAAACATATTGTAAAAAATTTCGGACAGAAAGTTGCTGTCAATGATGTTAATTTAGATATCCACGAGGGTGAGCTATTTGCATTGCTTGGTGTAAATGGTGCTGGTAAAACTACTTTAATTAAGATACTAACGTGTTTGTTAACACCTAGTAGTGGGGATGCTTTATTGTGTGGTAGCAGTATTGTTAAAGATTCTAATAGTGTAAAAAATATTGTAAATGTAAGCCCACAAGAAACTGCAATTGCACCCAATCTTTCAGTTGAAGAGAATCTATATTTCATATCAGGTATTTATGAAATAGGAAATACAAAGAATATCGTAGAAGGGTTGATAGGAGAATTTGGCTTGGAAGAGGTGCGAAAACAAAGTGCTAAGACACTTTCGGGTGGTTGGCAGAGAAGGCTTTCTATAGCTATGGCTCTTGTGAATGATCCCAAGATTATATTTTTAGATGAACCGACTTTAGGTTTAGATGTTTTGGCTAGGAGAGAGCTTTGGAAAGTGATAGAAAGTTTAAAGGGTAAAAAAACAATTGTTTTAACAACTCATTACATGGAAGAAGCTGAAATGTTGGCAGATAGAGTTGGAATAATGGTAGAAGGGCATCTTTTAGAAGTTGGAACAAGTAAGGAGTTAATTAAATTATCTAATGCTAAAAATTTTGAAGATGCATTTGTTAATATAGCAACAAGGAATAAATAATATGAGAATGATAGCTTTCGCAGAAAGAAATATAAAAGAATTACTTAGAGATCCTATGAGTCTTGTATTTTGTATTCTCTTACCTTTGTTTTTCCTAATTATATTTCAGCAATTTAATATCCCAGTTGAACAGTATTCAATTGGAAATTTCACACCTAGTATTATTTTGTTTAGTTTCTCTTTCATATCTTTGTTTACAGCAAACCTAGTTGCTAGAGATAGGAGTACATCACTTCTTTCAAGGTTATTTTCTAGTCCTATGAAGCCAATTGATTATATCTTGGGTTATTCTCTTGCATTACTTCCTTTAACTATTACTCAGAGTGTATTTTTCTTTGCTACGGGTATTCTCTTAGGTTTGCATTTTTCTATTAACATTTTATGGGCAATATTGGTTTTAATTCCTATTTCTATCTTATTTATTGGTTTGGGAGTTCTTGTAGGATGTATATCTACTGATAAATCCTCTGGCCCTCTAGGTAGTATCGTGATCCAATTAGTAGCATTTACTTCAGGTATGTGGTTCTCTATAGATCTTGCAGGGAAAGTATTTGGATATATTTGTAAGGGGCTCCCATTTATATGGGCAGCTGATCTTACTAGAGGTGTATTGGCTTCTAATGTAGAAAATCTCTTCTTATCAATTCTAATTATTTTTGTATATATCTGTGGAGTTTACGCATTAACAATGGCTATATTCAAAAGAAAGATGAAGAGTGATAGCAAACAATAGAGGAGATAATGAATACGGGACATACAGGTCTGGAACACATAATGGGCTCCCAATATTCCTAAATACCTAAGAGATTAAAATATTGTTTTTTATATCTTCCACCGAGCTGGCTACTAAATCTGCTATGGAAAAGTCTTGCTTATTCGTATGTTTATTTGGTATTGCAATACATTTCATATTAGCTTTTTTTGCTGCTTCAACACCTATTGCTGAGTCTTCGATTACTATGCAATCCTCTGGTGAGACACCAAGCATTTCAGCTGTTTTCAGATATGGTTCAGGATCAGGTTTCAGCTTAGCACAATCTTCTTTTGCGATGATAACATTGAACATATCATTTATCCCAATTTTCTTTAAAATTAGGGTAGTTCCTTCTCTACCAGCGGATGTTGTTAGCGCAAGAATTTTATTCTGGGCATGTAAATCTTTTATAAACCCAACCATATCCGTGTAATAGGGAGCGTTATCTAAATTGTCATAAAAATATTTTCTTTGAATGGCACGAAATTCATCAAAATTGAAGTTCCATTTAGATAATAAAGAATCTCTAAGTGTATCTACGCTTTTTCCTGCCATAGGTGGAATATCATCCTCTGGAACATCGATACCAATTTCTCTAAGTCCGTAAATTATTGATTGTCCTACTAGTGTATCGGAATCAATAATTACACCATCTCTATCAAATATTACTGCTTTTGCTTTTATAACCATGGCTTACATTATATAGCATGATATACAGTTTGAAAATAAATATGAACTAATTTATTAGAACTTACACAATACGGGGGAAAAGAGAAATAATACGGAACATATGGGTCTGGAACAGAAAAGGATATAAAGAAAGTGTATAATTGATTCTATGATTAACGATGTAGAAGTAAAAAAATCTGCTAAGCAAGGAAAGGGAGTTTTTGCCTGTAGAGATTTCAGAGAGGGCGATTTTGTATTAAAAATAGATGATTCTAATGTTGTTACAGATGAGTCAAAACTTACAAAAGAGCAGCATGAATTTCATTGTGATTATTTCTCTGACAAAATCGTTTTAATGCAAGAACCTGAAGTATATATAAATCATTCTTGTGATCCAAATGTCTATGTTAAAACAAAAAATGGAGTTAGGAATGTTTATGCTTAAAAGAGGGAGATGAAATAACATATGATTATTCTGTTAATGGAGATAACGATGGCGTTTTTCAATGTAACTGTGGAAGTTCAAACTGTCGAAAAGTATATCAAGGAAATTTTTTTAAACTACCATTAGAAATACAGTTAAAATATTTGCCATATCTTGATGATTGGTTTGTTGAAAAACACAAAGCAAGAATAGAAAAACTAAAGGGAAAATATCTTAGTTAGGGAATAAATACGGAGGATATGGCATGGTATCCGAAATCAATATTCAAGTATTCTACCTATCTTTCATAACTATATGGACTCTTAAATGTTTCATTTTCAGTACAACCTCCAATCATCATCTCAATTTCAACCTGCATACCAATTAACATATGTCCTTAAATATGTGTACACTCAAAAGCTAAACTTTTGAATAACTTATTGAAGATCAGCTTTATAATATTTACCTTTTTCTGTAAGAAGTTTTTCCTTTGTTTTAGAAACTAAGTTCTCAATCTTTTCTTTAAATGCTACTTCATCTTTTGTCATTTCTGTAATCATAGCTTTCTCAGTCTTTAACCTGGCCTCTTCTTCTATGGGGGAAGGAAGGTATGGTCCACTTGGAAGTGCTGGATTGGAAGAATTTTGTATATCTGTTTTGTTCATATCTACAAAAATTTCTACAGCTGCTAATACATCTTTGTATGCTAACAACAGTTTCTTTAAGTCTTCAATTCCTTCTTCTGAATTTACGAAGTGTTCCAATTTGGGGACTTCTCCATTACTTGGGACCCAATAGATTGCGGTATACAAATCTCTTACAATCCCTATACTTGGTGTTGCGCTATGGCGATATGGTGCTCCACAATTAGGACATATATTTTCCTTTGGTTTGAAATCCGAATCTAAACCACTAAATGTTGAAAGAACTTCTTGTATGTTATATTCTGTGCCACATACCCAACATTTACATGTAGAATTTCTTATATCCATAAATGAATAACAATTATATTAATAGCTCCATTATTCCATAGCTATTGCTTATTTACAATATTGTCATTTATACGGATAAGCTGAAAATGAAGGATATGGTATGGTATCCGAATATCTTTTGTAATTAATTTCATACAATGCAATCATTCTCTAATGGGGTAGTATATAAAAGGAATTAGGGTAGCGAAACTAATATGAGGAGCAATATGGAACATATGGGTCTGGAATCTATATGTCTTTATTTTTCAAATACCGTAGCAGAATTCTCTATCTTTGCTATCTTCTGTAATATCTTCATCGTAGCATTATGATTAGAAATATCTGCAGAAGCACAACAGTCTTCAATTACAGTAACATCATAATCCAAATCATGCGCATCTCGAACTGTACTTGAAACTGCTAACTCGGTTGCAATACCCGCAATCATAATATCTTCAATATCATTTTCTTTTAATTTTAATATGGAATCTAAATTGGTATTACAAAAAGCACTTACTCTGTTCTTTGTTATCACGATATCATCCTGTAAAACATGAATTTCTTTTGAGATTTCTGTTGACCAGGTATTTAGCCTTAGAATATGGAGCAGAGAAATAATACGGGACATATGGGTCTGGACCCCATTTCCCCGACTAGATGATATCAAAAATGAGACAAAAGAGACACCCTAAAAAAGAGTATAATCAATACATATGGATATAGAAAAATCAAATCTAAATAACTTGTGTACCAGGCTTCTAATTGATGTTTTTAAGCAGAAGCTTAGTGAGCCTCATTGTTTGGCTATAAACTGTGACTCTGCTACAACAGGCTACTTGCAATCAAGATTCGACTACGCGAATGAGGTGAAAAGAGTCCTGGTAGACCTTAAAAGAGTAAGGTCTCTTATGAAGTATGAGTACGATGAGTCTTTTTTAAAAGCTGAGGGTTTGAGTAAAGAGGATATAATAATATTTTATCAAGGGTACTTTTTAGATTTAGTACATCAACTCAAAGATAAATTGATTAAGATGAGCTATCTTTTGGAGAATGATATTGATAGTTCAGAAGAATTTACTATTGAGGATCTGAAGAAAAAGGTTCGATCAAGTGATCAAAAATTAAAGAAATATTTGAGTGCTATTAAGTCTAAGAAGCTGGAAGATCTAATGTCAAAATGGGATGCAGATGACCATTCTGGACAGTCTGGAATTCAAGTTTGTCTCAGAAAACGTACGGGGTATCATCATTTTTTGAGTACTCTTCATCAGAATCAAGATTTTAATGAAATTAAAGGACTTCGGATTGTATTAAGCATGTCTGGAGTTTTAACAACTGAAGGAGAAAAACTTTTACAAGAAAAGAGAGATAAGACATTGGAAGATTTTTCAACGGTGTCACAAAAGCAACTGGAAAAGACCTTTGATGAAATATATAAAAATATTGACGACATAGCCCTTTTATTTATTAACGAACTAGGGTATCCATTAGTTGGGGAGGGTGATAAGAAGGTTATAAACGAATATTTGCAATTTTCCAATACTTTAAAAATAGTTAATCTTACAAACTTTGATGCTATTGATGCTACACATAAGAATTGGATTAATGACATGATAGAGCTTTGTAAGTGCCGTTATGGCAATGATTTGCGATCTATCTATCTTCTTGGGAGTCTTGCTAGAGGGGAGCATGAGGAAGGTGTTTCAGACACTAATATCTATATAATACTTGAAAAAGGGGCAAAAGAAATTGATAAAGAGAGTGCTAAACTCCTTCGGGAGATCAAAAATGATGTGAAAGTTATAAATATATCGGACTTTTTAGGAGAAGAGTATAAGAAGGATAGATTTATATGTACCTTTGATGGAATACTTTTGTATGGGAAGATGCTTCCACACGAGGAATTTCCTCAGTCTGGATCAGAATTAACTTATTTACTAAATAAAGATTTAGTTTCCGAGATGCAAGAGATTAGAAAGTGGTGTGAAGATGATACTGTGGAAAAAGGACCAGAAGACTTGACTGAGAGATGTCAGTATCTCTCTAGTAAGATAATTCATTTTTTATATGGTGTAGTGGATGCCAATCATCCAGGGAATTATACCTTTAGTAGGAAATTGAGGATCAACGCTATAAATAAGCACTACCCCGAAAATAAAGAAGCACTTTCGAATTTAGAGATGGCACGGGTTAGCAATATTAATAATGTTAGTAGTTTATTGGCAATTTTAGACGTATTTGAACCAATCGTGGCCAGAGATATTGAAAAGATAAAAAAAGTCCTTGATAAGAAAAATGGTGTAGACTAGGAGTTGCTAATATGTTCGCTGTTTTCATATTAGAATGGTCTTCTGGTATATTATCTCTTTTTTCCCACCATAAATACGTAAAAGATATTATAATACATGATAGTTTAACTTAGGGGGTGTTGCTACAAATGGGTGATATCGCAGATATAGTGAAAAGTATAGAGATAGCTTCTGGAAGTTTCCAACAACAGATAGAGATTATTAATAAAACGATGAAACCTATACAGAAGGTTATCAATAAGATGTTGGAAGTTACCTCGGGTATAGCAAAATTCTTTGAAAAAACCATCTACCTAAGCTCAGATACCTATGAATTTTTCTTAAACCTAAGGATTTCTATCTCTCCTAAAGAAATAAGGAAAGGTTTAAAAGAGGGTACACTTACAGAAGAAGATATATACACGATTTATACAATACAGGAAGGTGCTACAAAATTTAAGACAATATCATTTAAAGTGACAAAAGAAGTTGCAGAAGCAATTAAAGTAGTAATAAAGAATAAACCTCAATTCATGTTCCTAGAAACAAATAATGTTGTTTTTGAAGAAGAAAAACCACGTTTAGTGATAAATGGCTTCCCGTTAGCATTAAAAAAGGGAACTCCTAGGTATGATTTGTGTAAGTTTATGTTCGGCGGTAAGCGTCGTAAAAAGATGCCTTGGGAGTTAGAAGATTTAGTAAAAGCTATTGGTGAAGACTACTCGGATGCAAGTAAGGATTGGTATCACATAGTGTATGAGAAATATAGGGCCTTAAACCATACTATTGAAGAAGGTATTGGATACAAGGATTTCTTTATATCTAACAACACAATGTTCACTGTTAATCCTGCATATATATCCTTCTTAAGAAAGTAACCCAACTTTACACAACTATCATTGTTTTATCATTTAGATATAGCTTGAATAACCATTATTTAAGCATATATATCTAAATTTTTACTATTTAAGTTATGAAGAACAAACTTCAAACAGTCTATGTTCAAATAGACGCCTTAGTCAAAGCTGACTACAACCCAAGGAAATGGGATGAAAAAGCTTTAAATGATCTCAAAACCAGTATCCAAAGATTTGGTATTGTAGATCCAGCAATAGTTAACAATGCTCCTAGTAGACAGAACATTGTCATTGGTGGACATATGCGTATAGAGGCAGCGAAAGCCTTAGGTATAAAAGAAATGCCTGTTGTATATGTAAATATTCCAGATATTGAGAAGGAGAAGGAATTAAACCTTAGATTAAACAAAAATCAAGGAGAATTCGACTTTAAACTTCTCGCTGGCTTTGCAGAGGAATTCTTAACAGATACAGGTTTCAACTCAGAGGAATTGGATCTAATCTTTGATTGGGAAGATAATAGCCCAGAAGTATTTGATCTCAAAAAAGAGCTTAACAAGCTAGACATTAAGAAGATTGAAATTCAAAAAGGAGATATATGGCAATTAGGAGAAAATAGGATGATGTGTGGAGACTCTACAGTACAAGAAGACATGCTCAAGTTAATGAATGGTGAAAAAGCAGATATGGTTTATACGGACCCTCCGTATATTTTGGACTATCTTCATGGGAAGAAAAAGAGCGGTAAACCAACGGAAGGATTCGGATACAAAAGAGACAGAAAGTACCTTGAGACAGATGTATTACCAGATAACTTCACAGAACTATGGATGAAAAATATTTCAGAAGTAGCAAAGGAGGATTTCCACATCATTGTATATGAAAATTGGAAAAATATTAGGACTATATGGGGAGAAATGGAGAAGTATTGGAAGGTAAAAAACATGATTGTTTGGCATATACCAAATAGACACCAAGGATTTTCTGCTAAATACAAATTCTTTTCTAAACACGATATAGCAATGGTTGGTTCCTCATACAAAGAGGAAGTCATGAATACTCCTCCCGAGGAAGAATTGCTTCAGAATGAGTACCAGACAGCTTTGTATGCCATATCTGGGAAGCCCCATTGGGAAGGATATGAGAAAGGGAAGAAAATACAGCCAACTGACTTCATAGAATACAAAGCTTCTGATGAGAAAAGCTCTGGACAGGGGATAATCTTTGGGACAAAACCGTTAGAAATACTCATTCCTTATGTCAAAGTCCTTACAAAAAGAAATGATTTAGTAGTAGAACCGTTTGGCGGAAGCGGATCTACATTAATTGCTTGTGAGAAGATGAAAAGAAGATGCTATTTAATGGAAAAATCTCCTGTTTATGCAGAGGTAATTAGGAATAGATGGGAAAACCTAACTAAATTAAGTGCAAAGAAAATACAATGAAAACAATAAATAAGAAAGCAATTGTAGAACAGCTTAAGAAAACACCAATCATACAGGTAACTTGCGAAAAGATGGGAGTATCAAGAGCAACATTCTATAGATGGAAGAAAAGAGATCCTAAGTTTGCAGAAGATGCTGAGATTGCACTACAAGAAGGGGCTCAGTTAATTAATGATATGGCAGAGAGTCAATTGATCTCTGCCATAAGGGATGGAAACTTAACTGGAATAATATTCTGGTTAAAGAATCACCATAAGAACTACTCTCCTAAACTTGAAGTAACTACAACTAACAAGGATCTCCCTCTAACGGATGAGCAAAAGGAACTAATTCGTAAATCTCTTAGTATGGCATTCTCAGAAGAGAGAAAGGAGGAAGAAAATGGACAACCAATTACAGAATAATACTGAAATAACAATCGAGGATATAAACAAACTTTTGGAAGATCAGGTCGCAAGAAGAGTGATTGTTAAAGAAAGCCATTATATATTCTTTCATCTATATTTTAGCCAATATACCAGGTACAAAACAGCACCATTTCAAAGAGAAATGTTTAGGATTACAGAGGATGAGAATCTAAAGATGGCAGTTATTGTTGCTTTCAGGGGTTCTGCTAAATCAACCATTATGACAATGTCATATCCAATATGGTCAATAATAGGAAAACAACAGAAGAAATGTGTAGTGATTCTTTCTCAGACACAACAACAAGCTAAGATACATCTAGCTAATATAAAGAGAGAGTTGGAATACAATGAGCTTCTTAGAAAAGACTTAGGCCCCTTCCAGGAGACATCAGATGAGTGGGGCTCCTTCTCTTTAGTAATTCCTAACTTTAATGCAAAGATAATAGCAGCTTCAAGTGAACAGAGTATTAGAGGTTTAAGGCATGGAGCATACAGACCAGACTTAATTATCTGTGATGATGTTGAAGATTTAACTTCTACAAAGACGAAAGAAGGAAGAGATAGGACATATACTTGGTTCACAGGGGAGATTGCTCCTCTTGGAGAGAAAAATACTAAGATTGTGATGGTGGGAAATCTTTTGCATGAAGATTCTTTACTAATGAGACTTAGAAAGAATATTGAGAAGGAATCGAGTAATACAATTTACAGGGAATATCCTGTTATTAATGATAAGAATGAAATACTTTGGAAAGGTAGATACCCAACACTTGATGATTTAAGTGTTGAAAGAAAGCTGAATGGAGATGATAAAGCATGGCAAAGGGAGTATATGCTTAAAATTATTGCTGATGAAGACCAAATAGTACACAAGGAGTGGATACAGTACTATGATGAATTGCCTGTAGATAGTGATGGGTATAGATATTCTGTAATAGGGGTTGATCTAGCTATATCTTCAAGTAATCATGCAGACTATACAGCTTTAGTAGTAGGGCATGTATTTGGATATGAAAAGACTCTGAAGGTATATATTCAAAAGTTTCCTGTTAATGAACGATTGGATTTTCCCTCTGCAACAGAGCGAATAAAGAGTCTTTCAAAAGAATCAGGGTTGTTTGATAGGAGATGTAAGATATATATTGAAGATGTTGGATATCAGAGAGCAGTTATACAGCAATTAGTTACAAGTAGTTTTGATGCAAAGGGTTTTTCTGTTAATGGACAGGATAAGAGGGCTAGGTTAGACTCAGTAACGTATATGATTAGATCGGGTAAAGTATTGTTTCCAAAAGAAGGTGCAGACAAATTAATACAGCAGTTAGTATATTTTGGAGTAGAGAAGCATGATGACCTAGTAGATGCATTTACCATCGTACTACATGTAGCCATAAAGGAGGATAGAAGGCCTGTGCAAGTCTTATCAAAAGAGGTCGGGGATCTTTTTAGATATGGGAGTAGTAGTTACGAACCTAACTATTGGACAAGGCAGAATGTATTTGGTCCAGGAAGCCGGAGAGTGTTCTAAATATAATATGGGTGGTAAAAAACAGTAGAAGGAGGTAAAATGACATGAATAAAGATGTTTTTATAGAGTGTAGTCAACATTACTATTTAAATTAAACAAGGATACTCATGTCAGGAAACCAGATTACTGAGTTTATTACTAATGAGAAAGGTAATACCCTCTCAGAGCGATTGAATGAATTAGTACCCAGAACAGAAAATTTAGATATACTTGTTGGCTATTTCTACATAAGTGGTTTCTATCAGATATACAAAAGTCTAGAAAAAGTAGAAAAGGTAAGAATTCTAATTGGACTTAATACTGAATCACAAGTTGTAGATGCTATACAAGGGAATCTGGAAATACAATTTGAGTCAGCCAAAAAGATTAAAGAAAGTATTAGCAAGAAGTATATTGATGAGGTTGCAATAGCAGAAGATGATGCCGATGTCGAGGAAGGTATGTTTAAATTTGTTGAGTGGTTAAAGAGTGGAAAATTACAGATAAAGATTTACGATAAGGCTCCCCTCCATGCTAAGTTATATATTTTTACATTTGATAAGAATCAGATAGATCCAGGTAGGGTTATCACTGGCTCCAGTAATCTCACTAGATCAGGACTTAAAGACAACTTGGAATTCAATGTTGAGTTAAAAAATAGTAAGGACTACGAGTATGCATTGGGCAATTTTAATGCACTTTGGAAAGAAGCTATGGATATATCGCAGAATTTGAATGATACAATAAGTGAAAAAACCCATCTTAATAATGAGATTACACCATATCAGTTATATCTTAAATTCCTGTATGAGTATTTTAAGGAAGACCTTACTGCAGATACAGAAATAGAAGATTACACACCTGAAGGATATCTAGAGCTTGAGTATCAGAAGCAGGCAGTAGTAAATGCTAAGAAGATTGTAGAGGAGTATGGTGGAGTGTTTATATCGGACGTTGTTGGTTTAGGGAAAACATATATTGCTGCAAGGTTAATCAATACGCTTGGGGGGAAGACCTTGGTTATTGCCTCTCCTGCACTAATCTCAAAGGACAACCCGGGTTCATGGGCCAATGTGTTGATGGAATTTGGTGTTAGAGGTTATGAATGTGAGTCTGTAGGTATGTTAGAAAGGATATTAGAAAGAGGGATAGATAAGTACGATAACATTGTTATTGATGAGTCTCACAACTTTAGAAATGAAGCAACAATATCTTTTGAAAGACTATCAGAGATATGTAGAAGTAAGAAGGTAATCTTAGTTAGTGCTACACCATTTAATAACCAGCCAAAAGACTTACTTGCACAAATAAAACTATTCCAAAATAGTAGGAAAAGTAACATCCCAGGAGTCCAGAATCTGGAAGCTTACTTTAGTAGTTTGAATTCTAGAATCAGAAAATTGGACAGAAAAAACAACTATGATGAATACATGAGTATTGTAAAGGAAAATGCACAAGACATTCGAAACAATATCTTGAAATATTTAATGGTTAGGAGAACTAGAACAGAGATTGAGAAATACTACAGTGAAGATTTAAAGAAACAAGGTCTTAAATTTCCAAAGGTGCATGATCCCAATTCTATTTTTTACCAGTTTGACTCTAAAGAGGATGAAGCCTTTAATAAGACAATTTCTTTCATTGAGAACTTTAAATATAGTAGGTATGTCCCACTCCTTTATTACACTGGAGAGTTAACAGAAAGAGAGAAGATCTCACAAAGAAATATGCTTACCTTTATGAAGATGCTTCTTCTTAAGAGATTTGAAAGTAGTCTTTATGCATTTAGAAAAACAATTGAGAGATTCATTCGATCATATGAGTTAATGATAAATCAATTTGATGAAGGGAACGTGTATGTAAGTAAAAAGAATGCAAATAAAGTATTCCAGTTACTTGAGGAGAATAGAATTGAAGAGATTATGGATTTAGTAGAACAGGAGAAGGTAGATTTCTATGAAAGTAAAAAATTTGAGAAGTCCTTTAGAGATCACTTAGAATATGACCTTGGTTTACTTAAAGAGTTATATGCTACTTGGGAAGCAATTGATAGAGATGTTAAACTTGAAACTTTTATAGATAAGCTAAAAACAGACCCAATACTCAACAGTTGCAAGCTAATTATTTTCACAGAATCGAAAGAGACAGCAAATTATCTCTCATCAGAGATAGAAGAAAGACTGGGAGAAAACGTATTAAACTATACTGGGGATTCAGCAACCGCATTAAGAATAGATGTTATTAACAACTTTGATGCAAAGGCTAGAAACAAAGATAATAAATATAGAATTCTTGTAACAACAGAGGTACTTGCTGAAGGTGTAAACCTACATCAATCAAATGTTGTTATAAACTATGATATTCCATGGAATCCAACACGTTTAATGCAAAGAGTCGGACGTATAAATCGTGTTGATACAAAGTTTGATGATATATACACCTACAATTTCTTCCCATCTGTCCAATCTAATGACTTACTTAGGTTACAAGAGGCCGCCGAAGCTAAGATAAAAATGTTTGTAGAACTACTAGGAAATGATGCTAGATTACTTACAGAAGGAGAAGAGATTAAGTCCAATGAATTGTTTGATAAGTTATCATCTAAAGAAACTATTATTGGAGAGGAGGCAGAGGAGAGTGAGCTTAAATATCTAATTACTATTAAAGATACAAGGGATAAAAATATAGATTTGTTTAGTCAAATTAAAAATCTCCCAAAGAAATCTCGATCTGCAAGAAGGCTAGCTGAGCAATCAGGTAACTTGCTAACATTCTTTAAGAAAGGCAAATTAGACAAATTTGTAATCTCAGGCACGAATGAAATACAAGAGTTAGGTTTCTTAGATGCTATAAAATTATTTGAATGTGACAAGGATACTAAAAGGATGAATATACCTTCTAGTTTCTATGAGCAGATTAAGATGAATAAAAAGTATTTTGAAGAAATTACCACGGAAGAAATAGGTATGAGTTTGGAAACTAGAACAGGAGCATTGGATAGAAAAATCTTAAAAAGATTAAATTCTAATACAGTAAAACGATTTGATGGATTTACTGATGAACAGGAAGAATATATTGAAATTGTTAAAACAAAAATAGATGAAGGTGCATTACCAAAGAATCTTGCAAAAAGGATTTGGGAGAAGATGAGAGATATGATGGATCCATTAGAGATAGTGAGATTGTTACAAAAGGAAATCTCTCCAAACCTTCTTAAAGATACTCAGTCCCAAGCTAAAGAAAGCATATCAAATGTTAAAGAGGTAATCTTATCTGAATATTTTGAATAGTAATGACAGAACAAGAATCTAAGAACTTAATAAGAGAAACATTTGAAAGTGATTTTAATAGAGAAAGATTTAAGAGATTTACTGCAAATCTTCTAACAGAATTCCAAGAAGCTTCAATTCTTACAAGTGAGCAGTATATTAAAGATGCATACAAACCATATGTACACTCCTATGAAGTAATTGCAAAATTTACAGATTCGGAGAAGAGGACACTTGATGTCTTGATTACATATCTAGAAACAGAATCTACGTTTACTGCTCGAACTCGTCAGAGAAACTTTGCTCTAGACTATTTAAAGAGTAAGAATAGAGACGGTGTTTTAATTGCATATGTACATGAGAATAAAAAAGATTGGAGGTTTTCTTTTGTTAAATTAGAGAATGATGTAGTAAAAGGTGAAGACGGTAGAGTAAAGGATATTTCAAGTTTTACTGCGGCAAAAAGGTCTTCCTTTTTAGTCGGTTCAAATGAGAATTCATACACAGCAAAGAAACAGTTCTTACCTATTATCCAAAGTGAAGAACAGCCTAAATTTGAAGATATAGAAGAGGCATTTAGTGTAGAGACAGTTACTAAAGAATTCTTTAACAAATATAGAGAACTATTCCATGTTGTTCATGATGCGTTAGAAAAAGAGATTAAGAGAAAGCCTCAACTTAAGGAAGAATTTGAAGAAAAAGAGGTTTCTACCGTTGACTTTGCAAAAAAACTTCTTGGTCAGATGGTATTTCTTTATTTCTTACAAAAAAAAGGATGGTTTGGAGTAAGAGCGAAAGAGGATTGGGGTACTGGACCTAAGGATTTCTTAAGAAAGTTATTTGAAGCAAAAGATAGATATGGGGAGAATTTCTTTAATGATGTATTAGAGCCCCTTTTCTATGAAGCATTAGCTCAAGATAGGGGTAGAGATGCAATATATCCTAGATTAAACAATTGTAGAATGCCATTTTTGAATGGTGGCCTATTCGAACCTATGAGAGGCTACTCTTGGGAGACCACAGATATTTTTCTACCTGATGATCTTTTCTCAAATAAAAACAAAGATGGTGAGGATACGGGAGATGGTATTTTAGATGTGTTTGATAGGTATAACTTTACTGTAAATGAAAGCGATCCTTTAGAAAAAGAAGTCGCAGTTGATCCTGAAATGCTTGGTAAGGTATTTGAGAATCTTCTTGATGTTAAAGATAGAAAGAGTAAAGGATCTTTCTATACTCCAAGAGAAATAGTCCACTATATGTGTCAACAGTGCCTTATTAACTATCTTAAAACAGAAACAAAGGGTGAGATTCCAAGAGAGAATATTGAAGATTTAGTATTAAATGGGGAGACAATTATTCAAAACGACTTTGTTACTTTAGAGAAACAGAGGGAAAAGGAGGAGAAAGGGTTTAAATATTCTGGTACTTATGAATTAAAACTTCCCGAATCAATACAAAAAAATGCAAGGAAGATAGATGATTTGCTTAAAGATATAAAAGTTTGTGACCCTGCAGTAGGTTCAGGGGCATTTCCTTTAGGTATGATAAATGAGATTGTAGGAGCTAGGCAGGTTCTTCAGGTTTATTTAAAAGACAGATTCTCTGTTTATGATTTGAAATATCATGCTATTGCGAATTCTATTCATGGTGTAGATATTGATCCTGGTGCCGTAGACATTGCAAGATTACGACTTTGGCTTTCTTTGGTAGTAGAAGAAATAGATCCAAGGCCTCTGCCGAATCTTGAGCACAGAATTATGCAGGGAAATAGCTTGGTCTCAGAGTATGAGGGTATTCAACTTTTTAATAGAGAACTTCTTACAAAGTCTAGTGATGAGAAATTTGTACAATTAGGTTTTGTATTTGGTTCTGGAATAAAAAGGAAGATGGAGGAATTAGAGAGGAATATTAAAATATATGTAGATACATCACAGAAATCGGTCAAAGAAAAATTAAAAGAGAGTATAGATGAATTAAGATGGGAATTGATAGAGGAGACATTAAAAGAGCAAGGTAAGCAAGATAAAGTTGAAGAAATAAAGCATTTAAGAGAGAAGAATGAAAGGCCTTTCTTTGTATGGGAATTAGAGTTTAGTGAAGTATTCAAAGAAAAAGGAGGGTTTGATGTTATGATAGCTAATCCTCCATATGTTGAATTCAAGAATCTAGCTCAGAAAGATAAGAAAATTTTAGAGAAAATCTTTCAAACTACAACAGGTAAATATGACTTGTATATACCTTTTTATGAGAATGCTCTTAATATTTTGAAAGAAAGAGGAGTCTTAGCTTTTATTAATCCAACAAGATTCATGCATAGGGATTATGGAAAAAAACTGCGTGAATTTATTTTAAAGAATACTACCATCCAAACTATAATCGATTTTTCTGATTTCCAAATTTTTGATACAGCTCTTGCATACACCGGGATATTCATAATAGAAAAATCTGAGTCAAGAGGAAATGAAATTATGTATAAGAAATCCAAATCCATTGTTGGTGGTAACCATCTTAGTGAAATACTTAAAACAAATAATTCAACAAGCGAGGTAGATGTTATATTTTTACAACAAGGTTCATTGGGGAGCTCTTCTTGGTATGTTTCAAATTCGGAAGAGTTAAAAGTATTAGAGAAAATACAAAACGGATCATCAACACTTGAGGAAATAACTGAGGGTATTTATCAAGGGATTGCTACTGGAAAAGATGAAGTGTTTATAATAGATGGCAAGAAACAAGAGGAATTAGGGATTGAGGATAAAGTTGTAAAACCAATATTAAAAGGGAAAGACATTTTTCCATATGGGGTAAAGTGGAAAGATACATATGTTATTTATCCCTATGATGATGATGGGACTCCTTATTCGGAGGAGTATTTTAAGGCGAATTGCCCTAATTGTTATGCATATTTATCAGAAATGACGAAGGAATTGTCCGGTAGGGGATATTTTGATAATTCAAATAAGTTATGGTTTGAATTATGGAATCAAAGAAATCTCAATAAATTTAAGGGGAAAAAAATAATTACCTTAGATAATGCTAGTAAAAATAGTTTTGCTCTAGATACAAAGTCTTTCGTTGGCTCAACTACTTCTTACTCTATTCGTCTCAAGGACAATAGCATCCAATATGAATATCTGCTTGCACTTTTAAATTCAAAATTGCTTAATTTTTATCATAAAAGAAAGAGTGTTCCACAAGCAGGAGGTTTTTTTAGATATCAAGCTACTTTCATAAAGTCGTTACCGGTAAAAGCTATATTGTCTGAGAATCAAAGTGAAATTATTTCTTTAGTCAACGAAATTCTTAAGCTAACTTCTGAACAAGATTACGATCCTCATAATCCTCCTCAAGAACAAAGAGAATTAGAAGAGCAAATAGACCCAATTGTATACAAACTCTACGGTCTTACAAAAGAAGAAATAGAATTAGTTGAAAAATCAACAAAAGCCTAGACTTCCATCCCGCTTTACGGTACCTTCCTTTCAATGAAAGATACCAATGAATTAAAATATGTTCTCTACGCTAGAAAATCCTCAGAATCAGATGAACGCCAAGCCATGAGTATAGATGGACAACTCATGGAAATGAAAGAAAAAGCTAAAAGAGAAAAGATAAACATAGTAGAAACAATAACAGAATCACACTCAGCAAAAGAAACAGGACAAAGACCACAATTCAATAACCTCTTAGACAATATATATAAAGGAAAATACAATTCCATTATTACATGGGCACCAGACAGACTATCTAGAAATGCAGGAGACCTAGGAAGAATAGTAGACCTAATGGATCAAGGAAAGTTAGAACTAATAAACTGTCACTCACAAACATTCTCTAATAACCCAAATGAAAAATTCTTACTAATGATACTCTGTTCTCAAGCTAAATTAGAAAATGATAACAGAGGAATAAATGTAAAAAGAGGACATAGAAATAAATGCATGATAGGTATTAGACCAGGACCAGCACCAATAGGATATATAAATATACTAAAAGCAAATAGAATATCATCTGTACAATTTGATAAAGAAAGATCCCTAATAGTAAAAGAAATGTTTGAAAGAGTAGGGTATGAAGGACACTCTGGAAGAATGGTAAGAAGATGGTTAAGAAGTATAAACTTTAAAACACCAAGAGGATGCGAAATGTCATTAGGAAGAGTATTCGCTACTCTTAAGAACCCATTCTACTATGGAGAATTCCATTTTGGAGAACATTGGTATAAAGGAACATACCAACCATTAATATCAAGACAACTATTTGATAAGGTACAAATACAATTAGAAACAACACCTAAACAATGGAATAAACAAGTATTCCCATTTAAAAAGATATGTACATGTGCTAGTTGTGGATCAGGAGTAACAGCAGAAATAAAGTATAGGGTACTTAAAAATACTAAAGTAAATACTCATATCTATTATCACTGTTGTAGATCTAAAGATGAGAAGTGTAGAGAACCATATATAACAGAAGAAGAGATGATTAATCAATTAATATCCTTGCTTCCTAAAATGAAATTAGATAAGAAATACCTACTTAAAGAATTTAATGATGAAATAAAGAGAGTAAACAATATGAGAAAGATAATAGAAGATAGTAATTACAAAGGAAAAGAATTAACACCACATAATGGTAAAGAAGAAATACACTCTACAGATGAAATGATTAAGAACTACCTATTACATATACTACAGTTTGGTAATCCACAAGAGAGGTTAAGGATATTGGAAGGGATTAAATCTCGGTTCGTATTAAGTCACAGGAGACTAATGGTAGACAATTGATTTAACTAAATTAAACCAGTATATTATTACTATGAGTACAAATAAGAAAGTGAGTGTAGGTTTCAAAATATTGCTTGCTATTGTACTCTTAATAAGCATTTCCATCGTAGCGTATATTTTTCTAATCAATAGGGAAGACAATTCTGTTAATACACAACAACAAAGGATTCTTAAAATCAAGGAGGATCTAATAACCCTAATCCCCGAACAATATGAAGTAATAGAGTCTGATTATGAAAATCCCAGCAATGAAAATGATGGCTGCGTCTTCCTCTATGAAATTTATCCAAAGGAATACTCTGATATAGAGAAAGAATATCTAAGCAAAGCATCCATAATATATTGTGAAGATATTGGTAAAGC